>JAZRYY010000028.1:0-20241 GCA_045600985.1 Paludibacteraceae bacterium
GTGCGTGGGGTAAATATTATAATGTATGTGTGGGTGGATAGGCGTGAAGGGTGGGGCAGGGGTATAAAAAAGACCCCCGGCTGCTGGGCAGCGGGGGTCGGTATGTTGCTTATGTTATTAAGCGGGTCGAGATTAGATCTCAGAGAAGTACTTGATGGTGCGAACCATCTGGCTGGTGTAGCTGTTCTCGTTGTCGTACCAGCTAACAACCTGTACCTGATAGGTATCCTCGTCGATCTTAGCAACCATGGTCTGGGTTGCGTCGAAGAGGCTACCGAACTTCATGCCGATAACGTCGCTAGAAACGATCTCGTCCTCGGTGTAACCGAAGCTCTCGGTAGAAGCAGCCTTCATGGCAGCATTGATGCCCTCCTTGGTGATGTCCTTACCCTTAACGACAGCAACGAGGATAGTGGTCGAGCCGGTGGGAGTGGGAACACGCTGAGCGGAGCCGATGAGCTTACCGTTCAGCTCGGGGATAACAAGACCGATAGCCTTAGCAGCACCCGTTGAGTTAGGAACGATGTTCTGTGCACCAGCACGTGAACGACGGAGGTCGCCCTTACGCTGAGGACCGTCGAGAATCATCTGGTCGCCAGTGTAAGCGTGGATGGTAGACATAATACCAGAAGCGATAGGCGCATAAGCGTTCAAAGCAGCTGCCATAGGAGCGAGACAGTTAGTGGTGCAAGAAGCTGCAGAAATAACGGTGTCCTCGTGCTTCAAGGTCTTGTGGTTAACGTTGTAAACGATGGTAGGAAGATCGTTGCCGGCAGGAGCAGAGATAACAACCTTCTTAGCGCCAGCTGCCAAGTGAGCAGAAGCCTTTTCTTTAGAGGTATAGAAACCGGTGCACTCCAAAACTACGTCAACGTCGAGCTCACCCCAAGGGAGTTCAGCAGCGTTAGCCTTAGCATAGATAGTGATCTTCTTGCCGTCAACTACGATGTAGTCTTCACCAGCTTCAACAGTGTGCTTGCCTTCGCCGAACTTGCCAGCGAAACCACCCTGTGCGGTGTCATACTTAAGAAGGTGAGCGAGCATCTTTGGGCTGGTCAAGTCGTTGATTGCAACAACTTCATAACCTTCAGTCTCAAACATCTGACGGAAAGCCAGACGACCAATACGGCCGAAACCGTTAATAGCTACTTTTGTCATAATTTTTAAATTATAAATTGGTTGATAAAAAGTTTTCAGTCTAAACCGACTGCAAAATTACTAAAAATATTTGAAATAGCCGCACGTTTTCCTAAAAAAAAAGAGATTGTAAAGTTAATTTTGCAAAAAAAAGTATGTTTTTCTTGAATTAATGCGAAAAAAATAGTAATTTTGCAGTCGCAAAAGCTCACACGGTGGCTGCCTGGTGGCTACCTGGCGGAAGTTTGGTGGGCGTTGGGTAGACGTTGAGTAGACGTTGAGTGGCTGTTGTGAGGCTTGAACGTCCCTCGCGGAACTCTCGCGGAACTCTCGCTCAACTCTCGCGGAACTCTCGCGGAACTCTCACTCAACTCTCACGGAACTCTCGTGAAGGAAAAAAAAGAAAATAAGTGGATTTTAAGCTGAACATATGGCGGATGACGGATTATCTGCGTCACTATTTTACATCGCGACACACGATGGGATATAGTGTGCATTCTCCATATTTGTTTCAGATAGCACGATTCGTAATTCCGGATAATACACCTTATTATTGCTTCAAGGAGATAGAAAAAGTGAGATGGGGTATGTTGTCGAGCCGAGAGAAAGTGTATGTGGAAGATTACGGAACCGGGAAATCGGGTGAGCGGCTTGTGGCTGATGTGGCGAAAAGTTCATTAAAAGAAGCAAGGCAAGCCCAGCTGCTGATGCGCTTGGCCGTGATGGCAGAAGCGAAGGAAATCGTGGAGCTTGGAACGTCGCTTGGCATAACTACGGCCTATCTGGCTTCGGTGGGCAAGGATGTTCGGGTGACCTCGTTTGAAGGTGCAGCCAATCTTGCCAAGATAGCCCAAAAGAACTGGGAAAAACTGAAATTGAGCAATATCAGGTGTGTGACAGGTTCGATAGACGACACCTTATATAATAACGCGCACATGCGAAAGGTGGATTTTGCATTCGTGGATGCCAATCATACGAAGGAAGCCACTCTTCGCTACGTGAGCGAACTGATGCAACATAGAAAAGAAAAGAGCATTTTTGCCGTGGATGATATCCATTCTACTCCGGGAATGCTGTCGGCATGGCAGGAGATATGCAAGATGGATGGCGTGACTGCCACCATGGATTTATATAGCATGGGGTTGATATTCTTTGATAAAAACCTTGAAAAACGAACTTATAGAATAAGATTATGAAAGTATATACTAAAACCGGCGATAGGGGTACTACTTGTCTGATTGGAGGCACGCGTGTATCGAAAGCGGATTTGCGTTTGGAAACCTATGGAACGAGCGACGAACTGAATAGTTTCATTGGTTGGCTTCGTGCAGCAGACATTTCCTCGGAAGCAGACGAGCAGTTGGCTTATGTGCAGAATAAACTTTTCAATCTGGGAGCGTATCTGGCTCTGGATCAGGAAAAATGTGCGCCAAGTGCAGCCACTTCCATCTCGAAAGCGGATGTGGAGTTTATGGAAAAAGCGATAGATGAGATGGAGGCAGAGCTTCCTGTGCTCAGGTCGTTCATTCTTCCGGGAGGAAGTGAGGCTATCTCAAGGTGCCATATCTGCAGAACGGTATGCCGACGTTTGGAACGTCGCATGGTGGAACTTTTGCCGATGTCAGAAACACAAAATGACTATGATGCGTATGCCCTTCAGTTTGTCAATAGATTGAGTGATTATTTATTCATATTGTCAAAAAAAATAGCAAAAGATGGCAAAAATGAGCTTTTTTTGTGGAAAAATTGAGAAAATATTTGCGTAAATGAAAAGTTTTTACTACTTTTGCACGATATTTTGGAAAAGTAGCATTAGTTAGGCATGAAAAGTTTAGCTTTTTTTGCCGGCTTAAAATTGTAATAGACTTATGTATTGGACACTGGAATTGGCATCAAAATTAGAGGACGCTCCTTGGCCAGCAACCAAAGACGAGCTATTGGACTATGCGAATCGCATTGGTGCTCCTATGGAGGTGATAGAGAACCTTCAAGAACTCGAAGACGAAGACGAAGAATATGAGACAATTGAGGACATATGGCCCGATTATCCTCAGAAAGAGGACTTTTTCTTCGACGAGGAGGAGTATTAATATAAGAAAAACATGTGTTCTGGTGGTGATGTGCATGTTGTCGTTGGTGGCAAAGGCGCAGTTTGATCCACATGTGGGACATTATATGTATATGCCAACAGCCTATAATCCTGCAGCGGCAGGTGATGGCGATTTGATGAAAGTGAGTGGTTTGCATCGTATGCAATTTACGGGTATACAGGGTGCGCCAATGTCGACGTATTTCACTTTCTCTTCGCCATTCGTGATAGGCAAAACGAAACATGCTACCGGCGTACGTTTCTTAAATGATATGTATGGCTTGTGGTCGAATCAAGCGTTTCACGCGCAATACGCGTACCGCCAAAAGATTGGGAACGGAACGCTGGGTATAGGCGCAGAACTCGGCATCGTGAATGTGAAGTTTAGTGGCGATAGTGTGAATTTGGATGAATTGGGCGAATCGGAGTATCATAAGCCAAGCGACGAAGTGATCCCCGTAGGCGAGGCATCCGGTATGCAGTTCGATATGGGAGTGGGTTTATACTACAGCACTTCGCGTTGGTGGGTAGGCGCAAGTTATTCGCACGTAACTCAACCTAAAGTGGAGCTGATGACGCAGACGGCAGCCGAGGGCTCGCAACTGATCGTGAGAGGAACGATGTTCGTGAGTGGCGGATACACGTTTAAGTTGCGAAACAAAGATTTTGCCTTGACGCCTTCCGCAATCGTTCAATCAGACTTCCGGTCGTGGGACGCCAATGTGAGCCTGATGTGCGACTATAAAGAGAAGTACAGCTTCGGCTTGAATTACCGAATTGCATCAGGTGCCGGTATTCTGCTGGGTGTGGAGATTGTAAATGGGTTGCGATTGGGATACGCTTACGAGTTGCCAACATCCAAGTTGCTGCTGGAAAGCTACGGCTCACACGAGGTTTATTTGAGCTACGGATTTGATATCCTGCGCCCCAAGAGAACCAATAAATATAAGAGTATACGGTACCTCTAAAGAGGACGAAATAAGTTAACATAGAATATTCATTGAAAAAACATTATCATATGAAACTAAAAACGCTTTTGACGATTGTTGCATTGTCGGTATTGGCAGTAAGCTGCAATAAACCGGCTGGTGAACTCGTTGGCGCAGGCCAAAACGGAAACTTTAAGGAAGCCAATCCTTACGGAATGGTGTTTGTAAAGAAAGGTAGCTTCTTGATGGGTGCTAATACCCAGAGCGCCGTTTTTGAGCAGGCAGATAATGAACTTATGGTAACGGTAGAAGCCTTTTGGATGGACGAAACCGAGATTACGAATGATGAGTACAAGCAGTTCGTGAATTGGGTACGCGACTCCATCGCTCTTCGCTTGGCAGTAGAAAACGGCCTAGAAGAGGAGTATGCTTTGAACGTCGACTACGACGATTTTGAGGTAGAGACGGGCCGCCTGAACTGGAAGCGTGTCTCCAACTTGTGGGAGCGCTATCGTCGTGAGTATGCAGCTCGCAACAATGGCGGCGATACCGAATTGCTCGAAGCAATCACGGAGTTGTTCTATTCAGATGGTACGCTGAACACCAATAAGTTGTTCTACAACTATAGCTGGAAGAACTATGATCAGGCCGTGCTCCAGCGTAATAAGTTTGACGTAGCGCTCGGTCGCTACCCAAATAATGCGACTGTTCGTGTCGACTCAGCTTGGATTGAGAAGACGGGTGATGAGTGGATCCTCCACGACACCACTATCGAGGCACGTCCATTGCGTGAACCAAAGGATTTGCTTACCCAGAAGATCATTTGCATCTATCCGGATACGATGGTATGGGTTCGCGACTTCCAGTATTCATATAACGACCCAATGTTGTTGAAGTATTTCAACCACCGTGGTTTTGCAGAGTATCCAGTGGTAGGTATCACTTGGGAGCAGGCTCATGCATTCTGCCAGTGGCGTACCGACTATTTAGAAGGTGCTACTTCACAGCATGCGCAGCCATACCGTCTGCCAACAGAGGCAGAATGGGAGTATGCAGCACGCGGTGGCCGCAAGATGGCTGCTTACCCATGGGGTGGCAATTATGCTCGTGATGCGCAGGGCTGCTTCTTGGCAAACTTCAAACCATATCGTGGCGCATACAACGATGATACGGGTACTTCAACCATGCGCGTAGCTCAGTTCCGTCCAAACGACTTCGGTTTGTTTGATATGGCAGGTAACGTATCAGAATGGACATCTTCATCATACACCTCTACTAATAACGTGTACGTGCATGATTTGAACCCAGAATTCCAATATATGGCTCGCAAGACCGATCCAGACGCATTAAAGCGTAAGATTGTGAAGGGTGGTTCATGGAAGGATATTTCTGCCTATATGCAATGTGGCGCTCGTACGTACGAGTATCAGTATGAGGATCGTTCATACCTCGGCTTCCGTTGCGTTCGCTCATATATCGGCGATTAATAGGTAAGTAAGTTATTTCGAGAAAAGTGGTATTAGTCTCGAAAATTCATTCGAAATAAATAATTAAATTAATAAACAAAAAAGAAAAAAGTCTAAATTATGGCTAATCAAGTAAATGGCAACGAGAACATGTCTGTGTTTGACAAAATGGTTGCATGGTATGCAGGTCACGCTTATTTGGTAGGTGCAGTTTATAGTGTTGGTGCTGCAGTCGTTATTGTAGGTGCATTGTTCAAGATTCAGCACTGGCAAGGTGCTTCTACTCTGCTTACCGTAGGTATGTGTACTGAGGCTCTCCTCTTCGTTATGGGTCTTTTCGAGAAACCACATCCTGTATATAATTGGGAAAACGTATTCCCACAATTGATCGGTCACGATGCAAAGCCTGTTGCAGGTGGCGCATCTTCTGCATCAGCTCCTGCTTTGGCAGAAGGTGATGTGAAGGCATTGAAAGAGAGCATCGCCAATGTATCTGCTGCTGCTAACTCATTGGCAGACCTTGGCAAATTGGCAGAGGGTAGTAACAAGCTTTCAGAGAAATTGGCTGCTGCAGCAGAGGCAACTGACAAGTTCGCTGGCGCTCAGACGGGTGTTGCACAAGCTGCAGATAGCCTTGGCGCAAACTACGTAGCTGCTGCTAAAGCTGCTGAGGCCATCAAGAATGATACGGAAGCTGCTGCTCAATCACAGGCTGCTGCTGCCAAGAATCTTGCTGCTTTGAATGCTGCTTATGAACTCAATCTGAAGTCTGCACAGGCTGCAGCAGAAGAGGCTAAGAAATTGGCAGACAACAATGCAGCTGCTGCTAAGGCAGGCGAGGCATTTGCTGCTGCTCAGGATAAGCTTGCTAAGCAGGTTGCTGATTTGAATAAGGTATACGGCAACATGCTTACCGCTTTGGCATAATCCCATTTTCTAAATAAATCTTAATTTTTAACGTTAAATTTAACTTAATTAGAAATGGGTGGTGCTAAAAACTGTCCGGAAACCCCGAGACAAAAAATGATTGGTATGATGTACTTGGTGCTTACCGCCATGTTGGCCCTCAACGTATCGGCCGACATTTTGAACGGTTTCTCCAAGTTGCGTCACTCCATGGAAAGCTCGATGGCTTCGACCAAGGTTCGTACCGTCGATGTAATGACAAACTTCCAAACTGCCTACGAGAAAGAAGGTGGCGAGAAGAAATATGGTGATTGGTGGGCTATTGCTCAGGCTGTAAATCAGGCAAGTGATGAGTTCTACAATTACATTGAGCAGTTCAAGTTGGATATCATCAACATGATTGATGGTAAGCACTATACTTCAATGGCAGAGTGCGAGGAGAATGGTGGCTTTAAAGGCAATGGTGAAACCAACAAGCCTCACGAGTATGCTTTGAATAGGATTGATCCTAACACCGGCCGCTTTAATGCTGATGAGTTTAAGGAGCGTATGGATCACTTCCGTGAGTATGTAACGGTTGTTGAGTCGCCCTGCTTGCTTCATAAGATTGATATCGACCCGAAGTTTAAGCACGACTGGGAACTGAAGGTGGAGATGATGTCATCTCTCTTCTCTACGGATGAAGTAAAAAGTACTGAGGGTGAGGGCCAGAAAATTTCTTGGCAGCGCTCTACTTTCGAAGAAATGCCAGCAGGTGCCGTTTTGGCTCTTCTTACCAAGTATCAGAACGATATTCGCGTAGCTGAGAACGACCTTATCAACTTTATGTTCTCTGCAGCAGGATCTTCCGACTTCGTGGTTAACTCTGTTACTCCAGTGGTTATTCCTACCAACGGCGAATACATCATGCAAGGTCAGCACTATCGTGCTCGTATCGCTTCAGCCATGATGGATACCAATCAGGTACCTCGCGTGTTTATCAATGGTCAGGAGATTTTTGGTGGCGTATATGATATCCCGGCATCAGGCGTTGGTCCTAAGACGTATAGCGGATATATGCTCGTAGGCGAGGATACAACCCACTACAACTTTACGGGCCAGTACACCGTAGGTGCTCCTTCGGCTACCATCTCAAATACCGATTTGAACATCATGTATAGCGGTTATGATAACCCGTTCTCTATCTCTGTTCCAGGTACGAGTAGCGATAAGATCAAGGTTACCTGCACAGGTGCGAATGTTACCAAGAGCAACGGCATATGGATTATTAAGCCGGGTGATGTAAAGGAAGCCGTAATTGAGGTCTTTGCAGAAGTGGATGGTCGCTCTGTATCAATGGGTAAGTCTTCATATCGTGTAAGAACATTGCCTCGTCCAGACGCATATTTGGAGCGTGGTGATAAGCAGTACGATGGTGAGCAACCTATCAGTAAGAGTGTGCTTCTTGATGCGGGCGCAAAAGTTATAGCCAGCTACGGTCCAGAAGGTTTGGTGCAGGCTAAGTTTACCATCAAGAGCTTTAGTATTAGGGCTGGTGGTCAAACCATCCCTTGTAAGTCAGGTAAGATTGAACCAAAGGCAGTAGCTTTGATTAAGAACATGAAGAGTGGCGCAACCGTCACCATTAGAGATATTAAGGCAGTAGGCCCAGATGGCAAAGAGAAGAGTTTGCGTAACTTGAGTTTTGATTTGCTCTAATCCTCTTCATGCAATAGAGGTCGTATATTTAAACTGAAAGTTTATGAAAAAACTGAGTATTGTTATATTCTTGTTTGTAAGTGTTATTGCTGCAAATGCTCAACACCAGATTAATTCGTTTTTCAATTCGAAGGGTGCTGTGCGTTTAGAGACGTATGAATTGAAGGATGCATCAGACACGCTTGCGTCAGTATTTCACCGCACGGAGGATATAGTGTGGTCAAGAGTTGTGTATCGCGTAATTGACATGCGTTACAAGCAGAACTATCAGCTCTATTTCCCAACGAACTCTATGGATCCGCAGTATCGCAACCTCTTTAAAGTGATGTTGGACGCTATAGTTGATGGTATGCCTGTGTATGGAAAGTCGACCGACCAAGGCGATATCAAACCTGAATTTATGAAGGCAGAGCCAAAAACGATGGAGGAGATTCCATATCTTGTGGATATTCCATTGCCAGACGGCTTGGACTATGATGAACGTATGGATGAGGAGAAATATCTCATTACCCACGATACTATCGAGCAGCGTTTGGCATTCCAGCCAGGTGGTTTCGATGCATATGTACGCAATCAGCTTAAGTTCCTCATTCAGGAGGTTGTATTCTTCGATAAGCACTATAGCCGTTTGTTTACCAAGATTATTGGAATTGCGCCATTGTACGCAGGCGGGATTGAAAGTGAAGAATTGTCTGCTGCAATGTGGGAGTCAATCTTGTTCTGGGTAGCATACGACGATATCCGCCCTTATATGGCACGTCAGTACGTCATTCCTCAGGCCAACGATACACGTCGTGTCACCTTTGAACAGTTCTTTGCGCAGAAGCTTTATACGTCTTATTTGATTGGCGATAGCAATATGTACAGCCGTATGTTTGCCGACTTTGCACAAAGAGCAGCCAAGCAGTATGCTATTGCTTCTGGTGCTAGTGAGGATGAAGAAGGCGAAGAGTCGGGAATGAGTGCAGAAGAAAAAGCTCGTATTGAAAAAGAACTGAAGCGTGAGCAACAACGCGTTCAAGACGAATTGATGAATTTCGAACTTGACCTCTGGGAGTATTAATATCATAGAAGGTTATAGGAATTAGTCCAAACTAAATCGAGGGACGCGGAAATATTCTTCGCGTCTCTTGATATGTTAATTAGGATATATTTTTTGAGCATTTATGGCAAAGAGAAAACATCGTTTTTTTAACACCTATCTGACGGCTACGATCTCTGTGGCCTTGGTTCTTTTGCTCGTAGGATTAGAGTGTGTGATGGGGCTTTCAGCATCTCAGTTGCTCAACCAGATGAAAGAGTCAACCACGTTGACGATGATTCTTTCTGATGAAACGTCTTCTGCCGATTCTTTGCGCGTGACCCGACTTTTGGGAGCAGCTCCTTTCTGCAAAGAATATGCGTATATCTCAAAGGAAGAAGCTTTAGCCGATCATATAGCAGAGTTGGGTGAAGATCCTACGCAATTTTTGGGATATAATCCTATTCGTGCGGCATTTGAAGTGAAACTGAGCGCCGATTATGTGCAGCAGGATAGTGTGGCTGCCGTAGAGGCGTTGCTGAGCAATTATGAGTTTGTGGACGATATAACGTATCCACGCGTGGTAATCAGTTTCTTTAGCCAGAACGTAGGGAAGATATCCATTGCCATGCTGGGCGTAGCTATGATCCTGTTGCTTATTTCTGTGGTACTGATTGTGAACACTATCCGCTTGACGGTATATTCCCGTCGCTTCATCATCAATACGATGAAATTGGTGGGAGCTACTCCATGGATGATAAAAGGGCCAATCGTAAGAAAAAGTATGCAAATGGGGCTCGTAGCAGGCCTGTTGGCTATGCTGATGGTGGCGGGAGCTGTATATTATGTGTTCAGATCGTTTGGATTCTGGCTCTTCCCTCTATCTTGGGAAAATATAGCATTAGTGGCAGCAGCCATTCTTATTATGGGCTTATTGCTTACGTTCTTTGCAGCCTTGTTTGCCGTCAATAAATATATTCGTCTTCACTCCGACGACCTGTATTACGTATAAGGAGTGTTCTGAATAATCCTCATAAATATCAGTTATTATGAAGTATAATTTGCCAAAGCTGAATTTGATACTGATTGTGGTATCATTTGCAATTATTGTTTTAGGTTTTTGCCTGATGGGAGGCGAACCAAGTGGTGCAACAGAATATAATCCCGATATCTTTTCTTTTCGTCGTATCACGGTTGGTCCGATGACGGCATTATTGGGATTCGTGCTCATGATTTTTGCTATTCTTTTTAAAGGAAAGAAGAAATGAATTGGTTAGAAGCTCTTATTTTAGGCGTGGTTCAGGGCTTAACTGAGTTTTTGCCTGTTAGCAGTAGTGGTCATCTCACGATAGGCCAGACCCTTTTGGGAGTGGAATTTGCAGAAGGCGATATGCTGTTATTCGATGTGCTTGTGCATGCCGCAACGGTATTGTCAACTATCGTTATTCTCTGGAAAGAAGTGGAATGGTTGCTTAAAGGCTGCTTCACCACCATGGCATGGAATGATGAGAAGACTTATGCCGGAAAGATTCTCCTCTCCATGATCCCTGTTTTCGTGGTGGGCATGTTCTTCAAGGATTACGTGGAATCCATCTTTGGAAGTGGCTTGCTCGTGGTTGGCTGTTGCCTGCTGATAACGGCCTGTCTGCTATGCTTTGCGCAGTATGCTAAGCCTCGCCAGAAAGAGAACATCGGTTGGCTCGACGCTTTTATTGTAGGCCTGGGTCAGGCATGCGCCGTGTTGCCGGGATTAAGTCGTAGTGGTACAACCATCGCCACCGGTATTCTGCTCGGAAACAAGAAGGAGCACGTGGCGCAATTCTCATTCTTGATGGTGCTGATTCCTATTTTGGGAGAAGCATTCTTGGATGCGCTTGATATTCTTCAGGGCGAAGTGGTAAGCGGATTATCGCCTATCGTGATGATCGTTGGCTTCCTGGCAGCCTTCCTAACCGGCTGTGCTGCCTGCAAATGGATGATATCTATCGTAAAGCGCCAGAAGCTGATTTATTTTGCCATCTACTGTGTGGTAGTGGGCGTGTTTGCGATTGTGTATTCCGTTCTTCAGTAATTTGATATACATCCTGATGATGAATTTTGAAGAGGGCGAAATATTATACTTCAATAAGCCGCTGCATTGGACCTCGTTTGCGCTGGTCGGGAAAGTGCGTTGGCTGCTCTGCCATAAGCTGGGCGTGAAGAAGCTAAAGGTGGGGCATACGGGCACGTTGGACCCATTGGCAACAGGTGTTGTGGTGGTGTGTACGGGCAAAAAGACCAAACTGATTGACCAGTTGCAGGTGCACGTGAAGGAATATGTGGCGGAACTCCAGTTAGGTGCTACCACTCCCTCTTTTGATTTGGAAAAAGAAATAGACAAAACGTATCCAACCGAACATATCACCCGCGAACTGATAGACGAAGTTTTGCCTCGTTTCCGCGGAGAGATATGGCAGGTGCCGCCTACTTTTTCCGCCGTGAAGATTGATGGCAAGCGTGCTTATGAATATGCGAGAAAAGGTGAGGAGGTGGAGATCAAACCGAAATTGCTGGTGATTGACGAACTGGAAGTGGAGGATTTTAATCCGGAAGCGATGGTACTCCGCATTCGGGTAGTCTGCTCAAAAGGCACATATATTCGTGCGTTGGCGCGAGATATAGGAGAGGCTTTGCAATCGGGTGCTCATTTGATATCGTTGTGCAGAACACGCGTGGGAGATACACGCCTGGCAGATACCATCACGGTAGCGGATTTTGAAAAAATGCTGGCAGAAATGCCGATGTAAACTCAATATAAAGATATAATGAAACTGTCTCAATTTAAATTTACCTTACCTTCAGAGCAGATAGCTCAGCGTCCTGCGCGTTATCGCGATGATGCACGCGTGCTGGTCCTTCATCGTAAGACTGGCGAAATTGAGCATAAAACGATGGCCGATGTAGCAAGCTATTTTGATGAGGGCGATTTATTTATATTCAATGATACGCGCGTTTTCCCGGCTCGTTTATGGGCAACCAAGGAGAAAACGAATGCTGTGATTGAAGTGTTCCTGCTTCGCGAATTGAATCATCAGAATCGCTATTGGGATGTGCTGGTGGATCCTGCCAGAAAGATTCGTATTGGCAACAAATTGTTCTTCGGAAAAGATGAAAGTATCGTGGCGGAGGTGATTGATAATACCACTTCGCGTGGTCGTACTTTGCGCTTCCTGACAGACTACGATAACGATGAGTTTGTGGAGCGCTTATATGATTTGGGAGAAACTCCTCTGCCAAAGTATATCAAGCGCGATTGGGAGAATAATGAAACCGATGAGGAGGCTCGTGTAGCTCGCGATAAGGAGATCAAAGAACTTCGTGAAGAGGATGAGGAGCGCTACCAATCGATTTTTGCTACGAAGATAGGCGCCGTGGCAGCTCCTGCAGCATGCTTGCATTTCTCAAAAAGCGTGCTCAAACGTTTGGAGATACGCGGAGTGGAAATGAATTTCATGACCTCACATATGAGCTTGGGCAATTTCAAGCCGGTAGATGTGGAGGATCTTACTAAGCATAAGGTGGATTCTGAACAATTCAGCATACCTCAATCTCTGGTAGCAGCCGTGGATAAAGCCCATGCGGGCGACCATCGTATTTGTGCCGTAGGCACTGAGATCATGCGTGCATTGGAGACGGTAGCAGGCACGCAGGGGCAGATCACAGCCTATGAGGGATGGACCAATAAGTTTATTTTCCCTCCATACGATTTCTCTGTGGCCAACTCCTTCTTCGTGAATCTCTATATGCCTCAGTCTTCACAACTGATGATGGTGGCTTCGTTCGCCGGTTATGAGAATACGATGGCTGCATATAAAACCGCCGTTAAAGAGGGTTATCGTTTTGGCGATTATGGCGATGCCATGCTGATAGTGGATTGATATTTTTATTTAGATCAACTGGCATTCTATGACGGTACGAATAGAAGAAAGTTGGCGTGAAGTATTGCAGCCGGAGTTTGATAAACCATACTTTGAGCTGCTTACTTCGTTTATACGCCAAGCCTATAGCACAACGCAATGTTTCCCGCCAGCAGGCTTGATTTTTAATGCGTTTGATTCCTGCCCGTTCAGCAAGACGAAAGTGGTGATTATAGGCCAGGACCCCTATCATGAAGTGGGTCAGGCGCATGGTCTGTGCTTTTCTGTGCAGGACGGCGTGCAGGTTCCGCCTTCTCTGGTGAATATCTATAAGGAGATTCATCGCGATTTAGGCACGTCTATTCCTACGTCTGGCAATCTGCAGCGTTGGGCCGATCAGGGTGTGCTGCTGCTGAATGCCACGCTGACGGTGGAGGCACATAAAGCCGGCAGCCATCAGGGCAAGGGATGGGAGGAATTGACCGACGCGGCTATTCTAGCTCTGAATGAACAACGTGAACATATCGTTTTCATGCTTTGGGGTAGTTATGCACAAAGAAAAGGAGCGTATATCGATAAGAAAAAACATTGTGTACTCTCCACCAGCCATCCTTCTCCGTTGTCGGTGTATAGAGGTTTTGACGGCTGTGGCCATTTCTCGAAGGCCAATGAATATTTGATTAAAAACGGACTTGAACCCATACAATGGTAAATACACTTTAACGCCATGAAAAAACTACTTCTCATAGATGCTTATGCAATGATTTTCCGCGCATACTATGCCTTTATTCGTGCTCCCCGCATCAATTCGAAGGGCGAAAATATGTCGGCTGTGTTTGGCTTTTGCACGACGTTGGAAGACCTGAAGAAGAAAGTGGCTCCAACGCATTTGGGCGTGGCATTTGATCCTCATGGAGGCACGTTCCGTCATGAAGCATATGAGCAATATAAGGCGCAGCGGGATGAAACGCCGGAAGATATTCGCAAGGCTGTTCCTATTATCAAGCAAATCCTGGCTGCGATGAATATACCCGTGCTGGAAGTGGCAGGATTTGAGGCGGATGACGTGATTGGCACGTTGGCCAGGAAGGCCGAAGCTGCGGGTTTCGATAGCGTCTTGATGGCTACTCCGGATAAGGATTACGGCCAGTTGGTGACGGCGAAAGTGCATATGTATCGCCCAAAACACACGGGAGGTTTTGAGGAAATGGGACCGAAAGAAGTGTGCGATAAATATGGTATTGCGCGAACCGACCAGGTGCTGGATTTATTGGGCCTTATGGGCGACTCGGCGGATAACATTCCCGGCTGCAAGGGCGTAGGCGAGAAGACGGCCGTAGCCCTTATTCAGCAGTTTGATACAATCGAGAACATGCTCGCTCATACCGACCAGATCAAGGGTGCTATGCGTTTGAAGGTGGAGAGCCAGGTGGAAGATATTCGTTTCTCCCGTTTCTTGGCCACCATTCGCCAGGATGTGCCGCTGGAACTTAATGAAGATGAACTTCGCATAAGCGAGGTGAACGTGGACGAACTGACCCGCCTGTATACGGAATTGGAGTTCCGTTCGCTCCTGAAGAATTATGCTGCGCCGGTTGTAAAAAAAGAACCGGCAAAAGCGACACAGGTATCTAAAAAATCAGCCCCAAGCGATGGGCAGATGGATTTGTTTGGAGAAATGGCGTCAGACGGACAAATGGACCTGTTTGGAGAACCTTCCTCTGCGCCTGTGCAGGATGTGAGTGCTCCAAATTATGATACAATAGAGAATCGTTTGGCGGCTTATCTTCTGAATCCGGAGGTAGCGTTTAATCCGTATAAGGCACCGGATATGGAGGCTCTTCGTGCCGATGAGAAATTGTATAAACTGTATGAAGAAGTAGAGCTTCCGCTTGTGCCTGTGCTCCGAAAAATGGAGCAGGCAGGCGTGCGATTTGATACGCAGGTTTTGCATGAGGCTTCCGTGAAGATGCACAGCGAATTGAACGCCTTGGAATCTGATATTATTCAAATGGCCAAAGAAGCTATCGTGGGCGGAGTAGAGGTGGAGGAGTTTGCCTTCAATCCTTCTTCTCCCAAGCAGGTGGGGGATTTGCTGTTTGGCGTGATGCGCCTCGATCCTAAGGCGAAGAAAACGAAAAGCGGCCAATATGTGACGAGCGAGGAAATCCTGCAGGGATTGAAAACGGCCCATCCCATCGTGGGCAAGATTCTGGATTATCGCGAGTTGAAGAAACTGCTTTCTACGTATATCGACGCGCTTCCCGCGTTGATTGATAAAAAAACGGGTAAGATTCATACCACTTATAATCAGGCTACCACGGCAACGGGACGCTTATCGTCGAGTAATCCGAATCTTCAGAATCTGCCTATTCGAAGCGAACGAGGCAAGTTGATTCGCGAGGCAGTTGTGCCAGATGAGGGTTGCCTGTTCCTGAGTGCCGACTATTCGCAGATAGAGCTCCGCCTGATGGCACATTTCTCTGAGGATGAGCATATGATTGAGGCGTTCTGCAAGGGCGAGGATATTCATGCTGCTACGGCTGCGAAGATTTTTGGTTGCCCGATAGCAGACGTTACGAAAGACCAGCGTAGAAAAGCCAAGACCGCCAATTTCGGTATTATTTACGGCATTTCAGCTTTTGGTTTGTCGCAGCAGTTGGAATGTTCGCGCCAAGAGGCTAAAGAACTGATAGATGGCTATTTTGCAGCCTTCCCTAAGGTGCGTGATTTTATAGAGAATCAGAAAGAGCGGGTGCGCCAAACCGGCTATGCAGAGACGGCTTTTGGACGCAAGCGCTATTTGCCGGATATTCATTCTCAAAACGGAACGGTTCGCGCTTTTGCCGAACGAAATGCCGTGAATGCGCCCATCCAGGGCACGGCAGCCGATATTATCAAGATTGCCATGGTGCGTATCGCCAAGCGCATGGAAGAAGCCGGATTGAAGGCACAAATGATCATGCAGGTGCATGATGAATTGAATTTCAATGTGCCAGTTGCAGAAGTGGAAAAGATGCGCGAGATTGTGGTAGGCGAAATGCAGGGCGTGATGGCGCTTCGCGTTCCGTTGATTGCCGAGTGTGGCGTAGGAGAGAACTGGCTCGTGGCACACTAATCCGTATATCATATCAAATATCTTCCACTAAACCATGTTGCGATTATTCTCCATGATGATTCTTCTGCTGAGCGCCTTCTTTGGCTTGCTTCCGCAGTTGGCATACGGCCTTTGCTGGCTCATTGCTCGTTGTTTTCGTATCTCCATCCCTTACGCTCCGTTTGCCTGGACTTCCCTGGCACTTATTCTGCTCGTTTGGGTCGTTTTGGCGTATGGCTTTTTTATCGGTCGCTGGCGGTTTCGTACTACCGAGTGGACCTACGAACATCCCGATATTCCTGCCGCTTTTGATGGCATGAGGATAGTGCATATTAGCGATTTGCACCTCTCTACTTTCGAGGATAATCCGCGTCAGTTGGAGCGCCTTGTGGAACGAATAAACGCTACGCATCCCGATTTGATTTGCTTTACGGGTGATATCGTTTCGCTTAGTCTGGATGAAGCCACGCCGCATATCCCAACCTTGCGCCATCTGCAAGCGAAAGATGGTATTTGTTCCGTGCTTGGCAACCACGATTTCTTTATCTATTCGCGCCAATATCCTACAGCAGCCGAGAAGGAAGCCGCCGTGCAGCAATTGGCAGAAATACAACGTCAGCAGCTCGGCTGGCATCTGCTCCGCAATCAGTCGTACGCCATCTCGCGAGGCACTGACACGCTTTCTGTCATTGGTGTGGATAATAGCAACTGTGCCAACCAAGGTTTCCATACCATCCATTGTGGCGACCTCTCCAAGGCCATGGCAGGTACGGCAGGTTTTCGCATACTGCTCAGCCATGATCCCAGCCATTGGACGGGAGAGGTGCTCCCTGCTACCGATATACCGCTCACCTTGAGTGGTCATACCCATGCTGCTCAGATTCGATTGTTGGGATGGACGCCTGCTTCTTGGACGTTCCGCGAAACGGATGGTCGTTACGATCATGATGGCCAAACGCTATATATCAATATTGGCCTGGGTTGCACAGCCCCCATCCGTCTGGGCGCCAATCCTGAGATTACCGTCATCACGCTCAAAAGCCCACGTTGACTCAAAAATATGCGTATTTAGCTGAAATGTGCATTTTCTTTCGTGTCCTTCGCATATAAAAAATAATTTCGTTTATTGTTAGGCGGTGCCATCGCCGTTTCTTCCTCTATTCCTTCGTAGGCGCATTGCGCCGTTTCGTAGAAGCCCGCTTCGTTTCGTAGTCCTTTAGGCGCTTCGTAGCGAATTCCTACTCGCGTTTTGAGGACGGTCTCCCTCCAATAGCATGTTCTGCATCTTCACCTTCCCGTCATCCTACATGGGAATTGCCATCTTTGCCAACTTTGCCACTATTAGCGAAGGATACTTCTTCCTGTTCCATGTTGCCGTTAGATCCAGCGAAGCCTGCCTCACCGCGGAATCCTCCAAATCGTTCCGCCTCGGTGGAACGATAGCATGTTCATAAAAGGGCAGAATAGATACTATGTCCATTGTGTCTGAAAATAACATAATAATTATATTATTATGTAAATGTTTAAAAAATATAATAAATGCCTGCTGTATTATGATTAGCAGGTGGTACTCTCCGTTATTCCTGCCTTACCATGTAGTATGATATTATTCTGCGCTTTGAGCATTCGCGAAGAGATGATTGCCAGAGTGGCAAAGTTGGCAAAGATGGCAATCGTGGCAAAATTGCCAAATCCTTTGCCACTCAATTGGCAAACATCATAGTTCCATCTTGTCAATCCTTTAACCAGTTTCATGAAAAGCTGCAGCCTGCCTGTCACATTTTCTGCTTTTCGACGTATAAGATTTAGTGAGAATGGTTACTTGTCCTGTACGGTCACACTACGACCATAATACGACCCCAATACGGTCTCATCATGCTTCATCTTTTTTATTAAAGGGATGTTCTAATAATTGCTTTTTGAATGATTTTTGGAATTTTACTTAGTAGATTGCTGTGCAGAAGGATGGAGCTATGAGCGTAAGCGGGGCATAATGACTGACTGAAAAGACCGATTAAGCGAGAGGAGAATATGCTTGCATGTTATCCCGAGCGTAAGGTCTTTGACAACATGAGCCAGCGAATGTTGATAATCAGCAAGATACAAGTAAAAAACAAAAAGAATAAAAAAAAGTGAAGAACTACCCAAATTTATTGTTAAACATGTAAACGGGGAATTTTTAGAACATCCCTAAAGTAGCAAACTAATGCAAGTATCGTTTGCATATTCCAAAAAAAGCAGTACCTTTACGTGGTTCCCGTGTTTAGGTAAGTACAATTTTTTATTAATATGGCAAATTTATGTGAGCATAATTTGCGCATACCAAAAAAAAGCAGTACCTTTGCAGTCGAAAAGGAAATTAGACGAACAGAATGATAGAAATTAAAGAATATCAGGCACATTGCGTGCTGGTGCTCGGCTTCATCTCAAGCATCCACTTGAGCAAATATGTGTCCGGACACTGTCCGTTGTCCTTTTGCCCGCAAACCCCTTTATTTACTGGGAAACGGACATCCGGACACCTGTCCGGAACTGTCCGGATACGGCGAGTGGTTTATGGCGCAAAGCGCCCGGTTTATCGTCTTGCGCTTGATACATACCCGATAGGGTGATGATTTTGATGACTGAAAATATATGAGAACTTGTTCTTAAGGAATTTCAGACATCAGTAGCAGCAGTGGCTCGAAGAGATATTGCATCAAGCGCAAGGGGTTTTTCTTGGTTTTTGTCAATTACACCACAATTTGTTCCCCCCAATGCAGATTTATTTGCGTATATCAAGAAAAAAATCAGGAAAAATTTGCAGAAATCAAAATTTTTCCGTACCTTTGCAACGATTTTCTTAAAGCGCGAGTTTAAGTTTTCGTACAAAAACAACAATAGCCACTTTAAGTTATTGGTCGAATTTTGCAAATACACCTTTAAATTATGATAGAAAAGAATGTGCTAAGAAAGGTTCTCTTGGACAACCGTTCTGAGATTGAAGCCCATCAAATTATTCATCGTGAGATCTCAACTGATGGATTCGATTGCTTTGTCTTTGTAGGCGCAAGACGGGCTGGTAAGTCATTCTTGCTCTATGAGCACATGCAGCAGTTACTGCGTGAGGGGCATAGTTGGAATGAGATGCTGTACATCAACTTCGAGGACGATCGTCTGGACGGATTTACACTCGCTGATTGTGACAATATTCTTCAGACGCATCTGGAGATGTTACCTGTCGGAGAAACGATTCGGCCTGAATGGGAGAAACCGATGCTTTTTCTGGACGAGATTCAGAACGTGGATGGTTGGGAGAAATACGCACGCAGCATGGCAGATCGGAAGTTCAAAGTATGGATTACCGGTTCGAATGCCAAGATGTTATCGTCAGATATTATGCAAAAGTTAGGCAGCCGATATCTGCCCGTAGAAGTGTATCCGTTCTCGCTACGGGAGTATTTGGGTGCTCGCAATGTCCCGACGGATGACAATAGTCTGCTCAGTACCCGCGGCTCAGCTCAGCTGATGCGCGAGTATCAGGCATATCTGCAATGGGGAGGACTTCCTGAAAGTATTCATCTGCCGGTCAAGCGAAACTATTTGTCTAGCTTGTTCCAGAAGATTTATTTAGGCGACATCTGCTCACGAAACAAGATTGGTGATACGGAAATACTGCGTCTCATGATACGTAAACTGGCAGAGAGCGTCAAGCAGCCCATTTCTTATTCTCGCGTGTCAAAGATTTTGTCCACTATGGGGCAGAAGATCTCCGTACCTACCGTTACGAATTATATTGATTATGCGCAAGATGCGTGGTTGCTTCTGCGTGTACGCAATATACAAGCTCCTTTTGCAGAATGGAAAAACCATTGCAGATTGACCCGGAAAACCAAAAGTGATTGACCCACATTGCCATTTTTCACTTGACCCATCTGACATAAAATAAAATTGACCCTATCAAAACTTTGTGTTTTGGTAGGTTTTTTGTTGTTTTTCCAATAGCCGTATCCTGGCTGATGG
>JAZRYY010000029.1:0-71408 GCA_045600985.1 Paludibacteraceae bacterium
TGATTGCCATCATAGGTTAGGGATAAAAGATTCATAACGTCTCTGCTATCCCACCTTGTGATGCTGAGAATATTGCCTTGCTTATCGTAAGTATACGATTCATCATATGGAAAATCGCAGATAAGACCCGCTACCACGCCATTTGCCATATAAAGACGATTCATATTATCGTAGCGATATACATAACCATTTGTTTGAGTGCCATAAGTCCATGTTAATCCTGCTATATTACCATTATAGCAAGCAGAATATAGATTCATGGAAGAAGGAATGGATGTGTAGTACAAATTTTCCGTAAAACCAGACGACTGTAACTGCGTCAACTGGTTGCGTACATTATAAGAATAGGCAATGGAATCTATACGGTTGTAGATAAATTTCTTAGAAACGCGGCCTAAATTATCGTATATGGTACTATCAAGTTGCATCTCTGGATCATTATCATAGCGGTAATGAGTACCAACCAATCGATTTTGATTGTCGTATGAATATTGGTACGTTTCAGTAACAGACCCACCTGAGGAAGTATGCGTATCAACCACCTTGATAGGATTTGAACTAAAACTAAACTGGGTCGATGATACATCCATTCCCCCAAGATGATTTTCGCTTCGTTCTTGCACTTTTCTATATCGATTATCGTAGAAAAATGCTGTGGTATAAGGCACGTTGTTTGCGTCTAATGTATATACAGTTTTGCCTGTTATTTGCCCCTTAACGGCAGAGATAGGTATATTGGATATATCTCCTTCGTCTTGGTAATGAAGTGAAGACTGATTAGTGGAGATAAAATCGTAATTATCGTAGTAATAACGCATCAAAGGTTGCATAATTGCCCCAGCCATAGATACAGAATTAGGGAAAGATTGTCCAACAGATCTTTCGTTAATAGCAGTCACACGCCCCCATATGTCATAATCATACTTTGTGGCAGTATGTTTATTTGATTGGTTGCCATCTTGCGATAAAATCATTCTATCTGCATCATCATATAGATAACGAATAGGATCACATCCCGGCAAACGTTTATACACACATCTTCCTCGCGCGTCATACTTATATACGTAGCAATATTTTAGTATGTAACTATTTGTCTCCGGGATAGCTGTGCCTGAAAGATATGGTGCTGCATTGGGAGGCAACACATATGCTAATTGTCCGAGATCATTATAGACATAATACGTGTCGGCATTTGAAGCATGGCGAGATAGCACCACTTGGTCGTTTCTATTCTTATACACTTGCATCAAATGATTGTCGGCATCTGCGGTGCTATCGCACACCAACATGTTTTGCGAATAGAATCCATCCAAACGTAAAGTGCCGTTAGCGTTAACCCGAAATCTTTTAATTGAGCCACCTGAGTTGCCAGTTTTTCTTTGTTTTGCACGATGTCCTGCCAAATCATTGCCGGCTTGCTGAATGGTTAATAACTCGTTTATGGTAACACCACCCGGTAACGTTACATTAGAATATCCATATTCTACATACGGGTGGCTTTCACTGGAATAATATTCTCGCAATTGAGAAGCAAATGCATTATTATCTAAATAGATCAATTGGCTATCAACGACTATCGGAAGATATTCCTTTTTCTTACGCGCAAATTCATCATACTCTATTCTATCTATTATATTTTTACCAGTTCCATTGCCATTATATATAACCTTTTGCTCGGGATGGTACATCGCATCGAAATAATCATATTGGATGGTGGCACTACCAACAAGTGGCGCATTATCTGCCGAAATAGCAGATAATTCTGCATACGGTTTCACCCGTCTAATGTAGTTTACAATTGGACTATTTGATGTGTAGGCATCTGAAAAATTAGTAACGCGAATAGGAACCTCTGAATATCCTACGGTTTGGGTTTTACCATAGCTAGGGTCTTGATCACGTCCATTTCCCATCCAATCCCATGGGTAAAAATATGCTACGCCATCCATATTAAAAGTTGCGCGCATACGCCTCATTGAGGAAACATTTCTGTCGTCAAAGCTTGCAAAATCAGTGTGAAAATTATTCATAGCAGAAAGTCCTGAATAGTCGGCTCTTGCATATTCAACAGAATCTCGCATCTGCCCGGAATTATCCCTAAGTACGAGGGCCGTGTGCGTGTTTGGCAAATAAAAATTCTGTTGAAATAAGAGATTTAAATCATACACGCCATCCATATCATCGTCCAAATGAAGATCAATGGCATGTTTGTAGAGCTCGTGAAAATTAGTCCAATCGGGATCCGTTGGGTTGTAATAGCCATATGCAAAAGGTGCGAGATATGTAATAACCAAAAATTCACTTGCACGGAGAGTGGTTCCTTGAGGGAAAGTATAGGTCTGTGATGTATTATTGGTGGTTAGTCTCCAACCTGATAAATCAGCACTTTCAAAACCTGCGTTGTATATCTCAATAAATTCTCCATCATGTGAGGGGATGGTATTGTTTTTGTTGAGAGGCGTGTCGTACATCACCTCGGAAATAATGACATAATCGGTAGCATGGATGTGCAGTCCCCATAAAAATGTCCATAAGAAGAATATATACCTTCGTTTCATAAAATGCTTGCGTATTAATTGTTCCAATGATAATCCTGATGCTCCAAAATCTTCTTTGTTCCGTTTTCTAATATATAGATTTCCGATAGATTTCCAAATCCATCATAATCGTAATAGGTTGTAATTCCATTCTCATCCGTGCTTGACAGTATTCCTATCAATGGCCGATAAGTGTAGGTGCGAACTCTACTATTGGGCATACTATTCCTAAGTGCATCCACCATGGTCATATCCGGCTCTATTGCGGAAAACAAGTTGCTTATAGTATTCTCCCCTATCAAGGACACTACTTGCTCCCAAGTGGCATTCTCAATCTCGGCAATAGGATACGAGCATGCGTAAGACCATAATACAACTGTGGTTATACCCGTATGAACATTCGTTTTTTGAACAATACGGTTTTGGTAATAATTGCATGTTTCCACTAAGTCGGTGGCCAATGTTTCAATATTAGAGAGCGATGTAGGCAAGCTCCCTTGTTGAAGATTAGCAACCCACTTCCGAAGAGGTCTATTATAAGTATCGTACTCTATTCTATACGCGTCCACTACATATTCCAGAGAGCTTGATGAGGACTTTTTCGTCTTTGCATAAGATGCGATACGCCCAGAATTTGGCAAATAAGAGTAGTGCTCAATAAGTGTATCCCCTTCTGAGGTGAGAGTTTTGTGAATAGTTGGCATATTTGCATTTAAACTGGAAGAATATTGGTTAGACGGATATTCGTACAAGTCTATTTTGTTTCCAGATTTCGATCCATGTGATACCGTGTTTTTGAGACGTTTATTGTAGGGAATCAATCGATAATATACCATACCATAGTTTTTATACGGTTTAATATTACCCATATAAATGTACCCCGTTTTTTCATAATCTGCAAATGGATAGATAGCGCCATGGATCGTGTCTGCGTTTGCTTTTTCCAGCACTTCATATTCACGTGAGGTGTGCACAACTTCATCAGAAATCATTTCTGTAGAGACCTCATTTCCGCGCATATAATTACGAGATGTTAGTTGAAGCATTGAACTTGGGATGGCATGTCGCTGGTGTGTGTCGAAATCCACCACATCAGAATAGTCTTCCGTATCTGCTGAAGTGTAATTATGCGTAATCTGGTTCATATTCGCACCTAATGAAGTAATGCGTTCTATCACTCGAGAATATTCAATATGACTACCCGCATTTAACGTAGAAGGCAGTCCATAGGAGCTCATTATTAAGCATTTAGACGAATGAAACATTAAAGCTGTTACTTTGTCCCAAGATTCGTCTATATACTTTGATTCATACACATTATAATAAGAAAAATAACGTGGTGGATATGCTAAAACACCACTGGATGTTACGCCATCAGACAACACATAAGAATATTGCTTACTCAGCAAAACCTTGTTGTTAGATTGGTATGTTATTTCTTTTATTCTCACGCCACCCACAGTGCGAGCCTGACTTCTGGATATTTGAGTCTGAGTTTTGCAGCAAGTAATATGCACATATCCATCCGGGCGGTCATCTATTCCTGCGTATCTAAAAAACTCGTCGTAGTAGCT
Organism: Paludibacteraceae bacterium; assembly: GCA_045600985.1. Taxonomy (GTDB): domain Bacteria; phylum Bacteroidota; class Bacteroidia; order Bacteroidales; family Paludibacteraceae; genus Colicola. Next base: position 4,112 of record JAZRYY010000029.1, read on the forward strand.
ACTGCATGTTCCTCCATCTTCTCTAACCATACACCTTGGATTATTTAGACGGATTGTGTAGTTTCCTGAAGGCAAATCCAATTCCACTATTTCTGATGTGTGATCGCTCACATAATATTGTGCAACGAGTGTGCTCCCGCGACGAACCTCTATGCTCGTTCTATTGGTTAAGCTGCCAGTAGCATTCCACTCCATAATGCAACTATGATAATCATTCGTAGTGTCTTTCGCCGTTGCATAGTACTGAGTCATATCTATCAATAGAGTAGTCCTCTCGTTGAGTGCTATATGTTCTTCTGTGTGTTCCGCCAACTCTTTGCCGCATAAGGAAAATTTGTCTGTTTTTGTGTATGTGGTTTCATACTGTAAATCGTCGTAATTTTCATCATGAAGAGCTCGCTGTCCAGCATAACTCAATGTGCCGAAATCATTAGGCTCCCACTTAAAATTCGTGGTCAATCCGGATGGATATTTAATAGATGTCAGCATACAATTATCTGCTGTGCTATCATTGGCAAATCGTTCGGAATAATCTCTATTACCTCCCAGAATTTGATCATTGTATTCCGTGCAACGCATAGGAAACATACCCGTTGACTGGGGAGAATAATATCCCCAATGGTCCCTCTTTTCTAGAGGAAATTCCACTCCGTATTTGGTTTGATAATTAAATACGTGCGATTGTGTTTCACCATAACGTCCTGTGCGGACAACCTTTTTTAATAAAGAACGAACATGATTGCCTGAATACAGAAACTCATACGATTCTACAGGTGTTTTCAAATCGTCCTTGGAGTAGACGACCATTTGTCCTAATTTGGGGTAAATGAACTCATTATTACTTATGTAGCTAAATATAACCTTGCACAATGGGGTTTCAATTGCTCGAATAATCTTATGATAAGTCGTGTCGTTTTTTCCGTATGGATTAGAGGTCTTATTAGTGATGTAAAAATCTCGGTTCTGCTCATCAAATGATCTGCGTTGATAATATCCGAATTGCGTTGGTTGCTTATGCAACACTGGGACCTCGTCATATTCAAAGCACACACTATCGCCTGCCAGTGAATGAATATTGCTCAACCACCAAGAGGATGTGTACTTATATGTTCTTAATCGTTGATTTTGTATGTCTGGTTCGTACTGTTCCCATTTGTACCATGTATAATAGGGATAAAGTTGATCTTCCTTTTCGTTGCAATCGTATTGTAGGCCATTTTTGTCTATGATACTATATGTCTCCCTATCAAAAGATATAGAGCATCCCGCATTTGTTTGAAGAATCATATTGCCCCCATTTTGAACGAACGTGCCGGAGAGATTTTGAAGAGAGAACGTGTAGTTATCTGGAGATGCATCAAAGTGACCTTCGTCATAAGCATAGCCCATTTGTGCAAACTCATTTGTTGTTGGATATGCCAACGGGGCAAACAGCATTGAAGAAGGATCCCCCTCAAGCTGATTATTCTTTACCGATGTAAGAAAATGAAGGAAGTCACTACCGCTTAAGCCATCTATTGTGAAGTAATCTGATGTCAATTGGTTGTATCCGAAAACTCTCCATTCATTATCGTTCATCTCGTCAGGTTTTCCTCGAACAATTCGATTGACTACACCTCCGGCATTTAGTGTCCATCCAAGGCCAACTGCTCCACTTTCATCTGTAACTTTTATGCCTCCACCGTGGTAACTTATAGATATAGGTACTGTGATATCTCCGTAATGGACGCTATAAAGTGGTATCTCAATGTTAACTCGCCCCGTGTGCAAATCAACAGGTATTTCGGAAAATTCACCTAAAGACTGCGCTTCCGAAGATGGTAATTTCACGGGTTCTGGGTATATTACCTGTCCTTCTGAATATATCCACACAAGAGACACCAACAAACAAGTAACTATACGTACGTTCTTCATATTATGTTTATATTTTTATTATGGTTTCCGACAAAACGATATCATCTGCATATATGTACAATACATAATCGCCGTGAGCTAGGTGTGCCATTTCTATCTGTTGAATATACTCTCCTGCGGACTTATGTTTAGGTTGAGTGCTATAAAGAGGAAGTCCAGACATCGTATGAAGAGAAAAATGTATTTTAGCGGTGCGGGTCAAATTGTATGCAATAATCAAATTGTCAACTACCGGGTTTGGAAGAAAGCGAACATTTGATAACGCACCGGAATCTACTACATGGATAGGGGCTTCCTCTACTTTTTCTTGTTCGGGGTTAATTGTGTCACCTTCCACAGCATAATAGTATGTGAATCTATGTGATATGGTATCATTTGAAACGATGGCACTAATCTCTTTGTGTTCAAGCAAGGGGTAACTATAGTGTGGAGAAATCCACATGAACAGCTTCGAAATAAAATGTGTTGTATCAATGGCTGATTCTATGAAATCTTGAGTAATGAGAACTTGATACACACTATCAATTTTACTATCTGGCAGTAAAAGTGTGCCCTTTGCACAGATTATTGTTTCTGCTGCTCCTGCAACTTTTATTGGTAATAAATGGCAATATTCACCTACTCCTGAATAAACGTTGCCATAGTGTTGACCTACCTCCATTGGCAAGGTGAACATCAATAATGGTGTATGGTAATCCATAAAAGTTGTGGCATTTTCGTAGCCTTGGCAATATAACGAATCATTTATAAGGAGGAAGTGATATTTGGAGCGTCCTATAGAAACGGACCGTTTGTTAGTGTCTTGTTGATTGGTGGCAAGATAAACGTCAGAGTACAGACTATCTTTCACATTTCTGAGATCCCAAACAGAATCATAGGAAAACTCGATGGGCAGGGGAACGAGTTGTACCAATGTCAGGGTGTCGTCATAGTTCCGGCTATGCCCATAAATTGGGTGGCATATGGCGCACATTAATAGCATTAAAACAGCCACATGCCTTGGTGGTGCTAAATTTTTCATTGTATAATAGATTTATTGGGTGTAAAACGACTGCAAAGGTACGAATAAACATGCAATGGTGTTATAATAAAAATTTATAATTGGCAAAAAGGTCTGCATTCTACGATATTTTATAAATAAATCTTATAATTTTAAGGAAAACACAATCAAAATTTGGTAGATACGAAAAATTACACTAACTTTGTAGAAAAAATCAATATGCACATGAAAAATGTTACGGCTGCTATACGAAGCAATCGCGAAAGATTAGGTTGGACGCAAGAAGAGGCTGTGGAAAGGCTAGGCGTTTCGCAAGTGTTGTTTCATTATTGGGAAAGTGGAAAGAAACTGCCGAGTTATGTGCAGCTGCAACTAATGGCTATTATCTTTGATGCCGATCAGGATTTTATGGACGCACTCACATATGAGCTAATAAAGCAAGCAGAAACTGAATTATTAACCCATAAAGGTGTAACGCAAGAGCAGTTTATTACGTTACGAGAAAAAATTATCGCCTCTCTCGTTAGAAATCAAGAGCAACATCTTACGAAAGAACCCTAAAAATTGACAAAATCGTCAACTTTTTGACTTTTTTGTCAATTTTTCTTGCAAACCTCATTTGTTTTTATTACCTTTGCACCCACTATGAATAACGACCTTGCATATCAACTCGCTCTCCGCATTAGCGAAATCCTTGACGAGAAGCAACTTTCTCAAACCGATCTGGCCAATCGCTTGGGGAAAGACCCCTCTATCGTATCAAGATGGTTGCGTGGCTCACACAATTTCAATCTAACCACTATCCAAGAACTCTCAGAAGCACTCGGCGAACCGCTCATCACGGTGCAACCATCTCGTCGTTTAGCTGCCGCAACAGCTATCGAAACTCCTGCGCCACCGCGTCGCAAATATAAGCGTAGATGCCCTGTTTCTGTCAATAAACGAGCCGAATGTTTCGTGCCTGACTTCACGCCAGAACACAGGCAACGCCTGGCCGAACTACCACAGGTACAGCAGTTCAAAGAGGTCAATCGGCTCCGTCAACTTGACCAGCAAGAGCCCGACAAGTGGGCACTCTGGACATACCTCTACAAGCATCATCTTCGAAATATCGGCAAACATGGGTCTTCTGTTCGAGCCACGTCCAAAGGGATGAAACGAAAGGTGATACCGCTCCGCTTTTTTGTTGAAAACGAGTTCCGCAAGGGCCGTTCGCTCCTCTACCATTTCCCTCAGTTGGTATCACTATCGCCTGCAGAGGTGCTCGCTACGTTGCCCTAGTTCTTCCCGCCTCTTGCCCTAGTCTTTATAGCAAACCTCCAGCAAACCTTCTGCAAAGCTCCTGCAAACCTCATGACTTTTTTGTCAACCCATTTGACGAATGATTTTAGGATGTTCTAGGGATGTTCTAGTGATTTTCATAAAAAACATCGAGATATTTGTATATCTCGCAAAAAAGCAGTACCTTTACTCAGCTCCCTTGTTTTGGTAAGTACATTTTTTTATTAAAATAGCAAATTTATGCAAGCATAATTTGGCCATTCCAAAAAAAAGCAGTACCTTTGCACCCGCAAAAAAATAAGCAAATTCAACATTTTAAAAAATACACACATGGCACTCCCATTTATGACAGCAGACGAGGCTGCGGCTCTCGTTAATCATGGCGACATTTGCGGTATGGGTGGTTTCACCCCAGCTGGTGCTCCTAAAGATGTACCAACCGCCATCGCCAAGCGCGCTGAGGCTTTCCATGCCGAAGGCAAAGAATTTAAAATTGGTATGTACACCGGTGCTTCTACCGGTGATTCCTGCGACGGTGCTTTGGCACGCGCTCACGCAATCGAGTTCCGCACCCCGTATCAGGGCAATAAGGATCTCCGCACGGAGCTCAATGCTCAGGGTGCACACTATTTTGATATGCACCTCTCAGAGCTTGCTCAGGATCTTCGCTACGGCTTTATGCCAAAGCCAAACTTCGCTATCATCGAGGCTTGTCAGGTGGTGGAGAAAAACGGCATGATTGAGATTGTTCCTACTGCAGGTGTGGGCAATGCTCCTACGTTCTGCCGTTTGGCCGACAAGATCATCGTAGAACTCAATGAGGCAATGCCAGCCACGATGCGCGGCATGCACGACCTCTATGAGCCTGCTGACCCTCCTCAGCGTCGCGAGATTCCTGTTTACACTCCTTCTGATCGCATCGGTACCGACTGCATGACCGTTCCTGCTGAGAAAGTGGTAGCTGTGGTTAAGACCAATCGCCCTAACGAGGTCGGCAAGTTTACTCCATTGGACGAAACCACGGCCAAGATTGGCGCTAACGTAGCTGCTTTCCTTGAGAAGGAAATGCAGGAGGGGCGTATCCCTGCCAGCTTCCTCCCAATTCAATCCGGTGTGGGAAACGTAGCTAACGCTGTTTTGGGTGCACTTGGCGAGAATAAGAATATCCCTGCATTCGAGATGTATACGGAGGTTATTCAGGATTCAGTAGTAGGTTTGATGAAGGAAGGCCGTTGCAAATTTGCGTCCGGTTGCTCCCTCACCATCGGTGCTGACAAGCTTCAGGAGATTCTTGATAATATGGAGTTCTTCAAAGATAAGATTGTGCTCCGTCCACAGGAGATTTCCAATAATCCTGAGCTCGCTCGCCGTATGGGCCTCATCACCATCAATACCGCCCTCGAGGCAGATATCTTCGGCAATATCAATTCTACCCATGTTTGCGGCACGAAGATGATGAATGGTATTGGCGGTTCTGGCGATTTCACCCGTAATGCCTATATCTCTATCTACACCACGCCTTCTACGGCTAAGAATGGTGCCATTTCGGCTTTCGTTCCTATGGTAAGCCACATGGACCACTCAGAACACAGCGTGAAGATTATCATCACCGAGCATGGTATTGCAGACCTCCGCGGCAAGAGCCCTATCCAGCGCGCTCATGAAATCATCAATAACTGCGTAGACCCTGCTTATCGTCCAATGCTCAACGAGTATCTCGAGATGGCAAAGACGGCACATACGCCTCACACGCTCTCTTGCGCACTCGCTATGCACGAGGAATTCCTCAAGACCGGCGACATGCGTAACACCCAATGGGAGAACTACAAACGATAGTTTGTTGAACACCGCTTCAATTACAAACGATAGTTTGTTGAACACCGCTTCAACTACAAACGTGAATGGAACTTCCCGAAAATCCAACTATGCTCCTGAGCTTCGTCAATATGAAGCTCAGGGATTTTTATCCTTCGCTGGACGCACTTTGTGACGACCTGGATATCTGCAAAGAAGATCTTATCAGGAAACTCAATGAGGCAGGGTTTGAATACTCCGCTGAAGCCAATAAATTCTGGTAGAGCAATCTCAAGGGTTTCCCCATCAACAATCACAATCAATATTATTACAAGCTCAAAACGTGGAACATTCAGGGCAACCATATTTAGAGCGCGTCCAGCGAGGATTACCTCTAACCCTTGGAGAGCAAGCAACCCTTGCTCTCCAATTGGCTTTGCCCTCTATTCTTTCGCAACTCACCACCATTCTGATGCAATATATCGATGCGTCGATGGTGGGCAGCCTGGGAGCAACGGCTTCAGCGGCCATTGGACTGGTCAGTACCAGCACGTGGCTGATGGGCGGCATCTGCTCCTCCATGGCGGCTGGTTTTGCCGTATTGGTGGCACATAGTTTGGGCGCACGTAATTCCGAAAAAGCGCGCCATATCCTTCGCCAGGCTATTCTGTTCACGGCAGCCGTGGCGCTGCTGATCGCGCTTATAGGCGTATCTATCTCTCCTTTTCTTCCGCATTGGCTGGGCGGCGGAGAAGATATCAGCCGTGACGCATCACTTTATTTCTTTGTGTACGCGCTTTCCATACCTCTTTGGGAATGCAATTATCTCTTCTCTGCCATGCTTCGCTCGGCAGGCGATACGCGTACTCCTTCCATCGTGAATATCGGCGTCTGCATCCTGAATGTGGCGTTCAATTATATCCTCATTTTTATGTGCCATTTGGGCGTATTGGGCGCAGCAATTGGCACGTTATGCGCGGCAGCTATTTCTGCGGTTATTCTGGTGTGCCACGTCACTTTCCGCGGCGGGGAACTGAAGCTCGTGAGCGAGCGTTGGTCGTTCCGCCCGGATTGGTCGCTCATTCGAGAGGCCCTGCTCATTGGCATTCCAATGGCTATTGAGCATATTGCCATGTGTTCGGCACATATCGTGTCCACAGTTATCGTGGCGCCTCTCGGCACGGCTGCCATTGCAGCGAATGCGTTTGGCATCACCATTGAAGGCCTTTGCTATATGCCGGGCTATGGTATAGGCGACGCGGCTACCACGCTGGTGGGCCAGTCGATTGGTGCGAAACGTCCGCATCTGCAACGTTCGTTTGGTTATCTTACGCTGGCGCTGGGCGTGGCGTTTATGACGGTCACGGGTGCGGCTATGTACGCCGGCATTCCTTATCTCATTCCGTTGATGACGCCGGATATGGCGGTTCAGCATGCCGTGGTGGATATCCTCCGCATCGAGGCATTTGCCGAACCAATGTATGCCGCCAGCATCGTAATCTACGGTATTTTTGTGGGAGCAGGCGATACGAAAATGCCTTGCGTGATGAACCTTGCTTCTATCTGGTTCGTACGTCTGCCGCTGGCGATGGTGCTCGTGAAGCACTACGGACTGGTTGGCTTTTGGATTGCCATGGCAACTGAACTCTGTTTCCGCGGACTGATTTTCATCATCCGTCTTCTCTATAAGAATAAGCAGCAAAAAAGAATGGCCCTCGATTGAGAGCCATTCTTTTTGATGTATGGTATAGAAACAGAAACGTTTGCTTTATCCTACTTGTGCGCCGTTCTTCACCGGAGCGGTGAGGCTGGTTACCACAAGTTTGCCATCAGCATCCACAGCGGAGAGCACCATGCCCTGTGATTCCATTCCCATCATTTTGCGTGGTGGGAAATTGGCGATAAAGAGAATCTGCTTGCCCACGAGTACGGATGGATCAGGATAACTCTTGGCAATGCCGGAAAGAATCTGGCGATGTGGTTCACCGGAAGGACGATTGGTGCCTTGGCCATCATCAATAAGAAGACGCAGGAGACGATCAGATTTCTTTACGTTCTCGCATGCCACCACCATACCTACGCGGATATCCGTCTTGTCGAACTCCTCGATATTGGTGTCGGCTTTCTGTGGAGCAGGGCGCCAATTCTTGAGAGATTCTGCCAAAGCGGCCTCTTCATTCTCTTTCTTGATGCGCTCCAGGCGGTCCACCTGTGGCTGAATAGCTTCGTCTTCCAGTTTCTCAAAGAGAAGAACTGATTCGCCGAGCTGATGACCTTCTGCGAGAAGATCGGTAGCGCCGAGCTGATCCCATTCGAAATTCTCTATGCCGAGCATCTTACGCAATTTTTCTGCTGAGAAAGGAAGGAAAGGCTCAAAGGCGATAGCCAGATTGGCAGCAATCTGCAAAGAGAGATTAAGGATGGTTGCCACGCGCTCCATATCGGTCTTGGCGAGTTTCCAAGGCTCCGTTTCTGCAAGATATTTATTGCCGATGCGGGCGAGCTCCATGGCCTCCTTCTGTGCATCACGGAATTTGAATTCCTCAAGGAGGTTCTCCACGCGTGCTTTCACGTCTACGAAATCGGCAATCGTTTGCTTATCATAATCGGTGAGCACACCCTGAGCCGGCACTTTTGCTTCGAAATATTTCTCCGTGAGCTTCATCGCGCGGTTGATGAAATTGCCGAAGATAGCCACGAGCTCATTATTATTGCGTGCCTGATAATCCTTCCAGGTGAAATCATTATCTTTCGTTTCAGGCGCATTGGCCGTAAGCACATAGCGGAGCACGTCCTGCTTGCCCGGCATATCATCAAGATATTCGTTCAGCCAAACAGCCCAATTGCGCGATGTGGAAATCTTATCTCCTTCCAAGTTGAGAAACTCATTGGATGGCACGTTATCTGGGAGAATATAGTCGCCGTGCGCTTTGAGCATGGCAGGGAATACGATGCAGTGGAATACGATATTATCTTTTCCAATGAAATGAATCATGCGAGTGTCCTGATCTTTCCACCACGTCTCCCACGAGCCGAGCTCAGGATGCTGATCGCAGAGCTCTTTCGTATTGCTGATATAGCCGATAGGGGCGTCAAACCAAACGTAGAGCACCTTGCCTTCTGCGCCTTCCACTGGCACAGGTATACCCCAATCCAAATCACGGGTTACGGCACGAGGACGCAGACCGCCATCAAGCCATGATTTGCATTGGCCATACACGTTGGAGCGCCATTCCTTATGGTTCTCCAATATCCATTCGCGAAGCCATGCCTCATCCTTATCGAGAGGAAGATACCAGTGTTTGGTCTCTTTCTTGGTGAGCGGATTGCCATTCACGGCATTATATGGATTGATGAGTTCGTCTGGAGAAAGGGTGGCACCACATTTCTCGCATTGGTCGCCATAAGCACCGAGGCTGTGGCAGCGTGGGCACTCGCCGCGGATATTACGATCGGTGAGGAACTCATTTGTTTCAGGGTCGTAGAATTGCTCAGACGTCTGCTCAATAAATTTGCCCTCTTCATAGAGCTTCTTGAAGAAATCGCTGGCAAACTGATGGTGGATATCGCTGGTGGTGCGGCTGTACACATCAAAAGAGATACCGAAACGTTCGAAACTGTCCTTAATCAAGTTGTGGTAGCGGTCTACCACCTGTTGCACCGTGATGCCCTCCTTGCGGGCACGGATAGTGACGGGCACACCATGCTCGTCGCTACCGCCCACGAAAAGGACGGGACGATGCTTGAGGCGCAGATAGCGCACATAAATGTCGGCAGGCACATATACGCCAGCCAAATGTCCGATATGCACGGGACCATTGGCGTACGGAAGCGCTGCGGTTACTAATGTTCTTTGCATATTTGTTAGTGATTATTATAATTTGCAATGATATGGGTCAGCTCATTGGGGTTAATCTCGCGAATGGCCCCATCTTCTGCCACAGATATATGGCCCGTTTCTTCTGAAACCACGATGACGAGGGCGTCGGTTTTCTCGCTGATGCCGAGCGCGGCGCGGTGGCGCAGGCCATAGTGCTGCGGGATGGTAGGATCTTTGCTCACGGGCAAAATGCATGCGGCAGAAACGAGTCTGCCATCGGCAATAATGAGCGCACCATCGTGCAGTGGCGTATTCTTGAAGAAGATATTTTCCACCAATCGTGCCGATACCTGCGCATCAAGCGGTTCACCCGTTTCATTATATTCGCCAAGTGGTACTTCGCCTTGAATCACTACCAATGCGCCCGTCTTGCTCTTAGCCATATTGGAGCACGCAAGGGCGAGCTCCGTGATATATTTATCCACCTCCTGCTGCTTCTTGCGCGTGATACGCTGGCGAAGCGAACTGATTTGCATGCGTGCGCCCACGCGATTGATGAAGGTGCGAATCTCGTCTTGGAAAATCACGATGAGAGCAATGGCACCCACCGAGATGATGCGGTCGAAGAGAGCGCCGGTGAGTTCGAGCTGGAACACTCCACTCACCAGAAACCATGTTGCCACAAACGTCAATATACCCCAGAAGAGGTTGACGGCTCCTGAGCGTCGCAGCAGTCGGTACGCACCAAACATGATCGTGGCCACGAGCAGGATATCAATACATTCTTTTATTCCAAATTGAGGCATGGGGGGGGGTAAATCGTTAAATCGTTAAATCGTTAATTTGTAGAGGTTCCCTTAACGAGCTCTGCGAGCTGGCGGCATTGTACTGCTTCTTTTGTTTCGTGCACGCGCAGGATGGCGGCGCCTTGCTGAAGGCAAACCATGTGCAGCGCTGTGGTGGCAGAAACGGTGTCGTGAGGCGCTACGCCCAGCGGACGATAAATCATCGTTTTATGGGAAATACCGGCCAGCACAGGCAATCCAAGTACCTGCAATTCGCTCATGCGCCGCAATAATTCATAGTTTTGCTCCACCGTTTTGGCAAACCCAAAACCCGGATCAATGATGATATCTTCGGCGCCAAGACTTCTAAGCACATTGATCTTCTCGCGGAAGTATGCAAGCATATCTTGGATGATATCGTCGTATTGCGTGAGCGATTGCATCGTGGCAGAAGTTCCTCGCGTGTGCGTAAGAATATAAGGTACGCGCAAGCAGGCTGCCGTGGCAAGCATCTGTTCGTCCATCTGTCCGCCAGATATATCATTGATGATATCCACGCCACATTGCATTACCGCTTTTTCCGCCACTTCGGCGCGGAAAGTATCCACAGAGAGAGGCACGTCGGGATAGTGTTTTCGAATCACGTTCGCCGCCATTTGGATGCGTTTCCATTCCGTTTCAGCGTCCACGGGCTCGCTCCCGGGACGAGTGCTGCATGCCCCTAAATCGAGGATGTCAGCACCGGCAGAAATGTGCGCTTGGGCACGTGCCAAAATGCTCTCTTCGGTGAGGCAGTGTTCAACGTCGGAAAAACTGTCGGTCGTCACGTTGATGATGGCCATAATAAGCGGTTTTTCCCACGTTATTTCGTGCCCGCGGATGGAGATGGGATGTGTCACGTTTTGCTCGTTTATTAAAATCCGGTACAAAGGTACAAAAAAATCGTGAAATATCCCAAAAATGTGTGAAAAATGATAGAAAAATCGCATATTTTCAATAAAAATGCACTTTTTTTGCTTTTTTTTTGTTAAAAGTTAGTGAGTTATGAAAAATTTTTGTACCTTTGCAGTCTAAATTGGTAAACAAAGGGGATATTGTGTCCCCACATGCTATTTATATCCTTATGAAAATCGGACGAATTATTGCATTTTCAATGTGCGCAGTGGTTCTTGGCGCTTGCTCTAGTCGAGAGCTCAACACCAAGACTTCAAACACCACTGGTTGGAATTATTTTGACGAGAAAAGTACTAATTTCGAAGCGCTTGAAGGCGTGGGAAATGTGGACCCAGCAGGTATGGTTGCCATTCAGGGTGGTACCTTTACTTTGGGTGAGAACGATGAGTTTCTTACCGCTCCTCGCAACACCTTCCGCCGTTCGCTCACGGTGAACTCATTCTACATGGATAAGTATGAGGTAACCAACCTCAACTGGCGTGAGTATGAGCATTGGATGAAGGTGGTATTTGGTCCAACTGCTCCTGAGTTGGTAGCCAAGATGATGCCGGACTCAACCGTATGGCGCGAAGAAATGGCGTACAATGAGCCTTATGAGCTTTACTACTATCGCCATCCAGCATTCAGCTTCTACCCTGTTGTGGGTGTAAGCTGGGAGCAGTGTATGGACTACTGCAAGTGGCGTACCGACCGTGTCAACGAGTTGGCACTCATCACTTCTGGCAATATCGAATGGCCTGCATTTGATGAACTTGAGCCAACCCTCGACGACGACGTACGTAACGCATGGGAAGAAGCTCACCCTGGCTACTATATGGATGAGACTGAAGTGGTGAACCCAGAGGACGAAACCACTACCACCACCCAATATAGCGTGCCTTACGATTGGGTACGTGATCAGTTCGTATTCAATACGGAGAAGTATCTCTATGATAACCGCTATAATCCTGATTTCGGTCGTAAGCCACGTACCGATATCTATGGCAATGATCGTAAGGTCACCCGTGCAGACGGTGTGCTCGTAGTAGGTTATCGTCTGCCTACCGAGGCAGAATGGGAGTTTGCAGCATTCGCTCCTGTAGCTGGCGAAGATGGTCTCACCATCGAGGGTAAGATCTATCCTTGGTCGGGCTATCACCCACGTAATCTCAAGGATAAGAAGCTCCGCGGCCAGATGCAGGCTAACTACGTACGTGGTCGTGGCGATATGATGGGTGTAAGCGGTGGCTTGAACGACCACTACACCATCACTGGTCCTGTGGACGAATATATGCCTAACGATTTCGGCTTGTACAACATGGCCGGCAACGTGAACGAATGGGTAATGGACGTTTATCGCGAAACCACCAGCCAGGAGACTTCAGAATATAACTCCTTCCGTGGTAATATCTACACCAAGCCAGTTAAGACCACCGATGAGGATGGCATGGAAGTGTATGCGCTCGACTCTCTCGGCCGCGTACTGACCGAATGGGCTGGCGATGATGATAAGCGCGATTGGAAGGATGGCGATTTCGCTTCCCTCATTGATACCGACTTCCCTCTCGACACTGTAGGTGCACTCAACCTCCTCGGCGAAAGCGAAGGCAGCATCAAGATTGATCCAACCGATATCCTTGCTCCACGTATCAATAAGAACACCCGCGTATATAAGGGTGGCTCTTGGAAGGACCGCGTTTATTGGTTGAACCCAACTGCTCGTCGTTATCTTGATCAGAGCGCTCGCACCAACACTATCGGTTTCCGTTGCGCTATGTCTACCGTAGGTAACCAGATCGATAACAACAGCCCAACCATGAAGAAGTAATTCTTCTCAACATAACATAAAGAAGGAGACGCCCACCGGTGTCTCCTTCTTTTATGTTTGTTCCTTATGTTCTTATTTTTTCTTCAGTACCACTCTCTCTGTCGCGCGATGGAGGTGTACGCTCTTCTCGGGATTGAGGTTTGCAAAGGAATACGCGCTGAGGAAAGGGCCGGCTCAGGATCATTTGATCCTTAAGCCGGTAATGGTGTAAACGGCGCCATCACGGAGGATGAAGAGTTGGCCATTGATGAAGATCTTGGAACCGCGAGTCGATGGGTTGATATCGAGAGACTGCAGGCCTGTGCCATTATCAATGGAGCTGAGGATGAAACGAGTGGTGGAAGCGGCCTCTGGAGTGAAACTGTAATCGTCCTGAAGGACATCTCCCAACATCTTATAATCTTCACCATAGAGGAAAAGGTGCTCTATTGGCGTATCGAAAGCAAGAGCAGCAGCCTTGAGCGTAAGTTCCTCGCTCTCTGGCGCATACACCATCACGTCGATACCTTCTTCCAATGCGGTAAGCGGCAATGCGTTGAAAGCAAGATTGCTCTCGCGTGTGCGCGTATATATTAAAGGTCGCTGAGCCGTGGCAGAGAGCTTGAGCATATCGGCTCCGTTCTCATATTCATCGGAGTGGGAAGATGCCAGATAGAGATATGCTTCATCAGGCACCATTGTGCCATTATTAACGGTCAACTGCACGTATGGCTCGTGAGAAGCCACAGCAGGAGAGAGTTCAGCGAAGAGTCGGCCGACGCTGTCCACCTGATGGAAGAATGGTTGTGCCGGTTCCAATGAAGAAGGGATCGTTTGCAAGAATGAGCCGTCTCCCATAGGCAAGGCGCAAAGGAAGGTGCCATATCCATATTCCGCAGGACGGATGGATGCGAGCGATGGAGTAGATACGAAATTCCAGCCTGCATGCATTTCCTCGGCCTCTCCGTAGGCATAATAATCCACAGGCGTTGCCGTACGTTGCTCGGCTGGGTTCACAGGGAAATAAAATTCGCGATAGGTGTCAGCTGCCGAACGAAGCAGATAGCCCATTGCAGGCTCAATCTTATCAGTAGCCGTTTTCCAATTCTCCTCTGCAAAGAAGCCTTTGCGAGCGGCTGATTTTTGATCGAAATAGCGGAGCTCCCAGCTGGTGCCGTAGCTGCAGAGCGAACCATCGCTGAGGCGCACATCATTGACGGAAGCGGCCATAGGAAGGGCGAAGGCATATGTTTCGAGCGGCAGTTCTGCAGTACCCGTGATGCGGGTGTAGAACATTTCATTTGCCGTGAACGTGCCCATGATCGCGCCCGATATTTCCGGCTCCGTGCGGATTACAAGACGCTCGCAACTGAGCGAACCGTTCACCACTACCATTGCACCCGGATTTACGTATAATTCGCTGATGGCAACGTCGCCACTGATGGTGAGGGTGCCAGAAGAGACGCGTACAACGCCAGCCGAAATAGAGAGTGTTTCGTCTGCACAGATGAGGGTAGGTACGGCATAATAGGCATTATTGATCAGAGCCTCACCTCGGAAGAGGCGGAGATGGATCGTGTCGCCAGCCTGAAGGTCTGCAACTGGCATGCCGTAGAGTCCCTGCCCATCAGCATGTACGGCTACTGGCGTGTTTTCATTGAGCTGGAGCGTGAAATCTCCCTCATAACCATTCATATTGAGGAGAATCTCTGATGGCGTCCATTCCACGATATCGAGCGGACGATTAACGGTCTCATAGACAGCGGTATAAACAACATCGTTGGTGCCCAACGCATGAAGTTCGGCATATACCAGATTATCCTCGCTGCTCTGCCAGCCTACGAAATGATAATTTTCAGCATCGGTGGCAGGGCGCTCTGGCGTATTAGGTGCCGCAGGCACGCTGTACTGATTCACAAGCGAAGAGGCCAACACGGTTCCATCATAATTAAGGAAAGTGACTTGCTGCTTGAGACGTTCTTCCTGGAAAATGGCGTAGTAAATGGTATTGTTCACCACAGGATCGAGCTCGGCCAGAGGTGCCGTGGCAGTCGCATCCGTGTTCCATCCAAGGAATCGATAATAAACGCCGGCATCGCCCTCGCGACTTGGCGTGTCGCCCATATAGGTAGGCTCGGTGCGATAAGCTACCTCATATTCATCGATCGTTTCGTCGCCGTTCATCCAGATAACGGAGCGCAGCGCCACGTGCCATTCATAATTATCGGCGTCGTATTCATAATACTTGCCATTCTTTTGCGAATAATAGAGGCCGTCTTTTTTCTTCACTTCCCACCATTGGCAATTGGATTCCAGAAGAAGGAAGGTGCGGGTGCTGTCAAGGCTGTAGAAGAGATGACTATTGGCATCCGGCAGTGGCATTTCGTCGGCAGTGGCCGCTTGTGCGCTCACTTCTACGAAATCGCCCGGGTTGGCGTAGTATTTCCAATTCGGGAAGGCAAGGGTTTCATCAATCGTCCAGCACCCGTCAGTTACGCGCTTCGACCATACGCCATCCATGAAGCAATAGGTGTCGTTTTCGTTGGCCTCGGTGGTGTAGGTGTCCGGAGCCTGCGCATTGCGAAGAACGGCCGTAGTGAATGGGTAACGGCTGAAGATGATCTCATTATTGAGTGAACCAAGACCCATTGCAGACGTATTCGTGGATTTATATTCATTCAAATACACCGTATCTTTCACCGGCTCACTGAGGAACACGATCTTGCCTGCATCGCTATTGGTGGAGTGGATATATGCGCCGCCGGCCGATGTGAACAAACCGCCTTCCACGTTCCACGTGCCGTGCACAAAGAGTTCGGCATCATTGCCCTCGGCGTCCGGACGGGTGTAGGTTTTTGTAGGCGAATAGCATACGGGGAGCGTGTAGTGCTGGCCGTAGGCGTTCTTCCACACCGAACCGTCATATAGATAGAGGCGTTTGCCGCTATTGATGGCCACCGTTGTTTCTTTCATGTTCTCGATGATAGAGCCCGGAAGCATTTCGGTGGACTGGGTGACGTCCATATAGCCCGTGAGCAGCTTGATCCACATATTATTCGTGATAGGAAGGATATAATCCTTGGAATCCATATTATAGGACGAAACACTGATCTTCATGGAGCCAACCGAGGCATCACTATTCACTTCATAGAGCTGCTGATCCGTGGCAGGAAGATAGGTTTTTCTTACCCATGTATCGGCCGACTGATCCTCTTCATTGAGCTGGAGCAAACCTTCCGATGTGCCGCCCACGCGCTTGGTGCCTACGATAATGATGGCATCAGAAACGTTGCTCGTGCCGCCTGCGCTGATGGCAGCAGAGGCGATCAGTTTGGCGCCCGGGTGATAGGTAGTGGCAGCCTCTACGTTCTGAATATAATATTGATTGATTGGAAAAACGCGCTTATTGCGATAGTTGAAGGCATCGGTGATGCCGCCGCTGATGAGGGAGTTGGTGTTGGTGCCACCCTTCCAGTCGGTCATTTGGAAAAACTCGCGCACAACAGCACCTCGCTTGGCATCGATAGTGCCGGCACCCGTTACGTATCCCCATGCACGAAGGATGGCGTCGTGCTCGAGAGAGACCGTACTGCCGGCCTCCATTTGGATGCGGCCATATGCGCCACTTACGGCACCTGATTGGCTGAATGAAGAAGCCTGCTGCGCACCAACCTCCAGCACGCCGCTCACGGTGAGACGTGCGCCGCTGGCCAACGTGAGTTGGCGGAACTGCGCAGGAGTTGCGTATGTGCTGGTGCGAGTTGGCGTGGCGTGCGAACCATAAGCATCTGCTTCGGCATCATCTGTGCAGGGCACGAGCAGTGTGGCATGGCTAGGAATACTGTAGCCGCCCGAAGGAAGTGTATAATCGGTGGTGAGCACGATGGTCAGTGTTGCAGATGGGTGCAGGTTGGCATAGTCGAGCGCCTCGCTGAGCGTAGCATAATAGATGGTGTCCGCACCTGTTTGTGCCACGTAGCATACGGTGTCGCCGCGCAACGATGATTGAGCATATAAGCATAAGCAGCTCAGGGCCGCCAATAAAACAGACAGAGTTTTCTTCATTTTCTTCGTTTTTTATCGTACAAAACGTATCGTATTTTCTTTTCCTTTAACTACGTATTCCACGCCGCAAACGGGCGCTAATTCCAGCACATCGGCTGTCGTCATATGCTGCTGCTTCACGATTTGCCCGTAGGAATCATAGATAATGACGGTTTGCTCTTCGGTGACGGTGATGCGCATTTTATTATCGGTGGCGCAATCCAGCACCACGGTATTGCCTTCCGGCGTGATAGGGTCTACTGTAGGTCCGGTTGGCGGAGTAGGGCGCTCCGGTTCGGGGTCTTCCGGCGTAATATCTTCCCGGCTGCGATCCACGGAGAAGGTCATCGTGGCGGCGGCATTTGGATTGAAGCGCACGAAGAGGAAACCATCTGCATCCACGCGTGAAGCCCACTGTGCCACCACGGTTGAGTCGCGCGACATGGAATTATTTGCCTGCACGTTCATATAGCCGTTCTGCACGAGATGGCTGTTGGTGCCCGAAAGAGTGTACACGCAGGTGTCGGCAATATAAGTAGGGCATGCCACGCGGCCGTTCCAGGTGAGCGTGAGTTTGCCGCCTGCTATATCGGCGTAGCGCAAGCGATAGATAACGTCCTTGGCCTTGGCTGCCACTGCGATAGGCTGATCCAACTCAATCGCCTTGGAGATGGCTGCACAATCGGAAGCGTCCCACAAGGCTGGGGTGAACACCAGCGCTGACGATGTGGTGAAGCGCACGTAGAGGAAAATATCCGTAGCGGCCGTCGTGAGCATGTTCACGTCGTCCTGCGACCAATATGCTTTCTTATCGCCATTATCTTCGCGGGCGAGCGGGTAGGTGCCAATCACGTTCGTGAAGGCAGCATCCGTGGCCACTTGCATCGTGATGGCGCCCGACGCCTGGGCGGTCCATTCAGTGGGCTGCGTCCATTCGCTCACGCGCAGAGCAAAGAGCGCATTGGCATCGCGTGCCACATATTCCTGCTGATCATAGTGGAGCAGTTTGGCATCCAGATCAGGGGTGCGTTCGGGTTTTTGAATCACCGAGAATCGACCGGCTCCCTCGCTCACGAGTTTTGCATAATAGATGCCGTCCATGCCGGTAGTATCATCGTTCGTTACGAAATTGAGATAGTGATCAATCTGTGCCGACGAATAATCGTAGTAGCCATTGGATGAGATGGTGTAGCGATGCCAGATAGCCGGATCCTGCAGGTCGTCTGGATCGAAGACGCAGCTGCTGCGCGAGAGAAAAACCTCCACATCCTTATTGCCGGCCCCTTCCCAAAGGAAGCGAACGCTATCGTTTTTCCATTCTGAGAATGGCAGGATGAACACGCTGTTTTTATCGTTTGGCAGCACGGGGAGGGTGGTGCCGATATGGGCAAACTGGCCTGCCTGAATGCAATCGCGGAAGGAGAGATCCGGCGTAAGAGCCACGGTGCCCGTTTCCGTGAAAACCACCTTCACGTAAGCCTGCACTTCCTCCGTAAGACCCACTTTCGTCATCATCTCGCGATAGTTCTCGCTCACGTCCAGCATATAGACGTAGGCATTATTGATGATCACGCGCTTGAAATCAATCTTGGCAGGCATTTCCACGCGTGCGCCACCAAGGTCCGTGAAGAGTTCTTCCAGCACAGGATTATCGTATACGCCCGGGGTACACGTGAAATCAATCTCTGCACGCATCGAGAGATTGGTGTTGGGATTGTTAGGGGTGAACACGACGCGCAATGGCAAATCGTAGGTCCAGGCCGTATACCAATACGTGCCCGGCGTGCTGATAACGGCCGAATAGGTGGAGTCCACGCGGATGGCCGTATTGCAACTGCTGCCCGGCGCCTGTGCAAATAGCGTCATTGCGCCTGCGAGCGATATGATCGTGAGAAGGAGTTTTTTCATATGTCTATTCTTTTGAGGCACTTGGTTACTGCGAAAATCGTGCCAGATTATACGGGGGATTTACAGAACATCCCTATAGTGTTTATTCGAGGATCGTGAGTGCCCAGCGTGGGAGACTGTCGTCTTCGGTGTTCACCTGCGTGAGCAATTCGCCGTCTTTAAATTCCAGCACCAGTTTGGCTGGCGCATTGTGAGCTGAATTATCAAATACGTAGGCGCGGTCGGCCATCTTCACCAGTGCGCGGGAGTTGAGCAGCGATTCCATATAGCGCGAGATGATCGTAGGGATGGCGATGCTGTGTCCGCCTTTCATTACGCGAATAGCCACGCGTGAGGCGTGGAGCGTGGGCGAATACGTGCATACGAACATATAGATGATATAGTATCCTGCCGCTTTGGCGCGCTTGATAAAATCCACTTTCGTTACGCCGGACACCGTTTCAAAGGCTATATCTTTGCACTCTGCCAGGCAGGCTTCACGCTCGTCAAAGCAGTATTGCTCAGATTTCCGGATGGCCTCTTCATTGTTCCATCCGCCGAAAAGGTTCTGCGCAATAAAATCCTGATTCTGATACACCATACCCTTGAGCCAGCCGTGCTTGGCGAGACGGGTCATGATGGTGGTTTTGCCGGCGCCGTTGGGTCCGGCCATGATCACCAGTGTAGGGCGATCCTCGTCCTTAATCTCTTTCGGGCATTTGGGATACAGGCTGGAGATATGGGTGGTTTCCACGTGCGTGAAGTAGTCTTCCAGTACGTCCTCATTGGTGGTTTGCGATTCAATGCCACATTCATCCAACAGGCGTCCCATCTCATCGAGCGGGAGCTCTTTCATGCCTCGGAGTTGATACTGGCTACTTTGCGGAATAGCGGATTTATTTTTCGGTGCTGCGTTGTCTTTTGCCATAGTGTGCTACAGGCGTATAATTAGCCTAATATATATTAGGCTGCAAAATTACACCTTTTTTTTCAATTGTGCAAATAATTGGGTTAAAAACTGCAAACTTAAGTGTACAAAACGATAAAAATGCCCATTTTTGTTGTATAAATCAAAAAAAAAGAGTAATTTTGCATCGCAAAACGCAAATAATCATCTAAATAAATATATTTATTATGGTAAATTTTAAAGAACTCGGCCTCGTGAACACTCGCGATATGTTCGCTAAGGCAATCAAGGGTGGCTATGCTATCCCAGCATTCAACTTCAACAATATGGAGCAGCTCCAGGCCATCATCAAGGCTTCTGCTGAAACCAAGTCTCCTGTTATTCTTCAGGTTTCCAAGGGCGCTCGTAATTATGCTAACCAAACTCTCCTCCGCTATATGGCACAGGGTGCTGTGGAGTACGCTAAGGAGCTCGGTTGGGAAAAGCCACAGATCGTTCTTCACCTCGACCACGGTGACAGCTTCGAGCTCTGCAAGAGCTGCGTTGACTTCGGTTTCTCTTCAGTTATGATCGACGCTTCTCACCTCCCATACGAGGAGAACATCGCGCTCACCAAGAAGGTTGTTGATTACGCTCATCAGTACGACGTAACCGTTGAAGCTGAGCTCGGGGTACTCGCTGGCGTTGAGGACGAAGTTTCTTCTGCTGTTTCTCACTACACCAAGCCAGAAGAGGTAGTTGATTTCGCTACCCGCACCGGCTGCGACTCACTCGCTATCTCTATCGGTACTTCACACGGCGCTTACAAGTTCACTCCAGAGCAGTGCACCCGCGACCCAAAGACCGGCAAGCTCGTTCCACCTCCATTGGCTTTCGACGTTCTCGACGCTATCATGGAGCAACTCCCAGGTTTCCCAATCGTACTCCACGGTTCTTCTTCAGTTCCACAAGAGTATGTAGATATGATCAACGCTACCGGCGGCAAGTTGCCTGACGCAGTTGGTATCCCAGAGGAGCAGCTCCGCAAGGCTTCTGAGAGCGCTGTTTGCAAGATCAATATCGACTCTGACTCTCGTCTCGCATTCACCGCTGCAGTTCGCAAGGTGTTCACCGAGAAGCCAGGTGAGTTCGACCCACGTAAGTACTGCGGTCCTGCTCGCGACCTCATGGAGGAGCTCTATAAGCACAAGATCGTAAACGTGCTTGGCTCTAACGGCAAGGCTGAATAATCCTTTGCTTCATGCATTATCCGCCTCGGGCTTAGGCTCGGGGCGTTATTCGTTTGATACATATGAAACAGAATATCAACAAGATTATTTATATCACCATCGTGGCAGCGCTGACCATCTCCCTGCTTGCTGCCTTTGTTACCAGGCAGTTTGGCATCGATCTGGGTGCCATGGATTGGCTCTGCCATTGGGTGTCATCGCCAATAGCTCTGCTGCTGGGCATCGTGTTTGCCCTTACGTTTGGCGCCACGTATGAGAAGTTCACCAAGCTGATGTCGAAGAAAATGCTCCAGTATTCCGTTATCGGACTGGGCTTTGGCATGAACGTCAATCAGGCATTGGCATCTGGCAAGGAGGGCATGCTCTTCACCATCCTGAGCGTTTTTGGTACGTTGGCCATAGGCTGGCTGATTGGCCGAAAAATGCTGAAGGTGGATCGCGATACGAGTTATCTCATCTCTTCCGGAACGGCTATCTGTGGGGGCTCTGCCATTGCTGCGGTAGGTCCGGTTATCAAGGCCAAGAGCGAATCGATGTCTGTGGCGCTGGGCGTGGTGTTTGTGCTCAACGCTATCGCGCTCTTCATCTTCCCGTATATAGGCGACGCCATCGGCATGACGATGAAGCAGTTCGGCATGTGGGCGGCAATTGCCATCCACGACACCAGTTCGGTGGTTGGTGCCGGTTCGGCATATGATGCCATGCATCCGGAGCTCATGGCAAGCGAAGGTGTTTCAGCACTCGAAGTGGCCACCACCATCAAGCTCACCCGTGCCCTTTGGATTGTGGCGCTCGTGCTGGTTACGCCGTTTATCATGCGAGATAAATCCAATGCAGAAACGGCAGCAAAGCCCTGGTATCAGGCGATTCCTTCTTTCATCATCTGGTTTGTGGTGGCTATATTGGTGAACACGTATCTGCTTTCCAATGCTGCGCTCATTGGCGAAAATGCAGCCCATGTGGGTTCGGCTATCAGTGGCGCTGTCAACCAGCTTGCCAAGCACGTCATCACCCTCTCGCTCTTCTTCATAGGAGCAGGCCTGACGCGCAAGACGCTGCAGGCGGTAGGTCTGCGTCCGCTTCTGCAGGGCGTGCTCCTTTGGCTCACAATCAGTTGCCTCTCGCTGGCGTATATCCTGCTCGTATAATTGAAAAGCGCGTAGCATATGAGAGTAGTAGTGCAGCGAACAAGTGGCGCGGAGGTGCGCATCGATGGGGAAGTGGTTGGAAAGATCGGCCGCGGCTTTTTGCTGCTCGTTGGAGTAACGCATAGCGATACCCGCGAAGATGCCGATTATCTGGCGAAGAAGGTGGCGCAGATGCGCGTCTTTGAAGATGCCGAAGGGAAGATGAATCTTGGTCTGAACGATGTGGGCGGCGAGGTGTTGAGCATCTCGCAGTTCACCCTCTATGCCGACAGCCGAAAAGGCAACCGCCCATCATTCATTAACGCGGCCCGTCCGGAACTGGCCTCGCCATTGTACGACTATTTCAATGATACGCTCCGCACAACCTATGGCTTGCATGTGGAAACCGGACGTTTCGGCGCGGATATGAAAGTGGATTTCGTGAACGATGGCCCCGTTACGATCATCATCGACTCAGAGCAAAAATGATATAGGCGCGATACAATTGTCATGTCAGACACATATAAAAAATAGGGACATCCTTGCGGGTGTCCCTATTTTTAGCAAATTTATTTCCTGAAGCCGAAGCTGATGCTGAGAATACGGCCGAAAAGCCATTCAGCGCCGAAGTGCGTATGCTTATAAGATCCCTCATCATAAGTTGCCCACGTCATGCCGGTGAGACCACCGATATCGATACCACAGTACATTCTTTCATCACCTATGGTAAAACCTATGACCGATACGTACGCAGCCAGGTTATGGTCAATTCCTCTTCTCGTCCAGCCCTCTTCAGAGAGTCCATGATAAAAAGTGGCCATATAGCCAACACCAAAACCGCTATGCATGCTGAAATTCTGGCGGTTGATATAGGTGAAATTGAGCGTAGGAACTACCGACAGATTGGTGTATCTGTGCTCGCAAAACGGACCATGGTCGATCATACCTTCACCGCCTTTATACGATACCCAGGCATAGCTTTCATCGTTGTTGTACTGTGCATCTATAAAACCGCCCACGGAAAGCGTCCTGTTTACGCGGTAATCATATTGCAGAAACACGTGCGGGAGCGTGTACGGATGCAGACCATCATCACCCAAATCCATTCCAAACGTGTAATACGCTTCCATGAATGAGTCACCCAAACCGATACTGAACTGATGCGGATGTTCCTGGCGATGTTCTTCTGTTTCTGCAAAAACCATACCTGCCATTGCGAGGCAGACCAAAGAAATAATAAACTTTTTCATACGATACATAAAAGGGGTGTTATGGCAATTCCTCAAAAGGATTGACGATGCAAAATTACTACAATTTTTCGAATCCTGCAACAGCCGATCCCTCTAAAACGGACGTTGCATCACTCTGCGCCGAAATCAGCCTAATTATACAGCGTCTTATTGAACATTTCTCCGGCTGATGGAAGAAAAATAGAATTACCATTTGAGCCGGTTATCGTGTACCCATTGTGGCCATTTATTGCACCATACACCCATGTACACTCATCTATCAGTTTCTGCATCTCAGCCGTTGTTGTTGTTTATTTTTTCACAAAAGTGAGGGTGAAAACGAATCTGTCTATAATGGCTTCGTCTTCGTCGAACGTGTCGCTCATCTCGTTGGTGAGGTCTTCTGTCACGATGAGCTCAGTATCGCTAATGGTGCCGCTCGTTTCGCCATCGAAAGACATCGTAAATTTGCCGTTATCCTGCACGAAGTCACACTCTTCTTTCTCGCCGTCATACAATATGGTGGCCTTGCCGTTGATGTCGTCTACCGTGATAGTGGCGCCTTTGAATATCTCGTTGTATTCTTCCAGATATTCTCTTTTGAGCATATTGACATAGTAGTCGATAGTAGTCTGATCGACGCCGGTGGCAGTAGCATGAATGTCGGCTTCTACGTTAACGAAGGTATACGTACCGCTGAAAGTCTTGGGCTCGTCGCCGCAGGAGGTGAACATCATGCAGGCAGCTACTGCGAGCATGAACGAATAAATAAGTTTACGCATAATTGAAAGATTTGTTTATTTGTTAATTAATTGTTTGTGCGCTACGCATATGTATACTCGAGTTAGCCAATCGGGCAGCGCTTTTCGATTTGGCGATGCAAAATTACTACAATTTTTCGAATCCTGCAACAGCAGCTCCCTCCAAAACGGGCGTTGCGTCACTCTGCGCCGAAATCAGCCTTATAACTTGTTGATAATCAATGGTGCGGAAGTCGTGCTGCATAAGTGTTTGCGTATGATACAGATAGCCAAAAACGTATGATTTTGAGGGGAATTTATGGGGGGGGGGGATACAATTGTCATGTCATATATTTATAAAATGACAGACGTGGTGGAGAGGGGCTCGTGAGCCTTATAGCGGTCTTGCAGCGGTTCTCACCTATACTTATTATCTCCAGAAGTTTACTGATGAAGCGTGAAGAGACCGTATTGGGGTCGTATTGTGGTCGTAGTGTGACCGTACAGGGCAAGTAGCTATCTTCACTAAATCTTATACGTCGAAAAGCAGAAAATGTGACAAGCAAGCTGCAGTTTTTTCTCACATATTTGTTCACTTGGCCAAGTGTCCTCATGCGTTGAATTAACTTAGGGTGTATATAGTTCCGTCTTTCTATTTATAGGAAGAAAGACGGAACTACCCCCACACGTTAATTCAACGTGGAAGACACTAGGGCTGCAGAAAATAGGAAGTGATTGCCTGATCCAGAAATAAGTTTAGGGGCAAATAAGATGGTGCTATGAAATTTGCCAATGGGAGTGGCAAAGGATTTGCCAGTTTTGCCACGATTGCCAACTTTGCCACTGTGGCAATCATCTTCTCGCGAATACTAAGAGCGCATAATAATATCTTAAAAAAAGCACATGTTCAATCTTATGCATATGCTATTCCTTTGAGGGATCTTCGGAGAGCTCGTCGCTTTGCGTATCCTTATTATAGAGGGAGTAATTTTTTGGCGTGACGCCATATTGAGCCTTAAAGCATTGGGAGAAATAGCGTTGGTCCGAAAAACCCACCATATTGCATACTTCGTATACGCGATAGCGATTGGTGCGGAGCAAGTCAGCTGCGCGTTTCATGCGCACCGTACGGATATATTCCAATGGGGCGAGTTGCGTGAGCTGAATCATGCGTCGGTAAAGCCCGGATTTCGACATACATAAGGTTGATGCCATTTGTTCTACAGAGAACTGCTCATTATCAATATTTTGTTCCACCAACTGAAGGACGGCTGCGAGAAAAGCCTCATCTCCTGAAACCACATTGACGGTGTTCGGCGTGGTAGCCATATTGGTGATACGTTTTTGCAGCGTCATTTTATCACGTACCAGACGTAACGTGTAGCGAATCAAGTGGAATATAATCCAAGCCATTGCCATAATGAGTGAAGCAAAGAGCAGAAGGGCCCACCATCGCAGATACCATGGACGCAGGATATTGAGTTCAATCGTGTGTTCTCCCGGCAACCATTGTCCATTACCATTGGTGGCTCGCAAATGAAAGACGCTTTTTCCATAAGGTAGATTGGAATATGTAGCCACGCGTCGACTGGCCGTTGTGTATACCCAATCGCGATCTACTCCATCTAAGCGATAAGCATACTGAATTTGTGTGGGTTGATTGAAATTGATTGCCGCAAACTCAAATGATATCTGCCGTTCGTCCGCCTGTAGGATAAGGGGAGAGGTCATGTAATTGATATTGCAGCCCAATGAATCCACACGTTTATTATTGATTGCCACGCGCGAAATGTACGGATAAGAACCTGACGAGTCGATTTGTACCTCTTCCGGCCTATACCATATTGGTCCTTGGGTGGTGCCCAAATATATGCGTCCGTCGGGAGCGACCGCGTGACCAACAATATAGGAAAGTTTATTGATATCGCGATCGTGGAAGACTTCGAAATAGGCAGGTTCTTCTCCTTCTTGCAAACGATACATTCCTTTAATTCCCGACACCCATACCCGTCCGGCAGGGTCTTCCTGGATGGTGCTTATGTAGGCTTGTTCTTCCGCATTGGGAAGTTGGCAGCTAACGAAGCCGTCCTGACCGGGATGATAGACATATAAACCATCGAACGTGCCCACCAGAATACGTCCGTCGTGCAGAATTTTCATTGAAGTAATGCAGCGATGGTTGAACTGCTGGCGCTCGTATCTGCGGCTGCTTACCACTTCATCCTGATTATTGGAAAGCGTAAGCCGGAAGAGACCTTCGCTATCGGAAGAAAGCCATAAATCGCCTGCCTTATCCATGGCGATAGCTCGATGCACATCCTGCTTATATGTATTCCACCGAAGTGCTGCTAAGTTTTTGCTTTTAGCATCCCATTTTGCTACACCTCCCTCGTTAAAAGCCAGCCAAATATTTCCGATGGAATCGGGGAAAACAGCACGCACATAGCGCATTCCGTACTGCTTGCATATGCTTTCCATTTGTTCGGATGAAACATATTCATTTTGCTTGGGATCGAAGTACTCCAATATGTTTTTGGTGGAAATAAGCAAGCGGCCGTCTGGGCATACAGCCAACATTTGAATACGATTATTGGCCACAAAATTGCTGGTGGAGCGATTGTCGTAGAAATGTTCAATCGCAGGAACATCTCCTTCCCACGTGAGTTTATGCAGTCCTCCGGAAGTTCCAATCCATACAATATTATTGGGGGAATCCACACTAATGGCCGATACGATAGTACGAGCTAAAGTGGATTCGCTATCTTTGACATCCAGCGTATGGAAAGGAGACGCGCTGGCGCTGCAGATATAAAGACCGTCCAGCGTGCCTATCCAAAGATTCTTGCTGCGGTCGCAGAAAAAAGATAATACAGAATTGCAGACCTCGGCATCGTTTTCGGAAAGTCTCAACTGCTCCAGCAGCCGATGTTCTGCGATAGAAAAGCGAAATATGCCGCTTCCGCGAGAGCCAAGCCAAAGTTCGTCCCCCACGGTAATGGTGGTGACTACATCAATATTGGTGGCAATAGGCTGCAGTTTTTTTTCGTTGGGAAAAAATCCAGGATCAGCATAGTAAATGCTGCCGCCGGAGTTGAACCAAATACCATCCTGCTTATCTATATATATGAATTGTGCTCGTCCGTCGGTGAGCATTTGTCCTTCGTAGCCGTTGTTAGCATTTCCGAGTAGTGCCATACCCTTATCGGTGGCAGCATAAAGCTTCCCTTTTGAATCGGTAGCTAATGCGTTCACATGATCACTGGGCAGATGGACGGTGGCAATCAGAGTGTGATCACTCGATAAAACAAATATTCCTTTATGCGTGGAAACAAGAGTGTTTCCGTCGGGGCTTTGGAGTATAGAGGTGGCGCTGGTATTTTCAAGTGCAGGATGCACAATCTGGCATTTATTGGTGATGTACTCGAAACAAAAAAGCCCTTCTGTGGTGCAGAGTAGAAACTCGCCTGCGTGCTTGCCTGCGTACATTTTATTAATATAGCCATAATAAGATGTGGTGTCCTGATAAAGGAACGATTCTGCAGAAGAACCATCGAATCGTTGTAGCCCCTTACTGCCACTATACCATATGTACCCAAGAGAGTCTTGCTGAATGGCCGTAACGTGCTGATCAGGCATGATGCAGCGAAGGTATGCGCTAAGAAAAATAATTGCAAACATAGTGAAAATGTTGATTTATTTGTCTGCAAAATTATAAAATTAAATCTAAACAAGCAAGTTTTTCATGTCAAAAATGTGTAGTATTTCGCTATTTGACACAATTTATAACACTTTTTTCACGATTTGACACGTATAACTATGCGCAAAAAGCAGTAACTTTGCGGCATCGAAACGAAAATTCAAAAACAAATAAACCAAAATATCTTTGTATCATGAAAAAGTTTTTCTTTTTAGCGGCGACGCTTATGATGAGCGCCGGTATTTATGCCGATGATGTTGTCCTTCCTGGCAATGTATCTACTCTTCTTCCGGAAGGCGTAGAAGCAAATGTAACTTATTTGGCTGAAAATATCATCAGCCGCACCCGTGAAGCGAAACCAATGATTTGCACTGGCAGGGCGTTGTATTTTGCTGCCAGCGATGCGACGCATGGTGAAGAACTTTGGGTGAGCGACGGCACACCCGCTGGCACGCACATGGTGGCAGATATCGCTGCCGGAGCTGCCGGCAGTAATCCACAATGGTTAACCGCTATAGGTGACCGTGTATATTTCTCTGCTTCAGATGGCGAGCATGGTGATGAATTGTGGGTAACGGATGGTACGCCTGCTGGCACACGATTGGTAAAAGATATATATGAGGGTGCAACGGGTTCTGCTCCACGCGCTCTTACGGCATTGGGCAATAAATTGTTATTCTTTGCCATGGACGAAGAAAGCGAGTGGGAGCCGGTGATTGCAGGAACGATGGACGAGAAGTGGCTCTGGGTATCAGATGGCACGGAAGACGGAACAGAACGTATTGCCAATACGCCTACCAAACTGGATATGGATGGCACGCGTGGTTGCATCGTGGTGGCAAATGGTAAGGGTATATTCCCCGGCTTTGACCGCACCAACAACGAAACTATTTGGGCAACGGATGGCACGGCTGCCGGCACGGCACCATTGGTGAATATCAACCCTCGTCGTGAAGAAGCATCTGGTGGTGTATTTGACACTGAAGCAGCAGCCATCGATCACTTAGTGGCAGTGGATGGACGCATGGCAGCTTTCCGTGCTATGACAGTGAAAGAAGTGACGAACGATAATTTGGATTGGGGCGTTGAGATGTGGATAACGGATGGTACGCCTGCCGGTACTCGTCAGATTGGCTTCCCAATCAATAAAGTGGAGAAAGATGGCGCTATGTCCAGCTCTGATTTCCGCCAAACGTATCCTATTGGTGACCACCTCTATTTCCGTGCCAACAATGGCAATAAGGCTGTTAATGGTGCAGAACCATGGGTGTGGTATATTGATCAACCTATTGAAGAAGGCGTAAATCCACGTTTGATTCAGGATTTGGCACATAATAAGAACGTGCTATACTATAATTCGCACCCTAGTTGCTTCTATGAGTACAAGGATTATCTTTACCTCGCAGCCAACTTTACCTATAATATTGTAGTATCACCAGATTCTATCCGTTCATGGGATGCGAGCTACCACACTCTTTGCCGCGGCTTGATTAGCGGTATTGAAGACCCAGACAGTTACGACAACAAGCCAATTGAGGGCGAGTATCTATGGACCAATTTCGAGATTTTCCCCCAAGGACAGCCGTTCACACATAAATTCTGCACGGTGAATGATACGCTCTTCTTTGTATGTCGCGATGAAGCTACCAACTACGAACTTTGGAAATTAGACAGCCGCATGCCGGGATCAGCAGAATTCGATAAGCCTGTTAAGGTAATGGACCTCCCTGGCGATGGTCAGATTTGCTACACGACGAATATGCGTGAACAATTATATTTCCTTTCTGCCACCACCAAGCAGCTTTATAAGTATAGCATGCCTGATGCTCCAGATGCAGTAGAAGAGACCGAAGCAAAGGCTTCTTCCATGAAGATTTTGCGCAACGGCAGAGTGCTTATTCTTTGTAATGGCAAATATTATAACCTGCTGGGTGTAGAGGAACAAGAGTAAAGGGTGTTCTAAAAATTAATCTTTATCATGTCTCGACTGAAGAGTTTATTGACATTACTGCTGCTTACGACGTGTTGGGCCCTTTGGGCTCAATCCGTCGCGGGCATAGTGACCGATGCCGAAACAGGCGAGCCCCTCATCGGCGCAACCATTATCATTCCCGGCACACAAACCGGCTGTATAACGGATTTTGACGGTCATTTTGAAATGGCCGTAAAAGAGCAAGTAGGTCACGTAAGCGTGAGCTATATGGGTTATCAGACGCTTGATTTGCCGTACAAGGTCGGGTCACCCATGCAGATTGCACTTGCTCAAGAGCAAGAGGTGCTGGATGAGGTGATCGTGATAGGTTATGGCGTGCAAAAAAAGAGTGATTTGACCGGTTCAGTCAGTTCCGTGGCGATGGACGATGTGAGGAGCGTGGCATCAACCAATGTAGCTCAAGCTTTGCAGGGAAAAGCAGCCGGAGTGGAAGTTGTTAGCAATTCTGGTGCTCCGGGATCTAGTATCTCTATTCGAATTCGTGGTATGGGTACGGTTAATAACTCAGAACCACTTTATGTGGTGGATGGTGCTCCGGTGGAAAATATTGAGAATCTTTCTTCGGATGACATCGAATCCATCGAGATTTTGAAGGATGCGGCAAGCGCGGCTATTTATGGTGCACGAGCTGCCAATGGCGTTGTGCTGGTAACCACGAAAGATGGTTCCAAGAGCAAACGTAAATTCAATCTAGAATTGAATATGTCGGCCGGTATGCAGGGTATTATCAAGCAACCGAATATTCTCAGTCCGGAGGAATATGCCAGCTATTATGATTATGTGCTGAATGCATATAACTATACTGTGCAGCAACCCGATGGCTCAATAGGCATTAGTGATTATCAAAAACCATTGGTAGAGAATGCCAATGATTGGTGGAAGCTAACTACGCGAACTGGAGCGATGTATAAAGCCGGTTTGGCCATTTCCGGTGGAGATAAAGATTTGAATTACTATTTAAGCGGCAATTATACGCGTTCTGATGGTATCGTGAAGCAATCCGACTATCAGCGCATTAATCTGACCACAAAGATCAATGCCCGTCCGGTGAAGAATCTGCTTATCAGCGCCGTCATGACGTATGCTAATTCCAACCAATCGGTAGTGGCTTCTGGTGCTAACAGTGTGGTGAAAGCCGCGCAGATCTATAATCCTCTAACTACCATTTTAGATGACCACGAGGCCTATACGTATCGCACGCCTATTGAGGTGTTGCGCCGCCTCACATATACGAAGCAGCAAAATGAGTTTCGCGGACAATTGGGACTGAACTGGGATATTATTCCGGGTCTTACTTTTGTATCACGTGGCAGTTTCGTTGGTAAGAATGGTGCGGTGGATCGTATTCAAATAGGCAACACGAGCGAGCAAGTGGTGGGCAGCAACAAATATAAGGTGATTGTAACGCCAACTTCAAGCAGCGATTTCAGCTGGGATAATACGCTCACTTTGACGATTTTTTCAGAGAACGGCAAGAATGCGCTAACCAAGGTGAAAGGTCATTCGCTTAGCTTGATGGCAGGCGAAACGATGGAGATGTATAAGCGCAGGTATGT
This sequence comes from Paludibacteraceae bacterium, assembly GCA_045600985.1. Lineage (GTDB taxonomy): Bacteria > Bacteroidota > Bacteroidia > Bacteroidales > Paludibacteraceae > Colicola. The sequence goes on from JAZRYY010000029.1 coordinate 35,855, forward strand.
GTATGCGACGGGCTTCGGCTACGGCGGTTATGATAAAGAGTTTAATTCCATGTCCTTTGCACAATTTGAGCAGGCGGCATCATCCTATACGTTGGGAAATAATCAATTTGGTTTTATTGCGCGTTTGAATTATAATTACAAAGGGCGCTATTATCTCCAATCGAATTTCCGAGCAGATGCTTCCTCTCGTTTCAGTAGGAAGAACAGATGGGGATTCTTCCCGAGTGTGAGCGTGGGATGGAAAATAAGTGGCGAAGAATGGATGCAACAGCAAGATGTGGTGAGCCTTTTGAAAATACGTGCCGGGTGGGGGCAATTGGGCAATAACCAAATCAACGATTTGAGCCGTCTTACTCTACTTTCCTACAATAATGAGGGCTATATTTATGGTAGTGGCATTCCTTCGTTGGTAACAGGCATGGCTATAACGCAGTACGGCAACGAGAATATCCGCTGGGAACGTACGGAATCGTCGAACGTGGGTATAGATTTGAATTTTTTGCGAAACCGTCTCACCTCCAGCATTGATCTTTTTATAAAGGAGACCAAAGACATGCTTATTCAAGTGCCGATTGTATACTCTTCTGGTTTCCCGAATACGCCTTATCAGAATGCCGGCTCAGTACGTAATAAAGGTATTGAAGTGCAGCTTGGATGGAAAGATCAGGTGAACGATTTCTCCTATTCTATTTCCGGCAATATCAGCCATGTCAGCAACGTGGTTACTTCGTTGGGGGAGAAGGGTGAACCTATTTTAGGTGGTAATCTTGTGGCTCCCAATGCGTTGGGATACGTAACTCGCACAACAGAGGGTCTGCCTATCGGTTGCTACTACGGCTATATGACAGACGGCCTGATGCAGCCGGAAGATTTCGACGAAGCGGGTAAACCGGTGGTGGCGGTAATGGAATCTACCACGCCTTATGCGCCTGGCGACATGAAATATAAGGACATTAATGCAGATGGCAAGATTGACGATTCCGACCGTACCATAATCGGCAGTCCACATCCGGATTTATACTATGGTTTCAATATTAATCTGGGTTATAAAGGGATTGATTTGACGATGTTCTTCCAAGGCTCATATGGCAATGATGTTTTCAACGTAATGAGGTATTTCAACTACTCTTACGTAAGCTTCAATGGTAGCAGTAATGGCTCATGGGGTGGCGAACCGAGCAACGTGAATCGCGATTATTTTGATCGCGTATACCGTGGTGGAGATAATGGTGATTATCGCTCGCATTGGGGGGCAAATCCTGGTGGAGACGTGCCTCGACCATCTTCCGTTTCTGCCCGCAGCAAGCAGAACTATTACGCCAGTGATTTCTACGTGGAAGATGGCAGTTATTTGCGCCTGAAGAATATTCAATTGAGTTATACGTTCCCAAAATCCCTGATGGCGAAGGCCGGATTAGGCAGTTTGAAGGTGTATGCCAACGCCACGAATGTGTTCACCATTACGCGCTATGGTGGTCTTGATCCAGAAGTGGGAAAGACAGACGGAGAAGAGGCCAATAACCTCAGTATTGGTTTGGATGAAGGCACGTATCCACAGTCCAGAACTATCATGTTTGGTTTAATAATGGGTCTTTAATACACGTATGAAAAAGAATAGTATATTAAGAAAGTTTCGGTTGTCTCTTGTGCTGATTGGAGTATGCACCCTGTCGGCTTGTGACGACTATTTCAACCCAGCTTACACCGGTAACATCTCCGAGGAGGGGTACTACGATAATATGAACAACCTCCGTTTTGGCCTGAATGCGGTGTACAACGTACTACAGAGCAAGGATTATCAGGTGAGCGAACTGCTTTTCGGAGAGGCGGTATCAGATAATATGTGGTGTTCACAGGATGTTACATCCGGCGCAGTATACGACGTGCTGAATTTCGTGTTCACGACTGACAACAGCTATATTCTTACTCGTTATCGAACCAATTACGAGGCAATTAATAAGGCCAATCAGGTGATTCGCAATATCGATAAGGTAAAAGCTCAGGACATCAGTTCCACTCAGAAAGAAATACGCGAGGTATATGGTCAGGCAAAAGTATTACGTGCGTTGTGCTATTTTAATCTTGTTCGTACGTTCGGCGGCGTGAGTATTCAGCCTGAGCATGCAGATTTGAGTGAACTTTGCGTACCTCGTTCTTCCGAAGAAGAGACGTATGCCTATATAGAGAAAGATTTGCGCGAGTCGCTTCTGCTACTCAGAAAACAGCGTTATATGCTTGATGAGTGCGGACAGATCGACATGTCAGGGGCATTGGGTTTGCTGCTGAAAGTGCTGCTTTATGAGTCGAGTCCGGGCATACGTACATCGGAGACAGTGAAGGCAGCCAAATGGCAGGAAGCGAAGGCTATTGGAGAGTTCTTTTTAGATGGTACGCGTGATCTTACGTTTGCAGAGGCGCTTAATTTCAATGAGCAGAACTATCCAGAAGAGACATGGGAGCAACTGAGTAAGCGACTGATGATAGACCCTATCTACAATATGCATTCCACATTGGCAGCAGCAGAGGTGGTGAATCAACACAGTTTAATTGCTTTTGATCAGATCTTTCGTGTGGCGGGAGAATTCTCTCCAGAAAGTCTTATTGAAATCAATCATTACGATTTTGCCGGTAGCGGTTCATCAGCAGATGAAAGTTGGAAGCTCTACGATAATATGTTGGATGGTGGTTCGCCTATCTATGCCACTTGCGCGAAAGCTATATCGTCTTTATTGACGGCTGATCCACGCAAAGTGTTTTCAATAACAGAAGCGCAAAATAAAGATGCATATATCTCTCAAGAGGAGACCCCTATGTTCACGAAAGGCGTGGGCGACAAACTGCTCTTTAGCAAATACTACGTCTTTCCAAGCGAGGGCTCACACGGATGCCGAAATTACCGTATTATGCGTTATGCAGAGACCCTGCTTATTTATGCAGAAGTGCTCAACGAGACGGGCGAAACAGAGAAGGCGGTGCAGTACGTCAACCGCGTTCGTGATAGAGCGCGCAAATTGTTTTCCGGAACCAACGCACGCTTTATTACCAATTGCACGGAGACATCTTTCAAAGATATCGCCGTTGCCCCGCAAGATGTGGTACGTGAGGCCATTCTTAAAGAGAAGCGCATCGAGATGGCGGGTGAGTACGATCGTTGGTATGAGGTATGCAGATTGGATCAATGTGCCGATTGCATGGCCTTCCAGGCGAATAATCGACCGGTGGAATCCTCTGGAAATGTGCGTATTCGTGGCCTTTACTTCAAAAAAGGAATCAATGAACGCTTCCCTATTCCACAGAAGGAGATTTTTATATCCAATGGTGTGATTGAGCAGAACCCCGGATACTAAAAGCATAGACTTATGAAGAAATCAGTTAGACTATTGTATATGGTTTTGGCGGTTGTGTTAACAGCTTGCCATGATCAGTATATCAAAGATTATTATATTACCCCTCGTGCCGCCTTTGAGATAAGCGCTAAGGATAGTGTAGACATTCAGACGTCGGTATTCTTTACCAACCGGGGCGAAGGACAGACGTATGCAGTATGGACCGGCGATGCCGGACATGAATATGGCAAGCAAGGAGAGAGTGGGTTTACAGTGTCGTCAAACGGCAGTTTCTCTTACGCTTATAGTGAACCTGGCGATTATTTGATTGTTTGGATTGCGTCGTCTGTGAACGCAAAGGGCGAAGTGGTGAGCGATGTGGATTCTGTTCGTTTGTTGGTGAACGATCACTCCAGTGGAATTGATGAGTTTGCGCTATACCAGTTGTATAGATTGGACGATTATGATACCTCGCGCCAAACATTCTATACGTCGTATGCGGAATGGGTGAACGATAGTACGATGCTCTGCCCCATTATTTTCGAGGCATGGAGAGATGGCAAGGTGAACTCTATTAAGTCACCGAAGATATGCTTGAAATATCGTTTAACATCCTCAAAGGCACTCCTGTATTGGCAAAAAAATGAAGACGAATGGGTGCTAGTAAAATCAGAAGTTGAGAAGGTTGTGAGCGTGATGAAAGGCGATTGTATTATGCCGCAGCGTGTGCGTGTGGTTACAGCCTCTGGCTATGTGCGAGAGTACACGTTTGCTCCAGTAATGATGCCATGCCTGACAGCTTTTTCTGTGAATGGAGTAGCGGCCGAGATTACGCACGATTTGAGTGCATATAATGTATATGATGTGTCTTTGACGCTGCCTGCTGGAACAGATTTGTCGGCCTTGCGTCCCGAGTGGACACTGATGAATGGCGATCCTAATCTATTGGATGGTGCAGACACGTCGGTGACGGTGAATGGCGAAGAAGAAGAGAGTGGTAAGTCGGTTGTTGACTTCTCTCGTGGTACGGTTACATACGCGCTTCGCTATACGATGCCTGGCACCACGGATAAGGCATTGAGCACAACGGCAGAGATGCGCGTAACAATTAGAATAGATTAGTATGAAAAAGATTGTTAGTTTGGTTATTTCAGTGGTGGCTTACCTGCCAATTTTGGCAGGCCCCCACTGGTCGTTGCCCGTAACGGGACGCATTGAGGACCAGATGGAACTCTTTTTTCCAGATTCGGCTGCGCGAACAGGTCAGGCGGTGCTGGTGTTGCCAGGCGGAGGTTACCATGATTTGAGTTACAATGAGAAGGAGTTGACATGCCGATGGCTTCAGGCGCATGGCGTGATGGCCGTGGCACTCAGTTATCGTATGCCAGAAGGACATGCGATGTGGCCAATAGAAGATGCTTGGGAAGCAATGCGCTATATACGTGCTCATGCTGAACAATGGCTTATAGACAGGCATCAAATAGGCGTAATGGGCTTCTCGGCAGGAGGCCACTTAGCAGCCACGCTGTCGGTACATAATGATTCTCTTACGCGCCCCGACTTTTCTATTCTCTTCTATCCGGTGATCAGTATGCGTCCCTATCGTGGTTCACGCGAGCGACTACTTGGTTTAGAGCCAACGGAAGAGCAGATGGCTTATTTCTCCTGCGAGGAACACGTTAATGCGCTAACTCCTCCTACTCTTTTTTTAATGTCAGCAGCCGATGGCACCGTACCGCCGGCATTGTCCTGCCAATATGTGCAAAACCTATTAGCTCATCGCGTCTATACTGAGGCGATGTTTTTTCCAGAGGGCAAGCATGGTTTTTGCTTCAAGCAGGAATTCCCTTATCATGGAGAAATGATCATGCTGTTGGAGCGCTTCCTCTACGCTATGAAGGAAGGTGTGAGCAATCGGTATATGCATCGTGTGGGCACTTGGAATATTCGTGTGGCCACCGAAAAAGACAAAGGCCCAAAGAGTTGGTCGGAGCGCAAGCAATGGGTGGCAGAACTTATTCGTCGCGAAAGTCTGGATATAGTTGGACTGCAAGAAATCAAGACTACGGCACAACTTAACGATCTTCGCGACCTGCTACCCGAATATACGTTTGTGGCATGGGGTAGAGAATCGGCAGACACGGACACAATAGGAGAACGGCTGGCTGTAGCTTACCGAACAGAACGCTATTCCATCTCGAAAACAGAACATTTCTTTTTGAGCGAGACGCCAGAGGAATCGATGTTGGGTTGGGATGCCAAATATAAGCGTCTTTGCCTTTGGGTGCAACTAACCGATAAGCAGACGAAGCAGAGTTTGCGCTTTGCCGTTACACATCTGGACAACGAAGGCCGGACGGCAAGACAGCAAGGAGCTGCGTTGGTGACGAAACGCATTGCCGAACGCTCTAAATATATGCCTACTATCTTGGCAGGAGACATGAATACGAAAGGCGATGATAGTGTAGTTCTTCGAGAATTTGCTCCATTTTTTGGTGATAGTCGTATTCTCTCACAGACGGCTCCCAAAGGTTGTCTTGGAACATGGTCAGGCTGGAATCCTGCTGATAGTAAAGCTCGGTTGGATTATCTTTTGGTACACGACGTAGAGGTACTTGATTATGAAACGGTGCAAGAGGCTTTTGGCCGCAATGTGACGCCTTCTGATCATTTCCCGGTAGTACTCACTATTCGTTTTTAGAGGATGTTATCATGCATAAGCGACTTATAATATTATACTTAGGCTTGCTTTTTGTAGGGCAGTCTCCTGCACAGCGATATACGGACGCCACGGTTCCCATGGAGGAGCGCATAGAGGACGCCCTTAGCCGGATGACCACAGAAGAGAAAGTGGCCTTGACGCATGGTTGGAGCAAGTTTATGGTGCGAGGTGTGGAGCGATTGGGCATTCCTGAGCTCTACACCAGTGACGGACCTCATGGTGTACGCCCGGAAACGGCGTGGAATAGTAGTGAGCAACTCAATTGGAGAAACGATAGTTGCACCGCATTCCCGTGCCTGATCAGCTTGGCTGCTACGTGGAATACCCATTTGGCTTACGACTACGGAAGGGCACTCGGCGAAGAGATGCGTTATCGCAGAAAAGACGTAGCACTCGGTCCTGGCATCAATCTTTATCGTACCCCACTATGCTCAAGAAACATGGAGTATATGGGGGAGGACCCATGGCTCACTGGCGAGTTAGCCCTTCAGTACGTGCGTGGTATTCAGCAGAATGGAGTAGCTGCCTGTGTCAAACATTTTGCCTTAAATAATCAGGAAACCAATCGTCATACCGTGGATGTGCGCGTCAGCGATAGAGCTTTATATGAACTCTATTTGCCTGCTTTCCGCAAGGCTCTGATAGAAGGAGATGCCTATAGCGTCATGGCGTCTTATAATCTTTGGAATGGTACACATTGCTGCCATAATAAGCGGTTGCTCCAAACGATTTTAAGGGAAGAATGGGGCTATCAGGGAACCATAATCAGCGATTGGAATGGTACCCATGATACGGACGAAGCCATTCACAATGGATTGGATCTTGAGATGGGCACAAAAGGAGGGTATTACTTGGATGTCCCCTATTTGGAACGCTTGAAGCGAGGGGAAGTAGACGACACCGAACTGAACGAGAAAGTGAGGCATGTGCTGCGGCTTAATTTCCTGACGGCCATGCGCACGAATAAACCTTGGGGTAGCATACGCACACAAGAACATAAGGAGGTCGCATATCGTGTGGCTACTGAGGCAATCGTGCTTCTTAAGAATAATGGCGTATTGCCCTTTCATCCGGAAGGTAAACGGATATTGGTAGTGGGCGAAAATGCGATGCGGCAGATGACGATAGGTGGCGGAAGCAGTACACTTAAAGCGCAACGGGAAGTAACTCCGTTGGAAGGATTGCGAGAAGTAATGCCTGCAGATGCAATAATTTCCTTCGCAAGGGGGTATGTGGGCGATACGACCAATACGTACAACGGCTACTCCTCACGAATCAATATGCACGAAGAGCGCTCACCGGAGCAACTGATAGACGAGGCTGTCAGCATGGCTAAGCAGGCTGACTTGATTATTTTTGTGGGCGGACTCAATAAGTCTACGTGGCAGGAGAGAGAGGGATTCGATCGAAAAGAATACAGCTTGCCATATGGCCAAAACGAACTCATCGAACAACTTCTTGTTTCCGGCAAGCCGTTGGTGATAGTGAATATTAGTGGAAATGCTGTGGAGATGCCGTGGGTGGAGAAGCCTGCCGCCATCGTGCACATGGGGTATTTGGGATCAGAAGCGGGGCATGCCCTAGCAGACGTGCTTGTGGGAAAAGTGAATCCAAGTGGCAGACTGCCATTCACATGGATGTGTAATCTCAATGATTATCCCGCTCACTACATGGATGCCTACCATGCAGAAGATGGCGTTATTGAAGAGTACAAAGAGGATATTTTCCTGGGCTATCGTTATTCCGATTTGCCTCATACGCCCGAACCGTTGTTCCGCTTTGGCTACGGCTTGAGTTATACCACTTTTGGCTACCGTCATCTGCAGACACAGGAGACGGAAGATGGTTGGGACGTGACGATTAATGTAACAAATCAGGGAGCATTGGCGGGAAAAGAAGTGGTGATGGCGTATGTGGGTCAAACGAAAACGAAAGTTGCTCGGCCCGTGCGTGAATTGAAAGCCTTTACGAAGGTGGAACTTAGCCCGGGCGAGACGCAAAAGGTGCAATTACACTTGCAAAGGCAGAGCCTTGCACGATTTGATGAAAATAAACATGATTGGGTCATCGACGAAGGCCGATATGTACTGGAAGTTGGCCCAGAAAAGATAATACTAAACGTGAAAAACAAATGATACAATTACTAACCATACTATTGGCGACTTTGCCGTTTTGGCAGGATCCTGAAGTGAATGGCGTGAACCGTCTTCCGGCAAGAACAGATTGGTTTGGATTTGAAACGCAAGAGCTGGCTGACAAAGGAGTTGTGGAGCAATCAGGAAGATATCTTTCGCTGTCGGGCAAATGGGCGTTTCAGTTTGAAGATGGCACTTGGGATAGCATACAGGTGCCCGGCAATTGGGAGTTGCAAGGCTACGGAGTACCCTACTATAGCAGAAAGAACTATGTATGGAAGGGATGGTATAAGAACAACCCGCCTTATGTACCCGATTCGCTGAACTACAGAGGCATCTATGAGCGCCATTTTTGTCTTCCTGCAGCATGGACAGGCGAGCTGGTTTACCTTTGCATAGGTTCGGCTTCGCAGAATGCACAGGTAGAGATAAATGGGCGTTTTGTGGGATATACCGAAGATAGCAAACTGCAAGCGCATTTTGATGTGACCCCTTTCGTACAAAAAGGCGACAACACCATTCGTATCCACATGCAACGATGGTGTGATGGCACCTATTTGGAAGATCAGGATTATTGGCGACTCACCGGCCTAAGCCGAGAAGTATACCTTTATGCGCAGCCGAAGCAGCATATTAACGATATACGTTGGATGGCCACACTAAGCGATGATTATCACGACGGTTTGGCTACTCTGGAGGTGGATGTAGCGGGAGTAAAGACGCAGTTACATATGCGCTTGGTGGGACCGAAAGGGGTGGTAAAAGATACCGTAATGAGTGTGCCAAAAAGCGGGAAGGCAAAAGTGAATATGCGGGTGAAGAACGTCCATGCATGGACGGCAGAGACACCGTTTCTTTATAGCCTGTATGTGGAACTAAGCGGGAAGATGGGCTTGATACAAGCCACGAAGCAGGACGTGGGCTTCCGCAAAGTTGAGATCCGTAATCGCCAATTGTTGGTAAATGGCCAAGCCGTTTATATTAAGGGCGTCAATCGTCACGAGCTGGACACCAAAACCGGTTATGTAATGTCGCATGAACAAATGGAAGAAGACATACGGGTGATGAAGGCTTACAATATCAATGCAGTACGCACGTCTCATTATCCCGATGATCCTTATTGGTATGCACTTTGTGATAAATATGGAATATACATGGTGGCAGAAGCGAACGTAGAAGCGCATGGTATGGGGAAAAGAGTGCCAAATGGCATCTATCAGGATCCGCAGTACCGAAAGGCTATTGTAGAGAGAAATAGGAATAATGTTTCTACGTTTCGCAACCATCCAAGCATCATTATGTGGTCTTTGGGAAACGAAACCGGAGACGGACCAAATTTCACGGCTGCATATGAGGCCGTTCGTGCGTTGGACCCCTCTTTACCTATTCATTATGAGCAGGCTGGATTGGGCGACAATAGCGACGTGATGTGTCCCATGTATGCCAACTTCGATTCCATCCAACGTTATCTTTCACATCCCACGAAGCCTCTTATTCAATGTGAATACGCTCATGCTATGGGAAATAGTCTTGGTGAGTTTGATACCTATTGGAAAATCTATCGTTCGCACGCCGAGGCACAAGGTGGATTCATATGGGATTTTGCGGATCAAGGTCTTCAAACCATTAGTGAAGATGGACGTGTCTATTATCGATTTGGAGGCGACTATGAGAAGTGCTTTGATACGGATTTGAATTTTAATAACAATGGCTTGTTTGCACCCAACAGACAACCTAATCCGCATGCATTCGAAGCAAAGTATGTAATGCAGGATATTCATACCATCCTGCTGGATACACTCAAAGGTGAGATAGAAGTCGCAAACGAGCGGTTCTTCACAGATTTGAGTGATGTGCACATGAGCTGGCAATGGCAGCATAATGGATGTCCTACTGAATGGAGAGGAGAAATGGAGCAAGTGAATGTGGCGCCACAATCAACTCAGCACTTTATTTTGGGCGCGCCAAACGATATGTCGCACGGCACATGGACACTGGATGTGGAATATAGCACCAAAGAGGAGCAAGCTATGCTGCCGAAGGGACATGTCGTAGCCCGCGAGCAGATGTTGGTGAAGATGGTAATGCCTGATGCGCCAAAAGCATCCTGCGGGAAGTTTCATATTAATCCTGCAACGGGTCTTATTGATGGCATTTTCTTTGAAGGAAAGGCCCTTTTGAAGCCAGGAACGGCCATCAAACCTTCTTTTTGGAGGGCCCCAACAGATAATGATTATGGTGTGAATCTTCAGCAGCGGTTCTGGGCTTGGCATGAGCCTGCGATGCGCATTGTCTCATACGAAAAAAAGTGTGAGGGGGAAACGCTTATAACGACAGTTCTGTTAGCTATTGAAGAAACGAATAGTCAATTAGAATTGGTATATACGCTATCGCCAAATGGTGTTATGCATGTGCACCAAGCCCTGCTTGCAGATAAGACTGCACCCGGATTTTTCCGATTTGGTATGGAGGTGCAACTACCTCACAGCATGGAGCACCTCACTTATTGTGGCAGAGGGCCATGGGAAAATTACCCCGATAGAAAAGCTACGGCAGCTTATGCTCGCTACTCGCAGACAGTTACCGAGCAATTCTTTCCATACGTGCGCCCACAGGAAACGGGATCACATACTGATGTCACCGAGTTGATACTTTCCGGAGACGGCTTGGCTGTGCGAATTGTGGCGGATAAAGAGCCTGTGATTTTCTCTGCCCTGCATCATAGCATAGAAAGTTTGGACGATGGTTGGGACAAAAATGAACATCAGTCTCATGGTGCGTTGGTGGATGAAGATGATGCAACGGTCGTGCAAATCAGTAGTCGAATGCAAGGGTTGGGCGGATTTGATTCCTGGAAATCAACACCATCAAAGAGCTTCATGCTCCCTGCAGATAATTACACGTTGGATTATTATATAACGATAGAACGACAATAACAAGTATGAAAAAAAGAATACTTTTTCTAATGATGCTTTTGCTTGAGGTGGTGTGCCCGCTGAAGGCTGTGCGCTTTATTGCAAAACCATATCTGCAGCAACTCACGCAACATTCCGTTGTGGTGAGTTGGGTGGCGGATGATGCCACAGGTATGCGCGGGTGGGTAGAGTATCGTACGCAAGGAGGTAATTGGCAGAAAGCATACGAAATGAATCATGGTATGATGGCAGCATTTAACCGTATAAATGCCGTCAAAATCACAAATCTCGAGGCGGGTACAACCTATCAGTATCGAGTGGCAGAGGTGGCCATAAAAACTATCACCGATACCTCCCTTGTCTATCAGGATACGATTTATTCTGCAACGGCAAAATTCACCACGCAGGCAGAGAATCAGGCTAAAGTATCTTGCAAAATATTTAATGATTTGCATGATAACTATTCCTACTTTGAGTACATGATGGATCATCCAATCCTGCCAGATTTTGATTTTGTGATGTTCAATGGGGATATGCTTAATGCCACGCCGTCCGAACTAACCATTCTCGATAATCTTATTAAACCTTCTATTAGGAAATTCGCTTCAGAGAAGCCGTTATATACCGTGCGGGGCAATCATGAAGTGCGACGTGAATATGCTCGACGCTACATGGAGTATTTCCAGATAGGAAACAGCCAATGTGGCTATTATTCTTTTACATACGGACCCTGCTTCTTCATTGTTTTGGATTCAGGCGAGGATGCCGAAGATGAGGACCCAGAAAACCTTTTTGCCTTCAACGCTTATCGGCGCAAGCAGCAGCATTGGTTGGAAGAACAGTTGCAAAGTTCGGAAAAACAGCAAGCAGCCTATACGGTGGTATTCATGCATATTCCTACTTATGGCAATACTTCCAAAGAGCGCCATGGTATGCTTGAGGCCAGGAGTCTGTTTCAACCTCTCTTCCATCAATATGGAATAGATGTGCTCATATCAGCGCACACGCACGTGCCAGGAGTTTACCCGGCAGATTCCCGTCATCAGTATCCAATTGTTATCGGCGGAGGCAATTCTACTGCGTCGGGAGCACGCGATTATCCCACAATGACTACCCTTGAAGCATCGCGCTATTCGTTGGATATTAAGATTTATAATATGGCAGGTCAGCAGATGTATTCGCTCTCGCTTCCGAACACAAAGAATCTGCCAGATCTAAAAGGTAATCTTACGCTGTTGAGATTGGGAGATGGCACAGCTGCTTTGAATACGTCTGCAGCACTGCCTGTTTTCTTGGACGAATACCATCTGCAAGGACGTGAAGCCATTAAAACGACAACCATACCGTTGCCTACAGAAACCGACGGACAAAACCACAGATGCGTGGGAGTTGGCTCAGCCTCAACCGCCAATTTCCTCTCTACTTCTGCAGATGGCGCTTATCTGCTCTTTGGCGGATACGATGCAGCTATCGGGGATAAGCCTGTTGGCATGTTGGCTTCTGCTGCACCACGCGTGGCGGCTGCCGTAGATTGGAATGGTATGGTAAATACAACTACGGCACTTACCAATGCTTTTGACAAAAACGACTTTCGAATGGTGGCTTCTGCTTCCGCTACCAATTTCATCCTTTCCGGCAATGGTGGGCTATTAAATGCATCCATGGGAGTCGGAGTAGCTTCAGTACTCGATACCATGCAGAAGGATGTGCGTTGCTTGCATTGGGTAGATGGCGAACTGTGGTACTCTACGGCATCAACCATTTCAAACGAGCAAGGGGTTGCTATACTCCCGACATCACCTGCGGCCTCGGATGCACTTGATTTTGCCGTGGTGAATCTAGGAGAAAATGGAGAAGACAAAGTGCTCTATTGGGTGTCAGGGCTTAATACCATTTCCAAATATTCCTACGTCAAAGGCAATTGGGTATGGAACGGTGATTACGTGGACATAGCAAAGCCGCGAGCGCTTCTAGTGAGAGCAGAGGAGGATTGTATCCAACTCTTTGTGGTTTCTTCCACGAACGTGGCAGCCGGAGCAAGTAAACTGACGCTATTGGAAGACGTGGCAGGATGGAATAAATCCTTCAGCGGACCATCTACCACTCTGTTGGATCTGACCGGACAGAAGATGACACTTAGAGGCATTGCATGGCCGGCTCAGATGCCTACCTCCATCCCTTCCGTTGAAGGCATTTCTTCGACTTCTGGTGCTCAGAAAATCTTGCATGACGGACACATCTATATCATCCGTGACGAGCAAACCTATGACATTTTTGGATTACGCATTAAATAATCACGCAATATGCAAACGAAACATCTCTTTTTGATTATCAGCGCACTGCTGATTGGCAGTAGAATCTCGGCTACTGTAAATTTTCAAACGCAGCCTTATCTGCAGGATCTCACCCCTACCTCCGTAACGATTATGTGGGTAGTTGGTGGTTCTGACCAACAATCCGGATGGGTGGAGTACGGCGAAGGAAATCTGAATAAACAGGCGTTTGGCTATACGAATGGCCTCAAGCAAGCATTCACTCGCCTTTATAAAGTACATATCGACAGTCTGCAACCTGGCACTACGTACACCTATCGGGCCATGATCCGCGAAATTGTGGGTTTTGTGGGCAATACCGCACTCAATTGGGGAGATGTCATGGAAGGGCAAACCTATTCTTTTACCACACCGGTAGAAAATGCAGCGACTATGTCTTGCCTTGTGTTCAACGATCTGCATGGGCATCCTGAATATATTGATTCTCTCATTCAACGCAATCATCTTTCCTTCGGCGCGCAGGATTTCGTGATGCTCAATGGTGATATCTTGAATTCCGTGCCTACAGAGGCGGAGATCGTAAGCAATATGTTGCAACCAATGGCAGCTACTTTTGCCGCAGAGAAACCATTCTTCTTTACACGCGGCAACCATGAGTATCGAAATAAAGCGGCACGTTTACTGCCCGAGTATTTCTCCAACGGAGAAGAACATACCTACTTTGCTTTCTCTTGGGGGCCTTGTCGCATCATCGTGCTCGATACTGGAGAGGACAAGGAAGATGCTCATCCAGAGTATAATGGGTTGATTACCACCGAGGCTTATAGGCAAGAACAGGTGGCATGGCTGCAAGAGCAGCTCACTTCAACCGAGTACCAGGCAGCTACCTTCCATCTGGTTTTCATGCATATCCCGTTTTATTCCAACACTAATACCGCTCGCTTTGCCGTGCAGGATTGTAGGAATAAATTTCTGGCGATGATGAATCAGTATGGCGTTGATTTGGCGATTTCTGGGCATACCCACAAGGCAGGGATTCTTGCTGCGGATGATACGCATACCTTTCCTATCGTTATCGGTGGAGGCAAGGACGTTACGAACGACAAGCGCCCCTATTGCCCGGCGGTTATTACCCTGACGGCCGACCAAACAACCCTGCAGGTAAACATATTGAACTATTATGGAGAAACGGTGGACACTCTCTCCATCTCCGTTCATTAATTTGATGGCATTACATTATTTATAAACCCTTTTAAATATTTACATCATGAAAAAATTATTCTCTCTTTTGGCCATTGTCATGATGACAATCACGGTTCATGCACAGCGCGTATTGAACACCTACACATTGGATTTCACAACCAGTACTGACCTGGGCACAACTCTTCTTGGCGTCGGTTCAACGGGTGGCGTTTTTGATACCACCACAATTAATGGTATTGACTATGTAGCTCGTATCGTGCACCCGAAGGACGGCGCTGGAATCAATACTTCTGGTTTGTATTTCCACGACAGCAGTTCTAAGAAGGGTGACAACTATATGGAACTCTATGTGCCAGCTGGCGTTAAGGGCAATTTGACCATTGAGTATGCTTCGGGCAAAAACACCAACACCTACAACTTTTTTGCTAACGTTCAGGCCGCTACCGAAGCCGTTCCTGCTAATCTCTATGACACCTTGAATGTGGCATCTACCAAAATCATGAGTTTCGTAACTACAAAGTCAACCACCGTTACCCTCACGCCACTTGAGATTGATCTCTTGGAAGCTGCCGGTACGCAGGTGATTCGTATATTCCACGTAAGTTCTACCGGTGGTCGTTTCAAGAGCATCGTTTGGACCGAAACCGAATTGGCCCCGGATACAACAACTGCCCTTGATGAAGTGAAACCAAAACATGCACAGAAGATTATTCGTAATGGTCAGCTTATCATCATCCGCGACGGTAAGGAATATAATGCTCTCGGTGCTGCACTTTAAAAATTGATGTATGAAACGCAAACTTCCCCTTTTTGCCAAAGTCTTGTTGGCAATTGCTTTGGGTGTGGGGCTCGGTTTTATCCTCCCAGACTTTGCCATCCGTATTCTCAAAACCTTCAATGTGCTTTTTGCTCAACTGCTCAAGTTCATTGTTCCGCTTTTGGTGCTCGGGTTGGTTACGCCTGCGATTGCGGCATTGGGAAAGGATGCTGGCAAAATATTGGTGGCGGTGGTGTCGCTTGCTTATATAAGTACCATTTGCGCAGGATTCTTTGCCTATGGATGCGGCACGGCACTACTCCCCCATTATCTTTCTGTTGGAGAACTCAGTATGAGCGAGGCGACCGAAGTTTATCAACCATATTTTAATCTGAAGATTCCGCCACTCTGCGATATTATGACCGCTTTGGTGTTGTCGTTCATGATTGGAATATGCGTCATTTTTACAGACACGCCTACGCTTAAGAAGTGGTTTGACGATTTCGGTCAAGTAATAAAGTTGACTATAGAACGTGCCGTTATCCCATTGTTGCCAATCTATATTCTCACCATGATTGCAGAGATGACAGCGGCCGGAGTTTTGGCTAATTTGGCAGGTGCGGGTTTGAAAATCATACTAACAGGAGTGGCACTTACCCTCGTTTGGCTCCTTTTGCAGTACACCATCGCGGGTATCCTCACTCGCCAAAATCCGCTTCGATTACTTTATAATATGGCACCGGCCTATTTTACGGCCCTCTCCATCTGTTCTTCATCAGCAGCAATTCCTGTTACGCAAAGGTGTACCCTCAAGAATGGTGTACAAGAGGAAATTGCCTCCTTTGTGGTGCCTATGTGCTCCACTGTACATATGTGTGGATCTACTATCAAATTGGCTATTTCGGCGATTGCTGTTATTTATATGACAGGGATGGACGTTTCCTTCGGCGTGTATGCTACATTTGTGATGATGCAGGGCATATCGGCAGTGGCAGCACCTGGTGTCATGGGAGGTGTGCTAATGGCCAGCATTGGACTCATGGAGTCAATACTTGGTCTGGGACCGCAAGAAACGGCGTTGGTTATGGCCTTGTATCTTGCCTTTGATGGATACGGTCCAGGATGCAACGTTACTGGTGATGGAGCCATTGCGCTTATCATCAATCGCTTTTTTCAAAAGAAATAATTAAACAGCCTATGAAACGCTTTGTTGCAATTGCTGCTTTGTGTGCATGCGGTCTGCTGGTCTCAGCTCAGCAGCGTAGTTTACGTGCTGATCTTACGCGATTAGCACAGTCGCCATCGTATAGCGCTATGGTTTGTGCCCATAGAGGGAATACCCATGCAGGCTTAACACAGTTTAATTTGGCACAGTCATCACTGGCGGCTTTAGAGCAGGCCATTTTGGATAGTATAGATATGATAGAGGTGGATGGACGCCAGACTGCAGATGGGCAGTTAATTAACTTACATGATGCTACAATTGATGCCTTCACCACCGGTTCCGGAACGATTGCCAATATGACGTTGGCTCAGATTCAAACTTATTTTCTAAAAAACCCTGATGGAACCGCCAGCACAGAACATCCGCATACTCTCCGCGAGATGTTTATGGCGGCGAAGGATCGAGTGTATGTGGTTGTGGATATGAAAGAAGGTGCTATAGGTCTCCGTATGGCAGAATTGGCTGATAGTCTCGGTATGCTTGATCAGATAATGTGGTATTTTCCCAACTCGGAAAAAGCGGGAGCCAATGCGATTTATCAGCGTTACCCATATGCTATTCTTATGCCATATAGTTCATCTACGTCGTTCTTGGAAACTCTCCACGGCCGTTATAATGGCCTACGTATTTTCCATACAGCTTTGGAGAAGATAAATTCTGACGCTTACCTTCGCCCGCGATTTGAACAATACGAAATGATAGCTTATGCTAATTGCTTGAATAACGATTGGCAAATTGCCAGTGGCGACATGTCGTATCTATCGGCAATGGTTGCGAATAATATTCGTTTCATTCAGTCTGATTATGGTGATATAGTGGTGAATTGGCTGAACGAGAATGGCCTACACTATCGCCATGAAGACGCGCCCTCATCCCTTCTCTATTCTCCTATCTCAAGTTTACCTAAAAAAATCTTTAAAGACGGCCAGATTCTGCTCATCCTTCCTTCTGGCACCTACAACATATTAGGTCAAAAAATCGATTAGGTCAATTCGTTAATTTTTCCTAAAAAGTGTTTTTAAAATATTAAAAAAGGTAAATTTTCAGAAGGCACGAGGTTTCTACCATTAAAGCCAAACAGCAAGTATACTGGGCATTCTCACTGAACTGAACCCCGAAAGTTAGACAAAAAACTTTCGGGGTTCAGTTCACACAGGGTCGCCTTATTATGTAATGATCAATTAGTACTTATTGAGCTAACGAGGAAAGATAACTGTCCGTCAGGCTGAAAATGTAGTTATACTTGAAGGGTGAGCTGGCATCTTGCTCCCCTTTGTAGTTAGCACATTGAATAAACGAATTCTCCATGTCGCTGGTGATGGTGAATGTCTGTCCATTTACGATCAGCTCTTGCGTTGTAGGATGATTTATGCTTCCTACATAGCCGTCTTCAAGGCTCGGGCGCTGAAGTTATGATATGAAAAAAATGTTATTCGTTTTCCAAAAAACAAATCAAGCATTTAGTTTTCTAAATGCTTGATTTTCCTAATGTAGCGGGACCCAGGATTGAAGTCCCTGCTGGGACTCGCCGGGCGGCATGGCCGTCGCAGGCAACTCGCGCACAATCGACTATGCATTTTGTTCGTTCTTCTTCGCATCAATTCTCTGATCAGCTTCGCTGCGAGAAGTGGAATCGTAATGCATGTGGCCTTCCTTGTCGTAAAAGACCTGCTTCGGAGTGCTGTTTTTGAGTTTTGAGGCGAGGAAACCAAATCCGCCACTCATCACCAAGACCACAAGGAGACAAATGTGACCAACTTTTGTTTGGATAAACCAGCCAAACACCTTTAATCCGCTGGCTAAGAGGAATAAGAGCCACAATCCCATTGTCACGATTCCCAGGATAATAGCCACAAAGGTTCCCAATGCCGGTTTCTGCATTTTTTTCCGAGATAAGCACCTTGACCGCGAAGGTGATAAAAGTGGCAGTGATAGCCAATAAAAGAAGAATGAATCCAGTTGCAATTGCACCGAACTGATGACCAAATAGTGTAAGCATAGAAGTGTTAAATTATATGGTAGTTTTGATTTCTAACAGGCTCGTCGTTTAGTCCTCCTGCTCATAATTCTATTGTCTGCCAAAAAGATTTGCTTGCAAAATTACACTTTTTTTTCGACATAAGCAAATATTTCGCAAAAATAGCGCAAAAAAAAGCACCGAGTGGTACTCGATGCTTTTGTAGCGGGACCCAGGATTGAACTGGGGACCTCATGATTATGAATCATTACTACCATGTTGGACAGCCTGCTTTGTATTGATATAAATATTCATAACTGCCTGATAATCAACACCAGTCTTATGTGAGGTATTCCATCTGTTGTAATTTCTTTCACAAAAATGTTATTCATTTTGTTATTCGTTTTGAAATTGCGGTGCAAAGGTACGATTTTATTTTGAGATATGCAAATTTTATACAAAATTTTCTGTAAAAATATATGCAAATATAATATAAATTTGCATATCTCGATTTTTTTTAGTACCTTTGCACTCGAAAATAAAATATTAGTACAATGAAAGCGAAACCATTCGTCAAGTGGGTGGGCGGTAAAGGCCAACTCATTGACCAACTCGAAGCATTGCTTCCAGCTGACTTTGCACGATGGGAGAACGTCACTTACATTGAGCCTTTTGTAGGCGGTGGAGCTATGCTCTTCCACATGTTATTGACACATCTTTTCATAAATTTGCTTTTGCATTTCCAAATTATTCAATTCTTCACGACGACATTGAGCTAATCGCAGAAAGTCGTCATTTAGTTCTATGCCGATATACTTACGGCCGAGCAGATTAGCAGCAATACCAGTTGTTCCAGAACCAGAGAAAGGATCAAGAATTGTATCTCCTTCATCCGTTGAAGCAAGCACGATGCGGTATAAAAGTCGCAGAGGTTTTTGAGTGGGATGCTTGCCGCATGTCTTCTCGTACATGCTTACAGTAGGTATGCGCCATACATCGGTCATTTGGCTACCTCCATTGAGTTGCTTCATAACTTCATAGTTGAATTTATGCGGCTTTTTCTCCGACTTACGTGCCCAAATAATGAGCTCTGTAGAGAAGTTAAAATAGCGGCAACTGAGGTTGGGCGGAGGAGATGACTTTTGCCAAGTGATGGTGTTGAGAATTTTGTAACCTAACTCTTGTAAACAACGCATAACCACATGGATATTGTGATGTGTTCCACTTATCCAGATGGTACCATCATCTGTCAGTTTACTGCGGCAGAGTGATAGCCATTGACGATTGAACTCGTAGATATACTCCGGAGTCCCACTTTTGTCCCAATCACCTTTATCCACGCAGACCTGCTTGCCGCTTTGCACGCTGATACCTCCATTACTGAGAAAGTACGGAGGGTCGGCAAAGATGGCTCGAATAGAATTGTTTGGAATGTGCTCCAAAAGGTCAATACAGTTTCCTTGAAAGAGAGTAAAGTCTTCTGCTCGGTACCAAGGTAATACCGAAGTTGCCCATTCTGGTGGGCGTTTTTCTTTGTTCATGATAGCAATCATTTATGGCTTGCTATCTTGTTACAGGTGACCTTCTTTGGACCAAAAGTGTGGGCAAGGATTTGCCCACGTTGTGGCCCTAGGAAAGCCATGCAAAAAGACAAATCCCGCCCACACAAAACGTGTGGAGCGCTACGACTTGTTCCTTTCTTGCAATTCTTTGAAATTTCCTAGGTTTCAACGTGCGAGAACAAATAGCAAACGCTAATTAATATTAGTATGTTACCGCCACTGCGGATTTTTATATCGTCTCTGACAACTTGGCCAATTCTGACATCTTCTCATATTGGCTTACAATTGTCTCGTAATTTACAAATTTAATAAGTCCCCGAACATCCTTAAAAGCTGAGCGTTCCATTACTTTCTCAAATTGCGCGTGGCGATGCTCGGGAGCAATAATCAAGAAACGGCTATTAAAGTCCTGTAAATCACAGAATTTTGTTACTGAGTTTTGAATATCCGTAGAATGCTCTACCTCAAAAAGAGAGTTTGGAAGGCCACGATCATTAAACCAGATGACATCAACTGTTTTGGCTCGGCTAACCAAATTCGGATAAGTAAAATCAGGAATATCAGTAGTCTTGGTAATCTCACTCAAAGGATGCTCCAGAAACATGCGATTTTTATCTTGAGCTGGCACATAAGTAGTAAAAGACTTCATATTGCCAATCTCTACAAGCAAGCCTTGATAGTAACCATGTGTGAATCTTTCTTCTGCATGCTCATCATGCTCTTTCAACTCAAACTTCCGCAAAACATCTTCCTTGCATTCTGTCAATGCCCACAAGCCGGGCTGAATACGAAAGAATGCGTCCGATTGTTGAACAATCCTACGCACCGAAGCCTGCGGAGTCTTTGTCGCCCACGTTGAAAAGTCAACGAGGTGATTCAAAGTTCCAAAAGTAGCATATCCACCATTGGAACGCATTGCTTCTATGACAATTTGCGTTTGGGTCATTCTTCTATCGGCATCGAGAGCATCATGTCATACATCATCAAACGCGTCTTGAGACGGCCATTATCGTCTGTCTTGCGATGAGTTTTCTCTAATTCGATTTCCTCGCTAGAATATAACGGTATGAAATCATTACGTTGATAGAAATCAAGTACTTTTGGTTTATTGACAGCCTCTACAATTAGGTAATGACATGCTGTCGTCTCGTTCAAAATGAGTGCAAAATCCTTGATGGCATTCAGCAACTCATCCCCTAAGCCATTTCCCGCAAACTCATCGAATACAGCCAACTGGCAAATCAATAACGCTGGATATTGGCGACGTTGCTTGACACGCGGAATCCCTTGGTTAATCTTATTCTTGCGAGCACTTTGCAAAAGATCCATCACTAACGCAGAGTTGGCAATCGTGAATGCCGCTACAGGCTTTGTGTTATCGAACAGCTGATTAGCATCGTTTGCCTTGAGGTAATAAGCATACGTATTACCCATCAACTCCTGCTCGTACTCGATATAATCCTCGTGAAAAAAAGTGTCAATCTTTGGTTCCTTAGACACAGAATATTTTGCACCCTCGGTGGGAGGGCACTTGGTGAGGTGCACAAAAAAGCAATCTTCTGCTAATGTCATGACTCACAGAGATTAGAGAAACAAACCTGCTTGATTGAACATACGACGAGCGGCTGCTAATCGAGACTGCGATGGAGCCTTTGTGCCACGAAGGTGCTGCGAAGTATATTCGGTCTGCTGCATTAAACGCTCAGCTTCTTCACCTGTAACGGTTGGAATGTAAGGATATTCTATCATAAGGATTCAATTTTAGCGTGCAAAGTTACTAATTTATTTTGACATATACAAATTTTATGCCAAATTTTTACTGATTTTCGGAATAATTACATATTTTTCAAGTAAATATGTAGTTTGGTGTATTCAAGACGAAGCTTGTTGTCTGTTGTGAAAAGCTTAGGTTGACTGGTGGTATAGTCTATCAAAACCGTAAGTTAATCGTAGGAAAATCGTAAGAATATCGTAGAAATATCGTAGAAAAAGCAGAGATGGTACGGTTTTTGTGATAAGATAAGTAAACGGAATGACGGCTGACGGACGGCAATCAAACAGTAGTTGAGCGGTTGAAGGACGGTAGTTCAATAATGAGAAACAAAATACGATATGGCAAAAGTACGAGAAGGTGAGATTCGAGGAAAAGTGAGAAGCGGATTGGGAAACGTGGTGGTGTATGGCGAGAAAGACGATGCAAGAGTGAGGTCGGTAGGTGAGCCGACAAAGCAAGTGTCGGACTTGCAGTATTGGTACAAGGCCAAGATGGCTAATGTGGTGAAGCTATATAAACACTTGGAACCAATCGTGAATCAGGCTTGGGATAAGCGGTTGGCTCCTCGAAAGAAGAACGGGACGGCGAAAGGCGCTCCGTACAACTGGTTTATGTCTGCCAATATGCAGGAAAGAGGATGCGCACTATGGCCGAAAGAAGATCATCCGGGAGGTTGTTTGGCGGTGCCGTATCAAGTGACGAACGGACTATTGGAGCCTATTCGGGTGGTGCCGATAGACGGGGAAGGGAAAGGTGTGAAGCGAACGATAGATGATTGTCCGCGTGCGAGGACGAATGTCAAAATAGGTGCACTAGTGGTGAACGAGGAGACAAGTGTGAGTGCGTTTGCGGAGGCGATATTGACGAATAATGATGGTTGGGAATGGGGTGACACGTTGCTATATGTGCAGGTGATTCAGTTGGTTCAGACGATGGGTGTGATGGAGAATAATGAGCCGCGGAAGTTGCCGTATGTGCAGGAAAAACATTGGCTGGTGCCGATTGAGGCCGACGGACGGATGTTGAGCGAAGTGGTGGATTTGCGTTGGGTGCAGAATGTGAATGGCTATGTGGGGCATGGCGAGGAGACCTGTGCCGGTGGGTATTGTTGGGTGCATCTGAGAGGTGTGACGGAGCCGGAGAAGACGGAAGTGATGAGTGAGGAGGAGATTCGTGAGCGCATGGAGGAGGTATTGGGACTAGAGGAAGAAGATGAGTATCTGTTGCCAGAAGAAAACGTGACACCAACCAAAGAGAAGAAGCGTAAGGCGAAAGCGGCATGGCAACGATGGGAGAGTTCGACACAAAAGTTGGTGTGCAACAACAGGGAGTTGGTAGCGGAATTTCGGAGTGATGAGCACGTGAGGATGGTGATTGAACGCTATCGGGCATTGGCGAAAGTGCCCAAGAAGAAACGTGCTGTGGAGGAGAAAGATAGCTGGACCGGGAAGAAACTAGAATGGGGAATGTAAAATGTATTTTATTTTCAAAAAATCATAGTTATGCAATTTGCTCAAATTAACGACCGTCTTCTTACAGACGAAGAGCGCAAACTCTTGTTAGAAGCCGATGCGATGCAGTACACCATGTATCGCTATACTTCGTTGGGGGATATGCACAAGCACTTTGATGTTGAGATTTCAGAGGAGAGAAAAGAGGACAAGTGTGAGATAAGGTTTGACAAGGCAAGAGCACAAAAGGAACTTGAACACGTAGAAAAACGTTTGGACGAACTCGAAAAGCAGTTGAAAGATTGTGCAGAGGAAAACAATTCTCTTCTCGATGAATATCGTCTGCTTCGTAATCGGCAGGAAGAAGTAGAATCCCAATTATGCAATTGTTCAGATGGCGACACTGTTGAAGTATCAATGGTGGTAATGGGTGAGTATATCCGGCACAATCCTACTGATAGACCGAGGATTGTTCTTTATATCAAAAATATTCGAGGTAACATAGCGGAGAATCCATGGGGATGCGTAGAAACGTATGTTCATGAATGTCATCATTGCTACTATGATACAGACCATTCAATCTTGGATCATTATATTAAGAATATAGAAGAACCGCTTGCTGAAGCAGGTATGCTCTATTGGTTGGAAGATTTTGATAAATTGCACTCAAATGTGTATCTAGAGCAAGCGAAAGAAAACGTACGGCGCAAGCAGTTGTCACCTGCAACCTGTAGCTATGGCTTTGGTTATTACCTTTTCACAGAACACCATGACTTACCATGGCCAGAAATGATGTTTAAAGCGGACAAAACGTGGTCAAATACTACTGAACTAACGAATTATTCCGACTATTTTATAAACGGAATTTATCCGTATGGGAATGAGCAGATTGTGGCAGAGAACATGCTTAAGATATTGGGTGCCAAACGTGCAACTTTACTAAAGATAAGTCCATCTAGTATTGGAGAATACGAATACATTTTTGCGAAGTGTCCACGTGATATAAAAGGTTCTATTGTCATAAATAAACTTACTAAAAAGATTGGAATAGGAGCTTTTAGCAGATGTAAAGATTTAACGTCGGTGGAAATCCCTAATTCTATAGTGAGAATTGGTGAATCCGCTTTCGCAGGCTGCTCTAATCTCAGATCGATTAGAATTCCTGTCTCTGTAAAGATGATTGGAGATCATTGTTTTGGGAATTGTTATGGTCTGGTTTCTATTATCTGTGAACCTTTAGTTCCTCCTTCTTGTGGGATTAAGAGATCGTCTGCTTTTGAAGGTGTGAATAAGTCTATTCCATTGTATGTTCCTGCTACTTCTATTGTAGCATACCAACAAGCAGATGGATGGAAAGACTTTACAAATATCCGTGCAATATAATGAGTAGTTGCATGTGAAAATAGTGTGATCTATATGCAGACGAATTCATAATCGTTTAATTTCTATACTCTTTGTCTATGATAAATATTCGAGAAGAAAACACAACAATTTTCTATACAAAGTTTCTTGACGGATGCTTTGAGAGAACAAAGGCTTTTAAACAACCTTTGTATCTCCCATTGGTTGTACCTGTGGAAAAGTCAGTTTTGATTCCCAAATCTACTACCATTGATATGCAACCATCTTTATTTTTAGAGGTAAGATCTGGCATCATTTCGGGTATAGTAGAATCAAACTTGGAGACTTTTGTAGATAGTAGGCGTGGATTTGGTGGAGGTCAAAACCATCCTACATTATTAGGATTTCTGCTTTCTTTTGGTCATTGTTATCCCAATTTTCTGTCGGAAGAAAATGTAGAACTAACAGA
This sequence comes from Paludibacteraceae bacterium, assembly GCA_045600985.1. GTDB lineage: Bacteria > Bacteroidota > Bacteroidia > Bacteroidales > Paludibacteraceae > Colicola. The sequence goes on from JAZRYY010000029.1 coordinate 60,965, forward strand.
GGTCTTTAATGGGAAAGGGCATAATTTGCGAGATTTAAACACATCAGTTCTTTGTGCACAACGATATATTATGACCGCTGTTTTCTTACAAGAATTTTATGAAAAAGTGGTTTCATATCATCATGACTTAATACAGAAAAGGTATGAGGGCAATAATTTGTCTCATTATGAACTGATGCAAATGATAAAAATTGAGCAACTTCAAGGAGAATTGCATTGTGCAGAAAAATTGCAGATGTATTTACCATACTTAGGTGATACAACTCAACTATATGGTTACTTATTACGCTATATCTCCGTGCTATATGACGAATTACCATCTCCCAAAGAATATAGAAGTAAACTCAATTCTGTAGCAGGCAAATATATCAAGATGAAGGACAGTTGTCTTTCGCGCTTGCAAACCCTTCAGCAAAAATTTGATAATAAAGAATTAGGGAACTTGTATAATCAATATCTCTTTGAGAAAGGGGACTTCACTCCTAAGAGCGTACATTTCAGTTATATTGCTGACCATATTCTGGATGAGGCAACTAAGATTGAGATTGACGAGGGATTGATACAAGCAGCATCTGTTAATCTTGCCTCCCTACTACAGAAATTGCATGAACTTGTTGTCGATGGAAAAATCCGCAATCTCCAGTATGAGAAGCGCCCAAGATTGATGGCTGCACTTGCTATTTTGGGAATTTCTGAGAATCGTAAAGGGTTTGGTCAACGAAGTTTTAGCAACCTTGTTCGTAAGTACTCGGGCACACTTTACCCCTCAATTTGATGGGAAATGCCATGGTTTAATGGTAAAACATGGTAAAATTTTAATGGAAGTATAATAAATCGTAATTTTGCACTCGATTTCAAAACTGAAGCGTCAGTCACTTGGAATCGAGTGCAACTTTTGTAGGGACTGCGACACCCCAATACAAGAGTCGCATGTAACAAGATTAAGAACAACTGAGAAGTTCTTTTCTGAAAAGTAGGAAGCCGGTCGCAGCAGTTTCCTCCTTGGATGAAAAGAACTTCTTCTTTTAATAACAGAAAGATTATGATGACAACTGCTATCAACCAACCCATGACCTCGCTTCGTAACACAACAGAGCGCTTCGGCGAGAATACCATTAAACTTATTGGTCCGGAGAAAATTTTGGATCACACATTGGGTGTACAACGTTTCGAAATTAGTTTGTACCTCGACCTTAGCGCGCCCGTTCCTTTATATCTTATACGTACGTGGAAAGGCATGCGTGCCTACAATAGAAAAATGCAGGATAAAGGATATCCTCTTGTTTCTTGCATCTTTAGAAGAGCTAAACGCGACCAAAACACTTGGAGCCTTTCTGAGATTGAGCTGCCGGAAGTGATTGCTACCGGTCGCTATATAGGTTCTACGCTTGCGCATTCTGGGTGGAAACATATCAGTTCGTCTATTGATTTGCTGGGTTTTAATATCATGGACGAGCTTAAGGATGTTCGCTTCGCAGAGGGCATCACAGAGATAGTTGAAGGTGAGTTTGAAAACCTCAAGAACCTTCAATCTGTTATTGTGCCGGAAGGTGTGGAGGTTGTTGGCCGTCGTGCTTTCTGCCGCTCTAGTGTTCGCTACATCTCATTGCCTTCGACTTTGAAGGAGGTTCAACCGCATTCTTTCCGCAAGTGCGAGAACCTGGAGCATGTAGATGTGCTCTCTACCGACCCGAAGTTTAACAACATTCGTAAATAATTATAGTATGAAGCATAACTTGTATTCCTTCGACCGAATCTATTTGATGCAGGAGATTGAGGAGCGTCTAAATGGCGCATTAAACAAGACCGTTGCAGAACTTGATACGCTCGGTCTATGTGAGAATGTCAACGATCGTGGGATTGTTGGCAAAGTGGTAGAACAATGTATCTTTGGCATGAAGGCGAACCCCATGCAGGCTCCCGACATTCTCTCAGGAGATCGTGCCATTGAAATCAAGGCTATCCCTATTAAGTATCGGAAGTCTGGTCAGGTACATTGTGCAAATGCAATAGCCGTAACGGCGGTGTCCGACGATGTGTTCGCAGTAGATACTCATTTTGAGAACTCAAATCTGATGCACAAGATTAGCGATCTGCTCTTTGTCTATTACGAGCATGTCACTTGTACTGCGCACACTATGAATAAGGTGGCCCGCAGTCGTATTGTTGACTGGAGTTTTCCCATCATGTCGGAAGGTGCTTTGGAACAGATTCGCAAGGACTGGGAATTGGTTCACAATGGAATCATCGACATCCAGTCCCGTTACCCGCACGCTGAATGGGGAAATCAATATCAGATTTTCTTTCACCAGGTGCGCAGCCAGCTGTGTGCCATGGAACTTGGGCCTCGCTATCCTCATAATCGCTGGAAACTGAAGGCTTCCTTTGTCGATTATCACTTGTTATAATTATAGTAACTAACCAATTTAAACCTATAGAACAATGGATAAAAAGAATGAAAATAAGCGTCGTAGCATCGACGCAAAAGCAGAGCGTGAAGAGTTGATAGCAAACTACACTTCGCCACATGCTAATACGGTATTCTACGAGACGCTGGTAGAGCATATTTATCGGTCGCGTCTGCGTCTGGAAGGTATATTTTGTGATGACACATTGGAAGAATTGGTGTGTCGCTACAGGGAGAAGGTGCGTAATTTTCACACCATCTTCCGTGAACTCATACTGCAAGACAAATGGCTAGGAAGAGATATGTATGCAGAGCGCATTGTATTGGCGAGGGATGGCAATACCATTACGCGTTATTTTACTCCGAGGCTTCCAACACCAGGCAGCTTCTGGGCTATAGATGGTAGTCCTTTCCGCTATAAATTTGGTCGAGAGTTTAAGGAACTGGAGGACTATTTTATGGATGTTGACATCAAGATGCGTCGTCTGTTGTTAGACGGATGGAAAATCTGTGAGGCAGACTCGTGGCCCAGACTGCCGTATAAGGTACAGGTGACATATAAGGATGGCAACGAGACTCGAAGCTTTGAAGTCAATATACACATGTATTGGATAACTTCGCTAATATTGGCATTGTCGGCTCTTATGAATGACGAGGAAGTTGTGGATGAATATTCCCCTGACTACGATGCCCTCGTGATGGATATAAACAATATATTGTGCGAAATGCTCGGAAAAAGCGTTGAGGTTAAGTCATTTTCCTTCCCAGAGATTGAAGAATGGGCAGCACAAACCGCATGGCAGCTGGAGAAGAAGGCTATACATTGCACGTATGATTGGCATAATGTAAGGAGTTCACAGTATGAGACAATTGAATGAAAACGAATTGCGCATCCTCGGAGCGTATCTAGAGGAGGAAATGTTTCATTCGGGGACAACTCGCTTGGGGAAGGAGCGTGGAGATTATACTCCCGTAGAATCTTTTGGCGATGAGATTTATGATGGAACATGCGATCATAACTGGCGGGCTGTAGCTAATGCCTATGACCCGTATGCCGATGATGAGGACTTCTTCCATCCGCACCCAGGCTGCCGGGTGTGCTGTAAATTAGTATCTATGTATCTAAGGGGGAATGAGCATTTCAATCAAGACATGCAGAAGGCCAGCGCATACCTTTACATCGCATTGGCATCCTATCACAAAGTGAATGAGACTATGTTTGCCATATACATTCGCATTCTTTTTGACCTCGGCCTTACGGAGGGTATTGAAGCGAACTATGGTAGTGTCCTTCAGACGATGCATCGGTTTCGGTTTTTCTATGCCATTCCCCAATCATTGGGAGGTGCAAGATTACAGTTGTTCACATTGAAGCAGGTTATACGCTTCTATGTCGAGCGTGGAGCCATCGCAACGGCAAAGGATTATGCGGAAATGTTTCACATATTTGCCAAGCGTTATGTGCGACGCTTTAACACCTCTATCTATGACGAGCTGCTCCAAGAAGAATCGTTCGCTGATGTGGATGCTCTGTACGAGCGTCGCCCTCGTTTTGTATCAAAATAAACAAGAGTTATGGAACCACTAAAGAAAAATACGCAACTAAAGTTGATGGATGGCAAAGGCACATTCATCGTCTCAGAACTGCTCGGCGAGGGCGGTCAAGGACAAGTGTATCGTGGCACGGTGAATGGGAAAGAGTGTGCGCTGAAATATTACTCCGGAGGTCAGCGTCCAGCCTTTCGTAAGAACATGGAGGAGAATATCCGGCTGAGGGCACCAGCTCCACAGTTTGTGTGGCCGCAAGCAGTAACGACTATGGATAACGGTCGCTATGGATATATCATGGACTTACTGGACTCCGACTTTATGGAGTTTACCGATTATCTGCTGGCGAAAACCCATTTTGAATCATGGGGAGCTGTGTGCAATGCCGCTCTTGGAGTAGCGTTTGCGTTTCGAGAACTACATCGCCGTGGGCTATCCTACCAGGATTTGAACGATGGCAACTTTGCTTTCCATCCTAAGACCGGTGAGGTTCGCATAATGGATAACGACAATGTGGCTCCCTCTGATACGAATCTCGGAATATTGGGTAAGGCACGCTATATGGCTCCAGAAGTGACGATTGGGAAACGATTGCCTAATCTGTTATCAGACTATTATTCAATGGCAGTTATCCTATTCATGGTGCTATGTGGTGGGCATCCTTTGGAGGGAGAAAATATCTGTAAGTTGCCTTGTCTAAACGACGAGGTGGAGCGAACTCTCTATGGGAAGAACCCCATATTCGTTTATTCAGATAGCAACACAACCAACCGTCCTGTGAGTGGAATACATACGAATATCATTCGCCGTTGGCCGCTGATGCCCCGTTATATTCAAGAGGCTTTCAAACGCAGTTTCAGTCCGGAGGCACTGTTCGACCCTAATCGTCGAATGACGGATAACGAATGGGTGGAACTACTATGTCGGCTTCGTACAGAGAATGTACAATGCAGCTGTGGCAGTGACTTCTTCTTTGATATACATCGGAGTAGTCAGAATTGCCCTATATGTGGTCGCTCGATGCAGAGACCACTCATTCTGAAGGGCGCACATTTTCCCGTGCTGTTATCGTACGGGAAAAAGGTCTATGCAAGTGATATTATGCTCGATTCCAACGAGCATTTTGAGGTGGTGGGAACTGTGCGTGCCAGCAGAAGAGATCCCTCCATCTGGGGACTTGTAAATATGAGTAAGGAAACCTGGAGTGCCTCCTATAAAACGCAGACTGCCGTGGCAGCACCTAAGAGCACGCTGGTACTGCTAAATGGAATCAAATCAAGCATAGGTGAAATCAAAAATACTTTATAATCATGAATACAGAAAACTCAAATCCACTATTGGATGCCGTGCCTATCGCACGCCGCTCGTTAACCATCTTTCTTTGTATCGACACATCAGGTTCAATGTCCGGTGTGAAGATTGGTACAGTCAACTGCGTTATCCGCGAGTTGATTCCACAACTGCATCAACTCTCAGACAACAATGCAGATGCCGAAATTTCAATGGCTGTTCAAACCTTCAGCAGCAATGCCAGTTGGGCGTTGATGCCTACTCCTGTAGAGAATATTGTATGGTCTGACTTAGGAGCAGCTGGCCCGACTAACATTGATGAGGCATTTGAAGACCTTAATAGCAGACTATCGCGTAATGGGTTTATGAGTAGTCCAAGCGGAAGTTATAGCCCAGTCATTATCTTTATGTCCGATGGTCACAGCACCACCGACTACCACCACGCTCTGAATCAGCTGAAGCAGAATAAATGGTTTCACTATGCTATCAAGGCAGGTATCGGCATCGGCGAGGATGCAGACCTTGATATGCTTGCCGAGTTCACCGGAGATAAAGAACTGGTAGTAACTGCCCCTACACCGGAAGCGTTGGCGGCCATTATTAAATTTATGAGCATTACATCGTCTAAAATCTCGTCGCAGAGTTGTGGCGTTGGGCGTGCTACCAATTCACAAGGGCAACCGGTGGAGCAGAAGCAAGCGATGTTTGCGCAGCAACTACAAGAGTTCAAGAACGAAAGTCCAGATATACAAGCACTCAGCCATGGCTTCTAAACTATCCTTACAAGCATTTGCAGAATCTGTTCGTGGCGCATCGCATATTCGTCGGGGACAGGTACTGCAAGACGCATCCATTGCATACACCGACAAGAATGTTGGTATAGTGGCCGTAGCAGATGGACACGGCAGCGAAGCCTATGCCCGAAGCGATCGCGGAAGTCGATTTGCCGTCGCTTCAGCTTGTGATGTGCTCAGTCGCCTCTACCATCAGAACCCTCACCGCGCAGAGAAACTTACCAAGCAAGACCTGCGACAGATAGCACTCTGCATATACTATCAATGGCAGAGCCGTGTACAGGAAGACTACCAGATGGAACCGATGAAGGATTATTCCGGAAGAATAACAACGCTCTACGGAACAACCTTGCTGGCAGCATTCATCACGCGTGCGCGCACTTACCTTATACAAATAGGTGATGGCTCAGTCCATGTAGTAAAGCAAGATGGGGAGGTTGTTTGTCCAATGCCGGAAGACCCGAACTGCATGTTCAATAGAACAACCTCGTTGTGTGATGAGCAACCCCTGAAGTATTTCCGCTATGCGCAATTACCGACACGGAGCATCAGTTCGCTCTATCTCTGTACAGATGGATTGGATGGAAGTTATCAACCGGAGGTCTTGCCGCGCTTCTTCCAGAGGTGCGATAGCATGTTGAAAGTAAATTCGGAGGCTTCGGAACAAATTAAGAATTACCTGTCCACAATAAGTAACCAAGGGAGCGGTGATGATGTCTCGCTCGCTGCTGTATATGACATTTCATTTACCAAACCATGACCGCAAAAGAATCACTACGGGAGGCTATTAAGCAAACTGACGGAAGGATCCTTCATGACAAGCAGATTTTGCTTGCCTACATGGCTGATATATTTCCTCGGGATAGGACGCAGCAGAGATTGATGCGCCTAATCATAGAGGATGACCAACTATATGCGCTCTATGAAGTCCCGTCTTGGGCCAGGGATGAATGTGTGGATAGTTTATCACATCTGCTTAGTACATCTGAGCACGCCAGTTTGAAAGAGTGTTTCGATTTCTGGTTGGACATGTTTCCAGCAACAAAGGCTCGTCTCTTTAACATGGAGTATCTGACGGAAGTAGGCGACAGTATATGGAATGATTTTTTAGATGACTGTGGAGAGCGTCTAATCCGAGACGAAGAAGGACACTACCACTTAATATGATATGGATATATGAAGAAAGCAATAAAAATACTAATCGCGATTGGCACGTTCATCCTCTGGGTGGGGGCGTATAACTCCTATAAGAGTTCACTCTATGAGACAGAGAGAACTCCATGGGAGGATGCTTGGACGGTTTTGTCTAAGGATATTCATAGCCTTAGACTGCATACAGATACTACACAATATAGTCCTAGCGACCCATACATCACTTACTATACGGATAGACATGGGCGGTGCATTGAGGTGTACTCAAGATGTGAGACTCAGGGAGGTCTGCCCTATACACCGGAGAAATTTTACCGAATTAACTCCAAGGGAGACATCGTCTTCAATTGGGCAGCGTTTGTGATATACCTTCTATGGTATGGAAACATCTTTGCAATGCCCATTATTTTTATTTCCCTATGGAAACGCCTCAATCCCTAGATTTTACAGGCATTCTAATGTTTTTCTCATTATTTGAAATTATACATTTTGATGAGAAATTAGACAGATCATTTTAGTATTCCATCTAAAAGCAGTACCTTTGCACCAGATTTAAAAAAACAATATGAGAAAACGTAGAATGGTGTTTAACATAGACCGCTTAGAAGTGACTTACAAATGGAATACGAGTATGGCTGAGAAGTTCTCCCAACAGTTGACTACGGTGGAGCGGGGGCAATTTACCTTAATTAAACAAGCAACAACATCCTATCAATTCAATTATTTGGTAATGTATGGTGAGACAATAATCGGAACATTCTTCTTTAAAACGTACAACCCCAACCGTCCTTATTATTATCTGTCGGTGGACAACCAACTACTCTATGGAGATTTGACAATTTTGCATGAATTTGAAAAAGATATGGAGTTGAAGTTTTATAGAATCAGCAAACTGGATATATGTCTGGACTCAAGCGTAAATCTTGTCAAAAAGTTCTATAGATTATTGAAAGATGTTAATGTGGGATTAGTGATTAACAACAAAGTGGTCAAGGATCGTACACAAGTTATCAGTGCTATCATTCATTACTCCAAGGGGTCGCTAAAAAATTTTCGGAAGGTTCCATCCTTTTCTATCCAAGGGAACGATTATGAAATGAAAGGATATGATAAAGCAAATGAAATTGCTAGTACATCACATAAAGAGTATATTAGAGATGCAACAGGACTAGGAAAGCACATATACAGAATGGAAGTCTCTTTCCAAAATTTCAAGACCCTAAATAGTCATCTTAGAACTATTGGAATGAAAACAGACGACATCTATGATAATCTTGCCAACAAAGAACTCCTAAAGGATGTCTTCTCTACAGCCATTTGGAGGATAATTAGAATACAAGGTGGTAAATCAATCTTGGGCTATATTTTTAATGATGAGAGATTATACGATTATCCAGAATTTAACATCCACAAACCCTATTTGTTAATGGGTGGGGAGAAACAAAAAAATCGTGCAACTAATGGAATCTTTGGTATGGATTCCTTTTTTTATCCAATTTTTTTAGCTAATAATAAATCATATTCATATGGAGAAATCTGCAACCGTGAAAATTGTATTGGATCCTCAATGTGAAAGTCCACTACGAACATTAAAGCTTCGTTTAGTGTTTGGAAGACAATGTTATCTTAGAGCCATTGATTCCAAAACTAGAATGACTCGTGAAGAGTTTGAACACGCCACGAAGAAAGAAGTGAAGTCTGCAATAAAAAAGGCAGAGGCGGCAAAACAAGTTGCCGAGATGATTTGTGAAAAACTTGGTGAAGACTTTACCATTCAGGAGTTTGGGTATCTTTATAAGAAGGAAATTTTTGGAAAAGACGCTCGACAAAATAGCGTCTATACCTTGACAAAAGTGTTTGAGGCATATTGTGCGGAGCATACTCTCTCACAAAACACTTTGATAAATTACACATCTGCTGTACACTGGGTTGAGAAATTCAGGCAAAATTGTCTAATGTCAGAAATAACACGCGGTTTTATTCTGTCTCTAAAGGTGTATATGAATCAAGAAAACAACAGACGATGTGGCAAAGACCTCTCTGTAAGTACGGTTAATATGTATTTTCGAGGTTTGAAGGCAATCTGCCAGTATGCTATCGAAAAAAAGATTATTAGAGCAAATCCATTCAACGACCTTAGGCTAGAGGGGGGTGATAGACCCAAGACAGCACTAACTCAAAACGAGTGGAATGCATTCCTACAGTATGTGCCAGAGAAAGGAACAAAAGAAGAGTTCGCGCACGATATGACAATCCTGAATTTTAGTCTAGGAGGGCCAAACATGGCTGATATGCTCGGTCTAACTAACGAATGTATCAGAGGAGGGCAAGTAACTTATATTCGCCAGAAAAGCAAAGATAGGGGTAAGCCAACCAAAGTAACTGTATCCCTCTTGGAGCAAGCAAATCGTATATTAAGAAAGTATGGACATGTAGACCCAGCCCTACCGCGTGTCTATGTATTACCGTACTATGCAGGTGCAAAAAATGAGAAAACTAAGAATCAAAGAAGAGATAGTGTTCTAAAGAAGGTGAATAAAGGTATTCGCTCTATTTGTTTAAAAATTGGTATTGCACCGTTCACCACATACAATATTCGTCATACATACGCGTTATATGCACGAGATTTAGGGAAACTAGAGGATGGACAAATACAACAAATATTAGGACATAAAAGTATAATGACAACACGACGATATTTGAATGGAATTACGGCACCATTGCTGGAAGCCCATACTGACTTTGTTAAGAAAATGATAGGACAATGAATATAACATACAAGGATATAGAAGAGATGGAGGCTCAATGCGCCAAGATGAAGAAGGAACTAGAAAGACAGAACCAAAGCCAACCTGACGAATGGATTACCTACCAACAAATGGTAAAGGAGTATAATTTCCCTGGAATCAAAAGTGTACAGCGTGCTGATTGGAGAATACGACATAACTTTTACCCTTCTAAATCAGATGGGAAGGGATGTCAACTAAGAATCAATCGGCGACTCTTGGAGAACTGGCTAGCGGGGGAGAACTTTCAAAAAAGAAGGGTCGCGTGAGAAAGGGTTTAGCAAGACGAGGAGATGGAATTTTCTTGCATTCTCAAAAAATGTTATGGAGCATGGTAAAAGTTCCGTGTGAGAAAAATTTGCATAATTGGGGAAAAAGTGTTACCTTTGCAGAAAATTTCAGATTATGCAAGAGAATCCCTATCGTGTGTTAGCAGAGTGCCTCCTTCCTGATGAGGTGGTGAATAA
>JAZRYY010000030.1:0-8251 GCA_045600985.1 Paludibacteraceae bacterium
TCCACTAACGCATCTGCAGAATCCCTTAATGCAAAACTTAAAGCTTTTAGAGCACTAATGCATGGCGTGAACGATGAAACATTCTTCTTGTACCGAGTATGCAAACTCTATGCATAATCCACGGAACTTTTACCATGCCCCGATTTTTGCTCAGTCATTATGTCCCCCTCATAACTCCTTTGCTCAAATCAACAATCTCCTAAGCAAAAATTCAAAATAACTTAATTGGCCTTAGTATAACTTCACAGGCCTTAGTAATTCATCATATACTTGCGTACCATACGGAGAATTTCCTCGCCCCAGATATCGTATTTCTTCTTGCCAAAATCTTTCACTTTCATCAGTTCTCGTTTGGTGACGGGCAGGCGATTGGCAATCTCTTTGAGCGAGTCGTTGCGAGCAATCACATACAACTCCACATCCGCTTCGCGAGCCAGTTCGGAACGACGTATATAGAGAGCTTTCAGCAATTGAGGATGTTTGGAATCTTCCGTTCTTTCCTGCTTTTCGGTTGAAGCAGAGATATGAATTTTAGGCAGCGGGAAGAGTTTGCGAGCCACATGATACTGCTGAATGCATGGCTTTTTGGCCACACGTGGAAGGATATAGAGCCAACGTTGGACGTCTACATAAAGTTCGTTGATCACCTCCTCAAAATCCAGGCGTGATTCCTTATTATCCGTGGTGCATGGCGAAGCTTTCAGCACGTTGGCGGCATCTTTGAAGCGGGGCGTAAAATAGCCTTCCGCGGCCTGCAGACGTTCCTGCAAATTTGGCTGATTGATAATGGCGCGTATCTGATTTTGAAAACGTTCGCCAATCGTCACGTTCTCCTCAAAAACATTCTTCAAAGCATCCAAATATTGGGCTGTGCCCTCTGAATACGCCGCATCCTTGCTGATAATGGCACGGAGGGCATTCACTTTGCGCAGCATGTCGCGAAAATCGAAGAGTCCCGTTAGGATGGCCGTGAGGTAGTCGGTTTCTGATTGTGGCAGGCGTTCGTTCACTTCGTTTACCGAAGGCTGGCTATCGACGTAGCGAATCACCTCATGCGCATTTGCCAAGGCCGTTTCGGGGATTCGGCTTAGCAGGATAATGCCTTCCAGCGAACGGCATCGGGATAGCGCCACATATACCTGTCCAGCCGCAAAAGCATCAGCGGCATCTATCACCACGTCATCAAACGTGAGGCCCTGCGATTTATGAATCGTGATGGCCCATGCCAGACGAAGGGGCAGATGCTCGAAGGCACCAATCACCTCTGTATTGACCGTTTCCGTTTTGGTGTCGGCTTCGTATCGCACGTTCTCCCATACTTCTGTTCCCACTTCTATGATCTTGCCTTCGCTCTCCACTTTCACGCCATCATCCGTCCAGCCGGTCACAACACCCAATTTACCATTGTAGTAGCGTTTTTCTGAAGACGAATCATTCTTCACGAACATCACGCGCGCGCCTATTTTTAAGGTCAGTTCCTTATCGATTGGATACATCGATTCGGGGAACGTACCCGCCACGCTGGCCGTGAAGGTTCGTGCCTTGCCCTGCAGCATAGCCAATTCGTCGGCATTTATTGTATCCACCTTTTGATTATGAGTGGAGAGGATAATGGGGTAATGGGCAGGGGATGAGCCGCCTGCGTCCCGGTTAGCGTTTAGTGAGTCGTATTGGCGGAGGGAGAAATGGGGCTGATAACGGCTATTCAGGAGCGCACGGGACTCAGCAGTCAGGCAATTATTTCTCACCTGATTAAGTACATCCACGAAGGTTTGATTTTGCTGGCGAAACACCTTATCCAATTCTATATATACCGGGCAAACCTCCCGGAAAACACGTGATTGGAAGAAATATGGGCCTTCATAATAGCTGCGCAGCAAATCCCAATCGGCCTGTCGAGCCACGGGCGAGAGTTGAAAGAGATCTCCAATAAAAAGCATCTGCACGCCGCCAAAAGGCTGATGGCGATGGCGATAATGGCGAAGCACGGCATCTATGGCGTCCAGCAAATCGGCTCGCACCATGGATATTTCGTCGATCACGAGCAATTCCAGATTGCGAAGAATCTGTATTTTCTGCTTGCGCATCTGCATTTCCGCAATCAGATTCTTATAGGACTGATCTGTTGGCAGAAAGAGTTGCGGAGGCAATTGGAAGAAGGAATGAATGGTGCTTCCGCCGGCATTAATGGCAGCCACGCCCGTAGGGGCCACTATCGCCATTTGCTTTTCGGCCGATAGTGCCAGATTGCGGAGAAAGGTGGTTTTTCCCGTACCGGCTTTGCCCGTAAGGAAAATGCATTTATTGGTATGTCGTGCGTACTCGCTTGCTAATTGATAAGCGTCCATTTGATTGACAGATATATTGTGCGGGCAAGAAGATGTGCAAAATAAGCCAGATAAAGTGCCTGAATACCGAGCCAGACATATGTGGCCAGATAGGTCAGCACGAAACTGACGGCAGAGATGATCATCACGTTGCGGACGGCAGGTCCGTTGGCAGCTCCTATAAACACACCATCCCACATAAACGCCAGCGACGACACGAAAGGCATCAACGCCAGCCAGATATAGTATGGGCGGGCGGCGGCCAGAATAGAACCATCAGAGGTCATCAGTTGAAGCAATGGGGTGGCACCAAGGCCGTAAATGAGCGAGAAGAGCAGACCAATGGCGGCAGACCAATAAAAGAGCACGCGCACAGTTGAGCGCACGGCCGTATTCTTCGTCCAGCCTGTTTCATTGGCTCCATCCTTCCCTACCAGAGCTTCGCCTGCATAGGCAAAACCATCCACGAAATACGAGAAGAAAAGGAAATATTTCATCAGTATATTGCTTACCGCCAATTCGCCGTCGCCATAGGAGGAGGCGATGATGGTGTAGCCCACATAAATGGTAAGCATACACAGCGAGCGGATGATGAGTTGCGTATTCAATTGCCATATTTTGGCGTTGGTGAGGTGTCGCTGAGAAGTCGCGGAAGTCTCGCGGAACTCACGTATCGTACCGCGATAGCGAATCAGCATGATAGCCACGGCCGTTATGAGGCCCACATACTGCGCGATGAGCGTTCCCCACGCCACGCCGATAGCACCCAAGCCCTGCCAGCTGAAGCAACCGACGGCCAGCACATACGATACGAGCATGTTCACCAAATTGACCACCATATCCGTCAGCATCGGGGCTTTCGTGTTTTGCATACCGATAAACCAGCCCTTGAAGGCCATCAGACTGAGGGTGGCAGGGGCGGCCCAGATGCGGATAAAGAAATAAGACGAGGCAAAATCTGCCACTTCCCGGGAGCAGGGCATAATGGCCAGAACCGCTTTTACGAACAGCCATTGGATGGCCAGCAGAACGGCAGCAGAACCGAGTGCCGTACGGAGAGCTTTGCGGAGGATATAAGCGCAGTCGGCCCCACCCCGACCATAGGCTTGAGCGGTCAGACCGGATGTACCCACCCGCAAAAAGCCGAAGTTCCAATAGAGCAAATCGAAGAGCATGGTGCCTACGGCTATACCCGCCACGGCCACCACGTCAGCCACGTGCCCCATGATTGCCACATCCACCATACCCACCAGCGGGATGGTGATGTTAGCCAAAATGCTCGGTACTGCCAAGCGCAGCACCGAGCTATTCAGTTGCTTAATATGTTGATAATTGTTTGTACTCAATCAGTAAGGATTAGAGACCGAGGTCTTTCTTGATGAGTTCAACCACCTTATCGGCTTCCTTGCCGAAGTTGTCGTAGTCGGCTGCACCGGTAAAGCCAGCCACTGGTACCTCGCAATAGAACTTGATCTTAGGTTCCGTACCAGAAGGACGAACAGACACTTTAAGGCCGCTCTCCGTGAACCACTGGAGCACGTTGCTGGTAGCTGGCATTGGGAGCTCTTTCTCCACGCCATCAACCACCTGCTTGAGGGTCTTATAATCCTTCACCACGCGCACCTTTGAACCAGCGATCATCTGAGGTGGGTTCTGGCGGAAATTAGCCATCATAGCCTGAATTTCCTCTGCGCCAGACTTGCCCGGACGAACGACGTTGATGGTGGTTTCTTTCTGGAAGCCGTACTCCTTATAGATATCCATGAGGAGATCGAAGAGGGTCATGCCGTGATCTTTTGCATAAGCTGCGATCTCGCAGATGAGGCAGATAGATGCTGGCGAATCCTTATCGCGAACCTTATCGTATGGCAGATAGCCGAAGCTCTCTTCGCCGCCGCCGATGTATTTGCGCTTGCCTTCGAGCTCACGGATGCGGTAAGCAATCCATTTGAAGCCGGTATATTCGTCGAAGCACTCTACTTCATTCTTCTTAGCAATCTTGGCGATGAGTTCGCTGGTAACGATGGTCTTCACCACGAAATCAGAAGGCTTCAACTGACCGAGCGCTTTCTTATTGGCAATCTGATACCAATAGAACATCATAGCGGTCTGGTTGCCATTGAGGATCGCCCATTCGCCTTTATGGTTGCGGCAAACGATAGCCAAACGATCGGCGTCAGGATCGGATGCAATCACGAGGTCGGCATTGAGCTTCGTACCGAGGTTCATACCCATCGTCATAGCCTCTGAGTTCTCTGGATTAGGACTCTTAACGGTTGGGAAATTGCCATCGATCACCATCTGCTCAGGCACCACGTTGATATTCTGGAAGCCCCAGCTGCGGAGTGCGAGAGGAATGATCACGCGACCCGTGCCGTGGAGAGGAGTATAGACGATATTGAGATCTTTATTGCGGAGGATAACATCCTGATCCACCATAGCCTCGCGAACTGCCTCGATGTAGTCCCAGTCCATTTCGCCACCAATCACCTGGATAAGATCCTTGTTGCCGCCAAACTTCACATCAGCCATCTTCACTTTAGCCACCTCGTTCACGATGTTGACATCATGTGGCTGGAGCACCTGTGAACCATCCTCCCAATAAGCCTTGTAGCCATTATATTCCTTAGGATTATGAGAAGCCGTTACGTTCACGCCGCCCTGACACTTCAATTGGCGGATAGCGAAAGAGATTTCAGGGGTTGGACGAAGGCTCTCAAAGAGATACACCTTGATGCCGTTGGCAGCAAATACGTCAGCAACCGTTTCTGCGAACAAGCGACCGTTGTTGCGGCAATCATGGCCTACCACTACTGCCACCTGACCGTTCTGCACGTTCTCAAAGCCATTCTCTTTCTGCACCTGGAGAAGATAGTTGGCATAGCCCTGAGTAGCCTGCGCTACGATATATTTATTCATGCGGTTGGTACCTGCGCCCATGATGCCACGCAGACCACCTGTGCCAAATTCGAGTGTACGATAGAAAGCGTCGATGAGTTCAGTTTTGTCTTCTGCCTCCATCATTGCTTTCACTTGTGCTTGTGTTTCGGCGTCATACTGAGGGCCGAGCCACTCTTGTGCGGTTGCCATTACGGCTTGCAATTCGTTGTCCATAGTAGTATATTTTTTAAGTTATTTTTCAATAAAGTTCTGCAAAGATAGTATATTTATTTGATTTACCCAAATAAAAGTACGCAAATATGCTGCAAAACATACAAAAATCCGCATTACTCCATGCTATCGTAGCGCTGGAAGAGGAAATCGTTGTAAGGATAGCGCTTCACGTGAATCTCCTTTACGCGCTCGTAGATGAGGTGGCGCAGCTCGTCCATATTCTCCTTGCTCTTGGCGGAAATAAAGATGCAGTCGGGCTGCATTTTTGCCATCCAGGTCTGCTTCAGTTCCTCCAAAGAATAGTTCTCTCGCGTTTTTGGCGTGAGGTCATCCTCATCTTTTGGCACGAAAGTGAAGGCATCTATTTTGTTAAACACCAGAATCTCCGGCTTCGGCTCCTGATAGGTGTGTTGCTTATATTTTTTCGTGTCGGCGTTCGGGTCGTATTTCTTCGGTTCATCCTCATGTTCACGGCGAGATACGGTGGTTTCCACATCGCATATCTCCTGGATGGTTTGCTCCACCACGTGGTACTGCTCCTCAAAATTCGGATGGGAAATATCCACTACGTGAATCAGCAGATCGGCCTCACGCACCTCGTCCAATGTAGACTTGAATGACTCCACCAGATTGTGCGGCAATTTGCGGATAAATCCTACCGTATCGCTCAAGAGGAAAGGCAGATTATCCAGGGTTACTTTGCGGACCGTGGTATCGAGCGTGGCGAACAGTTTATTCTCTGCCAGCACCTCGCTTTTCGACATCAGATTCATGATGGTGGACTTGCCCACGTTTGTGTACCCCACCAGCGCCACACGCACCATTTTGCCTCTGTTTTGGCGTTGGGTGGCCATCTGCTTATCAATTTTTTTCAGTTCTTCACGCAGGAGAGCCAGACGATTTTTGATGATACGTTTATCGGCCTCTATCTGCGTTTCACCCGTACCACGGTTGGTGCCACCACCGCCTCGCTGGCGATCCAAGTGCGTCCACATGCGGGTCAGACGAGGCAACATGTATTCCAAATGGGCCATTTCCACCTGCGTTTTGGCGTAGCTCGTTTGGGCTCGCTGGAGGAAGATCTGCAGAATGAGCATCGTGCGATCCATCACCTGCACGCCCAACTCATTCTCTATATTGCGCAATTGGCGAGGCGACAGTTCATCATCGAAAATCACCACATCCACCACCTGCACATCCTTTTCCACATCAGCATCCGTGAGGTAAGATCGGTTCAATCGCTGCTCGGTTGGCGTCTTTTTTCGGGCCTCATCCTGGGCCTTGGCGGCCTCTTTTCGTTCATCTATATAGGCACGTATTTCCTGCAGTTTGCCGATGCCCAAATAGGTGGTTGAGTTCGGCTGATCCAATCGTTGCACAAAGCGCTTGAGGGGCACCAGTTTATTCGTATCGGCCAGAAAGGCCAACTCGTCCAGATACTCCTTCGTCCGCTCTTCCGACTGCTGCGCAGTGATGGCTCCCACCAGCACGCAATGTGCCTGATATTCTTTAATTTCTATCATTCTGTTCGTCTAATTTCCTTTTCGACTGCAAAGGTACGGAAAAATTTTAACATGCGCAAATATTTCCTAACATTTTTGGGGAATGGGCAACATTAGCGCGTAAAAACGCATTTATATGCGATTTTTACGCAAGCGTGTGCTCGATATTCGGTTTACTTCAAAAGCCATTTCCAAACCGGAAGAACCTCAATCTTTCCATATTCATCTTCTATCATCTCCTCCTCATTATAAGTCAAGATGATACGACGACGACATGGCAGCGCTTTAGGCAACTTTTGCAAAGCAGTTACTTCACGAGTGCGAGTATCCGAGTCTTGAAGAGACCAAGATGCCTGTATAGCCAGTTCTTCTTCCTGCACATAGAAGTCAACCTCTATATTGTTATTATAGAAGAAAATACGCTCATTGTCGCGATCGTTTCCATACATGCGGAATAACTGAAGCGCAACAATATTCTCCAACAGTGTGGTACCAGGATCAACCAGCAGCAGACTTAACAGACCATTATCAATGAAGTAATATTTGCAGTTGATTTGTCGTTCCGCAAAGGGTGCCTGAATATTGCGTACACGCAGAAGCAACCACGCGTCTTGCGCATAATCAATATAATTCGTAACGGTAGGCACGGAAATCTTCTGCCCCATAGTGGACAAAATTTTTGATACGCGAGAATAAGAAATTGGCTGCTTGACACTCTCTGCCAATTTACGTATCATAAGACGTAGTATTTCCGTATCGCCAATCTTGTTTCGTGAGCAGATGTCTCCTAAATAAATCTTTTGAAACAAACTGGACAAATAGTTTCGCTTGACCGGCAGATGAATACTTTCCGGGAGTCCTCCCCACTGCAGATATGCTTGATACTCGCGCATCAGCTGTGCCGAACCACGAGTGCTGAGCAGACTATTGTCGTCCGTCGGAACATTGCGAGCACCCAAATACTCCCGTAGCGAGAATGGATACACCTCTACCGGCAGATATCGGCTACCTAACTTCTGCATAATATCTGACGATAGCATCTTGGCATTCGAACCGGTAATCCATACTTTGAACTTCCGGTCGGCCATGCTGCGTGCGTATTTCTCCCAGCCATCCACGTTCTGAATCTCATCGAGAAAGAGCATTGGCTTCTCCCATTCCGGACGAATCGTTTCTCCAACAGGTAACATCTCCAGATGCGTTTGAAGTATATTGTCACAATCAGCGAGTGTAAATCCGTCCAGACGATCGTCCTCGAAGTTGATGTACAGCATCTCATTCCAACTATGCCCCTCACGCAGTAACTGC
>JAZRYY010000031.1:0-11579 GCA_045600985.1 Paludibacteraceae bacterium
TGGCGTGGTAGCGGGTCTTATCTGCGATTTTCCATATGATGAATCGTATACTTACGATAAGCAAGGCAATATTCTCAGCATCACAAGGTGGGATAGCAGAGACGTTATGAATCTTTTATCCCTAACCTATGATGGCAATCACGTAAAGAAAATAGTTGACAATGGTTATGACCCTGTAGATTACAACGAAAAACGTTATATTGACGGCTCAAACGCCCAAACCGAGTTCTATTATGACAAAAACGGCAACTTAATTGCAGATTTTGACCGAAAAATTTGCTCAATTCAATATAATGTGTTATCTTTGCCAGACACAATCCAATTTTCCAACGGAAATCAGATTGTGCACGTGTATGATGCTTGGGGTGTAGGCTTCCCCCATAACTTTTAGATTTTGGCTGCAAATTTACTAAAAATTTTTCAATTTTGCAAGTTGTCTAAAATTTTTGGACTATTATAACATTTTAATACAAATTATTATGAAAAGATTCTTATTTATTGCAATGGCAAGTTTGCTCATTTCATGTACCGGCCCAGCCGTCATCAGTTATTCCACATGGGGATTCTGCGATAAAGAAGACCCGCTGAACGATTTGCCATGGTTGGCCAACATCATAGAAAAACCACTTATGCATCCTTATAACGTATGCGTAATTAAGGAAGTGAAAGTAGAATTTGAGGAAGAACAATTTTATGCCTTTTATGTGATGTACGATACGGATCCTGTCAGCCCAGATGCACAACTAGGTTACCTCTACGACTGCGATGGCAACGTGATTGCCGACTACACGGGCTTGACCGGAGGATGGTTTAAGGGAGTCAAACTCATAGAAGAAAACCTCATCTATCAGCGTCGCCCATAAAAAAGCAGAGCAAATTTCCAAACTATAATCGCACATCTGTGAAATGCATCACAAGATGTGCGATTTTTTTGCTTGTACACAGTGGTCCAAAAGTAAGACACCTTACATCACGAAGCAGACCTTTCCTCCCTTAGCGATGCGCTTATTGCGGACATCGAAGAAGGTGTAGAAATAGATAGTGTTTGGCTTAGCTTCCAAGAATACGAAGCCTGCTGCATCCGGATCTGCACTCACGAGCTTGCGATGACCATCAGCATCCACTTCTACCGTCACGTCGTTTGGATCGGCTGTAGGCACATCGCCAAATGCTACGCGATGACCGTCGGTATCGTAGATATTGACCATTACACTCGTGCCAATCGTGACAGCCTTATAAGTGCCATCTCCGGCATAGAAGAAGAGATAATCATCAGCCGTGACATCTGGTGATGCAGACCAATTGGCCTCCTGGAACCGAACAGTATAAGTAACGCGCGAGCCATCTTCCGCTACGCCATCGATCTCTATATATTGACCTTTTTCATCTTCACTCAGCACTCCATATTCTACGGTAGCAAGTGAATCCAAAGCATCAGCCGTTACCTCAGGAGCACTTGCACCCGGAGTGAGGATATAAACATACTCATATACATCCGGATCGAAGTCTGGCAATTCATTGTCTTCAAGATAGATCATCGCAAGACGTGCCTCGGCAGAGAGGAGGATGGTCTGATGGATAGCATATACGCGGATGTCACCATTAGGAGCCGTTACCATGATAGTGATCGTATGATCAGCCGCCGTAGTAACAACCACAGCTGCCTCAGAATCTTCAGGAGTAGCAACAACAGCTGTTTCTGTGAGATAAACCGATTCAGGCGAGCCCGTAGGATAAGTGATCTCATATTCAAGCGAATCGCGATGGAATCCCGTAATCGTATTGTTATTGAGTTTGAGATCTGCAAGATACGTATTATTCGATAGTTCCTCAACGAAATGCAGCACATACTCATTCGTATTTTCGCCATCGCCTGCCATAACAACCAGGGTGAGCTGACCTTCTGCAGCAATAGTTTGAACAGATTGCTGCTCATCGCCAGCAGTCCAGGTGATTACAGGAACAGATGCTCCATGAGAATAGCTAACGGTGTATTCAAAATCATTGGATGCAAACTCTGCGAGCTCTACACCATCGGCAAAAATCATCTTCAATTCATCGTTGGTGCTTGGAAGAATAGTGAATGCCACCTTATAAACATTCTTGGTAGCGCCATCTTCTGCAGTAACCGTAATGAGAACAGAATCCAATTCAAAGACAGTAGCAACAGCAGAAGCCGCAGCATCCTCAGTAGTGTACGTTATAGCAGGCAGGGCCTCAGTGCCATACGGCAGTTTCACGGTGTAAGTATGCGTTTCAGCATCAAAACCCGGGATGGATTCTCCTGACACAGCGAGGGTAGCAAGATTAGCATTAGTAGATTTTGCCACTGAGAAATGGAGGGTGTAATTGCTGGTGTGCAAACCATCCTGAGCCGTAACTGAGATCTCCACTTTCTCCAAAGCTGTTGGCAGAATCGATACCGTCTCATTTTGCTGGCCCTTTTGGTAATCAACCGAAGGCAGCGCTGTGGTGCCATATGGGAGTTCAATATAATAATCGGTAATCGAAGGATCAAAACCGATGAGTTCTGCATCATCCACATAAATCATCGCAAGCGTACTGATTTCAAATGGCAACATATGAACGGTGACGGTGTATGTATTGTGAACAAGATCATCTTCCGACGTTACCTGATAAACAGTGGTAGCAGTGAGGCCATCCACACTCATTTGACAATCTATAGTAGCGCCATCCAAAGCGACAGCAGAGAGCGTAGGCAATGCAGCACCAGCAGGGATGGTCAGAGAATAGGTGTTGCTTGTAGGAGCAAAGCCTTCCAAGAGGGCGCCGTCTGCCGTGATAGAAGCAAGCAAAGCGGTTGTACGGAACGTGCGAACTGTAGCCTCCACGCCATATACGGCATTGGTTCCGTCCTGAGCGGTTACGTACACGTAGATTCCGTAGTGCGTATCATCCTGCTTCACCATAACAACCTGCGCGTTCGCATTGGCATCCTCCACGGTGTAGTCGACAGCATCGATAGACGGGAGGGTGAGCAAATAGGTGTACTGATCAGCAGCAAAGCCTTCAATCGGAGCACCATTGATGCGGAAATCCGTGAGATTGGTATTGGACGACAGAACTTCCGGATAGTGAAGTTCCGTGAGAGAAGGTACGCGGAACGTAGGATACAGAGGCAAGCTCTCGTCAGATACGGGCGCAGGAGTGATAGTAGCGCCTGCCTCCCATGCGATGGTATCGCGACGGAACGTGCCGTTTTCAGCAGTAACCGTAACGATATATGCCGTATCGTTTTGCTGAATATCAAAGGACTGATAATAGCTTCCGCGATTGATTCTGAGGGTGGTACCATCAAGAGAATAGGTATAATCGAGTACAGCAGAGAGCGGGCGCGTGAGCGTGAGCGTGTAATCAGTATAGGTGCTATCCTCGGCGAAATTGCGGATGGTGGCATTTCGTACACCCTGCACTTCGTCGGACCACGTGATTTGCTGCACATAATCCTCCACCTCACCCACGAAACGCAAACGTGGGATACCGATAATTTCCGAATCGGTGAGCGTAATATC
Organism: Paludibacteraceae bacterium; assembly: GCA_045600985.1. Taxonomy (GTDB): domain Bacteria; phylum Bacteroidota; class Bacteroidia; order Bacteroidales; family Paludibacteraceae; genus Colicola. Next base: position 3,534 of record JAZRYY010000031.1, read on the forward strand.
CCAATGGTTGCTTGGACTGGCGGCAGCACGCATAGGGGCTTCTGAAGGGATTGAATCTTCTGGTGCTGCAAAACGGATGGTATCAGAAGAGCCGTCCAATAGTACGCCGTTGAGTTCGGACGTATAGAGGAAACGTACCCAGTCTACATCCATCTCGGAGGAACCTGACGACATAATACCACTCACTAAAGCCGAAGCCAATTCAGAATGCGCTGCATTGAGGATAATGTTCATCTCCGTAGGACAAGTTACCTGGCCTTCCGTAAGAGGTAGAGAAGCTATCTTCCATTGATTATTAAAGTTCGCATCCGTAAATTCATACTGCTTGAGACCATTACCCATGAATGATGCTACGATACGAATATTTTGAATTCTACTAGTCCTAACCGGACGATATCTTACCTCCAATTTATCCGGACTATTACGGAACATAATACCTCCACTTATTGTGGACGAGGTTTGGTTGGCTACAGCAGGACTGACAGTCATCGAACCTAAGGTGATCATTCCAGGGAATGCGCCGCCTATTGAGTACTGTCCATTAATAGTAGCCAAATGAACAGCCGAATCTCCTTGGTTTTTAACCTCGTTGCCAAATGTATATCTCGATAAGCCCTGCTGTGAAGTTGCCACATCTGCAGGGACCGTCCAACCGACAGGTTTTGCAGCATTATTGTTCACCGCCGTAGTCCATTCGCTGAAGTTCCAGTTAGGAATAGTATCGTTTACGTAATGGAAGCGGAGGGTATATTCGCGAGAGAGCGTATCGCTTTCTACTGTAGCCTTCCAAATCTTGGCAAACACATCCGTTTGGACATCAACGTCTTCGGAGAAGGTTGTATATGTGACGGCTGGTTGATCAGTAACATGCAAGAGATACTCCGTTACTTCCGGATCGAAATTCGGAATAGGCTGGCCATCCACAGAGATAGAAGCCAAACGAGCAGGGAACGGAGCCACAACAGGGGTGATGGTGTAGACCATATCAGCATCGTTTCGACCAGAACGAACGATAATCTTAGTAGGATTCGTGACGCTACCATCGAAAATCATCACATTTTGCTCTGGGAACATCTTTTCCGTAGAGACCACCTTAAGCGAATCGGTACCATATGGCAGATTCACCACAAAATCAGGTCCGTTCTCCATATCCAATGCACCTATTCCGTCCAACACGATAGAAGTGAGCACGTTGGGAGCCGTAGATGGAGCTATGGTGAAGTGGAGGGAATATGTGGCCGTATGAACAGAATCGCCAGCCGTAACCAGCAATGCAGCATCCCATCCATCTGTAGTGAGCGATACCGATTGCTGAGCATCGCCTTTTTCGAACGAAATGGCAGGAATAGCGGTTGAGCCATAAGGCAATTCCACATTATAATTTCGGACAGCGGCATCGAATTCAAAGCTGACACCATCCACTTCAATAGTTTCAAGAGCCGTATTCTGCGTACGCTCTGGCAAGAAATGCAACGTGTACGTAGCCGTGGCCGCCCCTTCCTTCACCGATGCCTTCACCAGAATGGTAGCCGTAGCAGAATCCACATAATTGACCGTAGCCACTTGTGAGCCAGTGGCAAAAAAAGGCGCAATGATAGGCAATTCATCCTGAGATACTGGCAACACGAGCGTGTAATCCATTGAATCCGCACGGAATGCAGCAAGCGTATCTTCATTCACCACAAGGCCTGCAAGCAAAGCAACGGTGGCAGGCTTGATGGAATCAGTCGGGAAAGCAGGCAGCTCTGGCACATCAACAGAGGAGAAGGTGATCGTATATATATTAGCGCTACCCTCTTCCGGAGTTACCAGAATACGTGCCACACCGAAGCCCGCAGGGGCTGATATAACTACCGATTGCCCCTCAGCATGCGACACCGTGATAGCAGGAATAAGCTCTTCTGCAAGCGCCAACGAATAATTGGTTTTTTCTGGCTCGAACCCAGCAAGCGAATCACCATCCAGATAGATCATCTGCAGCAATGCATTTGCCGATTTTTCGATAACGAATGTGATGGTATACACACGTTGCGTTCCGTCGCCGGCCTTTACTACCAAGCGTACTGTTTGCTGAGCAGCATTGCTTGTTTTGGATATTATTTGATACGCATCGCCTGCTGTGTACGTCACTTCTGGCAACGCCGTTGTACCTGCGGGGAGCGTGATCGTATAATTGAGCGAATCGGCTTCAAAATCAGCTATAGCTTCACCATCGATGGCAATACCCGCAAGTGAGGCATTGCTTGATTTGAGTGTAGAGAAAACGAGGCGATAGGTGAGCATATTGCCCGCCGCAGCGGTTACTACGATACGGCTTGTGCCTTCCACGCCACCTTCAGTAAGAGTGATGGTTTGATAAGCATCGCCTGCCGTCCATGCAATAACCGGCAAGGCGGTAGTACCCATAGGAAGGGTGACATTGTACGTGGTGGTGGACGGGTCAAAACCTTCCAAGGCTACGCCATCCAACGTTATTCCTGCCAAATTAGCATAAGTTGACGCTTCTATCTTGTAGGTGAGCTTATACGTTTTGGTTGCGCCAGATGGTGCCGTCACCTGAATTTGGCAACCTCCCTCAAGCGTGTTGGAAAGCACGTTAATCGTTTGCACTCCTTCAGGATATGCTGATACTGGTGTTACAGCAGGTGCAGCTGTAGTACCCAAAGGAAGCGAAACCGTATAATTGGATTTGCTTGATGAGAAACCGGCCAATGGGTTTCCATCAATAAGAATATTCTGGAGAGTGGCATCCGAAAGTTGTGCCACAGAGAAATTAATCGTATAGGTCTGCACCGTGGTGCCATCTTGCGCAGTAGACGTGATGGTGGCGATGCCGTTAGGCGAGGTGGCTTGCGTAATTTCAATAGTTGCACCATCTTCAGCCTCTGCCGCTACAATTGGCGCTGCAGTAGTACCATAAGGCAATGCATAATTATAGGAGGTGACATACTTATTGAAATTACTGATGGTCGCTCCGTTCACCTGGATGGTGGAAAGATATGCGTTGTGCGACTGCTCTGCCACGAACTGGATATAATAGGTAGAAGAAGAGCTGCCATCCTCAGAGCGAACAGTTATTTCCATTGGTGCACCAGCAATAACGCCGCCCGTAATCGTAATTTCACTTCCTTGCAACTTTCGTCCTGGGAAATTGGTACGCTGACCACGATTGTTGGTGATTCGGCCATTGCCACGATAGCATTCTACCGCAGGTATTTCCGTAGCTCCCACGCCCAACGCATAGGTTTGCACGCCATGATTTTTAGGGTCAAAATTTTTCCACTCTCTACCGCCAACAGATATCTTGGTGATTTCTGAAGAATAGATTAGTTCCACATCATCCACGATCAACGTATTGCCTACATAAAGACCACTATTTGCGCGGAAATTAGGATAGTTACTTGCCGAAAAAATGACGTTACACTTCTCCGGAGTCAAATCGTTCATATAGAAGATAGGCACCTTAATTCGAGTCCAGTTTGGATAACTGGTTTTCTCATAAATCCAGCCCTCTGCAACCTGCACTCCCGGCGTGATGACATCACACTCGTTACCATCGGTAGCAATACGAATATCCGACTCCTCGTCGAAACGATATGTAGCCGACACATTGCTATTGCAACTACCGTCCTTGCTCTTGTAAGAGCCTCCTTCCGACGTTCCTCTCCACGAGTAGAAGAGGATGTTATAGTTTTCGTCGGCCGTATGATTACCCGTACGTTGAATCCACACGGCAATCGTGTCCGGACGTGTGGTCCAACTGATGCCGCCATACGTACCGGCAGTCGCACCACTCACATTCAAGCCTTCTAGAAATGCCCATGGATGTCCAAGAGATATATATCCAGGGCTGGTTTCACCAATACCCATCACCTCAAGCGGCATATCTTCCACTTTCATGGCATAGCCACCTGCGCGGCCTTCAACACGTTGTGCAAAATTAAACTTGAAACTCATCTGCTCTACATTGGAATAATTCCAATAGGCAGGCTGAATTTTACCATCAAACTGCGCACCTGTCCAGTCTTCAAACGAAGGGTCTGGCAATTGATACTGCGCAAACATAGTAGAAACGCTCATCACGAGCATTAATACCATACATAAAACAGAGGAAAAATGCTTCATATTTTTTTACCTTAAAATTCTTACTAATACAGATTTGACAATTCCAAAAGAGTCTATTATTCAAAATCGGCTGCAAAGGTACTGCTTTTTTTCGACATCCCCAATAGCGCTGATTTAGAAAAAATATACAATTTTTAAGAATAGCAAAAAAAAGTGCACATTTGACATCATCAAAAGTGCACAAAATTTAAGATTTTAGGTAATTATATTCAATCCTGCCGCTGGCTTGCTATAGTTGTTTCCGACAGGATTCCTCATGAAGCGCATCCATAACACGCAACACAACATCCTCGCTCAGGCCTTTTTGCTCGGCCCACAGGAGGCGTTTCTTCACAATATCATCGTAGCGACCCGACTGCAGAACCGACATGCTATGTTGCTGCTTATAGACTCCAATCTGTTGTGATATCTGCATTCGTTTTGCAATTAAGGCCCATAGTGCATCATCCGTTTCATCAATCTCGTGACGAAGCTGATCAAGTCCGCTGTCTTCACTCGTTTTTCGCAAAGAGAGCGACTGCAAAAGCTGAAATAGTTCAGCAGGCGTAAGTTGTTGATCTGCATCACTCAACGCTTGTAATGGTGAAATATGCGATTCAATCATCAAGCCATCGTATCCCAAATGTAAAGCCTGCTGCGACAGAGGCGATATCAGATCTTTGGTACCTGCCATATGTGAAGGGTCAAGCAGCAAAGAGAGGCGAGGCATACGGCGTTTCATCTCAAACGCGACCGACCAACCCGCCGCATTTCGCATTTCGGTATGAATATCCGTTTGAAAGCCCCGATGAATAGCTGCCACATTGTTTTCTCCTATTATTTTTGCAAAACGCTCAATGGCCCCTTGCCAAAGATTAACATCTGGCGAGAGCGGATTTTTCACAAAAACAACAAGATTGGTGGGCTTTTGAGCCGCTATTTCGTCGGCCAATTGTTGCACGAGGAAAGGGTTGGTAGTGGTGCGAGCGCCAATCCAAACCGCATCCGCCTCGTGCTGCAAAGCCAGACGTAGATGTTCGGGTGTTGCCACTTCGGTAGCAATAGGCAAGCCATGGGTTTGCTTTACCTCATATAGCCATTTTAATGCCTCTTCCCCTACCCCTTCGAAATGGCCGGGCTGCGTGCGAGGCTTCCATGCTCCAGCGCGGAAATACACCTTGGGTTGCGCTTGTAAAAACAAGCCCTCCGTCCCCGTACTGGGGACAGAGAGAATGTTGGATATTGCTTCTGCCGTCGCGAACACTTGTTCCCGATTCTCGGCAGCGCATGGGCCTACTATGAGATAAGGTGATGATACCGTCATGAGTCCACGTTGAATCCGTCGTGCGACCGCTATTACTTTTTCAGCGCAGCGAGGCTCTCCTCAATAGCAGCTATACGTGCTTCCGCATCTGATTTCTTTTTCTGCTCAAGGGCCACGATCTCAGGTTTGGCATTCTGCACAAAACGTTCGTTTGAAAGCTTAGCCATCACGCCGCGAAGGAAGCCCTGCTGGTGCTGGAGGTCAGCCTCCAAGCGCTTAATCTCAGCCTCTACATCGATAAACTGACCTAGAGGAACGGCATACTCCGTGGTGCCAACAATGAATGAACCGGCGCCTTCTGGTTTATCATCTACGAATGCGATTTTCGACAAATTGCAGAGCTTAGTGAGCAGTTGATTATCAGCCTCACCCAGCTGTTCAGCTTTGAGAATATGCAATTCGAGCTGCTCTTTCTGCGCAATATTCTTTTGTGCGCGGATATTACGAACACCCGTAACTACCTCTTTCATGGCTTCTACAGAGGCCAAAAGATCGGATGCAACAGGCGCAAGATTAGAGGCCACAGGGGCGGTCATGATGGTTTCACCATCTTTGCGCTCCTGAATATTCTGCCAAAGTTCCTCCGTAATGAATGGCATGAATGGGTGAAGCAAACGAAGCAACTGATCAAAGAAGCCGAGCGTCAGATCGTACGTAACTTTATCAATTGGTTGAAGATATGCAGGCTTGATCATCTCCAAATACCATGACGAGAACTCATCCGTATAGAGCTTATAGATAGCCATCATGGCCTCCGACAAGCGATACTTCGAGAAGAGATCTGCCACCTCTGCTGCCGTTTCGCTGAGCTTGGAAGCGAACCAATCCGTTGCCAATTTAGCATAAGCCGGCTGTGGTGCATCCGTAATTTCCCATCCCTTTACAAGACGGAAACAGTTCCAAATCTTATTGCAGAAATTGCGTCCCTGCTCGCAGAGTACGTCATCATAAAGAATATCGTTGCCGGCAGGGGCAGACATCAAAATACCCATACGAACGCCATCTGCACCATATCGCGCGATAAGATCCAATGGATCAGGCGAGTTGCCCAATGATTTCGACATCTTGCGGCCTAATTTATCGCGCACTATACCCGTAAAATAGACGTGCTTGAATGGCATGGCTTGCTTATATTCGTAGCCAGCCATAATCATACGAGCCACCCAGAAGAAGATAATATCCGGACCCGTAACAAGGTCGGCCGTTGGGTAATAATAGTTGATTTCTGCGTTGTTGGGCTGATCAATTCCATCAAACAATGAAATCGGCCACAACCATGAAGAGAACCATGTATCAAGAGCACCTTCGTCTTGCACAAGTTCAATGCCCGGAGCTTTCTTTTGAGCCTCCTCAAGCGTCACGGCCACGATAATCTTATCTTCCGGATATGCTTCTGCACCTACTTCTTCAAGAAGTGCTTTATCATAGAAAGCCGGAATACGATGACCCCACCAAAGCTGGCGCGAGATGCACCAATCCTTGATATTTTCAAGCCAATTGCGATACGTATTCTTATACTTTTGTGGATAGAACACAATATCATCATTCATTACCGGTGGCAATGCAATGTCAGCAAAATGCTGCATGCGGATAAACCATTGGAGCGACAAACGTGGCTCAATTGGCACATTGGTACGCTCGGAGTAGCCCACCTTATTATCATAATCTTCCACTTTCTCCACCAAGCCAATCGCCTTGAGATCTTCCACAATCTGCTTGCGGCAATCGAAGCGATCCATTCCATCATATTCCTTCACATTTGCAAGGACCTCTGGTTCGAGACAAGCTAACGCAAGATGTGCATCTGCAGAGAAAGTATCGAAGGTGCGGAGATCATATTTCTGGCCAAGCGCGTAGTCGTTGACATCATGTGCAGGGGTCACTTTCAAGCAGCCCGTACCGAAACCAATCTCGACGTAACGATCTTCAATAATAGGAATTTGTCGACCCACTTTTGGCACAATAACGTGCTTGCCACGAAGCCATGCATTAGCTGGATCTTTTGGATTGATGCACACAGCCACATCGCCCATAATCGTTTCAGGACGAGTGGTTGCCACTACTGCGTAATATCCCTTTTCGTCTTTATGCACGAGGCAACCTTCAGTAATATCTGCCTCATCAACAGGCTCCACCACGCGATACTTCAGATAGAACAAATGGCTATGCTCCTCGTGATAGATCACCTCCTCATCAGAGAGTGCTGTTTGACGCTCCGGGTCCCAATTGACCATACGAAGGCCACGATAGATAAGGCCTTTTTCATAGAGATCGCAGAACACTTTGATGACAGCGGCAGAGCGTGTTTCGTCCATCGTGAAAGCAGTACGATCCCAATCGCAAGAGCAACCAAGTGTACGCAACTGTTTGAGGATGATGCCACCATGTTCATCCGTCCAAGCCCAAGCATGCTTGAGGAACTCCTCGCGGGTAAGATCTGATTTATTGATACCCTGCTCTTTCAGGCGCTTGATCACCTTTGCCTCAGTAGCAATAGAGGCGTGGTCGGTACCAGGTACCCAGCAGGCATTCTTGCCCATCATACGCGCACGGCGAATGAGCACATCCTGGAGAGTGTTGTTCATCATATGGCCCATATGAAGCACACCTGTCACATT
>JAZRYY010000032.1:0-78422 GCA_045600985.1 Paludibacteraceae bacterium
CAACTGAAAGATTTAGATACGGGCTACTCTACTCCTTCTTATAATTACACGTACGCGCGCGAGAGAGGAAAATGTACGATTTTTAAGATTGGACGGGTTTGGAAGATACTTATCAGAGACTTATCAGGTACTTATGAAGGACTTATCAACACCTACGTGTGGAGAAAAGAGGGAAAAATGTACGATTATTAAGATTTAGGGGTTGTTTGGGAACGCGAATTACCGCAAATTTGACGTGAATGATCGTAAATTTTTATTGAACGTGTGGTTAGATTGACAAAAACAGAGAAAAACCTAAAAAAACATAATTTCTGCCGTGGCGGCGAGGAGACCTTATATTATATTACGTGCGCGCGAGAAGAGGAGGCATAGATATTATGCTAAATGAGATTCTCACGTACATGAAGAGGCAGAAAAGATCAGACATAAAAAAATCTCCCCGCTCAGACGAGCGAGGAGATACATATCGCGAGAAGGAATTTTATACGAAGATTAATTCGTGAACACACACTGGCACTTCTTAAGATCCTTATACCAATGCTTATGAATTTCTTTACGAGTACCACCGATGTTATAAGAGAGGCGAACACCACAACTCAAATAATTGAGAGCAGTAACCATCTGCATTTTCTCTGCATACACATCCTGGCCATTTACTACGAGTGCATTCAAAACAGAGTTGTGCGCATGGCTCATCGTTGTTGGATTTGCAGCCGTTAAATCGTTGATCCACATCAGAGAAGATTTCCAGGTTGAAGTGCCAGGCGACAAAGAAACCGTAGCATTCTTAGGATAAAGGAAAGGCAGGCCGTAATCGCAATACAGACCGATACCGATACTTGATTGCTTATTCAAATGAATATAATAATTTACATCAACCGATGCCATGATATTGATATCCTTGTACTTATTCAATCCACGTACGCCTGTTATTTCGCCCTGATAAGTAGCATAATTAGCTTTTTCGCGAGTATTATTGAAGACATACTCGTATGCATTAACTGGCACACTTGGTCCTTCTACACCAACTGGGCCTACATTAACCATGCCCTTACCACTAACCAATTCCTGCTTAAACGTTGCATACAAAGGAATAGCAATCTTTGGGCCCAAGAAGATTGCAAAGTTTCCAAAATGCAAGCCCAACTGCAATGGAACAGACGCGTAGATTTGATTATGTGCCTCGCTAACAGACTGGTAAGAATAATTCACATCCAACATGTGACGTATTGGATCATCGTTATCCAGCACGGTATACTGATCATTGAAACCAGTCATATTGAAACGGCTTTGCGCCAGATCAACGGACACACCACCACGAAAGCCCACCACATACGGCGAACGATAACTATACAACAAGTCTACACCCAAATTGTAACTTGGCGACATTACGCCATAGTCACTTTTATACATAAGCATAGACGTACCCCCACGCAGGGCCATCTCAAATCGGCTCTGTGCCACCGCGTTCAGCGACAGCGCCAAAAAGAGAATGGGGAGCCATTTCTTCATCATCATGCAATGTGATTTTGTTAGTATCTGCATATCAATATATTTTCAATATATAGAGTTGTGTACACAATTAGGCTACAAAGGTACTACATTTTTTTCAAACACGCAAATATTTTTAGAAAAAAGGCGCATACTACGTCATTTTTCTGCCAAAAAGTTGCAATTTCGCATCCAGAAATAGCAAAATTGCATAAATATTCGATTAAACGCAAACTTTCTTTTAATCTGCTACTGCTTATTCTGCAGCACCACATACAGCACGATTGGAGCGCCAAAAAGCGCAGACACCGTGCTAATTGGCAGCACATGCGTGAAGGTGTTGCTTAATATATCGCAAATTAACAATAAATTAGCCCCCAACAAAGCCGTCGCTGGCAAAGTAACCTGATGATTTGCCGTTCTGAACAACCCTCTGGCAAGATGCGGGACGGCTACTCCCACAAAGGCTATTGGCCCACAAAAAGCAGTAATTGCTCCTGCCATCAGGCCTGAGGACAAAATCAGTCCCACACGCACTTTTTTTATAGGAATACCCAACGACAACGCGTAGTCCTCTCCTAAGGAGAGGCCATTCAGAGGTTTTATCAGAAACAGCGTATACAATAGCCCCACAAGCACTATGGGAGCAAGCCAAATCATCTCTTTCCAACCTACCGCCGTCAAGCTTCCCAACGTCCATGTGATGAATAATTTCAACGAATCCGGATCGGCTATATTTTGCAGCACATTCACCAATGCCCCCGCCAAGGCGCTCACCATCATGCCCACAATCAGCAACGTTACATTATTGCGCACTTTTGCCGATATAGCAAGCACCAAAACCAACACAAGAATGGCTCCAGCCACAGCAAACAACACCGTGCCCAAACTGCCTATTTCCGACTGCCGTAATCCAACGGAGGCCCCCAGAACAACCAGCAATGCGACGCCTAATGTAGCCCCACTTGAAACGCCCAAAACAGATGGTCCGGCTAAAGGATTTCGGAAGAGCGTTTGCATCATCAATCCGCTCAACGATAGCGCCACGCCCGACAAAACCGCAGTTAAAACCCTCGGCAAACGCAGCGTGAGCAAGATTCGATGTTCGAGACTATCCTCCCACAGCGAAGACAAATGTATGTCTGCTGCACCCGTGAACACATCTACCGCAAAAAAAAGCAGTAGCAGAGCCACTAAAATTATAAAATATACGGTGTTATTGCGCATTTTCGGTGCAAAGGTACGAAAATATTTGCACATATGCAAAAAAAGCAGTAATTTTGTGGCCACTTTTTTCAATTAATTCAATTTTGGGCTTATGTCAGTACATACTCAAACAAGCAAAATAACGACGAGTAAGATTCGCCAAATGAAGGCAGCAGGTGAAAAAATCACCATGTTGACCAGTTATGATTTCACCCTCGCTCGCTTAGTTGATGAAGCCGGTGTGGACATGTTTTTGGTAGGCGACAGCGCCAGCAACGTAGTTTGCGGAAACGCATACACTCTCCCTATTACTGTAGACGAGATGATTTTTCTTGCGAAAGGTGTTGTTCGTGCGGCTCAACACGCTCTTGTGGTGGTAGACATGCCATTTGGCAGTTACCAGATTTCAGAAGAAGATGCGCTTCGAAACGCAGTTAAAATCATGAAAGAAACGGGAGCAGACGCGCTCAAACTCGAAGGCGGAGAAGAAATCATCCATATTGTACGCCACATGATTCAGGCCGGTATTCCTGTGTGCGCACACTTGGGACTCACCCCTCAATCCGTCAATCAGTTCGGCGGGTATGGACTTCGCGCCAAAGGCGAGGCAGAAGCCGAAAAATTGCTTCATGATGCCAAACTGATGGACGAAGCCGGCTGTTTCGCCATCGTGCTGGAAAAGATTCCAGCGGCATTGGCAGCAAAAGTAACGGAAAGCGTAAGTGCAGCAACCATCGGTATTGGCGGAGGAAATGCCACGGATGGTCAGGTATTGGTATTGCACGATATGCTCGGCCTCAACACCGGCTTTAAACCTAAGTTCCTGCGCCACTTCGCAGAACTTGCTGACGAAGTAAAGAATGCTGTTGGCGATTATATTGATGCCGTTAAGGATGGTTCGTTCCCGAACGAAAACGAGCAATATTAACCAGTAGCCAATATGCAAAATAAAGAAATGCCTTTCCACGCGGAAGGGCATTTCTTTATTTTATCGAATCATTGGTGCAAGACTATCCACTCTCGCTCGATAATAATCCATTAACGACGTCGGAACGGGTTCTGCTGCTGGCGCATCCATATGCAAAGGATCCACTGGCGAACCATTTTTCCAAACACGAAAGTCGAGATGCGGACCTGTACTATTGCCTGATGAGCCCACGTAACCAATCACATCACCCTGTGCCACATGCTTGCCAACAGCTATTCCTGCACCATATTTCGATAAATGCAGATACGCCGTGGTATATACCGAATTATGGCGAATTTTCACAGTATTTCCGCCGCCTCCCTTATATCCTTTTTCCGTAACCACACCATCACCAATCGTCACTACTGGTGTTCCTGCGGGTGCCGCATAATCTACGCCGGTATGAGGGCGAACCACGCCAAAAATAGGATGTTTCCTATGATACGTAAAATGCGATGATATTCGCTTGTAATTGAGTGGCGCCTTCAAAAAAGCCTTTCTCTGATTCGTACCATCCGCAGCAAAATAACCTCGGCAAAATGGCAATTCTTTTGGGGACATTTGTGAGTCAGTTTCCTGTACAATTGCCTCACTATCAAAGAAATAGGCCTCTATCCATTTGCCACCGTGATAGAAATTGGCGGCATGAATCCGGCCGATACCGATAGGCTCACCTTCCACGGATAATTGCTCATAATAAGCTCGTATGGAATCACCCGTCTGCAAACCAAAGAAATCGATGGTCCACTGGTAGATATCCGACATATCAAGTGCCAATTGTACCGGCAGATTATTGGCCACCATCGCATTCCAGAGCGACGATTCCACGCGTGCTTCTGCCTTTCGCATTTCGCAAACAACCTCTTTCAACTGCCTCTCCACATGTAACGAATCCGCCACGTGAAAAACAACCGACTCTACCTTGTCTTTTTTATACACAAAATAGGTGAGCACACTATCCTGCTGCGAATAGAAAGCCTCATAGGGCACATTGGCACGAAAACGGCGAACATCAAAAACCTCACGAGGCACACTCGCCAGACTGTTCACTACACGAGGAGAGGCACCCAATCGCGCCAGCAAACCACCGAGCGTTTCGCCTTCGCGTACTTCACCTTCCGTCACAAGAAAGCTGTCCACCGGAATGCCATAAGCATAACGAATCAATTCGTCTTCTATGCTATTATCCGCATCCGCATTATCAGATGTGCCTCGTTGTCCACAGGCAACAAGGCACATCATTATCGTTAATATCGCAAAAAATTTTCTATACATTTAACCTTTTTGAGGATATTTTCTAAACCATGAAGAAAGTTTCAAACGAATCACGCCCAATAAAGCTTCTGAGAAGATTCCGCCTGACATTTTTGACGTACCCAACACGCGATTTATAAAGATGATTGGCACTTCCTTCACTTTGAAACCGCACATCAGAGCCGTAAATTTCATCTCAATCTGGAATGCATATCCTTTGAAACGAATCTTATCTAACTCGATGGTTTCCAGCACCTTACGACGATAGCAAACGAAGCCGGCCGTGGTATCACGAACAGGGATGTTCAATACCGTGCGAACATACATGGATGCACAATAACTCATCAACACGCGTCCCATTGGCCAATTCACCACATTAACGCCCGTGATATAGCGACTTCCTATCGAGAAATCTGCTCCCTCGTTCGCGCACGCGTCATATAATTTAAGGAGATCCTGTGGATTATGAGAGAAATCTGCATCCATCTCAAATACAAATTCATACTCATGCTCTATTGCCCACTTGAAGCCCGCAATATATGCCGTTCCCAAGCCCTGTTTGCCGGCACGCTCCACCAGGAACAAGCGGCCATTGAACTTATCGGACATCAATCGCTTAACGATTTCCGCAGTTCCGTCAGGACTGCCATCATCAATGATAAGCACATGAAAATCTATCGGCAACGTCATCACAGCCGTGATGATACTCTCCACATTTTCACATTCATTATAAGTAGGAATAATTACAAGTCTTTCCATATCTCGTTTCTATTTTCCTTTTATTTCAATACATAAATCGGACTTGCATCCAGTCGGTCGAGCGCGTTGAGGAAGGTTTTATTTTCCGGTATCACTCGGTCGCTTGGCAAAGCCGTAATCAATTGAGCACCTACGGATTCCAAATATTCCGTCACAGTCTTGTGGGCCAATACCGGATCGTTGTTTTCTTCGCTCAAATGGCAAAGCCATATATGCTTCATGCCCGTATGATAACTTTCCGCCAGCAGTTCGCCGCACACCACGTTACTCTGGTGGCCGCAAGGCGATAAGATTCGTTCTTTCAAATACGTTGGATACGGACCATTCAGCAACATCTGTTCGTCGTGGTTCGCTTCTATCACGATATGATTGGACGTCTTCAACGCTTCCAAGAGTTCCTCGCTTGGCTCACCACAGTCGGTTGCAATCATGAAGCGTGTTCCCTGCACGTCTATCACGTAACCAACGCATTGCGTTGAATCGTGCGATACGCGGAATGTATTTATCGTCATGCCGCACAATTCGAACGGCTCACCTATCGTAAAATACTTGCGGGACGTGCGTAATTTTACCGACACACCATAATTACGATCGATACCTTGATGAATCAAATCCGTTCCATAGATTGGCACGTGTATTTTCTCGCCCAAAGTGCCTACGGCACGAATATGATCCGCATGATCATGTGTCACCAGCACGCCGTATATCTGAGGAAAATCCAATCCCATCTCGCGCAAGTTCCGATGAATGGTACGTGCACTTATGCCAGCATCAATCAGGATACCTTTTTCTAAGGTACCCAAATAGTAGCAATTGCCACTACTGCCTGATGCAAAGCATCGAAATATGAGATCAGTCTTCTCCATTTGCCTCGTTATCTATCGAAAACACGCAATTTGGGTGCAAAGTTAGTAAAAAAAGCCGACATATGCAACTTTTATGCCGTAAAAATCACTTTTTTTCTATGAAAACGCATTTTTTCTATGAAAATATTTGGTCATGTCGTAAAAATGTAGTAATTTTGCAACCGATTTCGCAAGTAGGCCTTGTAAGAGGCTGCATTTTTTATGTGTCCCGCCTACCCGACTAACTCATTAAACATTTTGAATAAATGTACGCAATTGTAGAAATGCAAGGACAGCAATTCAAGGCTGAGGCTGGAAAGAAGCTGTTCATCCACCGCATGGAAACCGCTGAGGTTGGCCAGACCGTGGAGTTCGACAAGGTTCTCCTTGTTGAAAACAATGGTGCTTTCACCGTTGGCGCTCCTGTTGTAGCAGGCGCAAAAGTAGTAGTTGAAGTTTTGGACAATTCAGTTCGTGGCGAAAAGGTGCTCGTCTTCCACAAGAAGCGTCGCAAGGGCTACAAGAAGTTGAACGGTCATCGTCAGAACTTCACTCAGGTATTGGTAAAAGAAATTGTTAACGCTTAAAAAGAAAGGATTGCAATTATGGCACACAAGAAAGGTGTCGGTAGTTCTAAGAACGGCCGTGAATCAGAAAGCAAACGTCTTGGCGTGAAGATTTTTGGTGGTCAATTCGCTAAGGCAGGCAACATCATCGTTCGCCAACGCGGTACCCAACACTTCCCAGGCGCTAACATGGGTATGGGCAAGGATCACACTTTGTTTGCACTTTGCGATGGTATCGTTACCTTCACTCGCAAGCAGAACGATCGCTCTTACGTCTCCATCGAGCCTTTAGCAGCAGCTGAGGCTTAAGACATAAGAAACCCAGACGTTTTACGAATAAGCTCTCCTGTTGCTAAAGGTTAAAGCCTTAAGCACGGGAGAGTTTTGTTTTTCATTTTCACAACATTAACCGCCCAAAACAGCAGCTTTTAGCTGCAGCGGTGTTGGACGAGAGCTCAAGCCTCTCTCGAGCCACCCACAAAACCGACTATCAAATATACAACAACATATGTTAACTCTTAAGCAAATCTACGACAACAAGGAAGCCATTATCGCTGGCCTTGAGAAAAAACACTTCAATGGCGCAGCTGAAGCCATCGAAGAAGTGCTCCGCATCGATGCCGAGCGCAAAGCTGCTCAGCAAAAGAAAGATGCTGCTGCTGCCGAAATGAACCAACTCTCAAAACAGATTGGTGCACTCATGAAAGAAGGCAAGCGCGACGAAGCAGAAGCTGCAAAGGCTGCTACTGCTGCAAAGAAGGACGAAATCAAAGCTCTTGACGAAGCTCAGGTTGCTGCCGAAGAAGCACAAACCAAAATCCTCCTCACCATTCCTAACGTGCCTTACGCTCTCGTACCAGAAGGAGCATCTGCAGAAGACAACCTCGCCGTAAAGGTGGGTGGTTTCAAACTTGGCGAGAAAACCAAGGTGCTTGATCAGCCTGCTGAGCTCGCCTTCTCCGCAGAAGGTGCTGCTATCGCGCTCAAGGATTGGCCTGCCGATGAAAATCCAGAACCAGAAAATGCCAAGCTCCCACACTGGGATCTTGCCAAGAAATACAACCTCATTGACTTTGACCTCGGCGTTAAGATCTCTGGCGCAGGTTTCCCTGTTTATATTGGTCAGGGTGCTCGTCTCCAACGTGCCCTCATCAATTTCTTCCTCGCTGAAGCCAACAAGGCCGGCTACACCGAGATCATGCCTCCTACCGTTGTGAATGCCGCTTCTGGTTATGGCACAGGTCAGTTGCCTGACAAGGAAGGACAGATGTATCATTGCGAAGTGGACGATCTCTACCTCATTCCTACCGCCGAAGTACCTGTTACGAATCTCTATCGCGACGTGATTATCGACGAAAAGGAACTCCCTATTAAGAATTGCGCGTACACGGAATGCTTCCGTCGCGAGGCGGGTTCTTATGGCAAGGATGTTCGCGGTTTGAACCGTCTCCACGAGTTCTCTAAGATTGAGATTGTACGCATCGATACGCCTGATCATTCTGATGCATCACACAAAGAGATGCTTACACACGTGGAAGGTTTGCTCCAGAAGCTCGAACTCCCATATCGTATCCTACGCCTCTCTGGTGGCGATATGTCGTTCACGGCTGCCATCTGCTACGACTTTGAAGTATATTCTGAAGCACAGCATCGCTGGCTGGAAGTTTCTTCTACTTCCAATTTCGACACCTATCAGGCTAACCGCCTCAAGTGCCGCTATCGTAAGGCTGACGACAAGAAGGTGCAACTTGCGCACACTCTCAACGGTTCTGCTCTTGCTCTTCCACGTATCGTGGCTGCTCTCCTTGAGAACAACCAATGCGAAGAAGGCATCCGCATTCCTGCCGCTCTCCAGCCTTTCTTCGGCGACGACATGATTCGATAAGGCACATATTATAAAAAATTGACTGCGGCTGTAAAAATTGACATTTCAGCAATTTATCGACTTTTCCGCAATCAAAATTGACCTATCATCAAATAAAATATACAAATACGCAGAATGTTCATCAATTCTGCGTATTTGTTTGCATATGTCAAGAAAAAACAGTACCTTTGCAAACGTTTTGATTCCGAATAAACACCTTCCCTTTCAAAACGTAAGCAACTTATTTTTCGGGATTACTCTTTTGTAACAAACCGTTTGCATGCGTTTTACCCACACATTTATATAATATGAACAGGTACGGCTTCTTCCTTTTCCTTACGATGGTATTGATTTCGTGCACCAACGCGCAATCTCTCCCCGATCATTTTTATCTGCAACCTGGCGACAAAGTAGCGGTTATAGCTCCTGCGGCCATGCCTCTGCAATCGCAGATTGATTCTACCATGTTGGGGTTGAAGGAATGGGGTTATGAACCTGTATTGGGCAAACATGTGCTTGAACCTGTCCGCACAGTTGACGACTGCCTTAGCGACGTGCTTTGGGCGCTTCGCGATCCGGAAATAAAAGCACTTTTCTGCGTAAGAGGTGGTGCTGGTAGTGCTGAAGTGATGGATTTATTGCCAACCGACACTTTGCGCCGATACCCCAAACTACTGATTGGCTATAGCGACATTAGCGCCATGCATTCTGCATGGACAAAAGCAGGCATTCCTTCTATTCACGCCTCCATGTCGGCCGCTTTTATGGGACTTCCCGACACTTGCGTACAATATCAAAAGAAGATGATGCAAGGCGAGATGCCAACCTACACATTTGAAGGTAGCGAATACAATACCGAAGGTGAAGCGGAAGGCATTTTGATTGGTGGCAATCTCGCAATTTATCAGATGACTTTATTCTCGCATTTCTGCTCATGGCCTACGGATGAACCATACATCCTTCTCTTGGAAGATGTTACTGGCACGTGGACATATATGCTCTATAGCCTGACGCTCATCAAACACTTGGGAATTTTCAGGAACGCACAAGCCGTTCTCTATGGAGAATGGGTGGATATGGAACCTGCGCCAAACGACTACAGCGGCACTTCAAGAGGCGGAGAATTCACTTCTGCGGAGAATTTGATTTACCGCCAGATCGACAAGAAAGATGTGCCAACGGCCTACTATCTTCCTATTGGCCACGGAGAATACAACTACCCGCTTCGAATGGGACAGAAGGTTCGCGTAAAGATCACAAAAGAACAAACCACTTTGAAGTTTCTTTAATCACAAAAAAAGATATTCTAAAAAACAACCATCGTAACACCATAAATATAGTATAATCACAAAAGGACTTAGAGAAATCTGAGTTCTTTTTTGTTTTTCTGCGGCAAAAATTTGCACATGTCGTATTTTTTTTGTACCTTTGCAGCGTTTTACGCTGCTGTGCATATGTGCGCGAGCACGCAATAGGAATAAATAACGACTATGAGTATTAAAGAAAGAATACAGAATTGTCCTAAGAAGGGAATGATAGCCGCAGCATGCTGGTGTGCGGTTTATGTGGCATTTGTTATTTGGGTAAGCATTGGCCATTGGTCAAGCCTTGGCTGGCTGCTGCTTTTGCCGATAATTGCGGATATGTTCATCACGAAATATATCCCTTGGACGTGGTGGAAATCCATCAAGAATCCAGTTTTATATACCGTCATGTCGTGGGTGGATGCCATCGCATTTGCCCTTATCGCGGTATATTTCATCAATCTGTTTTTATTCCAAAACTATCAGATTCCATCCTCTTCTTTGGAAAAGAGCCTGCGCGTAGGTGATTTCTTGATGGTGAGCAAGGCTAAATATGGTCCGCGTATTCCCAATACGCCGTTGAGTTTCCCTTTGGTGCAGCACACTTTCCCAGCCATTTTGGGTGGCGGGAAAAGCTATATTGACAAGCCTCATTGGGATTATCGCCGCATGCCAGGTTGGGCTTCACCGGAAAAGGGAGACATCGTAGTATTCAATTTCCCTGCAGGCGATACCGTATGCGAGAAAATGCAGAATCCCGACTACTACTCGCTCAAATACTATTATGGCGAGCAAACCATTAAAGCACGCCACGATATATTTGGAGATATTGTGGTTCGCCCGGTTGACCGCCGCGAGAACTACGTAAAACGCTGTGTGGCAACACCAGGCGACACCTTGCAAATCATCCATAATCAGGTGTACGTAAATGGCGAACTTCTCCCTGATCGCGAAGGTGTTCAATATAATTATTATGTGCAAACCACAGGCGGAATGCTGAGCAAAGAGTACGCACAGAAATTGGGCATCAGCAAAGACGATTACCGCATGGTGACGAATGCACACGAATTGGAGATATTGGGACTTTCAAACGAGAATCCGGTATATCATTTCCCATTAACGAAAGAGATGAAAGCCAAATTGGAGGCCAACGCTAATGTGGCACAAATCATCATGGAACCGGACGCCATGAGCGGAGAGGTTTATCCTTTGGGCGCTATTTTCCACGAAGGCGATTCCTCATATCGATGGACGCGCGATAATTATGGACCGATCTACATGCCAAAGAAAGGCGAAACCATCATGATTGACGAAAATAATTATCAGGTTTATCGCCGTATTGCCGATGCTTACGAATTCAAGCCAATGGAAGTGGGCAAAGAGTACACTTTCGAGATGGATTACTACTGGATGCAGGGCGATAATCGCCATAATTCTGCCGACTCACGCTATTGGGGCTTTGTGCCTGAAGATCATATCGTGGGCACACCTCGCTTCATTTGGCTCAGCATAGAGAAAGATAAAGCATGGGGCAAAGGCCACATCCGTTGGAATCGTATAGGCATGGGAGCAAAGCAATTCTGATTAGCATGATATTGCCAACCACATATTGGGGAACGGAAGGTTGGTGGCAGGAGGTCATCACATCTCGTCGAGGTCTCGCTGAGGTCTCGCGGAAGACTCGCGTGGAGGTAATGGAAAGTTTCCCCAAGCAAACATACCGCAACCGTTGCCTTATTATCGATCCAACTGGCACACCCGTCATGCTGTCGGTTCCCGTGAAACGAGTGGATCATAAGCAGTTCACGAAAGATGTGGAGATCAGTTATCAGACGAAATGGCAACACCAGCATTGGAATGCCATTTTGAGTGCCTATAAAAAAACGTCATATTTCGATTACTATCAGGATTTCATCCGCCCGCTCTATGAGAAAGAAACGAAATGGCTGATCGACTTGAATGATGCGACCCTTAGCATCGTGGAAGCGCTGCTGCAAAATGAAATGCCAAGAATCGGTCATTCTGCATTTCAGCACACGGAAGATTGGGCCGGTATGGATTTAGAGAACATTTGGGGCAACGAAACTTGCGTATTAGATAAACTTTTTAAATATGGGCCATTGGCTCTACAGCAATGAAACCAATTGATTGGAAAACATTAACATTTTCTTACACAGAATGTGCCTATATGGTACGCTGTTCCTACAAAGAAGGGAAATGGGGCAATCTGTATGTGACGGACGATTTCAGCATTCGCATTCACGCGGCTGCTACGGCTTTGCAATATGCGCAGGAGTGCTTCGAAGGGCTGAAAGCCTATCGTGGTGTGGATGGAAAAATTCGTTTATTCCGTCCTGACGAGAATGCTAAGCGTCTGAACAGCTCAGCCAAATCGATGTATATGGCACGCCTGCCCGAAGAGAAATTTATTCGCGCGTGCGAGTTGTGCATACGAAAAAATATAGAGTATCTGCCTCCGTATGAGAGTGGCGCTACTCTGTATCTGCGTCCAATTATGATTGGCACGACGCCCAAAGTGGGTGTAGCTCCTGCACAGGAGTTTGAGTTTATGGTGCTGGCAACTCCAATCGGTCCGTACTTTCCAGCAGGTTTTGGCACGACACCATTCATCGTGAATCGCCATGTGGACCGTGCAGCCCATTTGGGAACAGGGCAGTATAAAGTGGGTGGCAATTATGCCGCTTCCTTCCGTGCCACCGAACCGGCTCATGAAGAAGGATTGGGCGTTTTGTTCCTCGATTCCATCGAGCACAAATACATCGACGAGTGTGGTGGGGCCAATTTCTTTGGCGTAAAGAATGGCGTGTATGTTACGCCTAAGAGCCAAAGTATTCTGCCATCGATCATCAACAAATCTCTCCGCACCCTTTGCGGCGATTTGGGTATACCTGTAGAAGAACGACCCGTTATGCTGGAAGAACTCAGCGAAATGCAAGAAGCCGGTTCATGTGGCACAGGTGCAGCCATTTCTCCGATTTCTCGCGTGATCGATCCCGATAATGGTATCACATACGAATTTGGCAAAGAAGCCGGACCGGTATGCACCATGTTGTATAACCGCCTCCGTGATATTCAGTATGGCCGTGTGGAAGATACGCACGGTTGGAATTATTTTATTGAAGAATAATCATGCGTCTTTGACCCAATAATGCAATAGTAAAATTAAATCTCTATAATTATGTTCAAAAATCAACCAAAGGGTCTTTTTGCCCTCGCATTGGCCAACACAGGCGAACGTTTTGGTTACTACACCATGCTGGCTGTGTTTGCGCTTTTCCTTCGTGCTAACTTTGGTTTGTCGGCAGCAACGGCCGGCGCCATCTACTCAACCTTCCTGGCACTTGTGTATTTCCTGCCTCTCGTAGGTGGTATTATTGCCGATAAGATTGGTTATGGCAAGTGTGTCACCATCGGCGTAATGATTATGTTCCTCGGCTACGTGCTTCTCGCCATTCCTATGGGAGGTATTGAATCTGGCAGTATCGCTGTTGCTACGTCTTTCATGGTTATAGCCCTCGTGCTTATCAGTTTTGGTACGGGCCTCTTCAAAGGTAACCTTCAGGTGATGGTAGGTAATCTCTACGACGACCCGCAGTATGCCAATCGCCGTGACGCAGCCTTCTCGCTCTTCTATATGGCTATTAACATTGGTGCCATGTTTGCTCCTACTGCAGCCGTGAAGATTATGGAATGGGCACAAAACAGCCTTGGCACCAGCGTAAACGATTCTTACCACTTTGCTTTTGCCGTAGCATGTCTCTCACTCGTCTTCTCTATCGCCATCTATTATGCTTGCCGTCCTTGGTTTAAGCATGTGGAAGGTACCGCCAAGCAGCAGGCTGCTGGTGGCCAGGTGGTGGACGAACTCACTCCGGAGCAGACCAAGAAGCGCATCGTGGCACTCTGCCTCGTGTTTGCTGTGGTTATTTTCTTCTGGATGGCATTCCATCAGAATGGTCTTACCCTCACCTACTTCGCAAATGAGTTTGTGGCACCTGTTTCTACTGGCATCCAAACCATGGCATTTGATATTGTGAACCTCGTGATGATTGCCATTCTCGTGTATGCTCTTTTCGGCATCTTTGGCGATGGCGACAAGAAGAGCAAAGGTATCTGGAGTGGCGTAGGCGTATTGGCACTCGCTGTGCTTGGATATAAATTTTTCAATCGTCCTGACGAAGTAGCTGTTTCTGCACCTATCTTCCAGCAGTTCAACCCATTCTATGTGGTTGCTCTCACGCCAGTTTCCATGGCTATCTTTGGTGCACTTGCCAAGAAAGATAAAGAGCCTTCTGCTCCACGCAAGATTGCGTATGGTATGCTCGTGGCTGCCGCAGCTTATGCAGTGATGGCTCTTTGCTCACTCGGTTTGCTTTCTCCAGCAGAACAGGCAGTTGCAGCTGATCCTACCTTCGCCGATGCTAACGTTCTTATCGGCACTTATCTCATCCTCACCTTTGGTGAATTGCTCCTCAGCCCAATGGGTATCAGCTTTGTCAGCAAAGTGGCACCTCCTAAGTATAAGGGTATGATGATGGGTGGCTGGTTTGTTGCTACCGCTCTCGGTAACTTCCTCGTTTCCGTAGGTGGTTTCCTCTGGGGCAGTCTGCCTTTGTGGGCCGTTTGGTCGGTATTCATCGCCCTCTGCCTCATTTCAGCTATCTTCATGTTTGCTTTGATGAGTAAACTTGAGGATGCTACCAAATAAACGATTTGATCATTTTTTCAGAACAACGTTCTATACTACAACATGAACGAAATCATTAAATATTTCGAAAATATTGAAGCTCGCTTGGCTGCCCTTGAGGCAGCCGAGCAGGCTGAATCGGCTCAGAATGCCAAGCTCAACGAGCAGACGGCTTTGATTGCTGCACTTTCTGCCAAGATTGTATCGCTCGAAGCAAAAATTGCTGAACTTGAGGCACGTCCTGCCACCGTCGTGGAGAAAATAATTGAGGCAGCACCTGCGGCATCCGTTGCTGAAACACAACAGGAAGACGTCGTAGCAATCGACGAAGAAACAGGGCTGCCTGAATTGGAAGTGGAATTTGAAGAAGACATCATCAACGAAAGCGAAGAAATCCAGGCCGACGAGAATGGTTTGCCTGAGTTGGAAGTTGAATTTGAGGAAGAACCAGAGCCTGTAGCAGCACCTGAGCCAGCACCTCTCCCAGCAAAAGAGCCCAAGGCAGAACCTGAACAAAAAGCAGAACCGGCAGCGACTCCTATAGAGACGGTTGCTGATGCGGCTGCCAAAACGGAGGTTGTTTCTTCGGTGGTGCCTAAATTGGATTCCATCAAAAAAGGCATGTCGCTTGCTGATAAGTTCCTATTCAACAAAGAGCTCTTTGGCGGCAACATGGAAACGCTCCAAAAAGAAATGGAGAAGATCGATCATATGGCCAGCCTCGAGGAGGCCGAAGCATATATCGCCAGCCGTTTCAATTGGGATAAGGAATCGAATGCATACGAATTATTCTACAATCTGTTAAAGCGTCGTTGGTAATGCTTTATATCGTTCCCACACCGGTAGGCAATCTTGAAGATATCACCTTTCGTGCACTCAAAGTGCTGCGAGAGGTGGATCTTATTCTTGCAGAAGACACGCGTACTTCGAGTGTGCTTTTGCAGCATTTTGATATTCATACGCCACTCAAAAGCCATCATAAGTTCAATGAGCATGAAACGAGTGGCGATATTGTGCAACGCCTGCTGGCGGGGTCCAATATAGCACTTATTTCTGATGCCGGTACGCCAGCCATCAGCGACCCGGGATTCTTCCTGGTACGTGCAGCAGCAGAAGCCGGAGTGGAGGTGCAATGTTTGCCGGGAGCTACGGCCTTTGTGCCAGCGCTGGTGGATTCTGGCCTGCCCAACAATCATTTCTATTTCGAAGGTTTCCTGCCCCAAAAGAAAGGCCGCCAAACACGATTGGAATATCTCAGCCAATTGGATCAGACGTTCATCGTGTACGAAAGTCCGTTCCGATTGGTAAAAACATTGGAGCAATTGGCCGACGTATGCACACCTGATCGCAAGGCGAGCGTCACGCGCGAAATAAGCAAGGTGCATGAAGAAACGGTACGCGGCACGCTCGCAGAGCTCATAGAACACTTCACCACCATCCCGCCAAAGGGAGAGATAGTCATGTGCGTGGCCGGCAAAGCGGAAGATGCATCCCAAGAGGAAGAGACCGCTGCGGAGATGCCGCAGGAAGAAAAGCCACGCAAGAAATCGAAATATCAATTAAAACTTGAAGCAAGAACGGAAGAATGAGTGAACAGAAATCAAACGGAAGCATGAAATCGTTGGCGAAAGATACCGCCATCTATGGAGTGAGCAGCATCGTGGGTAAGTTTCTCAACTACCTGCTCGTGCCGCTCTATACCTATGTGCTCAAACAGACGTCTGACTACGGAATTGTGACGAACCTCTATGCATGGACGGCTTTGCTGCTGGTGATTCTCACGTATGGCATGGAAACGGGATTCTTCCGGTTTGCCAACCGAGAAGGGTATCAGCCGCAGCAGGTATATAAAACATCGCTGCTCACGCTCTTCATCACCAGCACCATCTTTGCCGCATTATGTGTTCTTTTTGCCGCACCAATTGCCAATTGGATGGGCTATGAAGGCCACGAGAGTTTCATCGCCATGCTGGGCGTAGTGGTGGCTATGGACGCTTTCTCTTGCATTCCTTTTGCTTACCTTCGTTATAAGAAAAGACCTATCGCATTTGCAGGATTGAAACTGCTGTTTGTGTTTCTCAATATTGCGCTCAACCTCCTTTTCCTCGTTGTGCTCGGCAAGAGTGATGTGGTTTGGGTGTTTGTGGCAAACCTGATTGCCACGGGCATACAAACGGCCGTTCTTATTCCTATGGCGTTGCCCGAGAGAAGCGACAGAAGCAAACCGTCGTGGGCCGTTTTGAAAGAGCTTTTGAAATACTCGCTGCCTCTTCTTATCTTAGGTGTGGCGGGCATTATGAATCAAACGCTCGACCGTATTCTCTTCCCGTACATCTATCCGTTCGCAGACGCAAAGGACCAACTTGGCATCTATGGTGCCTGCTTCAAGGTGGCGATGGTGATGATGATGTTCACGCAGGCTTTTCGTTATGCATACGAACCTTTCGTATTCTCCAAGCATAAAGACCGCCAATCGGTAGAGGCATATGCAGATGCGGTGAAATACTATATCATCTTCTCCTTCCTCATCCTCCTCGTGGTCACTTTCTATTTGGATATTTTCAAGTACATCATCGGTAGCGCTTATTGGGAAGGACTTCGTATTGTGCCTGTGGTGCTTTGGACTTACGTTTTCCAAGGCGTATATTTCAATTTGAGTTTCTGGTACAAACTTACCGACGAAACCCGCTGGGGCGCATATTTCTCGCTCATTGGATTGGTAATTACGGCTGCCTTGCAGATTCTTTTCGTGCCACGCATCGGCTATTGGGCTTCTTGCGGCAGTTCGCTTATCTGCTATCTGGTGATCATGCTGCTGAGCTATTCCATCGGGCAGAAGAAAATGCCTATTCCATACGATCTGAAAACCATCGCTCGCTATTTCCTCTTGGTGGTAGTTCTGCTCGGCGGCTTCGAATCGCTTGATTATCTCCATCTTGGCACTTGGGCAAAAATGGGGGTAGGAACACTTCTCCTTGCCGTATACGTTTATTATATGACACGCCGGGATTTTCCGCTTTCAGCCCTGCCTGTTGTAGGCAAATTTTTCAAAAGACGTACTAAATAAACATATGAAACGACTTGTTATCATACTGAATCTCATTGTGGCGCTTTCGGTTTCTGCATGGGCCAACGTTGAACTCTCGCAGATAGAGCAATCGCTTTCGCATGATTATGAGACGGCCGACGCTCGAATGCAGAATTTTGAAGAAGCTCATCAGTATTTCCTGGAAGTGCTGGAAGAAGCCACTCGCGATTACAACTACCTGCAATTGGAGTTGTATTCCTGCGAAGTGGACAATATGTTCCGCCAAACATACCTCCTCCATCGTGCCACCTCGCAATATAAAGAGTTGCAGGAGACTTCGGAGGTGTTGCATAAGTTTCTGGGCAATCTGGATTCGGAGGTAGAGCGCTTCCGCCGATTGCTGGAAACGATTCGCCTTCTGCCCCCTACCCTCGAAGAGAAAGAGATCGTTCAACCCGAGAATGTGGGCGACAGTCTGCTTCTGGAGGCAGACCGACTATTGGCCATGACCGATAGCATCGCAGCCACCCGTGATGAAGAACTGTTTGCTGCACTCAAGGATGCCAACTATCACGTGATGCCTAATCTTCGTCTCTACCAGCTCACGGAAGAGGAGCAGGCCATTCGCGACAGCTGCCTGGCGAAAGGTACCTATTGCATGGGCCGATTATTGGATTGCCGCCAGATATGGGCTGACTGCTGCGACAAAGCCGACCAGCTCATTGCCGATTATGAGCCCACCATGGAATACGTCAACTATGCATTTGAAGATCTCCAGAAGAAAATGGTGCATGGCGAGCAGGCCAATCTTTGGGAGATTTGGTCGGACCTGAACGAATCTATTGAGCGTATTCGCCAGGATTGTGAATTCACCTACACCGGCCGTAACGATCTTTGGGACAAAAAAATTATTTGCCTTATTCTTGGACAGATGTTTGGAATGCTGGCATTGGCTGCCCTCATCATCTTCCTGCTCATACGTTTTTGTCAATCCGGGAAGGATTGGTATCGACGCCTCGCGCAAAACCCGCACATCTGGGCCAACCAGGTCTATATGGCGTTGCTCACCATTTGTTTGTTTTGGGATTCCTATGTATTGGGCAACGAACTGATTGCCAACAATAAATTGGTTTTTGGGGCATACTTCATTTATATCTTTGTGATTGAAGCGGCTCTTTTGGCACGTGAGCAAGGCAGCAAAGCATCTGCGGCAATGCATCTCTATGCTCCTTTTATTGCTTTAGGGTTTGCCGTCACGTTCCTACGATTCTTCTTTGTGCCCAATTCGGCTCTCATTTTCTGGCTCTTCCCTATTACGTTTGTTTGCAATATCTGGCAAAACATCGTTATCATTCGCTATTGGGATAAGGCAACACGAATGGATACTATCCTGGCTGCCGTTACGTGCCTCGTGCTCGCTTGCACGATGATTCTGGTGGCGTTGGGATACGCGCTCATCGGCACACTCATCATCTTCTGGTGGCAAACGCAACAGGTGGCCGTTATTGCCGTCGTTTGGCTCTACCAATGGGCGAAACGAAACACGAAGAAAGTGGAGGATGTGAAGCGCAGATATTTGGAAAAACTCCATGGCAAAAGTTTCCTTTGGGAGCACTCCGAGGCCGTGCAAATCACATGGTTCCACGATTTCATTCAGATTGCCGGCATTCCCGTGGTAGCCTGCGCTTCTATTCCTTTCTGTGCCTACGCCGCCCTATCGTTCTATAATGCGGCCGACACGTTTATTGAAGACTTCCATTACGTCTTCTTCTCGCTGGGCAACAACGACGCGCTCGTTTTCAACGTATCGCTTTATAATATCGTGATGTGCTGCTCCATGTATTTCGTTTTCAAATACATTCAGCATATCGTGCTCACCACCTATAAGCAGATACGTATTGCCACCAAAAACGACGACACCCGAGAAGCCTACGTGCCGAACATGAATTTGGCCACCAATATCATCTCCACCATCATCTGGGGCGCGTACATTCTCGTGATCTGCCTCATTATGAACATACCTATTCAGGCGCTCACCTTTATCTTTGCCGGCTTGGCTACGGGTATTGGTTTCGCCATGAAGGATATTATCAATAATCTGTTCTATGGCATTCAGTTGCTCAACGGACGATTGAAAGTGGGTGATTATATCATCTGCGATAACTATAGAGGTGCGGTTACGGCCATCTCCTATCAAACCACCCAGATGCTGACGGAGGAGAATGCAGTAGTCAGCTTCACCAATGCCGACCTCTTCACCAAGAATTTCCAGAATCTCACCAAAGGCAATCCGTACGAGATCAACCGTATCTTCTGCACCATTGCCTACGGAAGCGACGTGGCACTGGCGGAGAAACTGATACGAGAAGCAATTGAACCGCTCAACACGCAGGATAAGTTTGGACGACCGCTGCTCTCGCCTAAGGATGGCATACGTATCGAATTGAGAGAACTGGAAAATAATGGTATCCAGATGGCGGCACGATTTGGCGTGGTGGCAGAGAAGCGAACATGGTTCCTGCCTATCGCAAGAAAAGCCGTATACGGAAAACTGCAGGAGGGCGGCATCAAGATTCCATTCCAGCAGATGGAAATCCATACGGCCAATCCCCTTTAACCCTTTAACCCTTTAAACTTTTAAACTCTTAAACTCTTAAACTCTTAAACAGCATGTTCTCAGGAATAGTAGAAGCAACGGCTCAAATCGTGAAGATTGAGCAGGAAGAAAGCAATAAACATTTCACGCTCGTCAATCCCTACGACGACGCACTGACGATTGATCAATCCGTGGCCCATAATGGCGTGTGCCTCACCGTGGTTAAATATGATGCCGGGAGCAAAGAGTACGTCGTAACGGCTATGCAGGAAACGCTCAACCGCAGCAATCTCGGCGTAGTGAAAGAAGGTGATTTCGTGAATCTCGAGCGCAGCATGATGCCGGGCGAGCGCCTGGATGGACATATCGTTCAGGGCCACGTGGATCAAACTGCCACCTGCGTGGAAGTGAGAGAAACGGAAGGAAGCTGGTATTATAAATTTGAATACAATAGCGATCAGGACATGATCGACCGCGGCTATTTCTGCGTAGATAAAGGCTCTGTCACCATCAATGGCGTCAGCCTTACCGTTTGCGAACCGGACGTGAAGGGAGATAAAGGATACGTGAGCGTGTGCATCATTCCGTTCACCCATGAGCACACCAATTTCAAATATATTGAAGTGGGATCCATCGTCAATCTCGAATTCGATATCATCGGCAAATACGTAAGCCGCATGCTCGCACTCCGCAAATAATTCACCGATTAATTCTACCCTTTACTATATGAAACTCAAATATCAGTTTGCCGTTCGCGACGTGCTTGGCTGCATCGCAGCTGTGGCTATTGGAGATGATGCACGCGTGTATCACAACGTCATCAGCATGAATGAAACCGGCAAGGACATCTTCACCTGCATCCAGCAGGGAATGGACGAAGAAGCCATCGTGGCCAAAATGCTGGAGGAATACGAAGTGAGCGAGGAGCAGCTTCGCCAGGAAGTGCAGGCACTTATTGCCAAACTCAGAGAAGAAGGATTGATCATCGACTGATCCATGACGGGCATCTATAAAATAGCGGATATGGTGGTACAGATTGATAGTCTGTATCAGGAGGTGCATACCATGTGCCAGGCGTATCGCAGCAGCGAAACGCCAGATTTTCTGGTGGCTACCACGCCGGCCGATATCGCGGAGGAGAAGCGCCAATCGGCGCAGACACGCATCGAGGAAGGCTTGCCGCCATACGAGTTTGGCGACGAGTATTTGGAAACGCTGGCCGTCTATCGCAAGATTGCCACGGAGAGCGTCAGTCGTGGACGCCTGCTCATGCATGGTTCATGCCTCGCCGTGGATGGGAAAGCGGTTATCTTCACGGCCAAAAGCGGCACGGGTAAATCCACGCACGTGCGACTTTGGCGACAACTCTTTGGCGAACGGGCCGTTATGGTGAATGATGATAAACCCATCCTGCGTATCGCCAGCGAAGGCGTCTATGCCTATGGCACACCATGGGATGGCAAGCACCATCTCAGCACCAATATGTCGGCACCATTGCATGCTATTTGTATCCTCACGCGAAGCAAGGATAATTGGATACGCCAGATCCAGCCGCAGGAAGCCGTACATATGATGCTGCAGCAGATCTATCGCCCCATCGACCCTATGCTCGTGCTGGAAACGCTCTCCCTGATTGATGCCATTGGCCACCACGTGCCCTTCTATCTCCTGGGCTGCAATATGAATCCGGAAGCCGCCATCGTCGCTTCACAGGGCATGGGGTTTTAAGCTTTTGACTTTTGACTTTAGGCCTTTACGGCCGGACTTTTGACTTCTCCTATGTCTACTTTTGAAGATATATTAAATGAAAAAGGCACATTGGTCTACACCAATGTAGGCACCTCCATGATGCCTCTTTTGCGCCAGCGACAAGATCTTCTTATCATCACCAAGAAAGGTCCGGAACGCCTGCATTGGCTCGATATTCCACTTTTCAAGCGGCCTAACGGGCAGTACGTTATGCATCGTGTTATGCGCGTGCGCGCACATGATTATGTAATGTGTGGGGATAATCAATGGCGACCTGAGTATGGCGTCACGGAAGAGCAGATTCTGGGCGTACTCACAGCCGTGGATCGGGATGGCAAAACCATCTATATGAACACGCCCAAGATGCGCATCTACGGCCTTCTTCAGTATTTCTTCTTCCCTATCCGAGCCACCTGGCTCTTCCTCAAATGCCTCCCCGGCGCCATCAAACGCCGCATGGGCGGGAAAGTACTTCGCCCGTGAAAGATGTATAATAATGTAACTTTTCTTCTGTAAACCAAAAGAGCAGCCGTTGGTGGCTGCTCTTTTGATTTCATTCTACTATAGCGTATTATTCCACGCGAACGCCTGTTGGGAGATAGGTGCGACCATCGCGGCGGATATAAATATTGCCTCCACGGAAGAATTTGCGAGTTGGATCATCAGTAGCTGGCTGGAGGGACTCTGGTGCAGCCTCAGAGAGACTCTCAACAGCCGTTGTCACATCAGGATTAACTGCCTGCGGAACACTTTGGAGATAATAGCGCAACTGATAATCATCGGGCAATTCCAGATAGAGGAGCGTGCCGTTATAGATACGCTGGCGCTCGCTGGTGACTGCATCATAGAGATAACATTCCGTATTCCAATTATCGCTGGTGTTGAAGCAAACGAACATGCTGTCGGTTCGATATGATTCATCCACGAGGAAAGCCAGAGGTACGTTTTCGAACGACGGACGGAAATCAACCGCCATCAGATTCTCTGCCGAAATGGAGAAAATATTGATAGGACTGGTGAGTTCTTCGTACTCATTTCCGTATTCATCCATAGAGATATACTTCGATGCAAAGAAGGCCAAATCTTCGGCTGGCTGATAGATGGCTTGTGCCGTAGGCTGCAGACCGAGTATGATGGTTGAGAATTCTTCCTCCTCTTCATCAAATGCCGTGAGATAGAGCAGTTGAGGCTCTGCTGCAGTTGTACGAGCAGGAGCAGATGCGCCACCGGCTCCAATGCCATCCGGATTAAGCGTGAGATGTGAGGTTTTCAGCACGAATGTCTTGGTATTCATAGGAGCAGACAGCTGGACGAGGGCAGACTGCATAGGCGCCAACGTAGTGGCATTCACGTTCGTATAGCGCTGGTTGCCATTGATAGTGTAACCCGTAATGCCATTATCCTGCATGAATGATTTCATATCAATATACGCCATGGTTGGATTTCCGAAGAGGAAATTTGAAGAAGATGCCACACCCATCGTAATTCGCATTTCTCCATTCACATCGGGCGTGAATGCTAATCGTCCGGCATTGCTGCGATCAACTGCCACTGAATAGCCTGACTCGTCTCCTTCTTTGGTATAGTACTGATAACTTGCGTCTGGTTTTGGGAAGCGTACTTCCAAACTACCCGCTCCTTCCCCAGGTCCGTAACCTGCCACTTGGAAACCGTGTCCAGGAGTGAGAGGCTGTTCCAATGCATTTGATTCCACGTATCGTGCAGAGTTTATCTGCACCTGATCGTATTGGTTTTGGAGGACGGTTACGGTTTCGTTATAGAACGACAACCAGAAAGCATATGCCGCATCATAGGTGCGAGTGCCTTGGAAGTGGCCAACCGTAAATGGATCATCACTTTCTAGGCTTCTTCCTGTGTCCCAATCGCCGGTATGAGGAATGAACATATCACCTGCATACATGCTCTGCAAAGGTGCAGACATGGTTAACCAACGTGCTTCCTGCATAGGCACATCCACGAAAGCCTGGGTGTACGTAAGTCTTTCCTGACCCAAGAGGCGAGCACCACTACCGAGGTGGATCATGCCGCAGTTGCTGGTTTTATAGCCCGCCGACATTGGATAGAAGCTTTTATCGGTGATACTTGGATACTGATCAGGCTCCAGATCTTCAGGAATGAGTACAATCGTGCCATCCACAGGTACATAACCAAAATCCTGCTCCTCGCCATTGATAATAGCATGCCAATTCACATCATCACTCCATTCTGGGTTTTCAACTGCAGCAGGACGCCAAATCACCGTATCAGGCAGAACGGTAACAGTGAAGAAGTAATCACCAATAGGACACTCGCCACCGCCAGGACGATTGAAGGAGGATTGGAGGCTATAGTCGAGCATAGTTACCTGCAAGGTGTAATCGTAGCCAGCCCGCATAGCGTGCGTATTATCACTCAAAGGCAAGAAATTGATTACCTCACCTTTCTGATAGTATCCCAACGTGCTTGAATACTCACGGTCGGTTCGGTATGCCATCTTGAAGCCTAGGGATGCAATATTTGCCAATACTTCAGGATCGGTACTATTGACGACGTGGGTGGTGTTTTGCTCGATAACGATGTTTTGGATATCGTTAACAGGCACCGGAATGGCCATGTTATCAGAAGCCTGAACACGCACGTTTGGCAATTCCAATTTCTGCGCGTCGTCTTTATGCTGATTCTCAATAGGACTGAGGTTCAGTTCGTAGTCAGATGGATCGGTTCGCACGTCCAACCACAGAGGCTTATCGCAGTCGTTTAGCGAGTGCTCTACCCCATTCTCATCCGTATAAAGAGCAGTACCCTTGATTGGGAACACCCAATAGCGAACCACAGCATCAGAGCCCATGTAGAAGTTCTTTTCATTAGATGCCAAGTCAAGCCAATTATTGTCGACCAAATCTTTTACCACATTATAGGTAGTGATATTTCGGAAATAACTTGGATTAATAAGCGAGAAGGAGGTTACCAATTTGTTAGGATTAACAATCTTGCTGCCATTCACCACTACCGAGTCTTTTCGCATATCCTGGATAGCATCGGTTACCTCTCCGCGCGAGTGACCATAATGTGCAAGGAACTGCTCGTCAGCACGTGCTTTCCAATAAGCAAGATCGTGGTCTGGCATGTCGGCATCGGTGTAGTTGCCGTATACGGAGTCGCTTGGAATACCCAGCAACCAATCTGCCAAGCCATCGGCAGTAACCTGCTGCTCCAATACGACGTTCGTCACCTCAATATTGATTGGATACATGCCATTGGCACAGTTGCCCACACTTGGAGAAACGAGCGGAGCACCATTCAATTCCAATCCGGATTGGCGTACCACAGGGAGTGACGTACGCATCGCGCAGGTAGGATTATTAATGTCTTCAGGCGTGTATGACATACGCACCTCGTAGTCGTGATCGGTGTTTGGAAGATTGAGGACGTGTGCAAGATAGAGCACCCAACGGTCTGTGCCCGACATATTGACGCGCATGAAGAATTTGCCATGATCCTCATCGTCGCGCTCCAATACGTCGATAAACTCCGAAGCAGATGTATACTGCTGGCTTTGAGAAGGCACCGTGCTTCCCGATGGGATGTGCAGGGTACCATAAGAAGTAATGCCCTCAGAACCGGGCTTTTCGTGCAAGTATTCTCCGCCAGCCGTTGCCAGATCAATGGCCTGATTGGTGGTATTGTCGTATACCTGATAATAGATATATTCTCCAATGTCACCCGTCATGCCCTGATAGTCCACCTGCACCACCATTGCCACCTTATTCTCATTAGGATCGGCACATGCCGTAGAAGCCTGGAAGGCTGTCAATGGGAGCTGCGATGCGTAGAGACAGATATCGTCGATCATGAAGTCGTTACCTGAGTTGGTGGTTGCGAAATTATAGATAGACACACGGCTCTCATCGTAGTTCTTTTGGCTGACCAATGGGAAATTGATCTGATACCATCCATCATTCGAGATTTCGCCAGCGAAGAAGATGGCGACGTTTTCCCAATCGTTATATGAATTGGTTTGATCATTCCATGATCGGCCCTGCACGTCGAAACGGAAAATCGGCTTTGTATCTGATGCATCTTTGGCCACATTATGCACCCATGCATAGCAATACATCTGCTGACCGGAGCAAATCTGCTTATCCGTTGAGATGCTGGCCACGAGACCAGGCTCCTTGGTGCCGTCGCAATAGAGGGCATATCCATTTGCTGCGCCATCGTGGTTCTCTATAGCGTTTGCCCATGTCCAGGAAGAGCTAGGAATTTTGTTTACCAATGCGTATTCACCCCAGGAAGGTTTATCGTTGTCAGCACGCGTATTTCGTTGTGACGTCATGTTGGAATAGAAGAAACCATACGTACATTCCTCCCATGGGAGAGGTTTATTGAGATAGGTAGTATTGGTGGTACCAGGAGCGGGATTGCCGAAGTTGAAGTCAATCTTCTCCAGCATAACGTAGTTTCTATTGATTTGCGCATCTGTGATCAATTCTCTCTTAGAAGGACCGCAATCAGATCTATAGTGCACCGTAAACTTAGCCAGATAAATATCGCCAATCTCGGTACCTGTCACAACGAGCGTATACACATCCGTAGTGTTTGCACTTGTTGAACTAACCACCAGGTTATCGGTTCCGGAGCCATACGTAGGCGTGTGATCACCGCCATTCTTTTTCCAAACGAGGGTTTTGGCTTTATCAGCCACACCGATACGCTTCACACCATCATAGAAATAACACATATCGCCAGTGGAGCGGGATGTTTTAAAACGATGCTGGGTGGATAGATGCACATTGGTATTGATTGGTGCGTAATATTCGTATTCCTCCAAATATTTCTTGTCAGCGGCAGAGAGTGAACTATTGGCTGTACGTAAGGCCGCAAATTTGGCCACCATCTCACTTGCCGGGTGCAACTCAAACAACTGACGGTAAGAGAGCGTAGGCGATGTGATAGAGGTGGCGTTATTGGCATTAGGAGTTTGAATATAGTCGGTATAATTACTCAAATCGCAGGCAATCGTGTGAACGCCATCACCTTTAATGCCACTGGTGTAGGATGACCAACCATTGATTTTAGGAAGTTTGTCCATAATATCGGATTCATCGCCAGGAAGGTAAGAGACGTCAAAACTTTGATTGCCCAAAATCTGCCATGCACTCTCTTTATGTGTATTGCTGTTTGTTGCATATACCCCTCGAGAGTACGCACCGCTATTAATCTCAATCAAATCTTTATACGAGTCGGTTTTCCATATACCAAAATGACCATTTGCCGATTGTGGTTTCTGTGCCCAAGTCGTTTTATCAGCGCCCTCGTTGTATTGTGGATCGCGGTCAGTGTCGTAGTCATACCAACGAACGTAGCCATAGAAGTTGGTCTCAGCGGGACGCAGCTCCACCTGTTCGCCTGCTGCATAATACAGCACTTTCTTGGCGGTATGGACGCCCTGACGACCGTTGATATCTTTGTTGCCATTCAAATCCGGACCCATCGCGCCGCCGGAGTAGTTGAACTTGACACCTGTAGCATCTGAGCCATACTCCATCTGCGTTATGCCTACGGTTACATAGAAAATAACATCCTGACCATTATAGTTGTAATGGAACATGATGGTCACAGTTGCATGACGCTGACTATAATACGTATTAGCGGCTACGGAGAAGATAATCTCATTGGAATTATTGGATGCAGCCGCAGTCAACCAGCCAGAAGACGCTGATTCGTAGTCGATACGGAACTGAATGGAAGTCAGGTTGGCATCGTTATAGTGAACGCGATATGGCTCAACGGTATACTGCTCCGTGCCGTCTACTTTGTTGCCCAATGCATCCACAACTACCGTTCCTTCCTGGCGAGTAATAGTATATTCTACTCGCTGTGGAGTTCCGGCAGAGAGGAAAGTAAGATTCGATTGATTGAGGCTACTCTGCATAGGAGTCAAACTTGCTCGACGATAGGACATACGAGAGCAAATCATTGGCAGCACTTCCTGTTGGCCGCCTACGCTATACGTGCAGAGCAGAGTGTCTATGAAAGGAATATAGGCAAGGCTGTCACGATTATATTGATCCTTCACGGTTACGGACAAGTCCATTGGACTGGCGCCCGTTTCACGCAAGGTAAAAGTGTATGTATTGGACTTGCCTGTTGGGCTTACAGCATTATAAGCCATGTAACTGTTGCCGCTTTTCCAAGAAAGCACAGGCTGGGCATCCGCCAACGGCACCTCTGTTTCTGCCACTTTTACTACAGACTGAGCGGGGTTGGCCATGTTTATGTAATTAGTTCCCTGCGTCTTTTTGAGCGTGACTGTTACATTTTGTGTACCAGTAGGTGTGCCGCCTGCCGCAGTATAGCCAGTAAACACGTGCACAGCAGGAGAAATGGTTTTTGTTACCTTGCTCGGTATGCTGCGCGTATTCCATTTTTGGATGGTAACAGTTTTGCTAGTTGTAGAAGATTTCCAACCGCTATTATACGTAAGATAGTAATTATTATTCCATCTATTAGTTAAATATATTGTTGTAGTAAATTCATTATCCTGTTCTTGCGGATTGGTTACACTAGTGGTGAAAGATTGCGCTGTTTTGACACTGGCATTACCATTATTGTTTGTAGCCAAATTCAGATAGTACGTTGGATTAGCCACATTTCTGATTTGCGCCTGGCCATTACTCATGCGAACCCACACCCACAAGTTGTTCTTATTATTGTAGTTGGTGACGTTTGTTGCCAAAGAAGTACCATTCATTGATAAGTACTGTCCATCTGATATAATCATAACGGTGTCGGTCTCACTTACCACAGTCTGTGCCACAGCCGCACAGGTTAAGCCAATGAAGGTCACCAAAAGGAGAATATATTTGCGTATGTTTCTCATAATCGTTTGAAGTATTTTTCTTATGCGTTAATCTTTTTGATCTGCTTGATTTCTTCTGCGATGGAAGAAAAAGTATCCCATCGCCATGAGCAGGAGCGGCAAAAGTGCATCGCCTACCGGCGGGAACTGACCTGTTGGGTTGGTACCGGGACGATTCTTCGCGTACATTATTGCGCGATCTTGGGCCATATCTTCTTCGGTCCACTTATAGGCGTCGGCGATGGAAGAGTGCATCTGCATGAACGAGCCGGTGCCGTTCACCTGCAAATGCTGGCCAACGGAAGCAATAGAAGAATACGTAGAAGAGGAAATCTGAGACGTACCTGCTGCCTGGGAGAAATTCAATTTGAAGCTCCCTCCATCACGGCTCTCAACGGTCGTCCATCTAATTTCAGAATCTCGATAAGGATTGTAGTTGGAATAATCAAATCCACGCACCACGTTCGTGCCAGCCACTGCGTTTCCCACATGGAGGAAGCACAGCATAAGCATTACTATATATACAAAACGAGCGCGCATTTTCATCAATCATCATCAAAAACGACTACAAAGATAATACAATTATCTTATATCGCCAAATCTGCACGGGCAAAAAACGCCATTTTCAGCCTAAATCTCGTTTTTGCAAATATAACTTTACAAAATAAGAGGTTTATAGACTATGTAACGAAAGGAACATACTATCCGGCAATATTCAAATCCACCGACCCATCATCTCGATAGGTTGGTGGATTTTCCTTTCTCTCCGCGAAACCAACCTCAAAGCTGAGGCAGCGAAGTGCAATCCTGCCTTGTAGAAGAAAGGCAACGGTAAGTATGGTAGTCTCAAATCTCAGTCTCAGTTGCAAAAACGGACTCGAATTTTCTATATGTACTTTCTTTAAATCTTTATAATTAATTGATAATCAAGGAGTTAGAGAGAGGAGAAGGAAAAAGTGATAAGTCAAATTTTGGAACTGAGATTGAGACTGAGACTGATTAATGAAACATTATTTTTTCCCCTAAAAAGCTGATAATCAATGACTTACGACATTTTTAGCGGCAGTGTTCCCGCCATGTCTCAACTGGGAAAAGGCACAAAAATCATCAAATTGATCACCTCACAAGTGTCTCCTGAGATGCGAGAAGCCATCACTCCAATGCCATTTTCGGCCTTAGCATCTCATTTACAAGGCGTGAAGGTGATGTATAGCAACAACCGTTACCTTGAATTTCATGGCCAAATCAACCACTTTATCGGTTCTTTTGGCGTCGGAAAAGACCATTTAGACAAGATTTTGAGTCTATTTGTCGCTTTTTTCGTGGGCATGATGAGATTGAGATGCAGAAGATTGCTGCAACTTGTCACAATTTTCAATTTTCGGCGTATAAAATTTAGTGAAGACGGTCATCTTCACACAGGTCGAGAACCGCCAGGCTTGCCGTCAGGCTTTCCGCGACTCCTCCACGACATCTCCGCAACACCTCCGCGGCTACTCAGCAGAGATTTCTTCGCCGACTATCTCTCCGGCACGGGAGAGGGCACCATTGATGTGGTCGCGGATGTTCTCGCGGCCGATCATCTCTACCAAACCGGCTTTTGCAAGGGCGTTGAACACCTGCTTATTGACGCCGGAAAGAACCAACTGCACGCCGCTATTCTTCGTGCGGAGATAGAGTTGCTCAAGATTATGAATACCCGTGGAATCGATGAACGAAACCTTACGCATACGAATGATACGCACTTTCTGGCCGTCCTTACCAATACGACGGGAGATCTCGTCAAATTTATTGGCAATACCAAAGAAATACGGACCATCAATCTCGTATACTTCTGTATGCGCTGGGATATGCAGTTTCTCCAAATCCTGACCGTGCAAGCGAATATCGTTGTTCTTGGCAGGGTCGAGCTCATCGGTAAACGAACGAATAACTGTAGCCTCGTTGGTACGCTTGAGGAACAACGCGATAGCCATGATCAGACCCACCTCGATTGCCACCGTAAGGTTGAAGACCACCGTGAGAATGAACGTAACAAGCATCACGACGAAATCGGATTTAGGATTCTTGGCAAGCCAGAGGAACGTGCGCCAGCCTGACATATTATACGATACGATAATAAGTACGCCCGCAAGGCACGCCATAGGAATCATGCCCACCAGGTTGCCCAGGAAAAGGAGCACGAGAAGGAGCACGCCGGCGTGAACCAAACCCGCCACTGGCGACTGACCGCCGTTGTTGATATTCGTCATCGTACGCGCAATAGCACCCGTACAAGGTATACCACCAAAGAATGGTACCACCAGATTGGCTGCACCCTGAGCAATCAGCTCCGTATTCGAATTATGTTCATCACCAATCACACCATCAGCCACCATCGCCGAGAGCAACGATTCAATAGCGCCCAACATGGCAATCGTGAAGGCAGAAGGGAAGAGTTCTTGCACCACAGAAAGGAGCGTTTGGCCCTCTTTCAGAGCTATTTCCGGCAGATGAGGAGCCGGGATGCCGTGAGGCAATTCATAGAGATCGCTGATCGTTACGATGGACGTTACGCCCATGAACTTACGCAGGCACCAAACGAGCAACGTCATCAGCACAATTGCCACCAAAGAACCCGGTATTTTCTTGCTGATATACGGCGTCGCTATAGCTATACCCAGCGAGAGCAAACCGATGCTCAACGCCCAAAAATTCACGTCGTGCCAATGCTCACCGTAGCAGATCCATTTATGGATAAAATCGGCTGGCGCATCCTCAATGCCAAGACCGAAAAGATCATTCATCTGCGTGGTGAATATCGTAACGGCAATACCCGCCGTAAAGCCGATGATTACAGGGTATGGCACGAATTTGATCACGTTGCCCAATTTGAAGATACCCATCAGCATCAGCAGGACACCCGCCATGATGGTGGCGATGGTAAGACCCGTAAGGCCATACTGCTGAATAATGCCATAAATAATCACGATAAAAGCGCCGGTTGGACCACCAATCTGCACCTTCGAACCACCAAAAAAGGAAATCAAAAAACCGCCGATAATAGCCGTAATCAAACCCTCCGTAGGACCTACGCCCGACGAAATACCAAACGCAATCGCCAGCGGAATGGCCACTATACCTACAATCACGCCCGCCAGCAAATCCTGCTGGAACTTAGCCATGTTGTAATCACGAAGACACGAAAACAACTTCGGCTGAAACACACCCTTAAATGAAATATTCATACCTTATCATGGGGCACTATGTCCCCGTACCTTAAAATTAAACCGACTGCAAAATTACTCTTTTTTTTGCATATAGCAAAATAAATTCGTGTTTTTTATAAATATGTCAACTGAAACTTGCATATATCGCATATTTTATGTACCTTTGCACCCGATATTGGAATAATATGTGCGCATGAAAAAATGGCTTCTCTTCATAGGATGGCTTTGCCTGGTGCTCATCGGTTGCGAAAATCAGCCGTTGAACGACCCGACTGCGCACCTCGTTTTCTCGCAGGATACGCTCACTTTCGATACGGTTTTCACGCACGAGGGGAGCGCTACGCGCGCCATCACCCTGCGCAATCCCCACAAGAAAGCCCTCACCATCAGCAGTATCCGCATGGAGAAAGGCGAAGCTTTTCGCATCAACGTGGATGGCGAAGTGGACCTCAAGCGCATCACGAATGTGGCTTTGGCCGGCGGCGACAGTATGTTCATTTTCGTTCGTGCCACCATCGCTCCCGACGATCGCACCCAGCCGTTGCTTATGGAAGATAAAGTGCTCATGGAAGTGGGTGATCACACGGAATCGCTGCAGCTGCAGGCCTATGGATGGGACGTCAACCTCATCGATTCGATGGTAGTGTACAGCTCCACCACCTTCACCGACGGCAAGCCCTATCTCATCCGCCATTGGCTCAAGATAGCTCCGGGCGCAACGCTCACCCTGGCTCCGGGTTGCCATCTCTACA
Organism: Paludibacteraceae bacterium; assembly: GCA_045600985.1. Classification (GTDB taxonomy): domain Bacteria; phylum Bacteroidota; class Bacteroidia; order Bacteroidales; family Paludibacteraceae; genus Colicola. The sequence continues at coordinate 33,161 of JAZRYY010000032.1, forward strand.
TGCACGATGGCGCTTTCATTTCATGCCAGGGAGCACTTATTGCCGAAGGCACAAAGGAGCAGCGTATTCGCATCCAATCCGACCGCCTCGATAATATTTACGAAGGTATACCCTATATCTACGTCGGCGGCAAATGGGACGGCATCTATGCCTATGAGCCCGATAGCATACGCTTCCGATACGCCGATATTCTCAGCGGTAACATTGGAGCATACGTGCAGGGCAAGAGCACAGGACGATTCATCATGGAGCATTGCCGCGTACACAACCATTCCATCTACGGCGTCGTTTTGCAGGATATCAACGGCACGATTGCCAACACAGAGATTTCCAATTGCGCAGAATATGGCATCTATCTCTCCGGCGGCAAATTTGAAGTGATTCACACTACCCTTGCCTCATATTTCAATTCGTCGCTCTACGCCGTGCAAACCACCGCGAGAAACGACACCATCTCGCCGATGTATATCTATAACCTCTCCAAGCAACGCCCTACCGAAGTGTTGTTTCTCAACTCCATCCTCGCCGGAGCACAGAAAAACTGCCTGCGGATCGCCACGCCGCTGCCTGCCTACTACAACGGAGAGTTTGCCTATAGTTATCTGCAAACGGTGGACAGTCTCTCACCCAATTTCGCGCACGACATCGTGTATTCGCGCCTCACTTCCACCTACGGCATCACGTACCGCGATACAATGTTTGTAAACACTTTCTACGGAGAGAAAGGCAAATACTACGATTTCCACCTCGATAGCGCTTCACTCGCCATCGACATCGCCGACTCCATCATTGCCCGACGATATCCGCTTGATCTCGACGGCAACAACCGACTCGCCGACGGCAAACCAGACGCCGGATGCTACGAATGGCAAAAAAAATAACATAATACGGATAATTACGATAAAATACGGGCTGTTTAACGGACTTTTTTCGTTTTCCAACGCCCAATAACAAGAATAATATATGCAATCGTTAAGTCAACTTTTCTTCCAGTACACCGGCATTCAGCCCACCAGCGTGGAGCAACTCTCCGCCTCGGGCAGCAATCGCCGCTATTTCCGCCTCACTGCTCCTGACATCACGCTCATCGGCGTGCAGGGCACGTCAGCGGAAGAGAATGCCGCTTTCCTCTATATGGCCGACCATTTCCTCAAACAGGGACTAAATGTACCCAAAGTGGTGGCACGAAGCGAGGATGGCATGATCTATCTACAGGAAGACCTGGGAGAAACGCTCCTCTTCGATTATATTGCCGAAGGTCGCAAAACAGGCGTCTTCTGCGAGCGAGAGAAAGAGATGTTGCGCAAAACGGCTCGCGCCCTGGCCAAGTTCCAGGTGCATGCAGCAGAAGGTTTCGATTGGAAGATATGCTATCCGCAGCCGGAATTCAATCTCCGCAGTATTCAATGGGATCTCAATTATTTCAAATACTGCTTCCTCAAAGCCACGGGTTTGGATTTCCAGGAAGACCGTCTGGAAAGCGATTTTGAGCGCCTTGCCTTCATCCTCCTCAAGCATCGAATGAATGCGTTCATGTATCGCGATTTCCAATCAAGAAACGTGATGGTGGTGGAACGTAATGGCGAGCTGGAGCCGTACTTCATCGATTTTCAGGGCGGACGAAAAGGTCCTGTCTATTATGATGTAGCTTCCTTCCTTTGGCAGGCAAAAGCCAATTTCAAGCCCGATCTGCGCCGCGAACTGATTGATATCTATCTGGACGAACTCAATAAGTATATCCCTACCGATAAGGAAGAGTTCCTCGATATCCTCAGCCACTTCGTGCTGTTCCGCACCCTGCAGGTGCTCGGCGCTTATGGTTTCCGCGGATATTTCGAGAAGAAGCCGCATTTCCTTCAGTCCATTCCGTTTGCCATCGAGAACCTCCGCGAGTTGCTCAAGAACTGCTCTGAGGATTATCCGTACCTCATCGAGGTGCTTCACAACATGACCGAAATGAAGCAGTTCAAAGAGATCTCCGTGAAGAAACCGCTCGTGGTGAAGGTGTATTCATTCTCGTATAAAAAAGGCATTCCTGCCGATGAATCCGGCAATGGAGGCGGCTTCGTTTTCGACTGTCGTGCCGTCAATAACCCCGGCAAATACGAGCGATATAAGTATATCACCGGCATGGAAGAGCCGGTTATCAAATTCTTGGAAGACGATGGCGAGATCTTCCCGTTCCTGGATGCCGCCTATTCGCTCGTGGATGCTTCCGTTAAGCGATATATTGATCGCGGTTTCCAGAATCTCATGGTGTCGTTCGGTTGCACCGGCGGTCAGCATCGTTCCGTGTATGCCGCCGAGAAAATGGCGCACCACATCAACGATAAATACGGCGTGGAAGTGCAGCTCATCCATCGCGAGCAAAATGTTGAAACCGTCCTTCATGCCAAGGAGACAATAGCCAATTAAGGAGTATCCCAATGAAAGCGATGATATTTGCTGCGGGGCTCGGCACACGACTCAAGCCCATTACAGATACTATTCCAAAGGCATTGCTACCCATTGGCGGCAAAACACTGTTGGAATGGCAATTGGAGAAACTTCGCCACGCCGGCATTCAGGATGTAGTGATTAACGTGCATCATTTTGCCGACATGATTGAGGACTTCGTGCGCGAGCACGATAGTTTCGGCATGAATATTCGCTTCTCCAGCGAACGCGATATGCTTCTTGAAACGGGCGGTGGCCTCCGCAAAGCGACCAATCTGCTCACGGCCAATTCTTTGGCAGCCAATTACCTGGCGGCCGGTTCTCTAGAGAACGCTCTTTCGTCTGCCGACTGCAAGCAGCCTTCCGATGAACCTATTCTCGTGATGAACGTGGATGTGCTCAGTAATATTGATCTCAAGGCAGTTATTGCCGCTCATCAGCCAAGCCATCTCTCCACGATCGTGGTAAGCGAGAGAAAAACGCAACGGTATTTCGTGTTTGATCAGAACTACGTGCTACGCGGATGGACCAATATCGCCACAGGCGAATGCAAACCCGCCTCGCTGAGCGAGCAACTCAACCCAGGCCAAGATTCAAGCCAAAGTGAAAGCCAAGGCTTCCATCTGCTGGCGTTCAGCGGCATGCATATTGTATCACCTCGCATTTTCAGCCTTATGCAGTCGTGGCCCGAGAAATTCTCGATTGTGGACTTCTATCTCAAAGCCCTTGAAACAGAAACGATTGACGCCTATATCCCATCCAATTATCGCATGATGGACATCGGAAAAATCGATCATCTCGACGAAGCTCAAACCTTCGCCGAATCACTCCTGAAACTTGAAACTTGAAACTCCTGAAACTTGAAACTTGAAACTTGAAACTCTTAAACTCTCATAATAATCCTCCGTGCCTTTTCTGGGAGAAATATTAGCACTTTGCGTGGCCATTCTGTGGACGGTCAGTTCACTTTCAGCTGAGCAGGCGTCGAGACATTACGGCTCGTCGCTGTTCAATATCCTGCGCATGATAGAAGCCATTCTAATGATTGGTCTCGTGCTATGGGTTTGCACCGGCTCGCCTCTGCCTTTGCATGCCACGCAGCAGGTTTGGTTCTATTTGGCACTCTCCTCTCTCGCTGGCTATATCATTGGCGATTTCTTCTTCCTGCAATGTTTTATTCTGATTGGTGCACGATGGGGCGAACTCTTCATGACGATTGCTCCGCTTGCCGCAGCTCTAACGGGTTGGATGCTGCTGGGAGAAGAAATGAGTTCTCTTGCATGGCTGGGCATGTTTGTCACCATGGCCGGCATTTGCATGTCGGTTCTCTCCAAAAACGAAGATGGCAAACGCAAGCGCCAGGTAAAAATCAAACTGCCGGCTCGCGGCATAATCTATGGCTTGATTGCCGGCATCGGTCAAGGCGTGGGACTTGTGCTCTCCAAAATTGGTATGGTGCACTATCGTGAATCTATCAGTCAGGCCACTCTGCTCGCCGATGCCAGCCATTTGGCCAACTATGATATGCTGATGCCGTTTGCGGCTACGTTGATTCGTTGCGCAGTCGCTCTTGCGGGATTCGTGGTAATGTACAGCATAGCCCGCGCAGCAGGCAAGGAAAGCCATACCTTATCGCTTTATTTCCAGAACCGCCGCATCTTTGGTTTGGCCACACTTTCCACCATCTGCGGACCGTTCATCGGCGTGGCACTCTCTCTTGCCGCCACGCTCTTCACCTCCACCGGTATCACCCAAACGATCATGTCGCTGGTGCCTGTGCTGATTCTCTATCCAAGCCACTTGCTCTTTAAAACAAAAATAACACCAACAGAAGTTGTTGGTGCTATCATTTCCGTTTGCGGTGTCGCGCTCTTCTTTATTTAATACTTTCGGGTCACTTCCTTATATAAATCTTTCGAGCTACTTCCTTATATAAATCTTTCAAGCTACTTCCTTCCCCCGCACTTATTTCTGCGTCTTACACGTATTGCGCTATACTGAAGGCATACGCGTGCTTGCGAGAAACAGCCGTTTGAAGCGTAATATTGGGCCGCATGTTTTTTCCCTTATCATCGCAAAGCACGTGATGAAGATCGTCGAGAATGCCTGTTCCTTCCAATTTCAGCACAGCTTCCTTCTGTGTCCACAATTCCGTAAAAGCGACGGCTATTTCGCCACAAACTATCATTTCCTGCTCATACGGATTCATCGTTTTCTCCAGCAGCCCTTCTGCCGGTTCACGCAAGCGTTCAACGTCTGCGCCTACAGGCATATTGCTGATGGCCACAAGAATGGCGTTCTTCGTGTGAGAAATAGAGAAATGTATATCCGGCCGTGCCTCCAAAAACGGCTTGCCATGCTCGCTGTAGGCAAACTCAGGCTTGGTGCCGTCCATCGTAGGCGAAACGGAAGCAATCAGCTCCATCAGCATGCAATAGGATTTCAGGCAGCAGTATTGCCCAAACGTGTGGGTATAGCGCAAGGCCTCCTGGCGACGTTGTTCACTCACCATAGGAAGCAGACGCTCCACTTCTTCAGGCGTGGCCTGGTGCATATGCGTAAATAATTCGTAAATCATAATGATTGGCAAGTATAACTGCCTTAAAGCATGTGTTGAAGTTCGCGATATGAGAAAATAGCAGGAATGCTCCTCATAAAAAAAGGCAGCACCTTTCGGTACCGCCTTTCTGGAGCCACTAGCCGGACTCGAACCGGCGACCCACGCATTACGAATGCGTTGCTCTACCAACTGAGCCATAGTGGCGGCAGAGCGCTTTCGAGGAAAAGAAGACGATCAATCCGATGTCTATATACCTTTTTGACGAAAGCGGCTGCAAAGGTACTGCTTTTTTTTGGAATACGCAAGAAAAATCCTATTTTTTTTTGCTATTTTAATAAAAAAAAGCTTTTGCCTAAACAAGGGAACCGCGTAAAGCTACTGCTTTTTTGGGGGATATGCAAATAATTTGGCACTTTTTTTGCAGAAAAGTTGCATATGTTAGATTTTTGGTGTACCTTTGCAGCATGATTCCAAAATTAGAAAACAGAAAGTGGAAAGTTCTCAAAAGTGAGAATATTTTGAAGATTGGTCCCTGGTTGAGTGTTCGCCAGGAGACGGTGGAGTTGCCTTCCGGCAAACAGATTCCTACGTGGTTCACATTGGAGTTTCCCAATTGGATTAGCGTAATTGCCATCACCAAAGATGGCAAATTCGTGATGGAAGACCAGTATCGCCACGGATTGGGCGAGACTCGCTACGAGATCGTGGCGGGTGTGATTGATCCGGGAGAAACGCCATTGGAAGCAGCCAAGCGCGAATTGTTGGAGGAAACAGGTTTCGGCGGGGGCGAATGGGAACTCTTCATGACGTTATCGCCAAATACGTCCAATCATAACAACGTCAGCTATACTTATCTGGCCACAAATGTGGAGAAAGTGAGCGAGCAGCAGCAAGAAGCAACCGAAGATATTCACGTGGATATCTTCACGAAAGAAGAGGTGATGGAACTGCTTCTGCGAGGCGAGATCATGCAGGCTCTGCATGCTGCCCCTCTTTGGAAATACATGGCAGAGCACAAATGAAACATACCCTCACCATATTATTAATCGTGTGCGCAAGCGCGTGCCTGCATGCGCAGGAGTACGCTACGCGCGTATTGGGAAAGAATATCTGCACGCTGCGACTGACGGAAGACGTACTCACCTTGGCGGGCGCCAAAAGTGGCGAAGAAAGTTTGGAAGTGAGTTGGGACGAACTGAGCCATGAAGCAAAGATGTACAGCTATACCGTACGCCATTTGAATGCCGATTGGACGGCCGATAATCTCTCGTCTACTGATTATCTGCACGGGTTCACCTCAAGCGACGTGACGGAATACGAACATTCGTTTAACACACAGCAGCTCTACACCCACTATCGATTCTCTTTCCCGAATGAGGATATGTGCCCTACCCTGTCGGGCAACTACGCCCTGATCGTATATGAAGACGGGCGCACAGAAGAGCCGGTACTGACGGCATGCTTCAGCATTGTGGAGGCCAAAGCGTCCATTCGTGCCAACATAAGAAGCAATACGGATATTGAATTGAGCGGGCGCTACCAGCAGTTGGACATTGATGTGCAGACGAATGGTCTGCGAACCGTCTCTCCCGACGAATTTTCTCTCGTAGTGGAGCAGAATGGCCGACGCGATAATCGTGCTTTTGCGCCCAAGCCAACCTATATCGAGAGTTCCAAACTGAGATGGACCAATTGCAAAGGGCTCATTTTTGAAGGCGGACAGGAATACCAGCATTTTGATATTGCCAGCCAATACTACAAAGGCAATAATGTGGATCAGATTCTTTTCGACCATACGTACTACCACGCTTTTCTTTTCCCGTCTGAGGTACGTGCTCATGGATCGTACATCACGGAACCGGATGCCGATGGCGCATTTATCATTAATGCAGAACGTGTCAGCGAAGACGATACGGAGGCTGATTATATGTTTGTGCACTTTATGCTGCCGGCTGAGCAACCGTGGTTTGATGGGCAGATCTATTTGCTGGGCAAGGCTTGGCAGAACCAGTTCACCCCGGAGAATCGCCTCACCTACGATAATGAGCACCATTGCTATACGGCTTCCTGCTATCTCAAGCAGGGCGGCTACGAATGGTTGTATGCTTTCGTACCCAAGGGTTCCAAACAAGCTACACTCCAACGCGTAGAGGGCAGTCATTGGCAAACCAACAATACGTACCGCATTTATGTGTACCATCGTGCTCTCGGCAGCCGCTATGATGAGTTAGTGGCAATACAGGAGGTTAAATAACGCAGCTGAAGCTGCTGGTAAACGCCACTATAGTGCCTGCCAAAGGTCTAAGGTCTAAAGTCTAAGGTCTAAAGTCTAAGTTAAAGTTAAAGGGGACATGAGGTACCACATAAAAAGGATGCTCGAGCAGAGCATCCTTTTCTATTATGCAGTATTGATTGCTATTGCTTATCGGCGACCTCCGCCTCCGCCACCACTTGGGCGAGAAGAACTGCCGCCTCCGGAATAACCACCTCCACGTGAGCCACCACCTGAGTAACCTCCTCCGGAGTAGCTGCCACCACGTGAACCACCCGAATAGCCACCAGATGAAGAAGGTGAGCTTGAGCGAGTAGCGCCTCCGAATGAAGATGTGCGGCTTGGTGCAGGCGAGCTGCTACTGGTGCGCGTAGGAGCAGATGTTGTGCTTGCGCTACGTGTAGCGGTAGAGCTCGTAGGACGAGATGCAGTTGCCGTAGTAGTGGTACGAGTAGCCGTAGAAGACGTTGAAGGACGTGAAGCCGTAGCTGTAGTCGTACGAGTGGCAGTTGCCGTTGTCGTCGTAGTAGGACGAGAAGCAGTTGCCGTAGTGGTACGTACCGTAGACGTCGTGCTGGCAGGACGAGTAGTCGTAGCAGAACTGGTTCGCGTGGTAGACGCAGTAGTGCGAGTGGCGGAAGACGTCGTGCTACGTGAAGCCGTAGTGGTTGAGGTGGTACGAGCTGCAGTTGCAGTTGAAGGACGACCTGAGGTTTGCGATACACGTACGTTCTGCGAACCAAACGTGCGATCTGAACTTACAGTACGAGCCCCCGTTGCAGATGCAGTACCACGAGCCGTGGTAGTAGTGGTGCGAGAAGGCTGAAGATCACGAGCGTTGGTAACGGCTCTGCCTCCACGGCCTACCTGACCTTGCGTACGATTATTGAACGAGTTCTGTGGTTGACGAGTAGCCATATCGTTGCGACGATGGCCAGCTGCACTATACATGGCGCTATATCCGGCTGCTGGAGCATATGGATGGCGGAATGATGCATAGTGATCATGATGCCAAGCATGGATATGTCCCCAATACGTATGGTAAGCCCAGCAGTGGTAGTGGTGCCAATAATGTGGCCAATAATCCCAATACCAAGGAGAATAATAGCAAGTCCAATATGGTCCCCAGAACCAATCGTAGATAATTGGATGGTAGACGTATACAGGCTCTACAATATAGTTTTCGCCGTAGATATAAGTATTGCCAATCACCTGCGTGGTAACTTCTCCTGCTTCATCCTTCTCTACGTAGATAGTGGCAACGTCCTGATAGATATCCTTAGCCAGAATAGCCTGGAGCACGATAAGGTGCTTTTGACCTTCTGCTGATTCCATCACACGGAGATAATCCACTTCTCCATCGCCGTTCAGATCGAGATTGGAGATATGCTTCTCTTCGTCGTTGAGCTGCTGCTCAAATGTTTCCAAATCCTTCGACTCGCCAAAAAGGGTAGCTACAGCCTTCAAGTCGAGCGCAGCAGAAATGTCTTCGTTAGAAGCGTTAACGGTGATCGTTTCGTCTGCTCGAGCAGACCATCCAAGAGCTATTATCATAGCTGCGAGGAGAAAGGAAAGACGAGTTCTCATAATTTAACAAATTAAATTCAGTCTACAGGCTTTGGCGAACTGTGTAAGCAAGTCTTACGCTCGCCCGGCACTATAATTCATAATTGATTTATCGGGTATGTTTTCCTATGTTCAACAAATAGCGTGCCAAACTAATTACAGGGAAAGTGCAAAATCTTTACACCAGGCGAAGATTATGGTGCATTTTCTCCTTTTTGGTTTGCATATAGCGCAGGTTGAACGGGTTTGGTTCGATTTCAATAGGCACGTTTTCCACAATCTCAATGCCATAGGATTCCAGGCCTACGCGCTTCACGGGATTATTGGTGAGAAGGCGCAATTTGGTAGCACCTACGCTACGGAGTATTTCTGCTCCCACGCCATAATCACGTTGGTCGGGATCAAAACCCAGATGCACATTGGCTTCCACCGTGTCCATGCCCTGTTCCTGCAAAGCATATGCAGCAATCTTATTCATCAGGCCAATACCTCGACCTTCCTGATTGAGATAAACGATTACACCCTTGCCTTCTTCTTCAATCATCTGCATAGCCTTATGCAACTGCTCGCCACATTCGCAACGTTTTGAGCCGAAGATGTCGCCCGTAATGCAACTGGAGTGTACACGGCAAAGCACTTCTTCACCGGGAAGGATTTCGCCTTTTACGAGTGCAATGTGCTCCAGTCCGTTGGTAAGATCGCGGAAAGGAGTGAGGCGAAAATCGCCATACTGCGTAGGAAAATTCACCGTAGAGCCTTTATGGACGAGATTGGCATGCTGAGGAGCAACACTTGGAGCAGCATTTGATGCATCATCAGCAACAATTGCGTCTGATGAGGTTTGCGCTTCATTCTCCTGCTTCATGCGATAAGCGATAAGATCTTTGATGGAGATAATCTTAAGATCATATTTTTCAGCCACTTTCTCCAGTTGAGGCAGGCGTGCCATCGTGCCGTCTTCATTCATGATCTCAATCAAAGCAGCCACGGGACGCAAGCCGCTGAGGCGGCAAAGATCAACGCCGGCTTCGGTATGACCAGCACGCTGAAGCACACCACGTGATTTGGCATACAGCGGATTGATATGGCCAGGACGACCAAAATCTTCCGGCTTGCGTGCGGGGTCAGCCAAAGCTCGAATGGTGGCAGCACGATCATGTGCCGAAACGCCCGTGGAGCAACCCTCCAACAAGTCGACGGTAACGGTGAACGGCGTGCCGAGCATCGACGTATTCTGCTGCACCTGGTGCATCAGATCAAGTTCTGCACAACGGTCTTCCGTGACGGGTGCACAAAGCACGCCACGACCGTGGTGTAACATAAAATTCACTTTTTCTTCGGTAATGAGTTCACCGGCCGTGATGAAATCGCCTTCATTCTCGCGATCTTCATCATCAACCACTATTACCAACTTACCTGCCTTAAAATCTACTAATGCCTCTTCAATTGTATTCATAATCAATCCAACGCCTCGTATTTGGAGTTTTTCGATTTGAACTCCGGAACGAGCACTTTCATTTGGCGGACGATATCCATATCATTATAGCCCGCCTTTGTAATACGAACGAGTTCTGCAATCATCTCGTTCACTTCTTGATAGCCGAGTTCGCGCACTTGCGCCAATTTAATCTTCGGATGCGAAGAAGGGATGGTATTTTCCTCTGCATTCAGCAATTCCTCGTAAAGCTTCTCGCCATCGCGCAAACCTGTATATTTAATCTGCACATCATGTGCGCCGGAGAGAAGAATCATACGCTTGGCGAGGTCGGCAATACGTACCGGTTTGCCCATGTCGAAGACAAAAATCTCGCCTCCCTGCCCCATCGTACCAGCCTGAAGCACGAGCTTGCAGGCTTCCGGGATGAGCATGAAATAACGAATGATATCCGGATGGGTAACGGTGAGAGGACCGCCGGCCTTGATTTGCTCCTTGAACAATGGAATAACCGAACCATTTGAGCCGAGCACGTTGCCGAAACGCGTGGTAACAAACTGCGTATGCTCGCCGCCCTTAGCTTCCAATTCTGCGTTAAGCGACTGGCAATACATCTCGCAAATACGCTTGGAGCAACCCATCACGTTGGTTGGGTTAACTGCCTTATCTGTGGAAACCATCACAAATTTCTTTGCACCATACTTCACAGCCAAATCGGCCATGATGCGTGTTCCATCCACGTTGTTGGCTACCGCCTCACCCGGATTATTCTCCATCATTGGTACGTGCTTATAGGCAGCGGCATGGAAAACATATTCAGGCTTATAGGTAGCAAAGAGTACGTCCATATGGATAGGATGGCAGATGCTGGCCGTAACCGTTTCTGCTGGCACGTCAGGATATTTGCGCGCCATCATGAGGCGAATATCGTGAAGTGGCGTTTCTGCCTGATCAATCAAAACGAGCTGAGAAGGCTTGAATGAAGCCACCTGGCGCACGATTTCCGAACCAATTGAACCGGCAGCACCCGTGATGAGCACACATTTGCCCGTGAGTACATTGGCAATGGCCTTCATATCCACTTCAATCTGGTTGCGAGGAAGCAAGTCTTCAATATCCACCTCTTTGAGCTGCGAGTGGCGAAGATCGGTTTTGCCGTCCCATTCCTGCTCGCGAGGATACATAAACATACGAATGCCGGCTTCTGCCAACTGATCAATCATTTTCTGATTATTGCGAATCTCATCCGTTTTCAGAGGAGAAACCATCAAGACGGTCGCACCTTTTTGGCGCATCTTGGCAGCCAAATGATCGTTGTTTGGATAGATTTTGGCACCCATAAGAATGTGTTGCCAATCCTTCTCATCGTCGCTCACAAAGCCGGAAACCACATACTTCGACTCCATACTGCGGACTGATTTTGCCAAAGCAATACCACCTTCCTTCACGCCATAAATGAACACTTTCTGTGCGCTGGCACTCACATAGTAAATATCATAGGTGTACTTCACCAAAATACGAATCGTCCACATCATCGCCGTAGCGAGGAGGAAAGAAATCAGCAACGCCTCCCATGGCAGAGCCACAAAGATACGGTCCACAGGCAACGTGTGACGGATAATAAACACGATGCTGATACCAATCAGATTTGAGAGGGCGATGCGCCACAAATCCACAAAAGAGGAATAGCGAAGCACACCGGAATACGTGTGCATCACTCGGAAGCCGACCAGGTAAGCTAACATATAAACGGCCAGGGTGAGAACCAAATGGCCGAACTGGTTGAGCAAGCTGGAGAAGCCACTATTCAAGCCAAAAGCCAACAAGCCTGCCACCATCACGAGGAAGCAATCCATGAAAAGCACGATCCAATAAGGAGCTGCACCTTTTGAGAAATAACGTTTCGTTAGCGAACGAATTACGTTTTGAGCCTTCGTTTCCATAATATATATATATATATATATAAGTATTAATTGTTCGTTAAAATTAAACTATGCAAGCCACACAGCCTTTCCGTTAGCTATGCTAAAATCAACCTAACTGCCTGCATATAAAGCGTGCAAAGGTACTACTTTTTTTCCAAAGCGCCAAACTTTTTGGCAGAAAAAGCGCCAAAACGTGCTTTTTTTACGTTTTTTCTTGCTCAATTCAGCAAAAAGCAGTATCTTTGCAATTCATTTTTTTTAAAAATGTTAACATTTAACACTCCTACGACTACTATGCGTGAATTTAAAGACATGAAAATAGCCGTGGCAGGTACCGGCTATGTAGGATTAAGTATTGCCACTTTGCTGGCGCAGCATCATCAGGTGACGGCTGTAGACGTCGTTCCAGAGAAAGTGGATAAAATCAATAAGCGTATTTCTCCTATTCAGGACGAATATATTGAGAAGTATTTGCAAGACCCTGCTATTCTCCCTTGCGTGGGTGAAGCAAATCCCCATGGTGGCGGCTCTCTTTCTGCCACATTGGATGGCGCAGAAGCTTATAAGGACGCCGATTTTGTGGTGATTGCTGCTCCTACGAACTACGACCCTCAGAAGAATTTCTTTGATACGCATCATATTGAGGACGTGATTGACCTTGTTCTGAGCGTTAACCCGGACGCGGTCATGGTGATTAAATCCACCATTCCTGTGGGCTATACTCGCAGCCTGTACGTGAAATACGCACTTCAGTTCCTCTATAAGCCTGAATTGCAGGGCAAGAAATTCAATCTGCTCTTCTCGCCCGAGTTCCTTCGCGAGAGCAAGGCGCTTTATGATAATCTCTACCCTTCCCGAATTATCGTGGGCTACCCAAAGCTTATCGAGAGCGACGACCATAAGTTCAACGAAGAGAACGCAGCCATCACGGCCATTGGCAACCCGAACGCACAAGCGTTTGCCAAAACGTTTGCAGCCCTGCTGCAGGAAGGTGCACTCAAGCCCGATATCGACACGCTCTTCATGGGCATGAAAGAGGCAGAGGCCGTTAAACTGTTTGCCAATACGTATCTGGCTCTGCGCGTGAGTTACTTCAACGAGTTGGACACTTATGCAGAAGTGAAGGGTCTTGACAGCCAAGCCATCATTCAGGGTATTGGTCTTGATCCACGTATCGGATTGCACTATAATAACCCTTCTTTCGGCTATGGCGGATACTGCCTTCCAAAAGATACCAAGCAATTGCTGGCGAACTACAACGAGGTGCCTCAGAACATGATGACAGCCATCGTGGAGAGCAATCGTACTCGCAAAGATTTTATTGCCGATCAGGTGCTTAAGATGGCGGGCTGGTACAGCTACAGCGGCAAGAACGAATACGAAGCCGGCATGACGGAATGCACCATTGGCGTATACCGCCTCACGATGAAATCGAATAGCGATAATTTCCGCCAATCATCCATCCAGGGTGTGATGAAGCGCATCAAGGCCAAGGGTGCCAAGGTGATTATCTATGAGCCTACTCTGGAGAACGGCACCAGTTTCTTCGGCAGCGTGGTAGTAAACGATTTTGAAGCTTTCAAGGCACAATCACAAGCCATTATTGCCAACCGCTACGACAGTTCGCTCGACGACGTTCGCGCCAAAGTGTATACCCGCGACATTTTCAAACGCGACTGATGCACGAGACCTGCGCGAGACCTGAGCGACACTTGAGCGAGACTTGAGCGAGACCTGAGCGACTCTTCAGCGCTCATCCCTCAACAGCATCAGCGCACAACTTTCAACAAAAAAAAGCACCTTCCAAATGGAAATATCAGAACGAGCAAGCAATATGCCTCAGTCGCCAATTCGCAAATTGGCCAAATATGCCGACGCAGCCAAACGCAACGGAATAAAGGTGTACCATCTCAATATCGGTCAGCCAGATATCGCTACGCCAGCGTGCGCCCTTGAGGCGGTACGAAAAGCCGACAAGAGCATATTGGAATATTCTCCCTCCCAGGGCTTACGCAGTTTGCGAAGTAAGATGGTGGGCTACTATGCCGAATATGGCATCGACCTTTCGCCGGACGAGATTATCGTGACGGCTGGAGGTTCAGAGGCGATTCAATTTGCATATATGACATGCCTCAACCCCGGCGATGAGATCATCGTAACCGACCCTTCCTATGCCAATTATATGGCGTTTGCCATCTCATGTGGCGCGATTGTAAAGTCGGTAAAGACGAATATTGAAGATGGCTTCCGCATGCCGCCGATGGAGGCTTTTGAGGAACAGATTACGGAGAAAACAAAGGCCATTCTAATTTGTAATCCTAATAATCCAACCGGTTACCTCTACACCAAGCAGGAGATGAACCGCTTGCGCGATATCGTAAAGAAGCACAATCTCTATCTCATCTCTGATGAGGTGTATCGCGAATTTATCTACACCAAACGTCCGTACATCTCTGCCTGCCATTTAGAAGGCATAGAAGACAACGTTATTCTTGTGGATTCTGTATCCAAACGATATAGCGAATGCGGCATCCGTATTGGTGCTTTGATCACGAAAAACAAGAAGGTTCGTGAGGCCGTGATGAAGTTCTGCCAGGCACGTCTTTCTCCCCCACTCCTTGGACAGATGGTGGCTGAAGCATCCATCGCCACGCCGGAGGAATATATGGAAGAAGTGTACGATGAATATTTGTCAAGACGCAACTTCCTCATCGACGGACTGAATCAGATTCCGGGCGTATATACGCCATCGCCTATGGGTGCTTTCTATTCGATGGTTCGCTTGCCAGTGGACGATACGGACAAGTTCTGCCAATGGTGCCTTACGGATTTCCAATATGAGGGCCAGACGGTGATGATGGCGCCGGGCAGCGGTTTCTACACCGACCCGGAAGCGGGCAAACAGCAGGTACGCGTAGCATACTGTCTGAATAAAGAAGATCTGGCCAATGCGCTGATCGTGCTGAGAAAAGCACTTGAAGCCTACAATGAGCAATAAAGAGCCATACGTGCACTACAAGCCACAAAGTGAATCAAAGAGCCACAAGTGAGCTACAGGCCACAAAGTGAGCAATAAAAAAAGAGCCTCGACTGAGACTCTTTTTTGTTGCAGTTATGGGTTGAGCATTAAATGATGCTGAATGCCACGTCCATCATTTGGGTGAAGGTATTCTGGCGCTGCTCGGCAGTAGTGGCTTCTCCGGTGAGGATATGATCGCTCACGGTGCAGATCACCAAAGCTTTCTTTCCGGCGCGCGCTGCATTCATATAGAGCGACGGAGCCTCCATTTCGTCGGCCAGCACGCCCATCTTCGTCCAATTGGCGGAACGTGGGTCTTCACTATAAAAGACGTCAGAAGCGAACACGTTGCCTACGTGATAGGTGTAGCCAAAAGCCTCAGCAGAATCGGCAGCCTTGCGTACCAAATCAAAATCCGCAATAGGTGCATACGTGCCGGGGAGCTGGTATTGGTCGGCCCAGTTGCTATTATGGCACGCGCCTTGCGCGATAATAAGGTCGCCCAATTTCACGTTCATCTGGCGTGCTCCACAAGAGCCCACACGAATGATCGTTTTCACATCGTAGAAATTGAAGAGTTCGTAGGAATAAATACCAATGGAAGGAATGCCCATACCATGTCCCATCACGCTGACGCGCTTGCCTTTGTGGGTGCCGGTATAACCGAGCATGCCACGCACATTATTGAACTGCACAGGATTCTCCAGGAAACGTTCCGCCATCAGTTTGGCGCGTAATGGGTCACCAGCCATGATGACCGTCTCGGCGATTTCGCCATATTGTGCCCCGATATGAGGCGTAGGTGTTTTTGCCATAGTTTTATTGTGTAGTCAAAAGTCAAAAGTCAAAAGTCGAAAGTCGAAAGTCAAAAGCGATTACCAGATGCGGGTGAAGCATGCTTTGAGGAAATGGCAGAGATAATCCTGCCAGTTCTTCCAGTTGTGCCCGCCGTCTGTTTCGTAGTAGACGTATTCAAAATTATTAGCCTCGAGCCATTTGCGATACCCCTGCACGTGCTCATAGAGAAAATCGTCGCGTCCGATGGCGATGTAGTAATACGGAGGCATTTGTGCCATCTGGCGAAGATCATCTTCCCATCCGTCATACACGAGTTGCTGGTTTTCGAGTTCGTAGGACTGGTGCATCAGAATCTCGACGCCTTCGCGCGAGTAGAGGTCGGTGTATTTCGTCATCGGGAAGACCACCGGGGAGAAGAGACCTATATAATCAAACTCTCCCGTGATGAAATGGCTTACCTGCATGGAATGGAATCCGCCCATGGAGAGACCTGCGATGGCGCGGTGCTTGGAGCGCGTATCAATCCAATATTTGCGTTCCACCTCGGTCATGAACTGAGGGAAATGTGCCTCCCAATAGCCCGACATCTCATACGCCATCTCCTGATCTTTCGTGAGTTTGCGATGGTGCTGACCATATGGTTTGTCCTCAAAGGGCTTGCCATCCGGCGTCACGTTGGGTCGCGCCATCAGTTCGGCCCGTTCTTCAGGAGGAATAGAGCCCAAGAAATTATCCGGCATCACGATAATCATCTCCGCAATCATTTCCTCGCGATTGAGAGAGTCGATCCATTGCAAGAGGTGGCCGCTGCGTGACCAATCATCTTCGCAGCCAAACATACCGTGCTGTAGATAGAGGCATGGGAAACCACGCTTTTCCGGATTGATTCGCTTGGCATAATTATGCGGCAAATAAATCTGGCAAGGCACACCAAGAATCGTGTCACGATGGAGCGTTCCCACCGGCTGTGGAATAGCGAAAGCAACCACATGGAAGGCCGTTAAGAGGAAAAATGTGAGAGCAAAAATGAGTTTACGCATGATATCAAGGGGTGTTCTGAATAATGGTCGGGGGCAAACGTATCAAACCTTTGCGGGTGCAAAGATAATGCTTTTTTTTGATATACGCAACATTCGTGCCAAAAAAATCGTAAAATCGTTAAAGCACGAAAACGGGAAAGCGAGAAAGCGGGAAAGCGGGAATTAGGACAGAAGCGGACACTTCCGGACAGGTGTCCGGATGTCCGCTTCCCAGGAAATAAAGGGGATTGCGGGCAAAAGGACAACGGACAGTGTCCGGACACATATTTGCTCCAGCGAGCATTTGAGGAGCGATAACTGCAAGTGCTCGATTCAAGAATAGCTCAAGAGTGACACAAGAGTTACCCAAGGAGAGGGGCCTAAGAGACGTTACCTAATTGCTACGTTACTACCCTATACCCTTGTCTTTATTGAGCCAGATTTGAGAGAAGATTTCTAATCGATGAGGATGAAGGCGGCCCAAAAGTAGGGTTCGGGGAATTCTTCGCGGACGGTTTGCTGAGCCTGACGGAAGGCAAGACGGGGGGATAAGCCCGCGAGCAGATGTTCATAGAAAGTGGTCATCATGAGGGCGGTGGCATGATCATTGACCTTCCAAAGACTCATAATGAGCGTGTTGGCACCGGCCTGCTTAAAGGCACGCTGGAGGCCGAAAACGCCTTCGCTGGTGATTTCACCACGTCCCGTTTCGCAAGCAGACATCACCACCAATTGGGTTCCAGAGAGATCAACAAGTGCAATCTCCTTGGCCGTAAGAATACCATCCTGTGCAGATTCCAAGAGGTTAGCCTCCCCCACTTGTGCAGCCTGATTGGCAGCATTGGACCATGCGATATTGGCGTTCGCCATCATGAGTCCGGCTCGCATGAGAGGGTCGACCTGGGTGGAGGCATCATTATCTCCAATCACCTGCCATTGATGGCGGAAATAATCCAATTGTGCGAGATTATCATTGGCATAGAAGAATCCATGCGTAGCGATATGCAAGAGATCGCAAGTCTGCCCGCCGAGAGCCTTGAAAGCCTCCTCGCTGGCCTGCCTGCCCGTGAATAAAGAAACAGATTTATTCACCTGCAGCAGTTGCGCCTGAATATCCTGCACTTCGTGCAGCGTTCCCTGCAGATAAGGTATATTGCCTTGGGCATAATCAATACCTCCAAAGAGTACGGCCTGCGAGCCGATTGCGCGGGAAGGTGCCTGCTGACGGATGGCGAGATTGCGGGTGGAAGAGATACGATGGAGGGTGTACAGATCGCCCATAACCTGATCATCAGCGGCAGGAAGGGCCGCCAGATTGAGTTGATGGAGGATGCCCGCCGGCGCGAAATAGATAGTATCCCCCGGCATAAGATACGGGAGAACAGGTTTCCAGATCTGTTCAAAGAGGGCAGCACCATTCTCTTCATCGTAGGTATCTCCCGGGCTGGAACTGAGATGTGCCGCCATATCATCCTCTCTGCCAAGATCAATATAAAGCGGGAAGGCACTCGTGGGGCGCAGGAGAAGGGCCACATTGCGCTTTTCC
This sequence comes from Paludibacteraceae bacterium, assembly GCA_045600985.1. Classification (GTDB taxonomy): domain Bacteria; phylum Bacteroidota; class Bacteroidia; order Bacteroidales; family Paludibacteraceae; genus Colicola. The sequence goes on from JAZRYY010000032.1 coordinate 51,737, forward strand.
ATGGCTCCGTTGACGTTCATCCAGAAGGATGAGAACTCAATAGCGACGTCGTGCTCGCGGAGGGCAGAACGTACCTGCTGCCAATCCACGCGCAAAGACTGCTGTGCCTGGCGATAGAGCTGACTGCCCTGCACCAACTGCTTATCCAAACGTTCAGCCACCCGCTGCAAACTATCCAATCGCGAGAGAGCCGGCGACGACTGCTGCTGGAGATGAATAATCTGCTCCTTCACTGCCTTGAGATGCTGGAAGGTGCGCGTAAGCACACTATCTCCGCTATGCGCAATCGCATTTTGGACCTGCATGGTGGTATTGAGCAGCAAGCCTTTCAGATAAAGTTCGTTATCATATGCAAACGCGGAGATTTCGGGTTTATTGGGTCGATACTTATATGCCAATGTAGGATAAGCGACCTCCGCCTGCACGTTGTTTTGTGCCCAATAGAGATCTCGCTGACGCTCCGACATAAAGCAGAACATCTTCTGCGCCTCCTGCTGGTTGATTTCAAACACCTTTCGATAGAGCACCGCGGCCTCCTCCATTTTATCCTGGAGGTAATATATCGTGCCCAGATTATAGAGTACCTGCGAATAGCCCTGCATGAGTCGGCCCTGATAGCGATGATAGATAGCCAACGCCTTTTTTTGCCATTTCTCAGCCGTGACATAATCCTGGCGATTGCAATAGAGCACAGCCATATTATTGATAGACATGGCATAATCGGGGTGCGTTTCGCCCAAAGCGTTTTTGCGTATCTCCAAAGCCTCGAGAATGAGGGGTTCAGCCTCGTCGTATCGCTCCATTTTGATGAGCAGCGTGGCCAAATTATTGAGATTAAAAGCATGCTCGGGATGCGCGGCACCATAGATCTCCCGGCTCACCTCGGTAGCCTCACGATAGAGCGGTTCTGCCTCCGCCAGATTGCCCAAGGAGGCAAGGATAGTGGCCATATTCTGGAGGGCAAGGGCATAATCGATATGGTGCGTTCCCACAGTTTGCTTCTTAATCCAAAGCACCTCATGGAGGAGAGGTTTAGCCGAATCGAAATCGCCTATGGCTTCATAGAGTGCAGCCAGATTATTAAGGCACAGGGCATAATCGGGGTGGCCATTACCCAACGCGTTCCGCGTGCGCTCGCAGGCCTCTATGAGCATAGGTTCAGCCTTCTCATACTCGCCCATCGTCTTATATATTTCTCCCAGATTACCCAATCCACGCGCGTAATCCACATTATCTCTACCCCGGTCGTGCTCAATGATAGCGAGCGACTGCTGCGCCACCTTAACGGCCGACACGTAATCGCCCAAAGCATGATAGAGAGCCGCCATCTGATTGAGGCTGGACGCATACTCTTGGCTATACGGGCCGAACTCGCGTTTGCGGAAAGCGAGGGCCTCCTGCATGAGAGGTTCGGCAGAGGCATAATCGCCCAACTGATAATAGAGCGTGGAAAGATTATTGAGCGTGGAAATATAATCAGGATGGCGCTTGCCGAGCGTCTCTTTCTGGATGCGAAGCGTCTGCTGATAAAGCTGTTCGGCTTCGGTATAGTGGTTTTGCTCCTGAGCCAAAAGGGCGAGAAGATTGAGAGACGCGGCGTAGTCGGGGTGCGCAGTACCCTGGGCCTGCTCGCGAAGCCGAAGCACCATGTGCATCTTGCTGGTGGCGGCCTCATAATCGGCCTGCTGATATTGATCGGCGGCCTGCTGATGAAGGGCGTGGATATAATTGAGATTGAGCGAATCTCCCCGCTGTTGGCAGAAATCAATCAGTTTCTGATATTGCCCCGAAGCACTATACATAGCTGCCAGATTAGCCGTGCTCTGCTGATAATCGGGGTGCTGCACATCAAAGAGGCGCTCACGAATGGCAAGTGCTTGCAGATGGTAATACTCCGAAGAATCATACTGCTGGAGGGAGTGGAACATAACGCCCATATTATTATAGAGCGTGGCCGTATTAAGGCTGTCGCTGGCATACTGTGCCAGCAACTGACGCTGCTCGTTGAGTTGCGCCCGGATTTCATCCTGCGCACACAAGGGGTGCAGCCAACAGCAAAGAATCAACAGAGGGAGGAATCGATATTGCATCACTTGGTGAGGGTGGTATTGATAGCTTTTCCGAAACTGTTAATGAGAGGCGTGGTAGCCTCCTTGGTGATGGTGGTGACCATCTCCTGGCTCGTTTCATCCCATCGTTGTGTCACAAAATAATTCCATGGATTATCCACGGGAACGCCCATCTCTTTGGCGAGTTTGCGATGGCGACGGTAGTCCTTGATCCACTCCTGCTTCATCTGATCGCTGATCTCGCAGGTTTCGTTCATCTCAATTTCAATCTTGTACTCGCCCGTGCCCCATTGATTATGAAGCACACTACCCTCTTCGCATGGCATGAAGGAACGTGGCACAATAAAACTCTCGCCGGCACATGCAATAAGCGGCAGCCCCGTATAAGGTTCGTCGTAGGCTTCCGCCTCGGCCTTGGCATCGAGAATCTCGCTGCGGACGTAGTTGTAGCGGCCCTTCTCGAGTGAGGTAGAATCAATATCAACGTGGATGTTGAACGTGCCCAATTGCTGATTCTGATGGAGGGTAAGATTCTCGGCGTACCACGAAGCAAAGATGCGTATGGTGAAGTCCACGGCAAGGCGTGGGCGCTCCTTAAAATCGTAGTTGATGGAGAGGGTTGTGTTGGGCAGATTGGACGCAAACGGATTGAAACGAAGCGTATCCACCACCAGATTGAACTTGGAATGATTCCAGATATTCTCTTTCTTATCAGGATCAAGATGCACAGCCAGGAAGAGGGAGGTATCACGCACACCATCTTCCACAGCGATCTGGCGACAAGCTATGCCATTGAACTGCATACCCTGCGGATCCAAAGCCCCTCGTTGTGAAGGTTTATTATAGAAATCATTGATTTGCGTGACCGTACTGAACTTCGCAGTGAAGGCATTTTCCTTTTGGATGGTTTCTTCCCAATTCTTGCGCATGCGCTTGCGGATAGTGGCCACATACGTGAGTGCATCCACGCCAAAGGAGACCAGGGCCGACACGACACCCGTTACGGAACCCGATAATGCAGCCACGCCAGCCGATTTGATGGCATCGGAGAAAGCGCCACGCGAGGCAGGAGCCTGGCCTACGGCAGTTGAATCAATATAGAGAATAGTTTCAAACTCCATCTTTGGACGGGGTCTGACGGCTTCTGCGGCCTGCATGCTGCAGTAAGAGAAAAGGATGAGAAGTATAAAAAGTGAACGTTTCATCTATTTAGGGGAAAAATGGTTGCTGTTTCTGTTCGGCGGGGCACTCGAGCGTAGGCGTAGGAGTGTAGTAGCCTTTGCCAATCTCGTTGGCCGTGTAGAAAGGTTTGATTGATTTGAAGATCTCATCCACCGTGGCCGTGGTGAGTTTGTCAGCCTGAGCGGCGATGGCCGAGGTGAGAGCACCTTGCGTGTTCTTGTATTCAAAATTGGACTGGAACGAACGGCAGGCACTGATAGCAATCCACGTGATTTCGTAGGACGGCTGGTCGGTTGTGGGCTTGAGTTTATCTTCAGGAATCACAAAATCACTGGCCAATCCGCGGCAGACGGGTGCCTCCTCCGCAGCACGTGAGAAGCCCTCGCTATGGCATGCGTCAGCTACGACTATAATGCGTCCTTCATCACCAATCCGGCCGCGAAGGGAAGCCAAATAGCCGTTGATTTCGTCATCCACGAGGTGATGTTCGCCCTCATAAACACCTTCTTTATAGACCGCATGTGCGTCGAAAGGAATCCAGGCCTCATCATAGCCGGCACGCTTGGGATTGCGAATGGCTTCGTCGCCGTCCACATCGGTGATTCGTTGGCCGTGACCCGAGAAATGAACGTAAATCAGATCGCCATTTCCGGCCTGGGTGATAAGAGATTGAAACGCATTTTGGATGCCCTGATAGGTGGCCTGCTCGTTGAGCAGCGTGGCGATATGAGCGGATTCAAAACCGGCCTGCTGCAGATAATCCACGGCAATTGCCACATCGACATCGCCATGAATGGCCTGCCAGCCCGTCTCAGCCGGATAAGCACCTATTCCTATCACGAGCGCCCGCTTGGTAGCCATCGTTTCCAGAGTGGCAATGCCAAGCAGCAGGAGTATGAATAATAGTCGAAATGTACGCATAGTTACCCAAATTTGATGCAAAGATATAAAAATTCAGCAAATTGAGCAAGCGTTTAAAATTTATTTTAAATAAAATATGCATTTTTCTTGCGTATATAAAAAAAAAGCAGTAATTTTGTGGCGATTTTACGATTTTTGCAAAAAATAAACAACAATTAACAATATAAAATTCTATTTTATTATGAATCCAACACACATTGAACACCTTGGTATCGCAGTACCATCGTTGGAAGAGGCAATGCCTTTCTTCGAGTTTTTGACCGGTAAGAAGTGCTACTCAATTGAAGAGGTAGCTGACCAGAAAGTACGTACCGCCTTCTTTAAGGTAGGTGAAGTTAAGATTGAGTTACTCGAGCCAACCTGCGAAGAGTCTACTATTGCAAAGTTCATCGAGAAGAACGGTGGCCGCGGCGGTGTACACCACGTAGCATTCAACGTTGAGAGCGTAGAAGAGGCTTTGAAAGAGGCTGAAGCTGCAGGTATCGCTTTGATCGACAAGGCTCCACGTAAGGGCGCTGAGAACCTGATGATTGCTTTCCTTCATCCAAAATCAACCAAGGGTGTTTTGACCGAGCTCTGCCAGCAACCTAAGTAAGCAGAGAAATCTTAAAAAAAGTACTTTTTTCGTTCCTCTGCTCGTGTACGAGTGTTCCACGAGAGTTGCACGAGAGTTGGACGAGAGTATCACGAGGGCTGCCTGACAGGCTCGAATCTTAAAAAAAGTACATTTTTGAAATGATACAAATTCATATATAATCAGATATGGCTACAAATAACGAAAAACTTCAAAAGCTCATTGAGAACCGCGAGAAAGCTCTCGCAGGTGGCGGCGCTGCTGCCGTAGAGAAGCATCACGCAAAGGGTGCTTATACTGCTCGTGAGCGCATCGTAAAACTGCTGGACGAAGGCAGCTTTGAGGAAGTGGACATGTTCCTCACTCATCGTTGCCATGACTTCGGCATGGAAAAGAAAGTGTTCCTCGGCGACGGCGTTGCTGTAGGTTCAGGTACTATTGACGGTCGTCTCGTATTCGTGTTCGCTCAAGACGCAACCGTTATCGGTGGTTCTCTTTCTGAGACCATGGCACAGAAGATCTGCCACGTGATGGACCTCGGCATGAAGCTTGGTGCTCCTATCATTGGCCTGAACGATTCAGGTGGTGCACGTATTCAGGAAGGTGCTTGCGCATTGGCAGGTTATGCTGAGATTTTCGAGCGTAACATCCTCGCCTCTGGCGTTGTTCCACAGATTTCTGTAATCTTTGGCCCTTGCGCTGGTGGTGCCGTTTACTCTCCAGCATTGACCGACTTCATCATGATGACCGAGCAGAACTCATACATGTTCATCACCGGTCCAAAGGTAGTGAAGTCAGTAACGGGTGAGGACGTAACCGTAGAGCAGCTGGGTGGCGCAAAGGTTCACGCAACCAAATCAGGCGTAACCCACTTCGTAGCAGCTACGGAGGATGAGGCTCTCGCAGAGGTTCGTCGTCTCGTTTCTTTCATTCCTCAGAACAACATGGAAGAGGCTCCACGCGTAGAGTGCACCGACGACATCAACCGTCAGGAAGATGCACTGAACGACCTCGTGCCTGCTGATCCAAACAAACCATACAACATGAAGGACATCATCAACCTCATCGTTGATAATGGCGACTTCATGGAGGTTCAGAAAGATTACGCAAAGAATATCATCTGCGGTTTTGCACGTTTCAACGGTCGCTCAACCGGTATCATCGCCAACCAGCCAAGCTGGATTGCAGGTGTGCTCGACTGCGACGCTTCTCGCAAGGCTGCCCGCTTCGTACGTTTCTGCGACGCATTTAACATCCAGATTCTTACCCTCGTTGACGTTCCTGGTTTCCTCTGCGGTACCGGTCAGGAGTATGCCGGCATTATCGATCACGGAGCAAAACTGATGTTTGCTTTCGGCGAAGCTACCGTGCCAAAGGTAACTATCACTGTTCGTAAGTCTTATGGTGGTTCACACATCGTGATGAGCTGCAAGCAGCTCCGTGGTGACTTCTGCTATAGTTGGCCAAACGCTGAGATCGCCGTTATGGGTGCATCAGGTGCAGTAGGCGTGCTTCACGCAAAAGCTATCAAGGCTATTGAAGACCCAGCAGAGCGCAAGGCATTCATTGCTGAGAAGGAAGCTGAGTATAAGGATAAGTTCGCTTCTCCATATCAGGCTGCTAACCGTGGCTACATCGACGATGTTATTGAGCCACGCGACACTCGTAAGCGCATCATCAAGGCCTTCGAGCAGCTTCAAACGAAGCGCTTGACGAACCCACTCAAGAAGCACTCAAATATTCCTCTGTAATTTTTAAACTTTTAAACATTTACAATTATGAATATGCTTCTTGCAGTAACCGCTGAAACATGGATTGTAACCGGTCTTGGTTTTGGTATCGTATTGGTGCTGCTGATTTTCCTCATTTTCGTGCTCCAATTATTTGGCATGATTATGCAGAAGATCTCCGCTCCAAAGGCGCCTAAGGCCGAGAAGGCTGCCGCTCCCGCAAAGAAAGCAGAAACGAAAGTTTCTCCTGTTCCAACCGACGAGGGCACGATGGCTGCAATCGCAATGGCACTCAGCGAGGCGAGTGATGACGATAAGGTGGCAGTAGCGATGGCTTTGCACCTTTACTTCAACCACGCGCATGATATCGCACAAACCGTGCTGACCATGGAGGCTAAGCCTACAGCATGGAATAACAAATCGTTTGGCATGAACAATGCCGGTTTTTAACAAACCACACGTTTTAATTACTAAAATAAACACAAAAGATATGAAAGAATTTTCATTCAAGATCAATGGCGCAGAATATAAGTGCGCAGTTGAAGAAATCGAGGCAGGTCTCACCGAGGTAACTGTCAATGGTAAGAAATACACCGTAGAAACCGAAAAGCCAGTTGCTCCAGTAGCAGCTCCTAAAGCAGCTCCTGTGGCTGCACCAGCAGCACCAAAGGCAGCTCCAGCTCCTGCTGCTCCTGCAGCTCCAAAGGCAGCACCTGCTCCTGTAGCCGGTGGCGTACAGGTTAAGAGCCCACTTCCTGGTTCTGTAGTGAAGGTTAACGTAGCTGCTGGTCAGGCTGTTAAGAAGGGCGACACCCTCCTTATCCTCGAGTCAATGAAGATGGAGAATCCTATCCTTGCAGAGCAGGATGGCACCGTAGCTCAGGTCGCTGTAGCTGCAGGTCAAACCGTTATGCAGGACGACCTCCTCGTAGTTCTTGGTTAATTTCCACTTGAAACATTGAAACTTTTCACACTTTAAACTTAAAGTATGGATATTAAAGACTTTTTCCTGAACATGGGTTTCATGCAGATGGACTGGCAGCAGGGATTGATGCTCCTTTTGAGCTTCTTCCTCCTCTACTTGGCCATTGGCAAGAAATATGAGCCACTTCTGTTGCTCCCCATCGCGTTCGGAATGTTGCTGACCAACCTGCCAGGTGCAGAGATGTACCATAGCGATTTGTGGGCTGCTTTCCTCGACGAAAGCAATCCTGCAACCTACCATTCTTATGGCGCTATTTTGAAGCACGCAGGTTTGTTGGACGTGCTCTACATCGGTGTGAAGGCAGGCGTTTATCCTTGCTTGATCTTCATCGGCGTAGGTGCAATGACCGACTTTGGTCCGCTCATCTCCAACCCTAAATCGCTCATTCTCGGCGCTGCTGCTCAGATTGGTATTTTCGTTACCTTCCTCTGCGCTAACGCTATGGGCTTCGATCCTGCTGAGGCTGGTTCAATCGGCATCATCGGTGGTGCCGACGGTCCTACCTCTATCTTCTTGACCTCTAAATTGGCTCCTCACTTGCTCGGCCCTATCGCAATTGCTGCGTATAGCTACATGGCATTGGTGCCAGTTATTCAGCCACCTATCATGCGTGCGCTTACCACCAAGAAAGAGCGCGCCATTAAGATGGGTCAGTTGCGTTCCGTATCAAAAACCGAGAAGATTGTCTTCCCAGTTATCATTACCGCTGTTGTGGCACTTATCTTGCCAGACGCTGCGCCATTGATTGGCTGCTTGATGCTCGGTAACCTGATGAAGGAGTGCGGCGTAGTTGACCGTTTGAGCAAGACAGCTCAGAACGAGCTCATGAACATCGTCGTTATCTTCTTGGGTCTTTCTGTAGGTGCAACTGCTACGGGTGCTTCGTTCCTCAATCTGAAGACCATCATGATTCTTTCGATGGGTATCGTTGCCTTCGGTATGGGTACCGCAGGTGGTGTGCTCCTCGCTAAACTCATGAACCTCTTCATGAAGGAGAAGATCAATCCGCTCATCGGTTCTGCTGGCGTATCAGCCGTACCTATGGCTGCTCGTGTATCTCAGACCGTTGGTCAGGAGGAGAATCCAAGCAACTTCCTCCTCATGCACGCTATGGGTCCAAACGTAGCAGGTGTGATTGGTTCAGCCGTTGCTGCTGGTGTATTGCTCACCATGCTCGGCTAAGCCACACCTTATTATATTATATAAGTAGTCCTCAGTTTCCTAACTGGGGGCTACTTTTTTTCAACACAAAATTGCAAAAAATGACGCAGTTTGGTATTATTTTTGTAGGTGCTTTTCTACAAAAAAAAATCTCTTTCATGAAACACGTATCTCTACGCCTACTGGCTCTTGCGCTTTGCTGCCTGCTTGCACAAACATCCTTCTCGACTGACCTTTCGTCAGCACGTTTTCAACTCGTCCAGCACGATTATTTCCGTTGCGAAGGCACCGATGTGATGGCTTTCAGCGATTTCTACCCCGAAGGTCACCAAGGTGGCATCTCGCTTTTGATGAACGGACATCGCATTGCTACAAATGGCGATTTACGTTTGGAGCCCACACCCGGTCAATGGCAACCCGTGCCGAAACAACTGGCACGTTTGGTTTCCGACTCTGCCATTGTCACCACGCTCTGTTTTCCCGATTCATCCCGACATCTCACGGGGTTCAATCCTATGGTGTATCCCGACATGCAGCTCACTTATCACGTACGTTTGGCGCCGGAGGGAAAAGGTTTTCGCGTGATGGTTGATTTGGACCAACCCATTCCTGATGCGCTGGTTGGACGAGTGGGGTTCAATCTGGAAATTTTCCCCGGTGAAGCCTTTGGCGAACCATGGATAATGGATAGCCAATCGGGCATCTATCCCCGTCAGCCGAATGGTCCTGTGCTGCAGCAAGCCAGCTATCTGGACGCTTCCGTAGGCGACTACACGCCGGCAGGAAAGCCCACCATCAGCATGGAGCGAATGCGCTCAAATGGTTATAGTCCGCTGGCAGCCGATGAGGTGATTGCTGCGCCATATGCTGTCGGCCATCAGTTTGTGTCGTGCCCCAACAACCCGTCCAAGTGCTTCAAAGTGACATCCCTTTCAGAAGAGCTTGCCTTATATGATGGACGCATGAACCACAATAATGGTTGGTTCGTGCTTCGCTCAACCATAGCAGCCGGCAAAACGTCAGGCGCTGTAGATTGGTATATTGAGCCATGCGTCACAGAGGGTTGGCGCTACCAACCGGTAGTGCAGGTTAATCAAGTAGGCTACCTGCCTCATCAAACCAAAGTGGCAGTTGTGGAACGCGATTTGCGCGACAACGATCTGCTGCCCGCTCGCCTCATTCGCTTTACTTCCGACGGCGAAGAGGAAGTTGGGCCAGTGAACGTGAAAAAATGGGAGGGCACGTTCCTCCGCTACCGATACGACTTGATTGATTTCTCGTCTATCAGCCAACCGGGTCTCTATCAGATGGAGTATGGAAACAGCCGTTCTGCCATCTTCCGAATCGATGAAAACGTACTTGATCGCGGCGTATGGCAGCCAGTAATTGAATATTTCCTCCCCGTGCAGATGTGCCATATGCGCGTGAACGAAAAATATAAGGTATGGCACGACATGTGCCACATGGACGATGCCCAGATGGCGCAACCGGGCAATCTTTTTGATGGCTACGATCAGGCCCCCGATAATCATACCCACCATCATGCAGGTGATTTCGTTGAGGGACTCAACTGCGGCGGTTGGCACGACGCCGGTGATTTCGATCTGCGTATTGAATCGCAGGCAGGCGAATGCTATATTCTTGCCATGGCTTACGAGCAGTTCCACCCGGAAATAGACGCAACAACTATCGACCAAGCTCAGCATCTTGTGGAGATTCATCAGCCGGACGGCAAGAACGACGTGCTGCAGCAGATTGAGCATGGTGCTCTGAGCGTAGTGGGCGGCTATAAAGCACTCGGCCGACTATATCGTGGCATCATCTGCAGCCACCTGCGCCAATACGTGCTTTTGGGAGATGCAGCAGCCATGACAGATGGCGTGCCTGGTAATGATGACGACCGCTGGGTCTATACCGAAGTGAACCCCGGACGCGAACTCAGTACCGCCGCCGCTTTGGCAGCTACCAGCCGTGCTTTAAAACAGTACAACCCAGACCTGAGCCAAGAGTGCCTCACCATCTCTCGTGCTCTGTTCGATAGTCTGCAAACGGCACCAAATGCCAGCCGTCAACGTCTGCAAGCCGCAGCCGAATTGTACATCACCACCCGTGAACAGACGTATCTCAACCATATCCTTGCCGCCGAAACTGACATGTTGGCTCCGGAGCGCTCTATTTTCAACGATCAGCTCTCTTTCCCTACCACTAATCTGGCTACTCTTGCTCGCGTAGCACCTCTCTTAAGCGGCAGCAAAGATAAGCGCGTCAAGCGCTGGCTCAAGACATACAGAAATGCGCTAGAAACCTATAGCCAGCATCTGCAATCCGTCATGCAAGAAACACCTTATGGCGTGCCTTATCGTCCATCCATTTGGGGTGCGGGCTGGGACATTCAGCGTTTTGGTTATGAGAACTATTTCCTTGCCGTCGCCTACCCCGACCTTTTCCCTAAAGAGCCGATCTGCAACGCTCTCTCCTTTATTCTTGGTTGTCATCCGGGCCTTAACAGAAGCTCGTTTGCTGGAGGCGTAGGCACCGAGTCCACCATTGTGGGCTATGGTTTGAACCGAGCAGAATGGAGCTACATTCCCGGCGGCGTAGTCAGCGGTACGGCACTCATCCGTCCCGACTTCCCCGAGTTGCTCGTTTTCCCTTATCTTTGGCAACAAACCGAGTACGTACTTGGCGGCGGCAGTTCGCATTATATGTTCCTCGTACTTGCCGTGCAAGCTCTGCTTCAATAATATATTTGCCGAGCCGTTGTGGTCTTTTGGGCAACGCAAAATAAGCGGTTGCAAACGCATCATTTCGGTGCTGCTTGCAACCGCTTTTCTTTATTTCCATCCCTAAAATCGCTTTTTTTATCGCAATATTTGCACATATCAAAAAAAAAAATGTAATTTTGCACCGCAAAATCTCCTCATCTCGATTAAAACTATTGATAAATAAAAAATGAACAATTTGCCAGTTACGCAAAATCCCATTGCATCACGCATCATTTTTATCCGCGAGCAGTATGTTATGTTGGATAAAGATATTGCGCGTTTATATATGTTGGAAACACGTGCTGTAAATCAGGCGGTCAAGCGCAATCCTATTAAGTTCCCTGAGCGTTTTGTTTTTCAATTGACTCGCGAGGAAACAGACTCTCTTGCCGCATTTATCAATGAGAGTTCAATGTCACAAGATGTGACTTTGAACAGCGGGAGCACTTCAATGTCACATGGTGTGATATTGAAACGCGGTCAGAACATCAAAAAGTGTCCACTGGTTTTTACAGAACAAGGTGCAAATATGTTGGCTACGGTGCTCAAAGGAGATATGGCTGCAGAAATCAGCGTACGCATCATGGATGCCTTCTACGCCATGCGCAATTACCTTAGAGAAAATGCTCCAGTTCTGTTGCGCCTTTCCAACCTCGAACAATCGCACCAGCAACTAATGCTTCAAGTACAGCACGTGGAAGAAACGTTATCTGCCTTCCCAAAGCCAGATCAAATAAAAACCGGTGTTTTCTTCGATAATCAAATGTTTGATGCACGTGTTTTGTTGGAGAATCTAACGAGGGATGCGCAAATGCGAATTATCCTTGTTGATGATTATATTGATGCCGGGATTCTTCATCTCTTTCACGACATGGCACCTACGGCAACAATAGATTGCTATGTTAAGCGTATACACCAAACTGCCACGTTGAAGGAGGATTTTGCGAAGTTTGCACTTCAATACCCAAATTCACCTTGTCAATTACATACGTTTGAGAAAAGTCATGACCGTTGGTTGATTATAGATGATAAGGTTTATCATTTTGGCGCATCTCTAAAAGATTTGGGTAAACGTTGGTTTGCCTTCTCCTTGATAGAAGATACGGCAATCTGTCTGCATATTATCAATTCGCTGAAATAAAATAATCGTCCCGCTTGCGGACGTCCTATTGGGGTCCCCGGCGCAAATTTCATATTTGTGATGGGGAGAGCGGAGGCTCAAGTCGCTCTAATGACTCTTTGAGTCAGTCTTTGCGAACTTGATGCTGAATGCGAGCAAGCCGTCTTGGGTGCAAGTGTGCACCCGCCGGAGACGTAAAACACCGGGAGACATAATAAAATGGCGTCATTTGTGACGCTTTGTTCTTGGCTTATCTGAATGTGGAAGTTTAGATTTGTGGTCAAGACGAAGCAACGAACGATGCCGTGTATGTGATAATAGTCGCATATTATTGCTGTATCCGTATATGGGTATGGTGTATAGTTGTGGATAGATTCATATACCGGCAGGTCTGGAGTTGCTCGTTCTACCACAAAGGGCATCTTCCACAGCCTAGATAAGCAGGACGAGAAACATCGGACCTGCTTTTTTTGCAGGTATAGAAGAAACACAAACCAGAAAAAAGATATATGAAAAAGAAACTTTTAATGCTCGCCTTATTCCTGGTAGGAGCTTCAGTCTGGGCTCAGACAGCCCATGTAACAGTATCGGATGACTATAATAAGAATGGCAGAAAAGAAGATTTACGCATTTCGGGAACAGAGCAAGGCTACGATTGGGTAAACCTTGGACTTTCTGTTAAGTGGGCAACATGTAACCTTGGTGCTACTGTTCCTGAGGAATATGGAAACTATTATGCATGGGGAGAGACTATCACAAAACCAAGATATTATGAAGATAACTATTTTGACACAAATGATAATGGATTCTCATATAAAAAATATAGGCATTGGGGAGCAAAGAGCATTATTGAACCATCTGATGATGCAGCAACACAAAATTGGGGAGAATCTTGGCGTCTGCCAACCAAAGCAGAGTGGAATGAACTTATGACCATGTGCAACTGGACTTGGAGCACTCAGAATGGAATAAACGGATATCTTGTCACAGCACCAAATGGAAATAGTATATTTTTACCAGCAGCAGGATATTGGCGTGGATCATGGATGATGACTGTTGGAACTGAAGGGTTTTATTGGTCATCAGTGATTGATGAGAACTTCTCACATGATGCATACGATTTGCATTTCACTTCAAGTGATCTATATCTTTTAACTAACTATCGTTACTATGGTCGTTCTGTCCGCCCGGTATGTGATGTTTCTTCAAGCAATAGTGTTATTCTTACTTTGTATGCAGAAGGAAGTAATGTTGCCAACGAATATATTTGCTCAATAGGACAAGATATTACTATTACTGCAGAAGAAAGCCTTTCCGGAAGCCGATTCATTCGCTGGTCGGATGGCGCAACGGCTCCCACACGAACTATTACTATGAATGACAATATATCTCTTACAGCATGCTATCAAACTAATTTCACGTTGAATGTGTATGACGACTGTAGTATTGGGAACGTTCCAACTAATGTGCAAATAGTAGATCTTGGGCTAAGAGTAAGTTGGGCTAATATGAATATTGGCGCAGCCGCTCCTGAAGCTTACGGAGATTATTATGCATGGGGTGAAACGGTGCCTAAAACCATATTTAATTGGGCTTCTTACCTTTGGATAGCACCCAATCAATCATCAGCCAATCAGATAAATAAATACACTTATCCAGACGGACAAACGTCTGCTTGTTGGTACAATAATGGAGTCTTTATTGGAGATAATGAAACTGTTCTTGTTCCTTCAGATGATGCAGCAACGAGAGCGTGGAACGAAACTTGGCGCATGCCAACAGAAGCAGATTGGCAAGAATTGAAAGACTCATGTACATGGACGTGGACTAGTATGAATGGCGTCAATGGATTCCAAGTAAGTGCTATAAATGGCAATAGCATATTTCTACCAGCCGCAGGCGCTAAAACCAACACAGATTTCTACATCGGAACATATGGTTACTACTGGTCCTCTTCGCTTCGAAAGGAGGACTCAAAGACTGCCAAAGATATTGTGATTGCTGCAGATTATGCCGACATTGATTACAATTCACGTTATGTTGGTTCTTCTGTTCGACCCGTTTATGCAATTACTAAAAACACACAATCAATAGCCTGTGTTTTGAGCGTATTTTCTAATGTAGGCAATAATCCCTATATTCTATCATGTCCTCGGGGCTCAAATATTGAGGTATATGCGGTAGCCGTTTTACAGGGTAATCGCTTTTCACATTGGAGCGATGGCAGTTTGGACAATCCACGTACCATAATTCTTACGGGAGATGCTTCTCTTACGGCTATTTATGGCCCAGAAATAGTCACCGATGTCGTTGAAATTACTGCGGCTCCAAACGTACGCAAGGAACTCATCCATGGCCAGATGTATATCACTCGTGGTGGCAACACTTACACCGTTCTTGGCACCAAAGTGAAATAATGGCACCTTCGATGCCACCGGCCGCCGAGCAGAAGAATAAGTTTCGTCCATTACGCCGGATAATATCCGGCAATACTGCTCCGGCAGATATAACCAATCCACCGATCCATCACATTTGATAGGTCGGTGGAGTTTTTCTATCTTTGCATATTTACGTACGGTTCATTCTCGGTCATTTACGTTTTATTACCCTTTTGAATTGCAGATGCAGGCGATTTCACGCTCTTTTCCCAGAAAAGCCACTCACTTCAAACTGAGTAAATTTGTGAATTATACGCCAAAAATCCGCTGTACTCATTGATTATCAACCGTTTACACAAATCACTCACTTAGTAATTCACTCACTTGCAACTGAATGATTTCTCCATCCCTTCGACAGGGGTTACTTCAAATTAGGTAATTATTAGGTAACGTCCTTTACCTTCACCAGATGCCAACGCTAAGTCAACCCAACGCCAACGTAGTCAGAGTCCTCTCTCAAGTTTAAATTTACGATAATTCGCGTCTCATTCTCGGTCACGGTCGAGCTTTAGCGAGCAGATCGTCCGTAGGAAAGAATTTACGTTCTCCCCCAACAATTACTAAATCTTAAAATTCGTACATTTTTCCCCCATTTCCCCACATGTAGGTGTTGATAAGTCCTTCATAAGTACCAGATAAGTCTCTCATCGGTATCTCAAAAAGTGACCCAATCTTAAAAATAGTACATTTTTCTTCCTGAAAAAATTGACACTTGCCTAAAAATCTTTACGATTTCCTGAAAAAGTTTACACTTTTCAAAATCGTGCGTTGCGAACTTACGAACTGCGAACTCAACAGCAATAATGTGGTTTTAAAGGTTTATCTCGGTTTTTGTCTAAAAGAATTTCGCGTCCTTCGTGTACTTCGCGTACTAAAAGCCAGCCATCACCGGCGCTTGCGTTCCACAAAAACTTGCACGTGCCCAAAAAAAGCAGTGATTTTACTCGGTACCCTCGTTAAGTACCGCATTTTTTTATTAAAATGGCAAGAAAATATATGCAAGCATACATTTTACTTGCACATTCCAAAAAAAAGCAGTAATTTTGCGCAATAAAGCGAGACACTATCTACATGAAGATAAAAATTAACACATTAGGATGCAAGCTCAATTTTGCGGAAAGTAGCGCATTGAGCAAGCGGCTCATAGATGCCGGACACGAGAAAATGAAGGCAGGCGAAGAGGCCGACGTATGCATCATCAACACCTGCTCTGTGACGGATGTGGCAGACCAGAAAGGACGCCAACTCATCCGTCGCATGCACCGCGAGCATCCGCATGCCTGCATCATCGTAACGGGTTGCTACGCCCAGTTGCAGCCATGCGAAGTGGCGGCCATCGAGGGCGTGGACTACGTGATTGGTGCCAACGATAAGGAGAAGATTATTGAGGTAGTGGCCCAACTGAGCCAGAATAAGAAAGAGGCAGAGGCCACCGAGCAGCACGTGACGGATCTGGCAACGCCGGCATCGCGATTGGGCGCTGAGGGCTCGACCTTTCATGCCTATTTCTCAAGCGAAGACAGGACGCGCTGCTTCCTCAAGGTGCAGGACGGTTGCGATTACTATTGCACGTATTGCACCATACCTAATGCACGTGGCAGAAGCCGAAATGCCAGTATTGCAGATACCGTAGCATTAGCCGAGAAAGCCTTGCGCCAAGGGGCCAAGGAGATTGTGTTGACGGGCGTGAATATCGGCGATTTCGGGCGCAGTACGGGCGAAACATTCGTGGATCTGGTGAAGGCATTAGATCAGATAGAGGCGGAGTTTCGCGTACGTATTTCTTCATGCGAGCCCAACCTTTTGAGTGATGAGATTATCGACTATGTGGCACAGTCGAAACACTTTGCGCCACACTTCCATATCCCGCTGCAAAGTGGTAGCGACGAGATGCTGAAGATTATGCATCGCCGCTACGACACGGCCCTGTTCCGCGAGCGAATAGAGCACATCCGCCGCGTGATGCCCCATGCCTTTATCGGCGTAGACTGCATGGTGGGCGTACGGGGCGAGACGGAAGAGATGTTTGCCGATTATGTGCAGTTTATCAGCAATTTAAACATACAGCAGCTGCACGTTTTCCCGTATTCAGAACGCCGCAACACGCGTATGGTGGAGATGGATCTCATCAAGATACACCCGCAAGAACAAAAGCGACGCGTGGAGGTGCTCATGCAGATTTCCGGGCAGAAGCTGCAGGATTTCTATGCCAAGCACAAAGGAGAAAAAGCGGTAGTACTTTGGGAGCACAGAACCAAAGACGGCAAGATGGAAGGCTGGACAGAAAACTATATCCGCGTTTCGGCCGACTATCAAAAAGAAAAAATCAACACGTTTGAAACTATCACGATTTAGGGGGTATTCCAATCATTTCCCTTCACCACATTTAGCGATTCCGCATATGACTATACTTGACATTTTCACCATTACCAGCACCATAGCTGGCGTTTGCATGGCCATCTGCCAGGTGCCCCAGGCATGGCACGTATATAAAACGCAACGTACGGAAGGTATCTCCATCCTGATGCAGTTTATCCTCACGTCGGGCATTCTCTTTTGGACTATCTCCGGTCTGCTTCTTTGTATTGAGAACTTCCAAAGCGGTCTGCCCATGCTGCTGAGCAATGGTTTCTGCCTTATTTTCTGCTGCTACATTCTCAGCAAGTGCATAAAGGAAGACTCAAAGAATCAGTCAAAAAGCAATAATTAGAGCTCCCCAAAAGACAAAAAAGGCTAAGGGCAGATTTACAGACTCTTCCTTTTGATTGTTTGGCACAATTTTTGAGGACTAATACAAAAGCCCTACTGACACTGCGGTATTAATCTTTCCAGGCTTTAGCAAGGCCATTGTATTAGTCAAAATGAACGCAGTAAGAAAATTGTATTGCAGGGTGTTTCAAAGCGTCTTTCACGTCGCTATTCCCTTCTTCCCATATCGCAATCCAGAGACGCACAACTCTCTCAGCGATATTCCATCCATCCTCCAAAAAGAAAAAATCAATAACGTACTTATCGTGACGGATAAGGGTTTGGTGAAAGCAGGTTTGCTGGATTTGCTTACCAACGTGCTGGAGCAGGCCAACATCCATTATGCCGTTTATGAGGACGTGGTTCCCAACCCTACGATTCACAACGTAGAGGCGGCTCGTACCGTCTATCTCAATTCGCAAGCCCAAGGCGTGATTGCTTTGGGTGGCGGTAGCGCGATGGATTGCGCCAAGGCTTGTGCCGCCCGCATCACTAATTCCTGGCTGAAAGTGCCACAGATGAAAGGTATTCTTCGCGTATGGCGACCTTTGCCTCGCCTGATTGCCATTCCTACCACGGCAGGTACGGGTTCGGAAACAACTCTTGCCGCCGTAATCAGCAATAGCGAGACGCATGAGAAATATTCGATTATGTCGTTTCCTCTCATCCCTCATTATGCCATTCATGATTATCGCCTCACGACGGGATTGCCCAAGCATATCACGTCCACGACAGGCATGGATGCTCTCACCCATGCCGTGGAAGCTTTTATTGGAGGCAGCACAACCCGCGAGACGCGTGCCATGGCAATAGAAGCGACCCGTCTTGTGCATCAATATCTTTTCCGCGCCTATCAGGATGGTACGGATGCCGAAGCCAGACAAGGGATGCTGCGTGCTTCTTATTGCGCCGGTATCGCTTTCACGCAATCGTACGTTGGCTATGTGCACGCCGTGGCTCACTCTTTGAGTGCTCTATATGGCACGGCTCATGGTTTGGCCAACGCCGTACTTCTGCCTATCGTGCTTCGCGCATATGGCGCAAGTGCCTATAAACGTTTGGCTCGATTGGCTCGTGAGGCTGGCGTGATTACCGCAGAGATGGTAGGCCACTACGATAGCGACCAGGAGGTGGCGACTGCCTTTATTCATTGGATACAGGAACTTAACGACAAGATGGACATTCCTCACCATCTGCCAGAAATTCAAACGCAAGACATCAAGCATATGGCTTCTTTGGCCAACAAAGAGGCCAACCCACTCTACCCCGTGCCTGTGCTTTGGGACGCAGAGCAACTTAAAAATATCTATCATTTAGCAAAATAACTAAAATATATCTACCATATAGCAAAATAACTCCCCGGTCCATGGAAGCAAAACCATTAGTAGATGCGCAACGCGCATATTTCAAGAAGGGCGAAACCTTCTCTATTCAGTTCAGATTAGAAGCTCTTAATAAATTAAAGGCAGCCATTCAAAGTTATGAAAAGCAATTGTTAGACGCCATTCAAACGGATTTGGGCAAGTCGGCATCTGAGGCCTACATGTGTGAAGTAGGCTTGACGCTGGCCGAGATTTCGTATTTTCAAAAACATCTGCGCTCTTGGGCAAAGACACGTCGCATGGCGACTCCACTTACCAATTTTGCCGCCAAATCGATGATCGTGCAAGAGCCATATGGCGTGGTGTTGATCATGAGCCCCTGGAACTACCCTGTGTTGCTTTCGCTGGAGCCGCTTATTGGCGCTATTGCAGCCGGCAATACCGTAGTGCTGAAGCCTTCGGCTTACTCACCTGCCACATCAGGGGTGATTGCAGAAATGATTGAAAGCATCTTCCAGCCAGAATACGTGACCGTTGTGAGAGGTGGGCGTGCCGAAAACCAATCGCTTCTGGAGCAAAAGTGGGACTATATTTTCTTCACGGGCGGTGTAAACGTGGGCAAGATGGTGATGCAGAAAGCTGCAGAGAATCTGACGCCAATCACTCTTGAATTGGGCGGCAAATCTCCTTGCGTAATTGATCATACGGCCAACCTTCGTATTGCGGCACGTCGTATCGTGTTTGGCAAATATCTGAATTGCGGCCAGACGTGTATTGCCCCCGACTATGCACTCGTAGAAGCATCCGTACACGACGAGTTTGTTCGTCTGCTCAAGGAAGAAACGGAGAAAATGTACGGCAAGCACATTTTAGAGAACAACAACTACGGCAAGATGATTAACGATAAGCACTTCCAACGTGTGCTGGGGTTGATTGAGTCGAAGAAAGTGGTGATGGGCGGCACGGCTAACGCAGCTACTCTGCGTATTGAGCCTACTATTCTTGATGGCGTTACGGCAGATGATGCCGTGATGCAAGAAGAGATTTTTGGTCCGATTTTGCCCGTACTTACCGTCCAAAACACAGACGAGGCCTACGATTTCATTCAAAATCGTCCACATCCGTTAGCTCTCTATCTCTTCACCAACGATAAGACCGTGGAGAAGCGCTTCATGGAACAAGTGCCATTCGGAGGCGGATGTGTCAACGACACCATCATCCATATTGCCACACATAACCTGCCATTTGGCGGCGTCGGCAACTCAGGTATGGGTTCGTACCACGGCAAGAAATCCTTTGAAACATTCTCTCATAGCAAAGCTATCGTAAAGAAATACACGTGGCTTGATCTCTCCCTTCGCTATCAGCCATACGGCAAGATCAAAGATGCACTGGTAAGGATGTTTTTGCATTAAAATATAGAAATTTACATGATTCGCGGTTAAAATTTTGCGCATATCAAAAAAAAGCAGTATCTTTGCTGCCGAATAAGACATACTCGCCTCCGCTCCGGACGTAAAATGGAGCAAAAGTAGATCATGAGTAAACAAGAATTAGATAGAGCATATTTTGTTTCGTTCTGCATAGAGCAATACAAACATCATGCCGGCATTTCCGGAGAAGAATCTGCCGAGCGATTGTTCCGTGCGGGCATTGCGAAGTATCTCAATGATAATTTCGAAGTGCTACATACGCAAAGCAGCCAATGGCTGATGGAGGAAATTGATGAACGCCTAAAAGCAAGTTAACATGAATATAATCAAACTATATCACGGTAGTCTTGAACGCATCCCTCAGCCGGAGATTCGCGAACCGAATCGTACGCTTGACTATGGATGCGGATTCTATACGACAACCAGTTATCAACAGGCGGAGGATTGGGTATTGCGTCATCGTAACGACAAGCAAAAACCAACAATTGGATTTGTCAATGTGTATGAAGTTGACTTGGATGAGGTGCGCAAGGCTAATTGTATGTGGTTTGATGCTCCGACTGAGGAGTGGGTTGATTTTGTGTATGCAAATCGCAATGATCGAGACTTTCACCATACCCACGACTATGTATATGGCCCGGTAGCAAATGACAAGGTCTATGCAGCTTTTACTTTGTACGAGGCCGGTTTACTCAATAAACAGGCGCTGATAGTTGAACTAAAGACATATTTGCTGATTGACCAATTGCTTTTCCATACACCGGAATCTTTGAAACACCTTAGATTTGTTGAAGCAAAAGAAATTAAATTGTAGTCATCATGAATTTAGAAATTACTCAAGATAATTTGTATTTGCTTCTGCCCGGCAAGATGACGGCACTTGCTCAATTCTATGCCGAGGACCATGAGTGCTCTATGCTAGACGCCCTAAGCAAAGTGTATTCATCTTCACTCTACAAGAATCTGGCCACAGAGTCTACCAAACTTTGGCACTTTGGTGCAACTGATTTATACCGTGCTATTTAAACTTGCATATCCATAGAAAATATATTGTATATACTATACTCCCCACCTCCGGGACTGAAATATGCGGCACCCCTTAGGGGAAACCCCTGCGGGAAAGGACAAGATAAAAGAAGCATCGTCCACGCTCCGGACGCAAAAGGGAGTAATGCCGAAAATCCCATAAAGAGTAGGCCTCAAAAGTTGCGCCCGTCACGTAAAAGGGTAAAAAAAATGCAAAAAGTTTCAATTATTGTTAGCGCAATTGCCGCAGTACTTCTAACAGAAGGTGTATGCTTTCATGTTCTTCATTGGCATTATAATGGATTGCTCCTAATGTGTGCTGCTATAGTAGCAATCGCGGCAGGTATCTGCTGGCTTGTAACGGTTCTGAAGAAGAACGAATGCAAGATGTATGGCATTTGCAGCATCATCACACTTGTTTTGGCATCACTTGCAATGTCATTTAAATTGCTCCACTATATAGGTGGCAGTTTTATGATAATGATCTGCACAATCCTCATCCCCATAATGGTAATATGGACGGCTTGCTATGGCATTAAAAACCTTAAGAAATAAGAGCCTGTAGTGAACAGAACCCCGAAAGTTAGACAAAAAACTTTCGGGGTTCAGTTCACTATGATGTGATTTTATTATTCAAAAATCTACAAACAAAATGAAAAAAGCGGTAATGCTGGCTTTGGTAGCCATGGCGAGTATGCTCTACATGCACGCTGGAACAGCCAAGTACGCGTATAAAACAGTGGAGGGAGATCCAATGCAAACGCGTATTTATACATTGGATAATGGTTTGACCGTCTATCTTAGTCAAAATCAGGAGAGTCCAGTGATTCAAACCTACATTACGGTGCGTGCCGGTTCAATGGATGAGCCACTAGAATCAACGGGCTTGGCCCACTATTTGGAGCACATGATGTTCAAAGGAACCAAGCAGTATGGTACTCTTGATTATGAAGCAGAGTCCGTATATTTGAGCAAAATAGATTCCCTCTTTGAAGTCTATCGGTTCACGACTGATACCATTAATCGCAAGGCAATTTACCACGAGATTGATAGTATCTCCTATCTCAGTAGTCAGATTGCTGTTGCTAATGAGTTTGATAAATTGATGGACTGGATAGGTGCAACAGGAGTGAATGCCTACACCAGCACAGATCGAACCTGCTACCATGAGGTAATCCCTGCAGGAGAACTCAACCGCTGGGCAAAGATTGAGGCTGATCGTTTCCAAAACCTTGTGCTTCGAGGATTTCATACAGAATTGGAGACAGTTTATGAGGAGTACAACCGCTCGTTGGTTAATGATTTCCGTAAAGTAATAAGTGCTATCGATAAATTGCTTTATCCTGAACTTCCGTATCGTCAACACACAACATTGGGCCATCCGGAACACTTGAAAAATCCGTCTATTTTGAATGTGCACAATTTTTATGATACCTATTACCGCCCCAACAATGTGGCTATATGTATGAGTGGCGATCTTGACTTTGACAAAACAATGGACATTATAGTGGAGAACTTTGGTGCATGGACTCCAAACTTAAGTCTACAAAGACCTATTTACCCTAATGTTCTGCCACTTCTTTCTCGCAGAGACACCACAATTTATGGTGAGGAGTCACCAATGTTTTGTATGGCTTGGCAATTGCCCGCTGCATCACACGAAGATCGATATGCATTAGAAATCATGACGCAAGTTCTACAAAATGGTCGATGCGGTCTTTGGGATATTGATTTAGAGCAAAAGCAGCGTGTTCTCGGTTGTGCTGTAGATTTATGGATGGAGCAAGACTACTCTAAATATTTGGCAATAGGCTACCCAAAGAAAAATCAATCGTTGGAAGATGTTCGCAAACTTATGTTGGTAGAAATAGATAAACTCTGTAATGGGGAGTTTTCAACAGAACTGCTTAATTCAATTCAAAATAACTATCGTCGTTCGAAGATGGAAGAATTGCAATATAACGGTTTGCGTGCGGAAATGATGAGTGAAAGTTTTATCAATCGTGAGGATTGGGCAGAGACTGTGCACGCCCAGAATCGTTTAGCTGCTGTTACTAAGGAAGATGTAGTGCGCGTCGCTAATAAATACCTTAAGCAACACTATGCATGCATTTATAAATTGCAAGGTGAAGATAAAAGTATTAATGCGGTTTCTAAACCGGAAATATCGCCTATTGTTATGAATGGTGATACATCCAGTGCAAGGTTTCGTGAATTGGTTGCAGAAGAGACTGCGCGATTGGAACCGCAGTTCATTACGCCAGGAAAAGACTTTACAATTCGTGATGTTGATGGAATGGAACTGCTGTACAAACATAATAACGAGAACGAATTGGCTACACTCCTGTTCATCATTGATAAGGGGCGATACAAAGATGATGTTATGGAATTAGCGAATTCCTATATCGATTATATAGGCACAAAAGAATACTCACTGGAGGCTCGTAGCACAAAGATGTATAGCCTTGCCTGTGATGCCTATATTGGGATTTTCGGAGAAGAATCCAATATTTCTATTTCCGGACTCAGCGAAAATATAACAGAGGCATGCCAGATTACAATGGATTGGTGGCTAAATGCAAAGGAAGCCAAATCTGCTGTATACAAGAATATTGTTAGCGATCGTATCAAGAGTCATGAAGATGCTAAGACTGATCAGGGTTCTTGCGCCGATCAACTATATCAGTATGGCGTATATGGCGAGGAGTCGCTTGATCACCTCACTCCTGCCAAGATGAAAAAAATCAAAGCAACACAATTGATAGCGGCCATTAAGGATTTGGCAAATTATCCTCGTCGTGTTGTATATTATGGACCAATGACTGAGGAGGAGGTGGCGCAGATGATTCACCAACTAAACCTGCCGGTTGCTACAAAGAAAGCACCACTTCCTAATCATGATGTGCAGCAGGAGGTGAAAGAGCAAGAAGTTCTTGTTGCGCCATACAATGCGGCCAATATCTATTTTTATGCTTATGCAAATCCAGGCAGCCTTTACGATGTGAAAGATGCAGCAATTATTAGTCTTTTTAACGAGTATTTTAATGGATCTATGGGGTCAGTTGTATTTCAAGAAATTCGAGAGTCGCGAGCTTTGGCATATTACGCAGGGGCATATTACTCAACGCCTTCTTATGCAGGAGAAACATATTGTTTTATTGCTGAAGCAACAACCCAGACAGATAAATTACAAGATTGCACCTCGACATTCCGTCTCATTTGCGACTCAATGCCTATTTCTGCTGATAGGTTTGAGACGGCTAAAAAAGCATTGCTTACGAAGATAGAGAAAGCACGTTTCGTTCGTATTTTTCCGATGTTGAGCTATATCAATTGGGAAAAGATGGGCAGGAATTACGATATCAGGAAGAACATTTATCTCGAGTTGCAGACGCTCACTTTGGATGACATCGTTCAATTCCAGAAAGAGTATATAGCCAACCAAAAGTTCCGCTATATGATTCTTGGCAACAAGGATGAGTTGGATATGGAATACTTAAAGACTCTTGGTCCCGTAAAGGAACTCACAATAGACGAGCTCTTCGTTTATTAAATAAAAAGCAGGAGGGTAATGGTGTAAGCATACCCTCCTGCTTTTTATTCTGCCCACATAGGTTCGCTTTATCAATTGCAGGAAATTCCATCGCCACTACACCAATATCGGTATCTTTATTATGTGCCAACTACCGGTTCACTCAACGACTAAACTAACTGGACAATTTGCGCGACTTGCGCAGGTTGCGCAGAAGAAGAGAGCAATCACCTCAAAGGGAAGTGATTGCTCTTACTTTAGTGATAATTTATATCTTTCAGCACCCAATGAGCATTCAATGAGCATCCAATGAGCATTCAATAAAGTCTTAGGGCAGAATTAGGGAGCGACAAGGGCAAGACTACGATGGGGAGGCGAGAGTAGCGAGAAGCTGGCGAGCGGGATTTATGATGGGGAGGAGAGGGAGGCGAGGACGTCTTCGGGAGAGGTAGTGAGGAGGTCGGGGTAATAGACGGAGAGGGGTTTACCGCGGAGGAGAGACTTTCGTACGAAATGAAGCAAGATATGTGGTACCTTATATCTGCCGCCAAACTCCGTATCGGAGCCATGCTTTCCTACGTTACGCAAAGCCTTTTTCCAAGCCAGTTTCCAGAGTTCTTTCAAGACAGGATTGGCAAGTTCGGCTGCCGCCTGTTGCGAAGCCGCCGAAAGGGCCAACACCTGAGGAAGCTCCCTTTTGGATTGGCGTTGCTCAGCAGTAAGCGTAGGGGCCTGACATTCGACTGATTTATTCGGTTTGCTCGGGAGTTGACGTCTATAGCGGCGTGAGGCATTGGAAGCGGGCGCATGTTCTGCCTCGGGAGTTGCAGACACGAGACGGTTGGCTGGGGAGGATGATACAGAAGGACACGCAGCACCAGAGGAGGGTACGGATGGGGCATGGCCAGCTTCCGTGGAGGATTGGGCAGACGAGAGGTTGGCATCCGAAGTGATGAGAATAAGAGGTTCTCCGAGCACCTCTTCTATAGCCTGGATTGTAGAGAGCGTGAGATTGGCATCCCCCTTTAACCAAGCAGAAATCTGGCTACGGCTCTTCCCCATCATCTGCGCAAGTTGGTAATCGGTAATACCAATACGATCGAGGATTTCCGCCAAGCGGTAGGCAATATGTTCAGAGTAGTAGTTTGCAGGCATAACGAGGAAAATAGTTCTATTATATATGAACGTTCAATTATAAGTGAACACAAAAGGAGGAAGATAGAAAACAAGCACCCAAGGGCCAGACTAGGAATCTAAGATTAGCGCGACACGGATTGAGGTGCCGCGCTAATTGTATTTATAGATATTTAATTGATCTTATGGAAGCGTGGCGGCGGGGGCAGCTATTGAAGCACAGAGCCAATGGCGTTGTAGCGGATGCCATCTTTGAGAATTATAAGTTGACCACCTTCAAATTAAAATAATTGATTTTGGGGTTATTCTAAAGGAAACGACTGCAAAGGTACAAAAAATAACTAATATTTGCAATTTTTTTTGCAAAAAATTGTGTGTTACAGATAAAAAGTGTAATTTCGTACCGTAAGCCCCTTTACAAGTACATCTTGACAAGCATTACTAACAGTAACGGCAGCGTTGTTCGCTGCCGTTAGTTGTTATTGGTGGTATAGTAGTGGTGCTATTTTTCTGTAGTTAGTAGTATAGCTTCTTGATGTTGTTGCT
>JAZRYY010000033.1:0-73889 GCA_045600985.1 Paludibacteraceae bacterium
TAATGCGGATGATAACTTCCTGGAGATTGTAGAGGGAACGGATGTGTTCGCGCTATTAGAGCAGATGCCGGAGTGCAGAACGATAGTGACAACCGGTGGTAAGGCGAGTGAGGAGCTACAGGCGTACTTCGAGAAGAAGGGTATCGAGGTAAATATACCGAAAGTGGGAGAGAGTAGACTCCTCCAACTTCCCTCAAAGGGGCGAGAAGAAACCGCTTCCGGACAGTCGTTCTCACAGGAGGCACTTCCTCTCACTTGGTGGCGGATGCCGAGCAGCTCAAGGGCGTATCCGATGAAGCTGGAGAAGAAAGCGGCTGCATATCGAAAGGTGTTTGAATCGCTGTAAAAAAATGTGTAATCTAGGCGAATAAAGTGTAACCTCAATATAGTAAAAATATAAAAAGATAGTATGCTAGGCTGGAAGTAGCCTATATAAAAACATGATGGATAAACGGAATAGCATAAAAGGACACTTGTGCATGGCGGGGGCGGCCTCGATGTGGGGGCTGATGGCTCCATTGGCCAAGGACGCTATGCAGAACGGATTGGGAGGCTTGAGCATGGTGGGCATCCGAGTGGCAGGCGGTTGCCTATGCTTTTGGTTGGCGGGAATCGTCTATGGTGCTATGCTCAAGCGAAAAGCACAAGTTGAGCATAGTGAACAGCAGAGGCAAACCAAACAGCAAACGAAAGCTAGTGATAGTGAAGAGCAGCTGCAAACCGGACTGCAAACGAAAGCAAGTGATAGCGAACGGCAGCCGCAAACGGGCATCGATTACCAGCTTGACCGCCTCACGCGCAAAGAGTTGCTTTGGCTGTTGGCAGCCGGACTTTTTGCCATAGTCCTCAACCAATGCAACTATATCGTGGGCCTGAGCATCACCTCTCCGCTCAACGCCAGCATCATGACCACCACTATGCCGATTCTCACTATGATACTGGCAGCCTTGGTGCTGAAAGAGCCATTGACAATCAAGAAGATGGCCGGTGTGGCGATAGGATGTTTGGGCGCACTTACCCTGATTCTTGCAACGGCCGGAGGCAGTATAGGTGGTGTGCTGTTGGGCGACCTGATGTGCATAGCGGGCCAGTTGAGTTATGCCATCTACCTGACCGTCTTCAAGCGTGTGATCAGTCGGCATCACCCCATCACGTGCCAGAAATGGATGATGACCTCGGCTTTGGTGGTGATCTCTCCGTTGGTCATTCCCGCTTTGTGCCAGGTGGAGTGGGCGAATCTGAGCGGCATAACCATCGCCGAAACGGCATTTGTGGTTGTGGGCGGTACGTTCATGAGTTTCCTCCTCTCCACCATCGCGCAACAGATTCTCCGCCCAACCGTGATAGCCATGTACAACTATATGCAACCGATTGTGGCCTGCACGGTGTCGGTATTGCTCGGCTTGGGGCGCTTCACCATCTACCACCTGTTGGCGGCACTTTTGGTGTTCCTGGGCGTGTATCTGGTGAATGCCTCCAAGGCCAGAACGTGATTAAAGACAAATATAGGTTGAACCTTATTTTGTGGTCTTAATGGTTGCTAAAACGCATGGTTGTTGGGGTGAAGTGATGTTTTTTATGCCGCGGGAGTATAGGCTTTGATCAGGCGCTGGTAGAACTCGTGCTGGTCGGAAGCCGAAACGGGAGCGATGTCGGCAAGGGATTGCTGGAGATCGAGGATGGTGCGGTTGGGGTGCTGACCGAGGGATTCGCGGAGGGCCAGAACCTTCTGGAGCTCGTAGGCGGCATTCTGGGGGAAGGAATCCTTGAGGAGTGAGGCAAGGGTGAGGCGGTCGCGTTGGGCAAAGGCCTCGGTTCGCTGGCACTGGATGGCGCGTGCGAGGAGAGCTGCCTGCTCGTTCCGGTCATCGAGCATAGAGGCCAGTTCGGAGAAGAGATACGCATCGCGGGTGTTGCGCGTGAGCTGACGATAGAGAGCAATGGCTTGTTCCTTGTTGCCAAGAAGGCAGAGCAGGCAGGCCTGATAGCGACGCAGATGGCGGTTGCGACTATCGTGGTCAAGACCAAGGCGAACCATAGCCAGTGCTTTTTCCACCTGTTTTTGGTCTGCGGCAACACCGCTGGAACCCCGCTGCGACTCCGCTGATACACCGCTGTGCACTTCATGGAAGATTCGAGAGATTATTTTTGTGGCAAAAGAGGGAACGGGATGGCCATTGAATTCGGATGTTTGCCAATCCTCTTCGCTAAAAAACTGCATGCCAAAATCTTGCATATAATCGAGTAGAGAGAAGGTAAAGGTCTCTCCTGACTTCCTCTGGTCCGGGGAGGAGATTGCGTGATATTGCTGGAGCTTGGTGAGCTCCTGCTCCTTGGTAGCGAGTAGGAGGGCGAGACGGTTGAGGGTGCGAGCGGCACTCCGGTCTTTATCTTGTAAATTAGGGTATAAATTTCGGAGGGAAGCAAACATCTGCTCGGCTTCGGTGCACTTACCTGCTTCAATGCGAAGACGCATCACATCGGTAGCAGTCCAGAACATACACAACGTTGTGTAGTGACCATGATGTTCGCGATACATAGGGAGCACGGCCGCGTAAGCTTGTTCAAATTGTCCGTTTTTGCGCATTTCAAAAATCTCTTGAATTGTTGTCATAATAATTGAATTTTAGGGGTTAATTTTTGATGTTGAATTAGAAATTTGCTGCAAAATTAGTAGTATAAAACGCCAAAAGATGTCGTTTTGATAAAAAAAATGATTTTTTTCTGCTTTTTTTTGCAAAAATCATTAATTTTTTATAATTTTGCGGTGGGAAACAAATCAAAACTATGCAATCGAGATTTTTACAACGATATGTGTGGTTAATTAACACCATCAGTCAGTCAGGTGGAATATCGAAGGAGGATATCGACCGCAAGTGGGCATGCTCGTCGGTAAATGAGAATCACGAGGCGGTCTATCCTGCTCGTACTTTCCTGAGACATAAGGAGGATATCGCAGAGATTTTCGGTATCGAAATTGTGTATAACCGATTGACGAATCGCTACTTGATATCGCGTGAGGGAGACATCCGCACGGGTGAATTGCGCAGGTGGTTGATGAATAGTTTTGTGGTCAGCAATACGCTATTAGAGTCGCAACAGCTGCATACGCGAATACTGGCGGAGCAGATACCAGAGGGGCAGGAATTGCTTCCGACGATTATTGAGGCGATGCGGAATAATCAGGTGCTTGAGGTGGTGCATAATCGTTTCGGGCAAGAGCCGCAGACCTTTATTCTGGAGCCGTACTGCCTGAAGGTCTTCAAGCAGAGGTGGTATGTGTATGGTCGGCCGTCGAACCATCCGGAGGAGAGACGAATCTATGCGCTTGATCGAATCGTGAACCTGCGGGCGAAGGATGCAACATTCTGTCTGCCGAAGGATTTTGATGCGGATGCGGAGTTCGCTTCCTACTATGGCGTGTTTACCAATAGGGAAGCTGAGCGCGTGCGTGTACGTATTAATAAGGTAGGCGCGCCCTACATGCGCACGTTGCCGCTGCACAGGTCGCAGAAGGAGGTTGTGACGACTGATGAGTATGCGGAGTTTACGTTCTTCGTGGCTCCAACGTTCGACTTTGTTCAGCAACTCAGAACCTACGGATCGCAATTGGAGGTGCTGGAGCCGGAGTGGCTGAGAGATGAAATGCGGCAAGAAGCAGAGCAATTGGTGGCGATGTATGATAATAATTGATAAACAAGATATTACATGCTAAAGACGATTTTTGGGTTCGATAAAGACGCAATGAGCCTCAGAAAAGAGGTGCTTGCCGGAGTGACAACTTTCCTGACGATGGCGTATATATTGGCTGTCAACCCCAGTATTTTGGGGGCTACGGGAATGGATGCGGGAGCAGTCTTTACGGCAACGGCTGTGGCATCGATAGCGGCCACATTGGTGATGGCCATCTATGCCAAACTGCCGTTTGCGTTGGCTCCCGGCATGGGGCTGAATGCTTTCTTCGCTTACACCATCGTGCTGGCGATGGGCTACACGTGGCAGTTTGCACTCACGGCTGTACTGATAGAGGGTTTGATCTTTATCTTGCTGACCCTGACGGGACTAAGGCAGAAGATGGTGGAGTGCATGCCGTTGCAACTTAGGCGTGCCATCTCTCCCGGTATAGGTTTGTTTATTGCCTTTATAGGCCTGCAGAATGCAGGCATCATTACCGGCAGTCCAGCTACCTTGGTTGCGCTCGGAGACATGCACGATATGAGTGTGCTCCTGGCGTGCGGCGGTATTCTGCTGACAGGAATCCTCCTTGTGAGAAAAGTGACAGGTGCGCTCCTCATCGGCATCTTGCTGACAACCCTTGCGGGAATACCTATGGGCGTGACGCATATTGATAAGATTGCCAGTTTGCCACCCAGTCTGGCTCCCGTTTTTTGTCAGTTTGAATGGAGTGGCATCCTCTCGATGGATATGCTGATATGTGTGCTCACACTCCTCTTCATGGATCTTTTCGACACCATCGGAACGCTGGTGGGTGTAGGCAACCAATGCGGATTGATGGACGAGAAAGGCAATATGCCCCGCTTGAAAGAGGCTTTCATGGCCGATGCTATCGGCACAACAGTTGGAGCCATTTTGGGCACTTCTACGGTGTCTACTTTCATGGAGAGTGCCGCCGGCGTGCAGGTTGGAGGACGGAGTGGTGTGACCTCTTTCGTGACAGCAATATGCTTTGTGCTGGCCTTACTGCTGGCGCCCCTCTTTCTGGCAGTACCTTCCCAAGCCACGGCAGCGGCTCTGGTGCTGGTGGGTGTGATGATGATGGGCGATATGCGCAACATCGAGTGGAGCGATTATCTTACGGCCATTCCCGTCTTCATCTGTGTGCTCTTCATGCCGCTCTGCTACTCCATCTCGGATGGCATCATGATGGGCCTTATCAGTTGGGTAGTGCTGCATATATTGAGCGGCAAATGGCGGGAACTGAACCCGGGGATGGTGATTCTGAGTCTCCTTTTCGTGGCAAAATATATGTTCCTTTAGTAGTCAGGGATGGCGATTGCTGCCATCCGGTATCGAAGAACAAAGATAAGATATACCCCTATTTATACCTTCCAAATCAACTATCTATTTATATGGCAGAGAATAAACGATTATTGGCATTGGACGTGCTGCGAGGCATCACGATTGCGGGGATGATTACCGTGAATAACCCCGGCTCGTGGGGACATATCTATGCGCCTTTGCGCCATGCCGCATGGAATGGCTGCACGCCCACGGATCTGGTATTTCCTTTCTTTATGTTTGTGATGGGCGTGGCGATGTGCATATCCTATCGCAAATATGATTATCAGCTGACGGCCGCTGCTTTTGGCAAACTATGCTATCGCTTGGTGATGATCCTGCTGGTGGCGTATGGCCTGAGCCTGATCAGCCGTATCCTGCGCGGCATTTATGCTGATGATTTTTTGGAATACATGAAAGGCTGGCTGCCCAATATGCGCATCATGGGCGTGTTCCCTCGTCTGGCCTGGACTGGTTTCTTTGGTGGACTCCTGCTGCTTACGTTCAAGCCGCAACGCGCTCCATGGGTGGCCGCTGCGCTTTTGGCTGTTTACAGCACTCTTATTGCTGTTACGCATTCCTTTGAACTGACGGCGGATAATATCCTCTCGCGCGTGGATTTGGCCGTGCTTGGCGATGATCATCTCTATCATCTCACCAACGCCAACGGTGAAGTGATTCCGCTTGATCCGGAGGGCATCCTCTCCACCATCCCCTGCTTCGCACACGTGCTTATTGGAGCCTATGCCGGTTATCTCATCCTCACGGCCGATACGATATGGGATAAAGTGAATCGTCTCTTTATTATGGGTTCAATCATTCTGATGGCAGGCTTCCTGCTGGATTATGCGTTCCCCATCAATAAATCCATGTGGTCGGCCTCGTATACGCTCGTCACTTGCGGCCTGGCCTCTCTGCTGCTGGCCCTGTTGATTTGGATCATTGATATACGCGGCTATCGAAAATGGAGCGTTTTCTTCGAATCTTTTGGTGCCAACCCGCTCTTCATCTACTGTTTATCGGCCCTTTTCGTATACGTATGCAGTGCCATTCGCTTCAGCGTGGACGGTACGGCCTATAATATCTGGTCGTTCTGGTACAAAGGTTGCATGCAACCTCTGCTTGGCGAGAATCTGGGTTCGCTGGCCTGCGCATTAAGTCTTGTGGCTTTCATGTGGATCATCGCGCACCCGCTTTATAGAAAGAAAATTTACATCAAAATATAAAAAGCCACGGCTTCCAAGCCATGGCCATTGATTAATCATGTATTGCGCAACAATCGGTTTTTTTGACGGTGTCCATCTGGGACATCAGTATATTCTCCGCCAGTTATGGTCGATAGCCCGGGAAGAAGGGCTCGAACCGGCTATCCTTACTTTCAAGGAGCACCCGCAAAAGGTGCTTCGCGATATGGATATGCCGCTGCTCACTATCTATCAGGAACGCATGGATATGCTCAAGCAGTTTGGCGCCACGCAGATCTTCTCCTTCAATTTTGAGATGGTGCACGAAATGACGGCTGAGGAATTTATGAAGGTATTGAAAACGCAGTGTGGGGTGGATATGCTGTTGCTGGGTTATGATCAGCATTTCGGCTCCGATCGCATGCAGCGTTTCTCTGATTATGAAGCGGCTGCCATGCGTACGGGAATGCGCGTGCGCCTCATGCCCAAGGCCCCCAGTTTCGGCATGGAGGTGAATGGCGTGTTCTCGCCCTTCAAATGTGCCGATGGCAGCGACATGCCCGATCCTTCCTCTTCTGCCATCCGCATGGCGCTGCAGAGCGGCGATCTCTCCACGGCCAATATCCTGTTGGGCAGGCCATATTCGTTCACGGGACTGGTGGTGGAAGGAAGGCAGATAGGCCGCCAGATCGGTTTTCCCACGGCCAATCTGGAACTACGTCCCGGCAAACTGGTGCCATCGACGGGCGTATATATATGTCAGGCATCGCTGCCTGCCGCCATGGCCAAACTGATGCATCTTCCCGTCGATTCACCCCTGGCTCAAGGAAAGAAAGCCCCAGCGCTGCTTAATATCGGCACGAACCCCACCGTGGATGCCGAGAATCCCGTCACGCTGGAGATGTATATTCCCGGTTTTGAGGGCAATCTTTATAATAAACGCATGCACGTGGAGCTCCTGCGCTTCCTGCGCCCCGAGCGACGCTTCGATTCGCTCGAAGAGCTGAAAGCGCAGATCGAGCAGGATCTGGAGGAAATGAAAGAATAAGAAAAGAAGAGCGCGCCAACCGGCCGCTCTTCTCTTCTTTTCTGCTATTCTCCTTACTTGACCTCTTCGAAGTCAACATCCGTGACGTCGCCGGTGTTGCTGCCGCTATTGGCATTGCCGGCCTGTGCGCCACCGAAATCCTGAGGACTAGCCTGTGGTCCGGCTGCGCCGCCCTGTGCGGCATACATCTCGCTGGCAACGGCCTGGAAGGCAGAGGTGAGGGTGTTGCCTGCAGCCTCGCAAGCGTCGGCATCCTTCTTTTCATAAGCTGCCTTGAGATCCTTGAGTGCTGCCTCAATAGGTGCTTTCTTCTCTGCAGGGATCTTGTCGCCGAGTTCAGCCAACTGCTTTTCGGTTTGGAAGATCAGGCCGTCCGCCTTATTGAGCTTATCCACGCGCTCTTTTTCGCGCTTATCAGCTTCTGCGTTGGCTTCTGCCTCTGCTTTCATGCGCTTGATCTCATCGTCGCTCAAGCCGGAGCTTGCCTCGATGCGGATTTTAGCGTCCTTGCCGGTAGCCTTATCCTTGGCGCTAACGTTCAAGATACCATTGGCATCGATATCGAAGGTTACTTCAATCTGAGGCTCGCCGCGACGTGCAGGCATGATGCCATCCAAATGGAAACGACCGAGGAGCTTATTTTGAGCGGCCATTGGGCGCTCGCCCTGATAGATAACAATCTCTACGGAAGGCTGATTATCCACAGCCGTGGTGAACGTTTCGGTTTTCTTGGTAGGGATGGTGGTGTTGGCCTCAATCATCTTGGTCATCACACCGCCCATCGTTTCAATACCCAATGAGAGTGGGGTAACATCCAAAAGGAGAATATCCTTCACGTCGCCCGTGAGCACACCGCCCTGGATTGCAGCACCTACGGCTACCACTTCATCCGGATTGACGCCCTTGGAAGGAGCCTTGCCGAAGAATTTTTCTACAGCCTGCTGGATGGCAGGAATACGAGTGGAACCGCCCACGAGGATGACTTCGTCGATGTCGCCGGTGGTCATGCCAGCATTCTGCAATGCCGTGCGGCAAGGAGCGATAGTGCGCTGGATAAGATCATCGATGAGTTGCTCAAATTTGGCACGGGTGAGGGTCTTTACCAGGTGCTGTGGCACACCGTTCACTGGCATGATGTATGGCAGATTGATCTCAGAAGAGGTGGTGTTGGAAAGCTCAATTTTAGCCTTCTCAGCTGCTTCCTTCAATCGCTGCATAGCCATAGGATCGCTCGTGAGATCAGCGCCGCCGTTCTCAGCCTTGAATTCAGCCACGAGCCAATCGATAATGCGATGATCGAAATCGTCGCCACCGAGGTGAGTGTCGCCATCCGTAGCTTTTACTTCAAATACACCGTCGCCCAATTCAAGCACTGATACGTCGTGCGTACCGCCACCGCAGTCGAACACTACGATCTTCATATCCTTATTGGCCTTATCCAAACCGTAAGCCAACGCTGCAGCGGTTGGTTCGTTCACGATACGGCGAACCGTCAAACCTGCAATCTCGCCTGCCTCCTTGGTGGCCTGACGCTGTGCATCATTAAAATAGGCCGGTACGGTGATAACGGCTTCCGTTACTTCTTGGCCGAGATAATCCTCTGCCGTTTTCTTCATCTTCTGAAGGATGATAGCTGAAATCTCCTGAGGAGTATAGAGGCGGCCATCAATATCAACGCGAGGGGTATTATTATCGCCTTTCACCACCTTATATGGTACGCGAGCGATCTCGCCGCTGAGGCGATCATAGGTCTCGCCCATGAAACGCTTGATGGAGTTAACGGTTTTGGTTGGGTTGGTGATAGCCTGACGCTTGGCAGGATCGCCCACTTTGCGCTCGCCACCGTCCACGAAACCAATCACGGAAGGAGTGGTACGCTTACCTTCGCTGTTAGGGATTACGATAGGCTCATTGCCTTCCATTACACTGACGCAGGAATTGGTTGTTCCCAGGTCAATACCAATAATTTTGCTCATAATATCTGTTTTTTAAATTTATAATTCCAGTTGATTCACTCACGGCGGCTTGTTGCCTATCCGTGACGCTTAGAAGTATTCAAATCGCGTGCCAAACCGGAAAAAAGATATTTTGGCTGACAAAACTGACAAAATGGCAGAGACCAACAAAAAAAGCAGTGCCAAAATGACACTGCCTTACTTCCTCTTTCCGCCTCGCGTTATTCAAAATTAAATACAATAGTAATCATGTGCGAGCGCAGGCGCATGAGCGCGCTGGTATAGAAATGCTCCTGAGCGGGCAGTTCCGTGCGCTCGTTGGCCGGCGTGAGCACATTGGCAAAGCCGAGCTGATATTTGATTTCCGGACAGAGCTTAAACCAGCTGAAATAGAAATCGCAGCCTGCACCTGCCTGGATGAAATAATCGAAGGGTTCGGTGAGAATAGGTTTTTTCTTGTTGCGCCCAAAATTATAGGAAACGCCGCCGCCGGCAATCACGTATGGGCGATAATTACCTTCGCGCTCTGCCGACCATTTCAATTCCAGCGGAACGGTGATGGGCAGGGAGAGCACATCCGTGGTGAGGCCAGAGATATTGCCCGATTCGGATTTATACGTGATGAAGCGCTGGCCGAAATGCAACTGTGGCGTGAAGCGCAGATTGAGATGCTGCGTGAGGCGCAGATCGGTGATGAAACCCACCGAGAAGCCCGGCAGCATATAACCCACGCGGGCGTGGAGCACTTCGTCTTCGAAGTATCTCACGCCATCGGCCGATTGGATCATGCCCTCCATCGGTTCCAATGTTTCCGGTGTGGAGAACGACATGAAATTCAGGCCCAGCGAGAATCCGAAATGGATGAGCTTATCATCCACGTATGGGCGATTCATGGCCTGCTGTGCCACGGCGTTGGTTGTCGTGGTCAGCACGAGGATTAATATGTAGAATAATCGTTTCAAAATGATTGCTTATATAAGGAGTATACTGATAATTCTTATCCTCTTACGTGTAAAATTGCCTTTTTATAACTTTCCATACCATAGCCGGCAAACGTGGCTACGCACACATCTTCCAGGAGTGAGAGATGGCGGAATGCTTCCCGCTCTTTTGGATTGCTGATATGCACTTCCACCACGGGTGTCTCAATGGCCGCTACCGCGTCGCGTAGCGCCACGGAAGTGTGGGTATAGCCTCCGGCATTGAGCACGATGCCATCCACGCGATGCTCTTCATCTTCGGCGAAACCGTAGGCCTGCAGGGTATCAATGAGTACGCCCTCATGATTGGATTGCAGATAGAGCATCTCCACGTCCGGCATCTCATCGGTGAGCTGCATGAGATAATCGTCCATCGTTTGGCTGCCATAAATCGCCGGTTCACGCCTGCCCAGCAGATTCAGATTCGGTCCGTTCAGAATAAGCACTTTCATATTTTAAAGGGATGTTCTAAAAATTCCCCGTTTTACATGTTTAACAAAAAATTTGGATAGTTCTTCACTTTTTTCTTAGTTCGCAGGGCTCACACGATCTGCAAGCTGTGGCTGCTTTTTGTTTTTTGCTTGTATCTTGCTGATTATCAGTCAGTCACTATGCCCGCATAGCTCCATCCTTCTGCACAGCAATCTACTAAGTAAAATTCCAAAAAGCATTCAAAAAGCAATTATTAGAACATCCCTAAAAGAATTTAAAACATGGCCCTATAGTTCATATTCAGGAGTTCATCGATGCCAGAAATTCATCATTATTCTCGGTGCGCTCCATTCTCTCCTTCAAAAACTCCATAGCTTCAATCGGATTCATATCCGCCAGATGGCGGCGCAGGATCCACATGCGCTGAAGGATGGCAGGTGGGAGCAGAAGATCATCGCGACGCGTGGAGGATGCCATGATATCAACGGCCGGATACACGCGCTTATTAGCCAGGCGACGGTCGAGCTGCAATTCCATATTGCCCGTACCTTTGAATTCTTCAAAAATAACGTCATCCATCTTGCTGCCGGTTTCCGTGAGAGCCGTGGCAATAATGGTGAGCGAGCCGCCATTTTCAATATTTCGTGCCGCACCAAAGAAACGTTTGGGTTTATGGAGCGCCGTGGCCTCCACGCCGCCCGAGAGCACCTTGCCGCTTGCCGGCGCCACCGTATTGTATGCTCGTGCTAGTCGGGTGATGGAGTCGAGCAGAATAACGACGTCGTGTCCGCATTCCACCAATCGCTTGGCTTTCTCATGCACGATATTGGCCACTTTGACGTGATTCTCGGCCGGTTCGTCGAACGTGGATGCAATCACTTCTGCCTTTACCGAGCGCTGCATATCCGTCACTTCTTCCGGACGTTCGTCCACCAGCAAAACGATCATATACACCTCCGGGTGATTCTTTGCAATGGCGTTTGCAATTTGCTTGAGCAGCACCGTCTTACCCGTTTTTGGTTGTGCCACGATCAAACCGCGCTGTCCCTTTCCAATTGGAGCAAAAAGATCAATCATGCGGCATGCCAATGGGTCGTTCACGCCGGTGCAGAGCTTAAATTTATGATCGGGGAAGAGCGGGGTGAGGTGCTCAAAACCTACGCGATCCCGTGCCTGATCAGGCGTCAAGCCATTGATGGTGAGCACTTTATTCATCGGGAAATATTTCTCCCCATCCTTAGGCGGACGAATGGTGCATTCAATCGTGTCGCCCGGACGCAGACCATATTGGCGTATCTGCTGAGGTGCTACATAAATATCATCGGGCGAGGTGATATAATTATAATCAGGCGAGCGTAGGAATCCAAAATCTCCGGTCACTTCCAGTGTGCCTTGCGCCGTGACGAAATCCTGAAAATCATATTCGCTCACTTTCTTCTTTTCTGCTGCAACTATTTGTTCTGCATCACTTTCTCCCTCCTGCTGCACGGTTTCCTCGGCTACGAGCTGCTCTGCCTGCTTCTCTTTCTTGCGTTTTTTCTTCCACGACCAATCGTCCTCAAAGGCAAGCATGGCAGCTTCGTGAGCGGCCTGACGAGCCATCTCTTTGCGTGCGGACTCGCTATCTTCTGGCATTTCCTCTTCCTCCGGCATATCATAGTCGGCCATATCCTCCTCCGGTTCGTCGTAGACATCTGAATAGGGCGCTTCGTAGCCTACCTCCGGATAAACGGGTTCGTCGAATGATAGCGTTCCTTCATATGGCATCACCATCTCTTCGGCCGCTTCCTGCATGGCAGATTCGCCAAACATTCCTTCCGGCTGATTCGTGAGGCGTTGGCGTTTACGCTCCTTGCGCTCTTGAATCATCTGCTTCTCCTCCTCGCGCAGGCGCATCTGCTCTTCCATCGCACTGACTTCAGCGGTGGCTCCAACAGCCTCCACGCCGCGCTTGATGTGGCGCATGGATACTTTTTCCGTCTTAGTTGCCGTCTTGGAGATGCGTGCACGCTTTTTCTTTTCCGGTGCCTCCTGCACGTCCATAGGTGTCTCTACTTGAGATACTTTCTTTGCCATAAAAATAAATAAGAGTGAGGAAAAATGGTTTAGAATGGGCGAACGCCCTTAAAAATCGCTGCAAAATTAGTAAATAAAATTGACATATGCAAATTTTTCCTCAAAAAAAGTGCTTTTCGCTCCCCAAACCTGCCGTTTTCTCCTTTCGCCCTTCTCCTTTTGCCTTTTGCCCTTCGCCTTTAATCCTTCCCCAAACATACATCGCATACGCCACAAACCTCTGCGTCCGTTTCGCCGAAATAGGCGGCCAGGATTTGCTGGCGGCAGAATTGCGTTTCTTCTGCATATTCGAGCATGGCTTCCAGTTTTTCCTGATAGCGCTTTTGCTTTTCCTCATATTGGGCCTCGGTCAGCTCCACGTGATCGAGTGATTGGCGGTCAAGAATATAATGGAGGAGTGGCGTTTTGCGCCTTGGCACATAAGAGATGATGCCTTCCTGCGCGAGATAGATAAGGCGTTTGATGAGGGTGTGCACGCGAATATGCAACTCTTTGCAGGCCTCATCCTCTTTGAGCACGACGGCATCGGAGAAAATGCCCGTATAGTGGCGCATCAAATATTCCATCAGGTTTTCCATCTCCTCCGGCATCGTTTCCTGCAGCAGCGCCTCTTTTGACATGCGAATTTTCACGCGTGGAGGCGTTTCCTGCTCGTCTTCAAACGTCCAATAGCCCGCCTGCGCCAGCAGTTGGATGGCCGAATAGGTGGGCAGAAGGGGAAGATGTTTCTCTTGGCAGAACGCATTCAGATCAAAGGCAAAGGTGGTGTCTCCACCAAATCCAATCGCCACTTCCTTCCAATCGCCTGCCGCCTCATATACGCGTTTGAGGAACGGCCGCTCGGGGAAGTTATCGGTTATGCGTTTCTTCACTTTTTGCTCGTCCATGCGATTCCAAATCAGCGTGGCGTATGCTTTCTTGCCATCCCGTCCGGCACGTCCGGCCTCTTGGAAATAGGCCTCCAGTGTGTCGGGCAGATCCATATGAACGACGGTTCGTACATCGGGCTTATCTATACCCATGCCAAAAGCATTCGTGGCCACCATCACGCGCGTCTCGCCCGTCATCCAGGCCTGCTGCCGCGCATCTTTCTCTGCCGTGAGCAAACCGGCATGAAAGAAATCGGCCGTGATACCCTGTGCCTGCAGAAACTCCGCTATCTCTCTCGTTTTCTGGCGGTTTCTTACGTATACCACGCTGCTGCCCGGTACGCCAGCCAGAATTCTCAGGAGCATCTCCTCTTTCTTCTCGGCAAACCGGCTCACGTAGCTGAGATTGCTGCGAATGAATGATTTGCGAAAAACCGCCCACTCTTTCGTTTCATTGGCTCGCCCAAGTCGAGCCGTTATATCCTCTACTACGTCGGGCGTGGCGGTTGCCGTGAGGGCCAAAACAGGCGCCTCCGGGAACATTTCCCTGATCTCGGCGATACGCAGATAAGACGGCCGAAAATCATAGCCCCATTGGGAGATACAATGGGCTTCATCCACGGCAATCATCCTGACGGGCAGGAACTTGAGTCGGGTGCGAAAACGCTCTGATTCCAGACGCTCCGGGCTGACGTAGAGAAATTTGGTATGGCCAAACTGGCAATGGTCGAGAATATCGCGTACCTCTTTCATTTCCTGTCCGGCAAAGAGAGCAAAGGCCTTGATGCCAAGTTCGCGCAGGTGTTGCACCTGATCTTTCATCAGGGCCACCAAAGGCGTCACCACCAGGCAGAGCGCATCTTCTCCCATCGCCATGGCTGGTACCTGAAAACAGATGCTCTTTCCGCCACCCGTAGGCAGCAGGGCCAATGTATCTTTCCCGCTGGCCACACTTGCAATGATTTCCGCCTGCAGAGGGCGGAAATCATCATAGTGCCAATATTGGCGCAATATGTGGCGAAAATCAGTCAATCAGGCCAGTCTTTCTATTGCATTTGCCAAACGGCGGAGCGTTTCTTCTTTGCCCAGCACGTCGGTAATTTCCCAGATATGCGGACCGCGAGCGGCACCCACAAGCGTGATGCGGAAAGCGTTCATCACGAGGCCCACGCCATATTCTTTCTCGGCAATCCAGCCCATCACGGTTTTATTGATAGTGCTCTCGTTGGCATCCTCAGTTTCTGTATGCCATGGCTCGATGCCCTCCAGGAGCGTGTAGAGTTCGCGCATTTGAGCAGGCGACTCTTCCTTCCAGCGTTTCTTGAGCGATTTTTCCTCATATTCGGCAGGCGCCACGAAGAAGAAACCGGCTTGTTCCCAAAGTTCAGGCACAAAATTAACGCGCTCTTTCATCAGATCAATCACGTGTGCCACCACGGCCTTATCGCATGCCTCCACGGCTGCTTTATGCTCGGCTGGTACGGCTGCGAGGAACTGATCATAGAGCTGCTCGCCGCTATAGTTCTGAAGATACTGATGATTGAACCATTTGCCCTTTTCGTAATCAAACTTCGCACCGGCCTTGGAAACGCGGTCAAGCGAGAAATTATCAATCAGTTCCTGCATGGTGAACATCTCCTGATCACCCGTGCTGTGCCATCCCAGCAACGCCAGGAAATTGATCACAGCTTCCGGCAGATAGCCGCTCTCGCGATAGCCGCTTGAAACGCTGCCGTCTTTCTGATTATGGAACTCAAGTGGGAAAACAGGGAAGCCGAGGCGATCGCCATCACGCTTGCTCAGTTTGCCATTGCCATCCGGCTTGAGCAGCAGAGGCAGGTGGGCAAACGAAGGCATCGTATCTTCCCATCCGAAAGCGCGATAGAGGAGCACATGGAGTGGAGCAGAAGGCAACCATTCCTCGCCGCGAATCACGTGCGAAACCTCCATCAGATGGTCGTCCACGATATTGGCCAGATGGTAGGTGGGCAGATCGTCGGCAGATTTATAAAGCACTTTATCATCCAGGATATTGGAATTGATCACAACCTCGCCGCGAATCAAATCGTGCACGTGCACATCTTCATTGGGCTCCACTTTGAAGCGGACCACATACTGCTGACCGTCGGCAATACGCTTCTCAACCTCTTCCTGTGGAAGGGTGAGGGAGTTGGTCATTAGCTCGCGAGTGCGTGCATCGTATTGGAAATTGGCAATCTCGGCACGCTTGGCCTCCAGTTCGGCTGGCGTATCAAAGGCAATATATGCCTTGCCGGCGTCGAGCAGTTGCTTCACGTATTGATGATAGATCTCGCGACGTTCGCTCTGGCGATAAGGGCCATGCTCGCCCTTGCCGTTAGGCGCGTCCATGCAAATACCTTCGTCGATCTCAATACCGAGCCATTGCAAGGCCTCGATGATATATTCCTCAGCTCCCGGCACGAAACGGGTGGAGTCCGTATCTTCAATACGAAGCAACATGTCGCCCCCGTGCTGACGAGCAAACAGATAGTTATACAACGCCGTTCTGACGCCACCAATATGCAACGCTCCCGTTGGCGATGGCGCAAATCTTACTCTTACTTTTCTTTCCATATTTTTATTCTAAATTTTCGACTTTCGACTTTTGACTTTCGACTTTATTCCACTTTTCTTCCCATTATATCATAAATCTGATCGCCTTTGATGATGCAGATTTGGCCGTTGATCAGCCTTTTCTCCACCACATTTTCTGCTGGCGTAATCTCTTCCACCGTGCTCGGCACGTATTGCATTTTTTTGTCGAACCAGGTGAAGCGATTGGTGAGATAGTTCTTCACGTTGTTCACCTCGCCCTGATAACTGCCGTAGGTGCGCGGGTTCATGTGGACGTAACTATTCAAAATATCCCAACGCATGAAGTTCAG
This sequence comes from Paludibacteraceae bacterium, assembly GCA_045600985.1. Classification (GTDB taxonomy): domain Bacteria; phylum Bacteroidota; class Bacteroidia; order Bacteroidales; family Paludibacteraceae; genus Colicola. Next base: position 16,470 of record JAZRYY010000033.1, read on the forward strand.
GCGTTGCGAAGCCTCCAGTTCAAGTGCAAGACTATCGATGAAAGCCGTCATATGAGCTGGCGTGAGGCCATGATTGCGTGCCTCGGCGTAGATGGATTTGAGTTGTGCATTCACGGTGGCGTCGTTGATGAGCGAGCTGACGAATGTGCGCATATTGCCGGCACAAGAGCCACCAGAGCGGTAGATGTAGTCGGATTTATTATTGATAGGGTAGGTGCGATTGTCGTTTTCAAACGCGAGATCGAAGTCCCATACCGGTCCTACATAGAAATGGTCGTCTGAGGCCTGCTTGGTCATATAGGTGCTCCAATACGTATCTGTATTGCCGCTTATTTCGCCCACGAGGAAATGGCTGAGGAACGTGTTGAGATCGAGTTTGTTTTTCTTATTGCCCTCCATCTGATTGAAGAGTTGCTGGATATCGTTGTGCTGCACCTGCGTGATTTCGTCATCGTCGGGATACTTGATCGTGACGGGGTTTCCGCCGTTGGAGCGGAACCATGCGATAGGTGCTTCCTGATCGGCATAGGCGTCCACCTCAATCAGATAGCTTCCGTCGGCGGATGGCAGATCCACACGACCTTTGGCCACTTCAATCTGGTCGCACAACTGATAGCAACCTTTATATTCGCCGTTCAGAATAACGTCCACAGATCGGCCGTATGGCGTGTAAGGCAAACCCAGTTGGCGGCTGAGCTCGAAGGCCAACAGATTGCGCATCAGGGTTTTATCGCCATAGTTGTTGATAAGTGTCCATTTCTTTGCTTTGGCCGTTGCGTCAAGAGGTTTTTGCTTGCTGTTAAACTTGATACGGTACGGCTTTTTGGGGAACGTCATCGACGCATTTCCGCGTAAGCGGGTGGTGGCAGAGTCGGTCAGGCAGTAGCCGTTCGGACCAAGAATAGTGACGATAGAAACGATATCGTTCACCTTGTCCACCGGCTCTTGGGCATTTACCGTATGAATAAGTACGCAAGGCAGATTGGTGGGGCGATACATGGCACTCAAGTTGCCTGCTCCGGCGTGACCATAAAACTCCAGTTCAGCCAGATTGCATCGAGCATCACTTGGACCTACCCATCGCACGTATCGAAAACCCTTTGAGCAACTGACGTCGGTAGAATCGTATTGCCCCACGGCGCAGGCTCTTTCTGTTACATATAGCGGCACGGCGTCCATGAAATCGGCTTGGTTGGCACCTTCAATCACGGCTAGTTGTGTGCGTTTTGGACCAGTACCATCATTACGAGGCGACCATCTCAGTTTTGTAATCACATACGGCTGCCCAAGATCCAAACCTACCCACGTATACGATCGTCCTTCTGAGGCATAGCACGTCTGCAAATTGCCGTCAAACACATTGGCCGGCACGTTATTCTCGCTGGCGCTATAGTTGTGATGCGGGCTGCCAATCGGCGTACCGGTCAGCTTCACGTCCTGCGCCAGCATCATCTGGGCCAGGCATATTCCTGCAATTAAAAGGAAGATTTTTCTCATTATTACTTATTTCTTTTGACTTTCGACTTTTGACTTTCGACTTTCGACTTTTGACTTTCGACTTTCGACTTCCTACTCCCATTCATCCAGCGCCCTGGCCATCAGTTCGCGCCCTTTATCCATGATTTCTTCGGCCTTATCGAAATCAAACGTTGTGTAGGCGTCTTGCGCCATTTCCACCACCATGTCCGGTTTGCAATGGCGAATCATCAGTTGGCAGTTGGCCTGTATCTGCACGTCCACCGTTCTGTTTACCAACGCCATCATATTGAACGAAGGCGCAATCGGATTCTTCTCCCTCAGATCGTTCGCCACTCGGTCCCACAGTTTTTCGGCCTTATCGCCCAGCGTGCCCAGTTTATCGAGCCATTCGGGCGCCTCGCCCATGTTCCAACTGGCATCCATTGTGCTTCTGCCTGAGATATTTACACCCACCAGCATATCGCCTCTTTTGCGGGGCACTATATCCAGCGGAAAAGGGTTCGTGAGGCCGCCATCCACCAGCAACGTGCCGTTGTATCGTACCGGTTCAAAGCACATCGGAATGGAGATGGAAGCACGTATAGCCTCAAAGAGCGAACCTTCACGAAAAACAACCGGTTGCGAATGGAGTATATCTGTAGCCACAAACGCGCACGGGATGCGCAAATCCTCTATGTTTCGATCGGGCACCCATTCCTGAATAGCCTGCATCACGCGTTCGCCCTTCACCATATGGCCAAACCCCAGCGAGATGTCGGTCAGCGAGAGCACGTCGCGCTTATCGAGCGAGCCAAACCACTCTCGTGCTTCGTGCAACTTGCCTGCCGCATAAATGCCACCAATCAGGCTGCCTATCGAGCATCCCGAGAGCGAACTGATCTCGTAGCCTCGAGCCTCCAGTTCCTCAATGGCCCCAATATGAGCCATTCCTCTTGCGCCACCACTCGCCAGCACCAATGCCACTCGCTTTTTCTTTGCCATATTTATAAAGATAATAGATGTCCGTATTCGCTATTTGCCAATAATGTTCGTACGTCTTCTTTGAGTACAGGGATGTGATTGATCACCAAACTCCATAGAAATTCTTCTGTGACAGAGTCATAAGAATGAATTACGCGATTTCTGGTACTAACGATTGCTCTCGCATTCGGAAGTTCAAAGTTCATATGTCCTTTGCCTTCTGCTTCAGCATGTTGCATGCGATTAATAGCCTCTCCCATGATCTCTACATTGCGTTCAACAGCACGTTGACGCAATAAATCCTGTTGAAAATCAGCAAATAGTTTTGGACGTCCTTCGAAAAACATCTCTACTTCTGTGCAGGCATTGTATACGTCCAAAAGGCACGAAACTATATACTCATCCATAAATCAGTTGTTTGGTGCGATTAACGTTTGAGCGAAAGACGGCATTTTTGATGCCTTTTTCTTCCAATAAATCTATAGAGCGATTAAAAAGAGAAGCCAGACCATCTCTGAGCCCTAAATAATTATCGGCATAATCTTCATATGGAATCTCTTGAAAATTGACAACAAAATCCACGTCGCTATCCTCGCGGAAGCGGTTGGTCAGAATAGAACCAAACACGAAGAGTTTGCTCACTTTATAGCGCTTGCACAACTCTATTATTTCCTGCATGTTGTATTCAATTAATTTCATATGAGTAAAATTTTTTGCAAAATTACTGCTTTTTTCTGATATATGCAAATATTCTCCCTAAAATTCTGCAAATTTATTTGCATATGTCGGTTTTTGGGGCTACTTTTATGATAGGAGCTTATGTACTTTATATTTTCAAGCATTCAATGAGCATCCAATGAGCATTCAATGTGCATTCAATGAAAGGTTAGGGAGATCTTAGGGCACTCCTGTGGCAAAGCGGTCCAGAAAAGGTCTGCTATTGCTGGAGATACTGCCAATCGGGAATTTCTGACTTGAATATATGGTGCTTTTGGACGAAGAGTTGCAGAAATAACGAGAAGAATAGTTCTATTATATATGAACGTTCAATTAAAAGTGAACTAAAAATTTCAAAGTTGTTCAGAAAGCATTTGTGTTGAGATAATAGGCCTTCGGTGGGGCAAAAATCAGCCATGAATTTTATCATGAATTGTCTTTTTTTTGAACGTAAATTTACCGTAAATTATCCGCGAATTATCGAAAATTGTAATTGGTGTGCGAGGAAGTCAAAGAAACGCAAAGATTTAATTGAAGACAGTTTACGATAATTTTCGTGTAATTTACGATAATTTTCGTTCAACTCAGCTTGCCCCTATTTTGTAAACTCCAAGTTTGCATTTTTTATTTTCTCGCACTTTTTTTGCATTTTTTCTTGCGTAATTGAAAAAAAACCACTACCTTTGCTGCCGTTTTAGATAAATCTAACACGAGTTTTCTTCTCGCGGTCTTGCGTGTCGTTTGCATAATCCCTTGATTATCAACGCCTTCGCAAGCCGTTGTCTGCGTTTTTTATAATGTACGCATGTATACGCGGGCAACTCGAAACGGAATTAATAACAAACAAATCAGTTCTTGCAATGAAAAAGATTACATTAACAGTGTATGAAACGGAAGAGGAGAAGGTAGCAGTGGCTGAGCGTATCCTTCATATGAAAGAAGACTGGTTGGCAAGGATGAAAGCAGCATCTGCAAATCCTCAATTGTCGGTATGATTGAATTGTCAGAAGAAATACTGAATCTCCGTTCTCCGTATAGGTTGGCGCATGTCGAGGATTTGACGTTTTCACTCATTACGGACATAGGACAAGAATATTATCTGGGATTTAACGAAAGTCATGATTTCCTCAATGAAGGAGCATATTTCTTCTTTCTTGAGAATATTAGCGGACAACATTCTGCTCATGATGAAAAATTGCTGAAGACGATAGTTGTTCTCATTGAAGAGTTCTTCCGCCAAAACCCAATGGTCCTCCTTTATGTATGTGACAGTAGTGATCAACGTCAGGCTGCAAGGAATCGGTTATTTAGGAAATGGTTGGCTTCATATGAACACGCAGAACAATTCATTATTTATAGTAAAGCAATTGAAGGGAAGTCCGCGACTTATTACACGGGGCTGCTTGCACGGGCCGACAACCCTGCTAAAGAGATTTTGATTGACGTATTTAATCAATTTGTTGATATTATGGCCTCTGGCCTTGCTCGAGCGAATGGCAAATAAGATAGAAAATCATTTAATAACAAACAAAATATTTAACACACTATGAATTTGAAAAAATTATTTTTAACGATGTTTATCGCGCTGAGCAGCGTGATGAGCATGATGGCCTACACGGTGACGGTAAATACCGATGGCTTGACGTTCCGAGGTACGACTGTCAGTATCTATGTGGGCGATGCTGATGTTCCAACAGCAACTCTGTCTCGTAGCACTACATCTTGGACGAACGACTTAGAGGAAGGTGAAGCTTTGTATTTGGAGGCCGCTAATCCTGCCACAACCTATGTGTTTGTAGGATGGTATAATGGCGAAGATTTATTAACGACCCAAAATATCTACGAGTTTGATATTGCAGGTGACATTACTGTTACTGCAAAATACGAGCTTTATGTGGAAAAGTACAAGCTTACAGTAAAATCAAACAACGTAGAGTGGGGTACGACTACAGGTACTGGTTTGTATGCTGCAAACTCAATTGTTGAGATTTCTGCAACCCCAGAGGACGGTTATCAGTTCGTTACTTGGGAGGATGGTAACAAAAATGCAACTCGTAACGTTGAAGTAACGGAAGCAATGACAATTTATGCAACTTTTGCAGAAATCGCCAAGTACACCATTGACGCTTACGCAAATAACGTTTCATATGGTACCGTTACTGGTGGTGATATCTATCAGTCAAATGCTGATGTGACTATTACTGCAACTGCAAAGCCTGGTTATCGTTTTGTTGCATGGCAAGATGGCAATACTGACGCTACTCGCAATTTCAAGGCTACCCAGAATAAAACCTATATTGCTACGTTTGAATTGATCCCTGTATTTGACGTAGAGGCACGTCCAGCGAATGGCTCATGGGGTTCAACCACAGGTGGTGCAGAAGGTGTTGTTGAAGGTACTATCGTGACGATTTCTGCTACTCCTAAAGCTGGTTATCAGTTTGATGGTTGGGATGATGGTAATACAGACAACCCTCGTACAGTGACTGTAGGCACGAAGAACCTCATGTTCTATGCTAACTTCTCTGAAATTCGTTATGAGTTGACTCTCTTGGTAAACGATCCTGCAATGGGTGCCGTGGTTGGTGCAGGCACCTATAGCAAAGATGCGAATGTTACTATTTCTGCAACTGCTAACCCTGAATACGAATTCGTTCGTTGGTCAGATGGTGAAACTGCTACTGTTCGTACCGTAACCATGAACGAAAGCAAGACTCTTACCGCTGAGTTTGTTTCTATTCATGCAGATGAGGTTGAAATGACGATTACTTCTGCAGGTTTTGCAACATTCGCTCCTCAAGAGAACGTGATTGTTCCAGAAGGTCTTGATGTATACTACGTGTCTTCTTTCACGGCTTCAGAAATCACTCTCCGTAAGGTGACTCCTGGTACGGCAGTTTGTGCAGGTGAAGGTTTCCATGTCGTAGGCGCTGAAGGTACCTACTATTGGGAAAAGACTTCTGAACCTGTTGAAAAAATAGCGAACAACAAGTTCGTGGGTTTGATGGCAGACCAAACCTTTAACGAAGAGGCTACGATTTATTTCTTGACCAAGAATGGTTATAAGTTGAATAATGCAGGCCGCACTCTCAAGAAGGGGCAAGCGTATTTGCCAGTAAGCGCTCGTGAGGAAGGCTCTGCCGCTGCTCCTGATGGCGTCCTCCGCATTCGTTTTGCGGAAGATGGAGAAAATACTGCTACCGATTTGGAGACTCTCGAAGGTGTAGAGCTTGGTGAGAAGGTGATGGTTGACGGTAAGATTTATATCAAGCGTGAAGGCCATATGTTTACCGTAAGTGGCCAGATGGTAAAATAATGTTGAATGATAAATAGTTTGATGATTATGAAGAAGATTTATAATAGCCCTATGGTTGATGTCGTTGTGTTCCGTGCAAACGATATTATTACTGGATCTCAAGGCGATATCTCAGGTAATGATACTCCAGGTGCTACTATTGGCGGTATGGCTGGTGATGGTGATGAAGGCCTGGCTCCTACTCGTGGAGGCCGTTGGTAATAATCCCTTTTGATTCTTTAGAGATTTATCTCTACCTTTTATTTCTACAGCAAGGTTGTGCTTTGGCACAGCCTTGTTGTATTATTGTTTAAGCCGCGTGTAAGCGCGTATGTGATATAATAAGAGGAGAAAAATGCGTTTTTTTGCGCGCTAATGTTGCACATTCCAAAAAAAAGCAGTATCTTTGCAGACGCAAAGAATCGTTATGAATAAAGTTGCTATCTTAAATAGTATCAAGAGTGTAGTTGCTGAGATGAATCCAGCAAAAGCATTCTTGTTTGGATCACAGGCAAGAGGGAATGCTCGTGCAGATAGTGATTGGGACGTACTCGTGCTGATAGATAAAGAAGGAAGACCAACTCGTGAAGATTACGATAACTATAATTATCCAATACGAGAGTTAGGTTGGAAACTTAATGCTGAGATTAATCCAATTCTTTATACGCTAAATGATTGGAATAATATGCATGCCTCTTTATTCAATAAAAATGTAGAACAAGAAGGTATTGTGATATGGGGTTAACGCAAGAGGAACGCGCAGCAATTGTGCAATTTAAAATTGAAAAGGCCAATATGGCAGTTGAGCAATTGGAACCTCTTGCTCAAATGAAATATTGGGACCTGATTGCTAATCGTTTATATTATGCGGTTTATAATGCTGTTTCTGCATTACTAATCAGTAAACAACAGATGGCACAAACACATGCAGGTTTGATGCGAGTCTTTAATATGCATTTCGTGAAAGAAGGGCTTTTTTCTCGAGAAGAAGGTCGCTTGTATAGCCAATTATTTTCCTTGCGACAAACGGGAGATTATGGCGATCAGTTTTTCTTGACGGAAGAAGATGTCTTGCCGCTTATTGCGCCAACTAAGGAATTTGTGGCAAAGGCAATCTCTTTAATTGAGTAATTCCTTTTGGAAAGTAGAGAACTCTCTCTATTTTTTATTTCTACAGCAAGGTTGTGCTTCGGCACAGCCTTGTTGTTTGTTAGTAAGCCATCTTGCCCGTGCCTCGCGAAATAATTAAATAATGCTCGCCTGCATTCATGCTCATGCCTGAGCACAAGCGTCATGTATGCTCGCGCCCCGCTCGCGCGAATGATTTTCTTTAAGAAAATACACTTTTTCATAAAAAAGTCTTAAATAAATTTGGCCTTTCCAAAAAAAAGCAGTATCTTTGCAGTCGCAAAGTGTTTAGAATATAAGGAAACTCAAATATATGAAAAAAGAAATTAAATTTTCTCTCGTTTATCGAGACATGTGGCAGTCCTCGGGCAAGTATGTGCCTCGCAAGGACCAGTTGGCAAAGATTGCTCCCGTAATTATTGATATGGGCTGCTTCGATCGTGTAGAAACGAATGGTGGCGCTTCAGAGCAGGTGAACCTCCTCTATGGCGAGAATCCAAACCAGGCCGTTCGTACCTTCACCAAGCCTTTCCATGAGGCAGGTATCCAGACCCACATGCTCGACCGCGGCTTGAATGCGCTTCGCATGAACCCTGTTCCTGCCGACGTGCGCGAACTGATGTACAAGGTGAAGCATGCACAAGGCACAGATATCACTCGTATCTTCTGCGGTTTGAACGACCCTCGCAATATCATCCCTTCCATCAAATGGGCAAAGGCTGCTGGCATGACCGCACAAGCTACCATGTGTATCACCTATTCGGATGTGCATAACGCAGAATATTATATCAATCTGGCTGAGCAGCTGATTGAAGGTGGCGCACAGGAAATCTGCCTGAAGGATATGGCAGGTATTGGTCGTCCGGCCATGCTCGGTACGATTGTAGCCGCCATCAAAGAGAAGCATCCGGATATCATCATTCAATATCATGGTCACACCGGTCCCGGTTTCTCCATGGCTTCCATGCTTGAAGTGGCAAAGGCCGGCGGCGATGTGCTCGACGTAGCGATGGAGCCACTCTCATGGGGTATGGTTCATCCAGATGTTATTACCGTGCAGGCTATGCTCAAAGATGCAGGCTTCCATGTGAAGGATATCAATATGAAGGCGTATATGGAAGCACGTTCGCTCACTCAGAGCTTTATTGATGATTTCCTGGGCTATTGGATCGACCCTCGCAACTCAAAGATGACCTCCCTCCTCGTAGGTTGTGGTCTTCCTGGCGGCATGATGGGTTCGCTCATGGCCGATCTCAAAGGTTTGCACGCAGCCATTAATGCCAACCTCGTTAAGCGTGGCGAGCACGCCCTCTCTGAGGACGAACTGCTCGTGGAACTCTTCGATGAGGTGAAGCGCATTTGGCCTATGCTCGGCACGCCATGTCTCGTAACGCCATTCTCGCAATATGTGAAGAATGCTGCGCTTATGAATATCTTCTCTCGCTCGATGGGCGAACCGGCCTTCACGCGTATGGACCCTGCTATGTGGGGCATGATCTTGGGCAAGTCGGGTAAGTTGCCTGGCACGTTGGCTCCTGAGATCGTGAAACTGGCAGAAGAGAAAGGTTTCGAATTCTATACCGGCGATCCTCAGGCACTCTATCCAAACGTATTGCCTGATTATATCAAGAAAATGGAAGAACTTGGTTGGGATCGCGGTCAGGACGACGAAGAGCTCTTCGAGTTTGCTATGCACGAGAAGCAGTATCGCGAATATAAATCCGGTCAGGCTAAGGAGCAGTTCAATAAAGATCTGTTGGAACGCATGGAGAAAGCAGCTAAGGGCGGCCAGCAGGTGGTCTTCCTCTCAGATGCCGATAAGCGTGCTATTCTTCATCCAAACAGCGAGCCAATCGAGGCTCCTCAGGCAGGCAAAGTGCTTTGGGAACTTGATTTCAACGAGGCCAGCGCAGCTCCTGTGCATGGCAAGTTCTTTAAGAAAGGCGATGTTGTTTGCTACATCGAGACGCAGAGTGGCGTAGAGGCAGTTACGGCTCCCGACCATTGCCGCCTGGTGAACATCCAAAAGCAGCAGGGCGAGAAAGTAACGAAGCTGGATGTGATAGCATGGTTTGAGCATGCCGACCTCGTGGAAGAGGTGCTGACCGACGTGAAGGCTGCTGCCAAGAAAGTGGCAGACGTGATTGGCGAACTTACCAAGAAAGGTGCCGACACTAAAGTTGCACCCAAGGAAGAGGGTAGCAAATGGAATAAAAAAGGAGAACTCAAAGCGTAATCCTGCATACATAAACGCGTAAAATCTTTCAATATATGAAAAAATATAATTTCAACGCAGGTCCATCCATCCTGCCACAAGAAGTAATCAAGCAAACGGCAGAGGCAGTTCTCGATTTCCAGGGCGAAGGTCTTTCACTTCTCGAAATCTCTCATCGTGCCAAGTATTTCCAACCAGTTGTAGACGAGGCAGAAGCGCTCTTCAAGGAACTTTTCAATATTCCTGAAGGCTATCGCGTGCTCTTCCTGGGTGGTGGCGCAAGTTTGCAGTTCTGCATGGTGCCTTTCAATTTCCTTGAGAAGAAAGCGGCTTATCTGAACACAGGCGTGTGGTCGAAGAAAGCCATCAAAGAGGCAAAGGGCTTTGGCGAAGTGGCAGAAGTGGCCAGCTCAGCAGATGAAAACTTCACTTATATCCCTACCGCTTATGAGGTGCCTCAGGATGCTGATTATCTCCACATCACCACCAATAACACCATCTATGGCACGGAGATCAACGATGAGAAGTTGGCTGAGATCTATAAGAAGAAAGGCAATGTGGCTTTGATTGCAGATATGTCGTCAGATATTCTTTCTCGTCCAATCGACGTGGCACAATATGATATGATCTATGGTGGCGCACAAAAGAACCTCGCGCCTGCAGGTGTCACTTTCGTAATCGTGAAAGAGTCTGCACTCGGAAAGGTGTCTCGCTATATTCCTACCATGCTCAATTATCAAACGCATATCGATGGCGGCTCTATGTTCAATACGCCTCCTGTATTGCCTATCTATACCGCACTTCTTAATCTCCGCTGGATGAAGCAGTTCGGTGGCGTGGAGGCTATCATGGCACGTAATATCAAGAAAGCTGAGATTCTCTATAAGTCTATCGACGAGAGCAAGATGTTTATCGGTACGGCCAAGCCGGAAGATCGTTCTCGCATGAACGTATGCTTCGTGCTTCGTCCTGAGTATGCCGATCTCCAGGAAGAGTTTGCCAAGTTTGCTACGGCCAAGGGCATGGTGGGCATCAAGGGCCACCGTCTCGTAGGCGGATTCCGTGCTTCGCTCTATAATGCCATGGACGTGGAAGGCGTTGAGGCACTCGTGGCTTGCATGAAGGAATTTGAGGCAGCACATTTGAAATAAGTATGGAGAAGTTTTATCATCATCCTCAACTCCATGAAGAAGTAAAAACAACTACTGTTTTTTGGACAAGTTTGGTTAACAATATGAAAATCCTTATTGCAACAGAAAAACCTTTCGCGAAAGTGGCTGTAGACGGCATTCGCGAAGTGCTGGAGGCTGCCGGTCACACCGTTCTCCTTCTTGAAAAATACACCACCAAGGCTCAACTGTTGGAGGCCGTGGCTGACGTGGATGCCATGATCATCCGCTCTGATAAAGTGGATGCAGAAGTGCTGGACGCTGCCAAGAAGCTTAAGATTGTGGTACGTGCCGGTGCAGGCTACGACAACGTCGATCTTGAAGCCGCTACAACTCACAGCGTGGTGGTGATGAACACGCCAGGCCAGAATTCCAACGCCGTAGCTGAATTGGCACTTGGCCTGATGGTGTATGCCGTACGCAATTTTTATAATGGCGCATCTGGTACGGAACTCATGGGCAAGACCCTGGGTATTCATGCGTATGGCAACGTGGGTCGCAATGTGGCTCGTATCGCCAAAGGCTTTGGCATGAAGATTATCGCATATGATGCTTATTGCCCAGATGAGAAGATGCTTGAGGAAGGCGTTACGCCCGTACATTCTGCAGAGGAACTGTATGAGCAGGCGGATGTGGTTTCGCTCCATATTCCTGCTACGCCAGAAACGAAGAACTCTATCAACTATACGCTTCTGAGTCGCATGCCTAAGGGCGCGTTGCTCGTGAATACGGCTCGCAAGGAAGTGATCAACGAAGATGAACTGGTGAAACTGATGCTCGAACGTACCGATTTCCGCTACGTGACCGATATCATGCCAGCCTGCGATACCAAGTTGAGCGAACTCTTTGAAGGACGCTATTTCTCAACGCCTAAGAAAATGGGTGCACAAACAGCGGAGGCTAACATCAACGCCGGCATCGCTGCCGCACGCCAAATTGCTGATTTCTTTGCCACCGGCAACACCCGTTTCCAGGTGAATAAGTAATTGAAGCTTAATGACCAAACGATTATCCATATTATTCCTGCTCTTGGCTCCATTGTGCTGCATAATGGCACAGTATCGCCTTTCGGGCAACTACTACGTGGTGGCCGATGCGGTAGACGTGGATCAGGTGCTGATTTATCAGGACCTTTCAGCCACGGATGCGTATATTGAGTATAATGGTGCAGGCACACCCATATGGAAAACGTTTGCAGGGGTGGTGAAGCAGCAGGGCGCAGGTGCCGAGACGCTTTATCCGGAAGATGGCGAGGGTTATCTGCTCTACGAGGGAGAGACATTATTGGCTTCCTTCTTCGTGCTGGATTATGCCAAGCATGCTCTTGATCTTGCAGCGCTCGATCTCACGGCAGAGATGCAATGTGATAAATCGCTTCTGACGCTCTCAGGAGAAGTGCCGGAACTTCGCTATACGACCACCACGGGAGGCACACGCGTCATCAGTCGACCGGCTTCCGTTTCCTATACTTCGTTGGGGTGGGGTGAAGAAGCGTGGGTAGATTCGCTCATCACGGAGGAAGTGGAGGTTAAATATGGCGTCAGTTCGCAAGTACTGGAAGTGGGCGCTCCTTACACCAATACGACCTTCACGCTTTATCTTGACCCGTTTGTGACGAACTGGGGTATGGATTCCATTTCCATTACGTCGGTGGAGCAAAACGCTGTGGCCGTATGCGTACATCCTCAATCTGTTACCACCAAACGTGGCGATACGATGGAAAATGAACCCATGCGTCCGATTGATGAATCCACTCTCCAGGGCTCAGCACCATTGGATATCAATTTCCTTTCCAATGCCAATAAGCCCGTGGCGCTGTATTTCAAATGGCAGATCTATAAGGGTACTGATCTCATAGCTGAACGCTTTGATGAAGACCAGCGTTATACGTTCACCACCAATGGAGCTTACCAGGTGAAGCTGTGGGCGTATAATGATGTCTGCACCACCGATTCTGCGGTATTTGATATTTCCGTATCGGAATCCCTGCTTCGCGTGCCGAATGTGTTCACGCCTAATGGAGATGGCAATAATGATGAATTCCGCGTAGTATATCGCTCTTTGGCAGAATTCCATTGCTGGGTTTACAACCGTTGGGGACAATTGGTCTACAAATGGGATGACCCTGCCAAAGGTTGGGACGGACGCATCAATGGCAAACCTGCAGCTGAGGGCGCATACTATTATATAATACGCGCGCGGGGAACAGATGCCGTGCCTGACGGCAAATATCATAAAGCAACCAGGAAAAAGCCAGCCGATATTGGTGTCTATCAGCTCTCCGGTCATATCAATCTGATAAGAGGAAAGAAATAATTCATAATTCAAAACTCATATATTTTTAATGAAAAAGGTATTAATCATGGCACTTGCTGCTGTATCTATGACGGCTGCTGCGGCTGGCAATCCTTTCTTGAACTACAAGAATTGGAAAACGCCACACGGCACTTATCCATTCAACGAAATCAAATCCGAGCATTACATGCCTGCTATTGAGCAGGGCATGAAAGAAGGCTTGGCTGAGATTGATGCTATTGTGAACAACCCTAAAGCACCAACGTTTGCCAATACGATTGAGGCATATGAGAAATCAGGTGAATTGCTTACCATCACCCTTTCTTGCTTGTATAACCTCACCAGCGCCGACACCAACGATGATTTGGACGCTATTCAAACGGAAATTACTCCCAAACTTTCTGAATATAGCGCTACCATCCGTTTGAATGAAGGCTTGTTTAAGCGCATCAAGGCGGTCTACGACCAGCGTGCCTCACTCAAATTGACCCCTGAGCAGGCAAAACTTCTGGATGACGTATATGAGAGCTTCGCCAATAATGGCGCCAATCTCTCTGCAGAGGATAAGGAGGTGTATCGTACGCTCTCTTCTCAACTCTCGCAATTAACCCTTACGTATGGTCAGAACGTACTTAAAGCCACCAATGCATGGACCATGCTCATCAAGGATGAGGCACTTCTCGCAGGCTTGAATGACGATACGAAGGGCATGCTCAAAAAGCAGGCAGAGGCAAAGAATTTGGAAGGTTATCTTCTCAATCTTAAGCCTACTACCTACATTCCCGTAATGCAGGATTGTGATAATCGCGATATCCGTCGTGAGCTCTATATGGCTTATAATACGCGTTGTATAGGTGGCGAATTTGATAATACTCAAATTATTTGCGACATCGTCAATACCCGTCTCGCTTTGGCTAAGCTCTTTGGCAAGGAGTGCTATGCCGACAAATCGCTTCATAAGACGATGGCAGAAACCAAAGAGGGAGTGTATGGCCTTTTGGATCAGCTGCGTGATGCATATGTGCCTGTAGCACGTGAAGAATACAAGGAATTGCAAGAGTTTGCTAATTCTATTGGTTTCTATGCTACTCTTCAGGCATGGGATTGGTCGTATTACAGCAAGAAACTCAAGAATGAAAAATATTCCATCTCAGATGACGATCTTCGCCCATACTTTGAGCTTGAGGCAGTAAAGAAAGGTGTGTTTGGTCTTGCAAACAAACTGTATGGCTTAACCTTCAAAGAGAATAAGAATATTCAGGTCTACAACGAAGAAGTAAAAGCGTATGACGTCTTCGATGAGAAAGGCAAATTCCTAGCCGTATACTATTGTGATTTCCATCCAAGAGATGGTAAGCGTGGTGGCGCATGGATGAACGATTTTATGCCTCAATATCTCGTTGGCAAAACCGATCATCGTCCACATATCGTGAACGTGATGAATTTCACCCGTCCTACCGAGAGCAAGCCAGCTTTGTTCACCTATGATGAGGTGCGTACGTTCCTGCACGAGTTTGGTCATGCTCTCCATGGTATGCTCACCCGTTGTCAGTATTCTTCATTGTCAGGTACCAATGTACCTCGCGATTTTGTGGAATTGCCATCACAGTTTAATGAGAACTTTATCGACGAGAAGGAATTCCTTGATACCTTTGCCAAGCATTATCAAACGAGCGAGAAATTCCCTCAGGATTTGCTCGACAGAATGCACGCAAGCCAAACGTATCATGCTGCTTATGCATGTGTACGCCAGCTTTCATTTGGCTATTTGGATATGTCATGGCATACGCTTACCTCTGATTTCAGCGCACCTGCAGGCGTATCTGTTCAGGACGCAGTAATCAACTTTGGAAATGCCGCAATGGCTCCTGTTTCCGTACTTCCTGACGTTCCTGGAACTCAGATGGAAACAGCCTTCACGCATATCTTCTCTGGCGGCTATGCTGCTGGCTACTATAGCTATAAGTGGTCGGAAGTGCTGGATGCTGATGCATTTAGCGTATTCCAGGCTGCTGCAAAGAAGAGTGGTACTATTTTCGATAAGAAAGCTGCTAATGCTTTCCGCAAGAATATCCTTGAAAAAGGTGGTACGGAAGCAGCTTCTGAATTGTATAAACGCTTCCGTAATGGCGAGCCATCTATCGAACCATTGATGAAGCGCGACGGCATAAAAATGGTAGAAAAGAAATAATTTCTGTTTGAAAAATATTTTGTTGCAAAATGGCAATATAATATATAACTCTTTGTAAGGAATTATATATATTGTAAAATAGTAACTGCGAATTATGGTGAAAATATGCATTTTTGCGTATTCTCACCATATTTTTTGTTACCCCAATAAATAACTGAATTCTGGTTAAAAAACAAGTAGAGTGGGAATAGGAGATATTTTTTATTAAAAAAATAGTGTAAATTTTTAAGAGAAATAATTTGCTTATATCAAAAAAAAGTTGTAACTTTGCAGATTATTATACCTATCAATAGGAAAATACGGGCAAAACTGGTGAAAATATGCAACATAATCACCGGTTTAGTCAATGTTTATCAGGTGATATGAAACTAAAAACGCTTATGTTAAAGAGCTTACCACATAGTAGAAAAAGAGCATTGCTCTTGATCACATGCCTGTTATCAACTTTCTTGAGTTGGTCAAAGACGTCATCGTTGCCAGAGTATATACCAACCACCGGTACGGATTTCTGGCTGACGTATATGAACAACTATGAAACGAATAATGCGTTTGTAAAATTGCATTTATATATAGTGGCGGATACCACCACATATGTGGCCGTGAAAGATGCAGATGGTGGTAGTCTGTATAATGGCGTGATTACAGCTGGCACATGCCATCATTTGGAGATAGATCGCTCGAAAGCATATCTTTTCCAATCAGACAGGGTGGAGAGGAAAGGCATACACGTCACCAGTACGAGACATATAGCGCTATATATGTCAAATATTTATGATAACAGTGCCGCGTTGTCGTATGATGCCTCTCCAGTGCTCTCTACATCATCATTGGGCACAGAGTATATGGCTCAAACCTATTATGTGGACGGTTCTGCATCTGAGCTTGCCATCGTAGCAACCGAGGCCAATACCAATGTGACCATTGTTCCAAACCATTTGGCGGAGAGTGCTATGGGTACATATCCGGCCGGCACAGCTATTCCTACGATTTCCTTTACGCGCGAGGGCGATGCATACCTGCTGAAAGCGGCTACGGATGGCTATGGCTTGAATGATTTATCCGGATCCACCATTTTGGCCGACAAACCTGTTGCGGTTTTCTGTGGTGGCGTGATGGCTACGGTGCCTTACGATAATGGCGCAGGCGCCGATCACCTGGTGGAGCAAATAGCGCCTATTTCTTCATGGGGAAAGCGATTTGTTCTCCCGGAATTTCATGGATTCCCGGATAGAGCATCTTCAAGTGAGCCAACCTATTATTCCGTTACTGCCATTTATGATAACACGCTTGTTTCGGTAAGCGATGGAACGTCCTTTATGTTGAATAGAGGGGAGACATCAAGCGATTATGTGGATAAAACCGTAGCCGTAGAATATGATGAGGCGCCCAAAATGCTGGAGGCATCAAAGCCTGTGATGGTGATGGCCTACATGACCAATGGTACAGCAAATAAAACCTATAATGTGTCTTCTCTCAAGCGTCGCAATGTGGGTGAACCATCTATGATTTACATCCCATCAGTGCGACAATCGGTTCATAGTGCCTCGTTTGTGACCTTCGAAGGATCGAATGTGGCAGGAGCTGATGTGGAGCCAATTCAATATGTGGCAGTAGTAGTGCCGGATTCGGCCAAAGGAGATATGAAATTGAATGGGGTAACGGTGCCCGCAAGCAAGTTTGTTACTTTGTCTTCAACCTTCGCAGGCCAGTCTGTTCAATACGCGTATGCTCGCTTGGAGGCACTGACCGGGTTCAATAAATTGGAGAATGCCAAAGCTCCGTTCCTTTCATATGCATATGGTGTGAAACTGAAGTCGGCAGAATCGTACGGTATGGCCACGGTTTATAATACTGCTCCTGCCAGTCCGAAAGTGCTTATTGATGGCGTGCCTGTGCTCCATGAAGATACCACTCATTTCTGCAACACGCGTCCTGGTGTTGCATTCAAAGCCGAAGTGGATTACGAGCATGACTCTGTTCGCTGGAATTTTGGCGATAATGTGGTGAGTCGAGATATGGAAACGACTCATGTGTATGAATTCTATGCCGGTTCGGGTGAAGATACGAAAACGGTACTTTTCACTGTGTATCATCACGACCCATTGAGTGGTACAATGCATGTGGACTCTGTGCGATGTTCGCTGATTGTACACCCTACGTATTATGATACTTTGCGCACCACCATTTGTGGACGACAGGGTTCGTATGTTTGGACTGGTTCTTCACAAGGTGTGCCTTTTACCCAGAAATCCGTTATAGAAAATAATCCAAAACAGGATGCCACGGGTAAAGTGACGTATTCAGGCTTCACCAAAAACACAAGCACTTTTATTGCAGACAGAGTTGTTTATCATACGGTAGGAGCTGATTGTGACTCTATCTTTGCCCTTGAACTGACGGTTCTTCCAGAGATTGTACACCCAACAACATCGGCAGCCGTATGCCAAGGAGAACTCTTTGAATGGGCAAACCATACCAATGCGGCAGTCAACCATTTATATAAAGATGGAGTATCCATTACGGCCATCCCAACAGATATCGCAGGTACGTTCACTATTGTTGACTCCATGATCGCGTCGTGCGGTTGCGACTCAATAGAGAGCCTGACGCTCACGGTGTACCCCAAACCTGCCATTCATATTTCGTCACTGGATTCAGTATGTGAAACCACGACGGCATCAACGATTGTTTCTTATACGGCAACAGAAGCTGCGACGTACACGTACCATGTGTTGAATGCTTCCGATGCGGAAGTGGCATCGGGTAGCGCGGCAGCTGCAACGAATGGCTCATTCGCCATAGCTACGGCAACTTATCTTCCTGGTGAATATAGAGTTGTGCTGACGGCTAACTCGGATAAGGGTTGCGTCAGCTTGAATGATACAGCGGTATTTTTGGTATACCCACGTCCTATATTGGTGTTGAATAATTTGGATGCAGTTTGCCGGTTGGATGAAACCTGTGTTGAAGTAACCTATTCTTCCACAAATGCAGATACGTATAGTTATCAGTTAACACAGGGAAGCACTATCCATAAGTATGCAGATAATCAGCCAATTGGAACTTCCTATACCATTGATATAGCAGGCTTGGCTGCTGGCACGTATACTCTTACCATGAGGGTAGTGTCGGAGCAAGGATGCGTTAGCGAAGAGAAGTCCAAATCGTTGATAATCAATGAAAAACCAACCATCTCAGCAGGCGCAATTGCCAATATTTGTCGAGAAGATGCTGTAGTTACGATGCCGTATGCAACTGATTATGCAACTGCTTTTGATTACTACGTATGGAGTGGCACCACATTGATAGTATCGGCTACAAATGAGACGGCTTCCGCATCAGGGAACGTGGTTCTGGCTGCTGATACATGGGATGCTGGAGATTATGTGGTTAAAATGGTTTCGCATAGTGCTACCTGCACGAGTGATACTTCTGTTGCAACTTTCACCATCTACGAAAAGCCAAATGTTTCATTGACAGATATAAGTGATGTATGCTACGGAACGGCCAATATTGAGGCCGATTATGTGTCTGCGTATGCTGCTACCTATACATGGGATTTGCTTGATGCCTCTAATAGTGTTAAGTTGACTAATACTTCACCGGCAGAAGCTTCAGGTTCCATTTCCATGAATATCAGTACGTTAACGCCAGGTGCTTATCATCTGGAGATGACTGCAACTTCGGCTAACGGGTGCGAGAGTGATAAGCTGATCAAAACGTTCGCGGTCATTCCTCTTCCTACCGTGGCAATTGAGAATATAGATGATATATGTGCCGGAGAAAATGCCGAAGTCTCCTATTCTTCAACAGGTGCAGATACCTATGATTATACACTTTATCAAGGAGTAACAGCATTGAGCATTACTGCGGTCGACCAATCAGCCGCAAGTGATGGAACGTTTACGTTACCAACTTCGACTCTTCCTACTGGCACGTACACGCTCAAGATGACAACAAAATCAGGAGTGAGCGGGTGCGAAAGTACAGAGGCGCAACTGTCGTTCATGATTCATCCAATACCCACAATAGTTATTGATGATTTGGCTCCAATTTGTCAAACTACGGATGCCAGTGTTGACGTGTCGTATCATGCGGAGAACGCCACCACTTATACCTATGTGGTGACGGATGCAAGCAGTAATGTGCTGACCAGCGTGTCTGCTCCGGTATCTTCATATGCGAAGTTTACATTGGAAACCGATACATTGGAGGCAGGTGTCTACACCATTATGGTTAAAGCGGTTTCTAATATGGGTTGCGAAAGTGCGCCTGTTACTACCACTTTGACGGTGTATCCACGACCAACATTAAGTTTGAATCCAATCAGTGCAATATGCTATAATGAGGAAACAAGCATTACCGTAACATATTCTTCCACAAATGCTGCTACCTATGATTATCAGTTGTTGCAAGGAACTACTGTTCGAAAGACAGCATCAAATCAAACTATTGGAACCTCCTACACGGTTGATGTGGCAGGTTTGGCAGCTGGTGAGTATACCATAAAAATGACAGTGACGTCGGAGCACGGTTGCGTGAGTGAAGAGAAAGCCACTCAACTAACTATCCATCCGCAGCCTACTTTGAACATGAGTAACCTCGGCGATATTTGTCAAGGCGATGATGTGGTTCCTGTATCATATACATCTGCAGAGGCAAGCACATATGAATATGTCGTGTTGAATGCCACCAATGCGGAGATGGCAGATGTTTCCAATCAAGCAGCCCTTGCTTCAGGCACATACAATATCTCCACCAATGCTTATCCTGCTGGCGATTATGTGGTGCGAATGGTGGCAAAGTCGGCTAATGGCTGCGTAAGCGATACGTCCATAAAGACCTTCACTATTCATCCTACTTATGAATTTGTGGAGAATGATATTATTTGCAATACGGGAAACAAACAGTGGCGTGGCTTAAACCTGACGGGTCTGGTGGCACGTCCAGAAGCATATGTTTATCACGATTCTTTGCTGACTATTCATGGTTGCGATTCAGTATACACGTTGAATTTGATAGTAAATCCTACCGAACCAATCGTGACGAAAGATACAATCTGCTTTGGAGAAACGTATGATTGGACGATAGCGCATCCTTGCACAGGCTTGCCATACACTATTATGCATAATCTGAACAGCAGTTGCGTGATGTATGATACGCTGTATTGCCCAAGTACTCCAGATTGCAGTAATGTATATAAACTGGATTTGCATGTGCGTCCAATGCCATCCTACATTGATGAATCGCTCGTCTTGTGTGGGGATAATGTTCAGGCATGGCGAGGTTTAATGATTGCAGAACCGGGTATCTACACAACTACGGATGGAGTGGATGAATATGGCTGCGTGCGCCTATATCGCCTGACCGCTACGATGCTTGCTCCAGTCACTCAAGCAACTTCGGCATCTATATGCTATGGAGAAACGTTTACGATTGGCGATACCCGTTATGAGGGATTGGCGGCAGGCACACACGAGTTGCGCGATACTTTATTAAGTCAGAACGGTTGCGACTCCATTTATATGGTTGTCAATCTTACTGTGGGCATGCCATATAAGGAAGAAACCAGTATAGTTGCTTGCGAATCATATACGTGGCGTGGACATATCTATACAACTTCCGGTGACTATGTGGATTCGTATACCACGGTTAATTGTTGTGATTCTTCATATGTCCTGCACCTTACCATATGTCCGTCGTATCATTTCTATGAAACGTATGATGTCACCAATAAGCAATTGCCTTATACCGTGCACGAGTACACGTTTACGGCTGCATGCTCTGATTATGAACGAGCATATACTACTGTAGCCGGTTGCGACTCCATCTATCATATCACCATTAATGTGCATCCAGATCCGATCGTAACGGATACTACGAGAGCAACTATCTGTGAAGGAACTGCATATGCATGGTACGGAGCGGATTATGCTGCGACGGGCATGTATAGCCATATGAGTAATGATACGGTGCATGTATTGTGCTTAATGGCATATCCTGTTTATCACGACACTATAACCATGCATACTTGTGGTGAGCCGGTCTACGGCCATACAACTACGGGCTTATATCCGCTCTATACTGGCACCTCTATACATGGCTGCGATTCGATAGTTGTGTTGAACCTGATAGCACATACTCCATCTTCCACAGATCTTGGCATACAGAATGCCTGCACAAGTTCTCTCTTCACGTGGGGGCATTATGCATTTATCCCACAATTGGGGGCTGATGTGGTTTTAAAAGATACATTGCAGAATGTGGCAGGCTGCGACTCAGTCATAGCTCTTACGGTTCATCCTGTAGCACCAACCTATGCTCCTTTGGAATATGCAACTATTTGCCAAGGAGATGTTTATTCTTGGCATGGTATGCAATTGTCTGCGCCTGGCACGTATAATGACACGGTCGCAGGAACAGGGTGTGGTACAATCTATCAATTGGCATTGACAGTAAATCCTACCTACACAATCGAGAGCGACATAGAAGTAAGAGAGGGAACGTCTTTTATCTGGCGCGACACTACTCTCCGTACTGATGGCGATTACTATCGCCATTACACTACTGAATTGGGATGTGACTCTACATACCATATCCATTTCCATACCGTTCAGGAATATTTTGTTTCTCGCGATACGTTAGTTGCTACTGCATGTGAGTCATATGCGTGGAGAGGACAAACCTACACCAGTTCGGGATTATATAGCGATACAGTATGGGCAGGAGGTCGTTATGATGCGATACGCTTCTTAGACCTTACTATTGAGCGCGCGCGTTATGTATATGAACGCGAGATTGTTAGTTGCGATAACGAATTGATTTATTGGCATTGCAACTATTATAACCCGGCCGAAGGTGTATATGAAATGTATGATACAGTTCCATCTTTGGCTGGTTGCGATTCAATCACTCATACTACGTTCCGCGTATATTCATCTACGACAACCAATGAAACTGCTACCATATGCCAGGGAGATGTACTTCTATGGCATGGTCAGATTTTAACGGAGGCAGGTGTATACGCCGATACGCTTTCCTCAATGGTGACGGGATGTGATAGTATTTTTGCACTCACCCTTAGTGTAACACCTCGTCGCGCTTCCGACACGGTGAGCCACACCATTTGCAATCTATCATCCTACGATTGGGAGGGGTATCATGTTGAGAACCTTCCTGCAGGAGATTATGCATATTATAAGTATTATACTCCAGCAGGCGAGTGCGAAACATTCCATATGCTCAATCTTCATGTGTATGATATCACGCCAGACACCACTCACGCCACTATTTGCTATGGCGAAACCTATGATTGGGAAGTTGATACGGATGGGGATGGCATCAATGATCGTCTTATTCAGCATGGCATCATCGGTCAAGGAGCACATCAGTTGCAATACGATACGATAACCGATGGTGATTGCAAGCATGTATTTGTGCTTGATTTAACAATTCTTCCTGCTCCGATCTCGGCAGATACGGTAGGCATAATGTGCAAGGGAGGTATTTTCACGTGGCGAGGGCATAGTTTCTCTCAACCTGGCGATTATACCGACACCATAATCGCAAGCACCGGTTGTGATTCTATTTACACGACTTTGCATCTTGCAGAACCCACTCCAATCTATATTTCTGCCGCACCACATCTTTGCTATGGCGAAACATATACATGGCCTTGCAACGGGCAAACATATACTGCTTCTGCGAAAGATACTTTTGCGGTAGCATCTGTAGTTACGGGCTGTGATTCTTTGATCTATACGTTGGATTTAACAATCAATGGAGCAGAGCTCAGTGGCGAAGAATCGGTTATTATATGTGCGGATGAGTATGTATGGCATGGTATTACGTATACCGCATCTGGCAATTATACGCAAGTGTTAACCACCGCAATGGGGTGCGATTCTACTGCCACTCTGCATCTCACGATTGGGCATCCTCAAACGTTCTATGAAACAGCAATTGTGAAACCATCTCAATTGCCATACACGTGGCACGAGAATACTTATACTGCGGCTGGTACATATTATCAAAATCACCTGAATCAATATGGCTGTGATTCGAATTATGTGCTCACTCTTATGGTTAATCCACGAGTAGAGAAACGCGATACTGTGGCAATTTGTCAGGGAGAAACACATACCTGTTTCTCTTGGACCTGGCAACCAACGCATGATACTATTGTAACGTATACTACTTCAGATACCATCTTCAGCAGAATGATTGTTGTAGGCCAGAAGTTCGATTACCACGATACTATCCGTGTATGTGAGGGAGAATCATTCACATGGCGTGGAGGCAATTATGTGGCTACAACCAATCAAACTCTCTCATGGAATGGTTCAACGATACTTGGCTGTGATTCCAACTATACGTGCCACGTATTTGTGGCTGCAACAGATGCAACAACTGCAGCAGTGACCCTTTGCGAAGGTGAAGTATTCAATTGGGGGCCATATTCGGAACTTTTGCCAGCTGGCGTATATAATCGTACTGCTACATTTACTTCTGTGTTGTATGGCTGCGATTCTACGGTAAATATGACGCTTACCGTGGTAGGCCCAACCCTGATTAATCCAGAAGAAAGTATAGCGATTTGTGAAAGCCAATTGCCATATGCTTGGCGAGGACACAGCTTAACTCAGGCAGGCTGGTATGGCGATACGATTCGCTCAGTGGTGTCAGGGTGTGATTCCGTTTTGTCGTCTGTTCAGTTGGTGGTTAATCATGATTTCTACCAATATGATGATGTGGAGATTCGTGAAGGGGCAACCTTTGTATGGACCGGACATATAGATGGAAACGGTCATGATCGCATATTCACTACGGATGGTGTTTACTATGATAGCCATCAAACCATAGATGGCTGTGATTCAATATACGAATTGCATTTGCACGTTGGCTTCTATCAACGTGATACCATCACAGAAACCGCTTGCGAAGCATATACCCGGCGCGGTACAACATACACAACCTCCGGGTTGTATACCGATACTGTTGTCGCAGCTAACCCGCAGCAGATTCATTACCTGGATTTGACCATTCATAATAAGGTGGTTGCTCCAGTAGAAACAGTCGTGGAATGTGCTTCTTCATATGATTGGAATGGCACAACATATACTGCATCTGGCGTATATTCACAGGTGCTGTCAGGAGCGGCAGCCAATGGTTGCGACTCTGTAGTTACATTGCATTTAACGCTAAATCCTGTCTACTCGTTCGTAAGCAATCTTACCATTTGTGAGGATGAACTTCCATATCAATGGCAAGATACGTTGCTCCGCACCACGGGTACGTATGTCCGTCGTTATAGCACGATGAATGGCTGCGATTCTATCTATACGATAAATCTGAATGTGGCGGAGGTAGTTACGCTTATTGAGCGTGACACAATAACGGCGAGTGATACGTATACATGGTATGGTTTGACAATTTCAGGTCTTGCACCATCACCTCTGCCATATCCATATTATCATTACTTCCAAAATACGCCAAATGGTTGTGATTCCGTGGCTATTCTCTATCTGCAGGTAAGTGATATTTACACAGATAGCATTACTATTTGTGCAGGAGAAACCTACACATGGAATGGTGAGGTGAAGGCATCTACAGGTTTGTATACGAAAGTGTTGACGTCTTTGGTGAACGGGGTGGATTCTGTAGACCGTTTGTTCTTAACGGTTCTTCCTCCTGCCTATACTAAGCCTCTTGAGCGTCACGTTATTTGTCCGGGTAGTGCGTTTATTTTCAATGATCACAGTTACACAGAACCAGGCCTGTTCACGGATACGGCACGCTTCTTCACCGCAAACTGCGATTCTGTATATACGCCATTGGAAATTGTTCTTTCCGACACGACTGCTGTTCTTGAGCCACTTTATCAACGCTTTGATACAGACCCATGTTATGTATGGAATAACGCAGAAACACTTTGCAATCCGGGAATTTATACAGGTGCGGCATTCTATAAGAATAACGCAGATGGTTGTTCTACCCGTCATATCGTTCCGGTTCAGGTGTTCCACCGCGTTGACAGTACGTTCTTCATATCGGGTCATTGCGCAGGAGATAGTTTCACCTTTGATTTCTTTGGCCGCGATACAACAATCACGTTGGGCTCAACTACGCAGTTGATTGATACCGTGGACGTTGCTGATCCTACGTTGGTGGATACAATACGTTACCTTGATATCCGATTGTCTACACTTTATGCGACGGATACGACAGTATATGTGTTGCGAGGAACGCCAAATTGGCATTGGCCAGGCCACACCACAATGACGCTTAGTACGCCAGGTTCTCCAGCAGAACTTTATGCAAATACAAGTGCAACTGGTGTGCTTCACTATTACGATTCTCCTTCATGTGATACTATCTATCGTTTGGAATTGCATGTAATAGAAAAACCAACTCATGTAGAGCATGATACGATCTGCCAGAATACGTTACCATATATTTGGGCATTGCATAACGAAATAGTAGGGCAATCAGCTCCAATTGGTTTGAACACGTTGACGGGTGAAACAATGGTTAGCTACGGCACGGCTGAAAACTTCTCTCGCTTTGATACGCTATACCTCATGATCAATCCAACCTACTCAACCACTTTGCCAGATACTACTCTGCAGCAAGGTGCAGAGTTTGATTTCCTGGGCATGAGTGTAAATACGTCAACTCCTCATACAGAGCAACTCAGTGGCGTTCTCACTGCTGCCAATGGCTGTGATTCCATCGTCTATCAAACGATTTGTATATCGCCATATGAGTATACAGAATTGCGCCTCTGTTATGGAGAAGCATATCCATGGTTGGACAAGGTAATCAATTATGCAATAGATACGATTGCCATTCATCCTAATCCATATGGTTGTGATTCGGTATTCCGTCTAAAACTTACATTTGAGAGCGAGCCAATCACGAATCCTACTGAATATTTGTTTGCTACCCATCTCCCATATATGTGGCGTAACCAAACATGTACGCAGTATGGCATATTCTATTACGATACCACTTATACGGTATCAGGTTGTGCCGAAGAATATTTCAGTTGCGTTCTGCTGAATAAGCCAACATACACAACTCGCCTTCATGCATGTCCTGGTGAGGCCGTAGTATGGGAAGGTCAAACATACGTGACTCCTGCAACGGGCATGTTAACTGGTCGCATTGAAAAAGATGATCGGTATTTGCAATTGGAACTTACTCCATACACTACGTTCTATCAGTCAGCCACGGCAACTCTTTATAAAGGGGATGCTCCGTATGAATGGAAAAATGAACAAGGTAGTGTGATGCGTACTTTCTCAACCAACCATAAGTTGCAGTATAGTAAAGATACAGTCTTTACCTCTGTAGTAACAGGTTGCGATTCTATCTATCATCTCAATCTGATGATTATAGGCGATACTACTATCGTTCGTAGAGATACGCTTTGCCAAGATGCGGGAGTTCAGCAATGGCCAGAAGCAAATCTTGCAGTATCACTTGATACGTTGCCTGCCCTGAATACTACGTATACGTGGTACGCTGTGGATCAGGTATCCGTTGATTCCGTAGTTGTGTATAAATGGGTGCTATATTATGCAGCTGCATATATGCATATAGATCATGATACCATCTTTGAAGGGGACACTATCAACTATCATGGAATGGAATATACGAACCTTGGCGAGGGCTCACATGTTCTGCATTTTGACACACTTACCAATGCGGGATGTGATTCTCTTTTTGTAGATTCTGTTTGGGTAATGCCACTCCATGTGGAAGTCGTTAATGTGGTGATAGACACAAGCATTTGCTATGGTGATTATTTTGATTGGTATGTGAATGGTCACTTGGTTCAGCCGGATGGCTATTACCTGACCACCCCTTGCACGCGCGTATATAGAAATTATAGTGTCAATGGTGATACGTTGTATCTATATCAACTAAATCTTGCAGTTCGTTATCCAACGGTTGTACGCACAGATACAACTATCCTATATGGCAATACGTTGAATTGGTTCGACTTGCACGGTGTTGCGCATACCTTTACATCTACAACCACCTATCGTGATACTTTGCATTATGCGGGTGGCTGCGATTCTATTATCCAGATCCTCAATGTTCGATACGGCTTACAACCAATCTATACGCACTTATATGATACAGTATGTATGAATGATTACTACTATCGTCATGGTGAAGTGCTGAAAACAGACGTTGCAGGAGATTTCCGTTATCAGGAGCGTGCCCAGGCTGAAAATGGAGCAGACTCGCTTATAATCTTCCATCTTAATGTGCAAAAGCCAAAGAAGAAGACGGAAACAATTATCGTAAGTCCATTTGATAGTAAAACCTACACTTGGAGAGATTATACCTATAACGCTGGTATGAACACAACATTTGTGGATGTTGTGCCACAGCAAACGGGCTGTGATTCTATCTACACGCTTCGTGTAATGACGGGGTTGGCCGGTACAGATACTGTAGATGTTTGGATTTGTTCTCAGGATCGTTCTTTTAGATGGCAACGTAATGATATCGATGTTACTATCGTGATTGATCCAGATGAAGGTATGTATTTTGTTGCCAACCAAACCCCAGTTCAAAACGTGGATTCTATTCATGTATTACGTGTTCATCGCTACCATTTATATATAGAAGAAGTGTACGATACAATATGCTCGCCAAGTGGAAAACTCGAACGCGATACCATCATAGAACTCTATAAGTATGAAGAAAAAACGAATCCAAACGGAGTTCATTGCGACTCATTGGTTCGTTACATTTACAGGTATGGTGCTCCATCTTACAATCATGTGATTTACGATACTGTACCAGTGGGCAGTAGTTATAAGTTTGGCTCTACATTCATTCCTTATGTAGAACGTCCAACGAACTACTTCGAGCATATCCTTGGCCCGGAAAATCTGCATTCACGGTTCGGATGTGACTCAATCGTTACAGTTCACTTGTTTGTTACTCCACAACATCATTTCTATGATACAGTAAAGATATGTTTGGGTGATAGCTATTATTGGTCGCATACGGGTGAAACTTACACGCCAGATCGTGCTGTTTATTGGGATTATTCCAAGACGTATACGAACCAATGGGGTAACGACTCCGTATATCATTTAACGCTGAACGTGAGCCCAACCTACAGCAAAGTAGAAAATGTGGCCATACCTTATGGAACAACCATGCGTTGGCGTAGCCATGATTACGGAGCAACGGGAACTTATATTGAGCGCCTCTATTCCGTAAATGGTTGCGATTCTACGTTCACACTTAATCTGACTGTAGGCAGATTGTCTCTTAATAGTACAGACGTGGCAATTTGTCAGGGCGAGTCTTATCAATGGATTGTAAACGGAGACTATCTGGGTGATTACTCTCGTCAGGGCATCTACTATCATAAAGTAACATACGTCGAACCTGGCGGATTGCCATTTGATTCTGTTTTGGTGCTCAATCTCACCGTTAACCCTGTCTACAACTATGTATCAGAAGATGTGGTAGCACAAGATAGTGCATACGTTTGGGTAACGGATGGGCAGACCTATAATACGCATGTCGTGGGCGACCAATATCTTTCATGGGCTGGCCAAACGGCAGCGGGGTGCGACTCTACGTACTTCCTAACCTTGCATGTTATGCCAACTTATCGTGAGTACGTATATGATACGATCTGTGTGTTGGCCGAACAACCCCATCTCCATGGTTTTGATTCTATTCACTTCCATTATTATCAAACGGAAGCCGGTTTCGATTCAATCACGGAGCATCACATCTTCATTCATGGTATTCAATATGTGGATGAGAATGATACCACATGTAGAAATGGAGGCAAGACGTGGCGGGATCAAGATGTGTCAGATGGAAGACTTGGATATAACGTTTTCTCATCACAGAGTCAAACTTCGTATGGCTGTGATACCATCTTTGAGTTGAGAATGTACCTCTATCCGGATACGATTTTCCATTCATATGACACGATTGCTGATAGCCAAACGCAAGGGTATCAATGGCGTGACACAACGATCATGACAGATTTGTCCGTTGGAGATTATATAATATATGATTCTCTTGTAACGATGTATGGCTGCGACTCTGTGTATGCACATCATCTCAGCGTACGTCCAACCTATAAGTTTGAGGATATCATCAATGTTTGTGACAACGAGGAGGCGACATGGGAAGGCATGCAATATTCAGCTCGTCCTGCAGGTGTTTATTATGATACTGTCCGTTTCAAGACAACGCCTTCGTATGCTGCCCAACCTCTTTACGACTCAATTCGTGTGATGATTCTTAATGTGCATCCTACGTACGTGACAAATCTGCCAGACACTATCATTTGTCCGTCAGAGCGCGTGCAGATTGGTGATACGCTTGTTTGGGAGGCCGGTCATCATGAGATCTGGCTGCAATCTATGTGGGGATGTGATTCGGTTTGTCACATCAATATAACCCACTTTAACGATTACGATACCCTGTATGTAGATACGATTTGCTATTCTTCTATCTATTATTGGGAAGATTCAATCTATAATTATGCACAAGGAGGAACGTATACGGATGTTCGTAATTACACAACTATTCACGGATGTGATTCCGTCCTCCGTCTGCAACTTACAATAGAGAATCTCTATCAAAAGCCGACCTATCAGGATGCATGTTTGAATGACGTCTTTGTGTGGTCGAGAAGACGCCCAATGTCATTCAAGGATACGGTTCTCATCGAGCATACAATCTATACGCCAGACGAACCAATATTAATGACATTGATTGATACGGTAGTGACTCCGTTGGGTTGTATCTATTACGATACTCTCTACGTAGATGTGGTAGAGCCAGTTGTCCTGCTAACTGCAACGGCTGAGGATCTTTGCCCAGAAGAAGGTGTGGATATGCAAATCAATTATACGATAGGAGAGCAAGGAGGGAATGCTCGTGAGTACTCGCTATTCTTCTCTAATGAGGCTAAGGCACAAGGCTTTGTGGACATAGAGAAAGGCATGGTTACTTCACAGCAGTCTATCCTGGTTCCTGTCAACTTTACGCATGCTCGCTTCCCGCAAGCCGACACCTATGAGGCAACACTTTACCTCTCTAATGGTTCTTGCCAGGATACTTCTGCGATGACCCACATAACCTTCTCATTCAATGTGATGTATCCATCATGGTTTGCAGAACAGCATTGGAATGATATGTTGGGCGTGCTTTCTTCCAACGCTACGGCCAATTTGCTCAAGCCAGAAGGGTATAGCTTCGTAAGCTACCAATGGTATCGCAATGGTCAGCCAATTGATGAGGCAACGTCGCCGGTTCTCTATTTCCTCCATACGGTGATGTATCCATATGGACATGATGGGGAGAACTGGTCTACAACAGATGAAATTCAGGTACTTCTTACGGATTCAACGGGACGCTCAATTCTTACCTGTCCAATAAATCCGCGCATCGTAGGTGATAATGTTCAACCGCAGGATTACTACTTCTCTGTGAATCCAACATTCATAGATCGCAATAATCCATACACCAATATCTTGTCTAATACAACGGGTACGTATATGATATATGATGCAGCAGGAAAATTGGTGGCGATAGGCGAAGTTGATGGTTGCGAACATACAGCAACCATGATTGAAGTTCCATATGTTCCGGGAACTTACCTGATTCGAATGATGTCGAATGATGTATCGCCTCTCACGGGAAAGATTACTACTGCTACCGTTAAGATCCTTGTTTACTAATGTAAAGACGACTTAATATGAGATATTTTAAAATGCTTGCTCTCCTCGTCTTGGCAGTTGCCCTGCCAAGCGTGGCGAGTGCCCAGTTCTATAATCAAATAGGCGTGTACGGCCAAGGCGCATGGTCGTCGTTAATTAGTTCTGCCGGCGTAACTCCTGCTGATGGCTTTCGAGGGGGAGTAGGCTTGCTCTATGAAGGCCAACATGGACACTTGTTGATTAATACGGGATTAGGATTTCAATGGCGTTCTGCTGGCGTTCACGTGGGGCGAGATAGTATGATGTATGCCACGCCTCTCATGGATACGCAAGGAACAAAATTTCAGTTGGAGGTGATAACTGATTCTCGCAAAGATTATGTGCGCCGTGCGGAATTGGAAGTGCCGATGTTAGTAGGTGGCATATACGGCCATTTCTATTTCCTGGGTGGTTTGAAAGCCGCTATTCAGGTGTATGGGGAATCGTTGACCCGTTCTCGGATCTCCACAGTTGCCCATTACGATCGATATGTTTTGCCTCTAACAGCTATGGACTATCATGGCTATCGTCGTGGAGCTGGTATTATCAACAAAGGTCCACAGCCACCGGTCATGATGTTTGATTTGATGGCGTCGTTTGAAATGGGCTTTAACCTTGCTGAGACTTCCGTTGTGCTATCCAAAGAGGAACGTTCTATTCGTGAAATGCGTACACGTTTGTCGTTCTTTATGGATTACAGCTTGATTCCAATGCATGTTAATAATCCTCCGCAACAGATGGAAATAAGCGATCAATATCCTTATGATATCTCGCAATATTCAATCCCGAATGTGTTCAGTACGGAGCGAACTCTTAATTCCTATTTGGCTGGCATCAGCTGCGGCGTGAAAGTGACGGTTCTATTTGGTAATAAGCAACGTTTCCGTTGTCTTAACTGTGAGTCGGCAGTAGAAGCAGGCATCAATAACCCTACTTCGGGCTATCGCGCAAAAAATAATCGTCAAACCGACACAACGACTTCTAAGAAAGAATCGAAGTAACACAGTAGCCCATACGTAGGGTCAGCAGCTGCAAGGCGTTGGGTCTACGTTGAGTCTACGTTAAGTCTACGTTGAGTCAACATCCGCAAGGCGTAGGATGGACCTGTTTTGGACGAGAGAATGTGCTACCGCAGTCTATAGACGGAACTTGGTTTTGCACATGAAAAGATGGTTCTCAATGCTTACTTCTTTTTCCAAGTAACTTTTGTTTGGTAGGGGAAGACACCCTTACCCATTTTGCAGTTCTTATTGGGGATATTCACTATCTTTATGCCATCGCAGTATGTGAAAGCACCATCATCAATGTGGGTGATGGTTGCTGGCAGGTGAACTGCCGTTAAATTTGAACATAAACTGAAGGCTTTTTTGCCAATCTTGGTAAAACCAAGAGGAAGTGCAACGGTTGTTAAACTGACACACCCCATAAATGCCGCATCTCCGATCTCCATCAAACCATCTGCGAATTTGAAGTTTTTTAGGTTTTGACACTCTTGGAAGCATCCTTCTCCAATCCAAACAGGATGGCATTTGATGTAACTTATGGTTGTTAAATTGGTGCAATGTGCAAATGCAAATGGATCAAGGAAAAGATAAGTCTCTGTGAGCTTTACCTGCTCTAAGTTTGAGCATCCAAAGAATGCTCCTCCTGCAATGTATTTAGGCCCAACAGGAAGAATATATAGTGGGTCTGGATTTGAAGGTGGATAATAAATAAAAACGGAGTCGTTGTATAGTGGGTCTTTCAAATTCGGACAATTCCAAAAAGGTGCCATTCCTACATCTGCAAGTTTTTCCGGGATGTTCACTTTCATCAGGCGCGGACATCCTGCAAACGCCCAATCGCCAAGATAGCGAACCTCATGCGAGATCTGGATGGATTCTATTTGCCCCAAATAGTCGTACCACGGCAGAACCTGTGTGCTATCGGATGTCCATCTACGCCCATCTCCAAACAAAGAGAAAACTTTCGTTTCTGTATTGAAATTCCAAAAAACGTTATTGCCATTCTTGCCACGCACGATTTCTGCACTCGCAGAGCATGCGAGTAGACTGATGAAAACTAAGGGAAAAATTTTCTTGTACATCGTTGACTTATTCAAATATTGTGCGAAATTACTGCTTTTTTGGCAAATACGCAAGAATTATGCCAAAAAAAGTGACTTTTCTGTTGAATTATTTGCGCGCGTGAGAAAAAAACACTATCTTTGCAGTCTAAATAATTATAAAAACAAAAAAGAAATGGAAAATACTGGTGAAAAAGAATACGATTTGATGGATATTCTCGTCGCTGTTTGGAATGCTTGCCTTAATGCATGGAAATGGTGTAAGAGAGGTCTTATATGGTCGTGTCGACTGATTTATCGTTATAAATGGATGATGTTGCTGGCATTTTTGCTTGGAACGGCGTGGGGCACTTATTTTTCTGTTAAGCATCGTCGTACAATGGTGTTCACGACCGAATCGCAATTGCGTATTTATGTGGGATCACCATTCGTTTTGGCCGAACAATTGCAATATCTAGATAAGCTGGCCGCTTGTGAGTTGCATGCTCAGTTTGCAAGCAAAACAGGACTTACAGAAGAGCAAGCTGAAAATGTAAAAGCAGTTCGTTCTTATTTTGTGTTGTCTTCTCCCTACGATGGAGCTCTCAGCGAAACCGATTATAAAGGAAAGTTCATTGAAGATACAACTTTGATTCGCTCCCATAGCCATCTTACTGTGCAAGTTGATGTGGCAGATCCAAATCTGGCAGATAGTCTTGCTGATGCTATAGAGACGTTCCTGCGTGGCAGTCAATACATGCAGAGCGAATTGGAGGTTGAACGTAAGCATTTGTATGTTCTTCATGAGCAATATAAAGCAGAAGTGCAAGCTTTGGATTCTCTCCGTGGCTTGGAATATTTCGACAAGGGAAGAAATGCAGGAAGTGTGAAATTAGAAGGCGGAGTATTCGTAAATGAGCGCGCTCATTATCTTTATCACCACGATATAGTGGCTCTTCGTGATGCGGCCCGCGATGTTGAGAGCCGATTGGGGCAGGTGGATAAAATTGCCGAGTGTCAGCATGCCTTCTATATCAAGAAAGCTTCTTTTGAAATCATCAAGATTACACTCAAGCGCATTATCTTTATGGGTGGCATATTCTTCATCTTCCTTTGTTTGTACGATTCTCGTAAGCGTATTGTGGAACAATTGAAAGGATAGTGTCGGATATAGAGAACATAGGTAAGCGCGATGTGCTGTGGAGCTATGTGGCTACGTTTTTCTCTGTAGGCGCAGGCATCATTCTTCTGCCGTTCATGCTCAATCGCATGTCGGCAGAAACGATTGGTATATGGACGTTATACCAAACTGTTATCTTGCTAACCTTCATGCTGGATTTCGGTTTTCGCCCTTCGTTTGCACGAAATGTAAGTTATATTTTTTCGGGAGTGCACAATTTGCAAGCCGAAGGCGTGGAATCTTCTCATTCATTCAACTCTTCTTCTGTTGATTATAGTTTGCTAAAAGGAGCACTAATCACGATGAAGCAATTCTATCGCTGGATTGCTTTAGCGACGTTGTTGCTTCTCAGCACAGTAGGAACCTTCTATTTTTATTCCGTTTTTTCTCGTTATAATGGAAATCAAACGGATGCGTGGATCAGTTGGATTATGATGGTGCTGTGCTGCTCATGGGATTTGTATTCGTTCTATTATGATGCACTTATGACGGGCAAAGGCTATATTCGAAAGATGCAGCAAATCTCCATTATCGGGCAGAGTTCCTATCTGCTTATTGCGATTGGCCTGATTTTCGCAGGTTGCGGCTTATCGGCTATTGTGGGGGCACGTTTCGTGAGTATCATCATAAAAAGAGTGATGATGTATAGAACTTTCTTCAATCCGGCATTACGTTTTCAATTGGAACAGACTCAGGCTGCCGATACGCGAGCTATCCTTACTGCGATTACTCCTAATGCAATCAAGATGGGATTAGTGGGAGTTGGCGGGTATATCATTAATTATTCTGCTACTTGGCTTGGCGGTTTGCTTCTCCCCTTGGAAGTGATGGCCAGTTATGGCATCACGATGCAGGTAATCTCAATTTTGGCACGTTGTTCGCAGGTGTACTGCCAATCATATTTGCCGAAATTAGCGCAATGCCGCGTAGAACGGGATTTGACGCAATTACGGCGATTGTATCGCAATTCGGAAATTTCATTAGTAGCGATATTCATGTTGGGCGGCGTGGCATTTGTGTTACTCGGAAATTGGGCTTTGGAATTAATCCATAGTGATACAACGTTTTTACCGGCAGCTTTAATGATTGCTCTTTTGATTGTGCAATTATTGGAGCAAAACCATAGCCTTGCTGCAAGTTTTATTATGGCCGACAATAAAATTCCGTTCTTCATCCCATCTCTTTTAAGTGCGGCAGGAACGTTGATATTATTGTTTGTTTTCTTCTATGGACTCCCTCAATTAGGCGTTTGGTCTCTTATTCTTGCCCCAGGTATTGCTCAGCTTTGCTATCAGAATTGGAAGTGGCCAAGTGTTGTGATTAAAGAATTATACGCAAACAGATGATATACGTAGCTCTCATAGTGGTGCTTGTGTGCTTGGCTATCAGTTTGTACTTTAGTAAAGCAGACATTCTTTCACCGGCAGTGTTAACCTGTCTGGTGTGGTTGGGGGCGATGTTCGTGTATGCGTTTTTCCCACACAATTTAAACCCGATGAGAACTCAGTTTCTGCATGCAATCACGTTATGGCTATTGGGGTTTGTGCCGAGCGCATTATTGGCAGCTTCTGTTTCTTATAGAGTACGTGCCGTAAATGAGCCGTCCAGAATGATGCGTGACGTGCTTATCGTGCTATCGCTGCTATGTTTGCCGCATTTCTTTCATTGGTGCACGGCAGCTTTGCTCGCCCATCCGGGCGAATCGTGGGGGCGAGTGTTGCGTTTGGCGGCCATCGGTACAGATGGCTATAGCGACAAGCCATATGGCGGTACCCAGGTGTATCTTTGGAAAGCCACATTTTTGATAGAATTGGTATATTTTAATAGAAAACATTGGTACAGATTGCTGTTGGCATCAGTGGGTGTGACGGCTTTTGCGGTATTCACGTTGTCGAAATCAGAAATGTTGTCTATCCTTGTGTTCCTGATGGTTGCCGTGTGTGTAAAGAATAATTATCGCTTGAAATGGAAGTACGTACTCATAGCAGTAGCCATTATTCTGGCAGTGTGCGTGTTTATTCAGTCGAATAGAAACCACTTTGAGGGGTTGAGCAATATGTTTGTCCTCTATTTTGCAAGCAGTATTACCGCATTTGATACGCTGGAACCTTATTCTGCTACGCATATAGGAGAGAACGTGTTTGTTTTTGCTTATTATGTGTTGGAGCGGTTGCATGTTACCCATATTGCACCCGTGAACCTGATTCTGCCATTTGTGCAAGTACCCATTCCGACGAATACCTATACAGTGATGTATCCTTTCTTCAAGGACTTTGGATATATAGGAGTGTTTGTATTTGCCTTAGTCTTGGGCTTCTTGTCTGGAGTGATTTACAAGATGGCCAAGAAAGGAAGCTATCTGGCGTTGATGTTGTATGCCTACTTCTCTATTGCTATCGTATGCCAATATAGCGGAGAGTCTTTTTTTGCAGGAATGGCAGGACACCTGAAGTTCTTGGCATTAGTGTTGATATCGATGTGTTTTCATTTTCCTATACGAAGGAGACAAGCATGAAAAGTAAGATGAAAATAGTCTCGGTTGTAGTGCTCTATCATCCTAATCAGGAGGCATTAAAGCCCAATCTGGATGCCATCGTTCCCTATGTGGACGCACTATTGCTTTGGAACAACACGCCAGCAAGAATGCCTAACCCGTACGTGCATGATAAAGTTATCTATATCAATCATGGCGAGAATGTGGGCTTGCCTAGGGCTTACAACTATGCATGGCATTATGCTCAAACGCATGGATTTACGCATGTGCTCACCATGGATCAGGATTCCTACTTCCCTCGTTTGGATGATTTTCTGGCGTACATACAAAAACGCAACGAGGTGGCTCTGTTTGGTCCGTATGTGCCCTCCGTGGGAGTTCCTCGGCTTGTGGAAGAATGCCAATCAGTATTGTCCATCATCAATTCTGGTGCGTGTGTTCCGGTCGAAATTCTGAACCACGTTCATGGTTATAATGAAGATTTCTTCATGGATATAGTGGACGAAGAATTTTGTTTGCATGCAAGAGCATTGGGATATGTGGTTTATCAAGTGAAAGCATTTAATCTGCAGCATTGTTACGGCAAACTCCACGAGGTGAAATGGTTGGGAAAAACGGTTGCCCGAGTTGCTAACTATTCATCAATGCGCGTTTATGGCATCTGTCGTAACAAACTGATTATGTGGCGAAACTATTCAGTGCATGCAGAGTTGAAACGACGAAAAGTGTGGGAAGACGTCAAGTCGTTTATCAAGATGTTGTGCTTCGAGCAAAATAAATGGAGCAAATGTTGTGCTTACTGCATCGGCTATTACGACGGCATATTGAATCGTCCATCACGGATTCAAAAATTTATGAAATGATAACCATATTAATGTCCACATATAATAGCGAGCACTTCCTTCGCGAGCAAATAGATTCCATATTAGCTCAACAGGAAGTAGAGTGCCGTTTGATTGTGCGCGATGATGGCTCTACAGATAGCACGTGGGCCATCCTTGACGAGTATCAATCAAAGGGACAATTGACGTGGTATCACGATGGACGTAATCTCAAGCCGGCGCGTGCTTTTATGCAAATGCTTAAAGATGCTCCTGAATCGGATTACTATGCGTTTGCCGACCATGACGACGTGTGGCTGCCGGAAAAGATGCAGGCGGCAGAGCAGGCA
This sequence comes from Paludibacteraceae bacterium, assembly GCA_045600985.1. GTDB lineage: Bacteria > Bacteroidota > Bacteroidia > Bacteroidales > Paludibacteraceae > Colicola. Next base: position 54,566 of record JAZRYY010000033.1, read on the forward strand.
TTGGCTGCCCATCGGAATAGTCCTGCGCTTTATTATGGGCAGACGCAATTGGTAGATGCCGAACTGCATCCGCTTGATAAGCAAATCATCATCCATCCTTACTGCACTTTGGGCGAAGCGCTAATCAATCATTTCGTAGGCGGTTGTACGATGGTGATGACGCGTGAGTTGCGAAATCTGATTGTGCAATACGAGCCAGACTATCTCTCCATGCATGATATATGGATTTATCTGGTGGCTCAAGCAGTGGATGCCAAGATTATATTTGATTCAACTCCCCATATTCTATATCGCCAGCATGGCTACAATGAGGTCGGTCAGGGGTATAGCGTATGGCATGGCATGATAAGGCATTATAATCGTCTCATACGCAATCGTGAGCATGTACGCAAGCGCATGGCACAAGAGGTGCTTCAAGGTTATGGAAATAAAATATCGGCAAAGAATAGGCAACTGATAGAGATGGTGGCTCATTACGATCAGTCGTTCGCACGCAGGCTGGCGGCGCTCCATGAGCCTCAGTTGAGATGCCATAACCGTCGAACATGGATGTTGTCGAAAATAGCTATACTCTGCAAAACATTATAATATGCTCCCTAAGATATCAATCATAACCATTACCTACAATAGTGAGGCTACTCTGGAAGAAACCATCCAGAGCGTCTTGATGCAGGCGTATCCATACTTGGAATATATCATCGTAGATGGTTTGTCAACGGATGGTACGATGGATATTGTGAATCGATATCGCAGCCAAATAAGCACAATCATTTGCGAAAAGGACCATGGTATCAGCGAAGCCTTCAATAAAGGAATCAAAGTGGCTACCGGAGATATTATCGGCATATTGAATTCGGATGACGTGATGCTGCCGAATGCGCTGATGAAGGTGGCAGAATATTATGATGCAGCCACCGATGTATATCGCGGCAACACCATCATTTGGAATGATCATACAGGCTTCATGGCGCGCGAAATCCCATCCATGCATTTGTCTCAAATACCTTTCACTGCGAAGGTTTCGCATCAAGGTATGTTTATTACGCCACAGGCTTATCGTCAGTACGGCTTGTATAAAGAGGATATCAGATTCCCAATGGACCTGGAACTTTTGCTCCGTTTCTATTTAGCTGGAGCTAAAATGAAACAAATGGATGTAGATGTAGCGAAATTTCGAATGGGAGGTGCTACTAACACTCCAATAACTAAGAAAAAACAAGATTACATGAACGTGGTGCTCTACAATGGCGGCAAGCAATGGCAGGCCACAGTCTACTACTTGTTCTTATATACGCGAGATTTATTTAAACGTATTCTTACCAAATGCTTTAATGAAGATTTTAAGCGCAAACTGAGATACAAGGTTCTAAAATAACTCAGAAATGAAGAAAATACTACATATATCAAAATACTACTACCCCTATAAGGGAGGCATAGAAGATGTCTGCAAAAGCATAGTGGATGGTTTGCCCGAATACGAGCAGCGTGTGCTTTGTGTGAACGATGGCCCGGATGACGTGGTAGAGCCAGTTGGAAATGCACAAGTGATACGAAAAGGACTCTTCACAGAAGTATGCCGCCAGCCTATTGCAATCGGCTTGGGCAAGTCGATTCGTGCAGCCATTCGTCGATATAAGCCAGATATTGTTCATTTACACGCGCCCAACCCATTAGCAACATTATTTGTATGCATGTTTATCCCGCGTCGAACAAGGTTGATAGTACATTGGCATTCCGATATTGTTGTGCAACAATTTATATACAAATTTTTTAGGCCGATAGAACGTTGGTGTTTGCGCCGTGCGGATAGAATAATTGTTACAAGTCCAACTTATGCATCGTCGTCAGCACCATTAAAATGCCATTTGCATAAATGTGTGGTTGTGCCGAATGTAGTATCGTTGGAAAAATTGAGAGAAACTGCCGATGAGGCACAGAAAGTGGCGGCGATTCGCGAGAAGTATAACAATAAACCTATTATATTCTTTATGGGACGCCATGTGGAGTATAAGGGAATTCCTCAGTTGGTGGAAGCGGAAAAATATATCCAATCAGACTGCGTCATTTTGATAGCCGGAACGGGACCGTTGTCCGAGAAGGTAGGCGAATTGACGGATGAGCGACCTCGAATCAAACTATTAGGTCGATTACGTGATGAGGATGTGAGAGCCTATATGAAGGCAGCAACCGTCTTTGCATTCCCAAGTGTAACAAAGAATGAAGCCTTTGGCGTGGTTTTGGCAGAGGCAATGTTTTGTGGAGCTGTGCCGGTTACGTTTACAATTCCAGGATCTGGAGTTAACTGGGTATCTGTTCATAAGCAAACAGGTTTGGAGGTTGCGAATGGAGAAGTGAAAGCATATGCAGCCGCAATCGACAAACTGATTACAGATACGAACTTGCGAGATAGATTGTCTGCAATGGCCCAGAAAAGAGCCGAAGATAATTTTGTGTGGGACGTAGTAAAAGGAACGTTGATAGATTTGTATGAGAGCCTTTAACGAGAAGGTTGGTAGTGTGATCCCATAATGAAAGAATTATTTTTAAAATATCGAAACGCGATGGAGTGGATCAATTATATGGTCTTCTTGGCTGTGATTGTGGCGCTCCCATATCCATGGCGTACAGCTCATACGATCTGGATTATCTGGATGGTGACGTGGGCATTGGAATGGCGTTGGCTCAATCCAAAGAATTATCATTTTAGCCGAATGCAATGGCCTTTGGTGGGATTAACGTTGCTCTTTATTTGGGAATGTGTGTCGCTCCTTTGGTGCGAAGAGCCGCATTTGGGATGGCAGGTGGCACAGCGTCATATCAGTTTGCCTGTTCTTTTGTGGATAAGCATGGTGGGGCTAAACGATAAATATAAGGCTGAGCATATCAGACCGATATGGTTTATTGCCTCCATTGCGTCGGTAATCATCTATAAATGTATAGATCTGCCAGAAAGTACTATACATGAGTGGGGCATATCGGGAGCCACCAAGCATAAACTTTTCTATTGCATGAACCTCACACTGGCTATATGCTCAACGCCTCATCTCTTTTCCATGATGCGCAAATATATGGCAAAATGGCTCAGCGTTTTATTGCTGGCAGCGGGTAATGGCGTGCTATTGGCCGGCATTTATCTGGCTGGTTCTCGCACGAGTCCTGTGTCGCTCGTTTGCATATTGGTGGTTTATCTGTTTTTCTATACGATGGCACGTTTTTGGAAGAGGCATAAGTTGGCTCTTCTAACGTGCTATTTGACCGTAATTGCCATTCTTGGCATAGGCGCAATAGCCTATATCAATTATTACCCACGTATGGAAACGGTTTCTGATGATCCTCGAATGGACGAATGGGCAACCGTATGGAAAGCACGTGACGCCTATGGAATGAAAGGTTTGGGCATAGGTCAGCAACGCGCCTTCCTCGTGGAAAAATATACGGAATATGGCTATGATTTCTGTGCGCAGGAAAAATTCAGCTCCCATAATTCATATCTTGGCTATTGGATGTGCCTCGGCCCAATAGCACCATTACTCCTGTTGGCATGCTTTTGCATGTTGCCATTCTGCTTCCGCGGGCGGGCACGTTTGTATTTGCTGTTTGTATGCATGCTATATATGCTAAATATGCTTACCGACGATTTGTTTGAACGAATAGATCCGCTGCTTACCTTCTACGTGTGCCTCAGCATAGCTATGGCTCTTACTCCGTTGCGATATAGCGAAAGAAGAACTCAAAGCACTCTTAGTAGTACACATGAAATGAAAAATGTATGAAAACATGTATATTTTGTTTTGCAGCCCTTTTGATAACGTGGCTGCTATATAAACCTTCATTAAGATTCGCCCGAAAATATACGCTTTTGGATAATCCGGAGGCGCGCAAGTTGCAAAAGCAACCGGTTCCCGTGTTGGGTGGTGTGGCCGTAGCGGGAGGAATTTTCCTTCCTATCATGGCGGCAGCACTTTTGTATCGTTCGGCTGTGCTCAATTATGAGATTATCGTGATGGCCTGCATGGTGATGATAGGCGTATGGGATGATTTCAAGCAGGTGTCGGCCTCAGTGCGTTTCGTGATGGAAATTTTCCTGGTTTGGTTTCTTCTTTGGCAAACGGAAATGGTGATAGAAGATTTGCACGGATTGTGGGGTCAAACCGAACTCATTACTCTCTATTGGGGCCTGCCTCTCTCTATTTTTGCAGGAGTAGGAATCATTAATGCCATCAACATGATTGATGGCGTGGATGGTTATTCATCCGGCTATGGCATTATTGCCAATGCTCTGTTTGGCATGGTGTTTTTCCTCATAGGCGATTACATACCCGGTTTGCTTTCTTTTGTGGCAGCTTCGGCTTTGATTCCGTTCTATCTGCACAATGTGTTTGGTCAAAAGAGCAAGATGTATATTGGTGATGGCGGTTCGCTATTGATTGGAATGGTGATGGTGTGTGATGTGTTTGCTCTTCTTACGCGTGATTCGGCCTCTCTCGTGCTGCAAGAACATAATGTATGCGTGGTTGCTTTGGCTCTGGCCATTCTTTGCGTGCCTATATTTGACACGCTACGCGTGATGTTCGCTCGCATTTTGAATCATCGTAGTCCGTTCTCGCCAGATATGACGCACCTCCATCATGCATTTATCCGTATGGGCTTCTCGCATGTTGGCACATCCACGATCATCATTCTGCTCAATGTGCTGATAGTGGCCGTTTGGTTTGCCAGCTGGCGTTTTGGAGCCGGAATAGATTTGCAGTTCTACGTGGTGGTTTTCTTCGGGGTGCTGGTTACGTGCGGTATCTATTATGGCTCTGAATATAGCGCGAAGAAAGAAAATGCCTACATTCGCATGATGCGTAATGTGGGCAAATGGACGCACTTTGAAGATAAAGGTGCGTGGGGTTGTATCCAGAGGTTGATGGATAGAATTTGAGAGACCCTCTAAATCTCCCTTAAGGGAGACTTGTTTGAAGTGGTTTGAGTGGTTCGAATGGTTCGAATGGTTCGATTGGTTCGAGTGGTTTGAGTGGTTTGAGGAGTCATTCGTAGAAGTACACACGTTTCACGCGGCGGCTGACGCCCGTGAGAATCTCATACGTGATGGTGTCCAATTTGGACGCCATTTCTTCTATAGGAAGTTGGTCGCCAAAGATGATGGCTTCGTCGCCGGGTTGTGCATCCGTTCCGGTAACATCAATCATGGCCAGATCCATGCACACATTTCCCAACACCTTACAACGTTTTCCGCGTACGATTACTTCGCCGACGCCATTCCCCAAATGGCGATCGAATCCATCGGCGTAGCCGATTGGAATGACGCCAACCTGCAAGTCGTTGTCGCCCGTAGCATATTTGAAATCGTTGGCCTTATCAGCCACCAGGCGGGTGTTTCTGCCATAGCCAATTGATTCGCCAGCACGAACGGTTTTGACGCTGAGAAGCGTAGATTTGAGCGTGCAGACATTTCGCAAATAAAGAGATGCTGGGGTGTTATCTTGTGTGGATGCGGAATTGCAGTTTTGCAGAGAGGCGTCGTAAGCGCCATGGCCGTTGAAAGAGAAACCGTAGAGACCGATGCCGAGGCGGCACATATCAAACTGATATTGGGTGAAGCGCTCAATACCGGCAGAGTTGAGGATGTGCTTGAGAGGCTTATGGTCTTTATATGCAGGTTGTGCGGAGAGCCCTTGGATGAGGAAGTCGGCACAACGGCTAAAGAGATTAATTTGGCCTTGCGTAAAATCATCCCATAGTGGTTCATCTGCTACGCAGAGATGGGAGAAGATGCTACGTACGCGAACGGCTTTTACGCTTGACAGGCGTCCCAAGAGGCGTGGCATATCTGCCCATTCAAAGCCTAATCTGTGCATACCGGAATCCACTTTGATATGAATAGGGTAGTGCTCCATTCCTTCTTTCTCTGCTGCGGCTATAATGTTTTCAAGCGATTGGAAAGAATAGATATTCGGCTCCAGATTGTTCTCTATAATTGTTTCCAGAGCAGGTGTTTCCGGGTCCATGATGATGATGGGCAGATGTATGCCCGCTTTGCGAAGCTCAACACCTTCGTCGCATACCGCGACTGCCAGATAGTCGGCACCATGATCCTGCAAACACTTGGCAATTTCTACGCTTCCCGTGCCATAGGCAAAAGCCTTCACCATGCATGTCAGTTTCGTTTCCGGCTTCAAAAGTGATTTGAAATAATGCACGTTATGTGCAAGTGCAGAGAGATTCACTTGCATGACTGTTTCGTGCGTTTTCCGCATCAGTCGGTCCTGAATCACTTCCTCGTCATAGCCTAACGCTCTCAAAACCAATGCGCAGGTGCGAGCATTCTGATGAGAAGGGTCTTCCAATATGGTTTGGCAATCTTTGAAAAGCAACATTTTCTCCTGTCGCTTCTCTTCAATTGATGAGAAGTTTTCGCCATGCTCCTGACCAATAAACGTAATTACGCCAATGGTAGGACGAATGATTTTCTCCAGTTTGGCCATTTCGCCCGGTTCGGAAATACCGGCCTCGAAAATGCCTAAGGTGGTTTTCTCATTCATCTGCCAAACCGACAGCGGAACGCCTATTTGTGAATTATAAGATTTCGGAGAACGGGTGATGACATAATCCTCCTTGAGCAATTCGTACAGCCATTCCTTTACGACCGTCTTTCCGTTTGATCCTGTGATGCCAATTACGGGAACGTCAGGGTAGAGCGAACGCTTATAGGCAGCCAAATCCTGCAAAGCCTGCAAGGTGTCATCCACGAAAATGAAGGAGGCTCCGACGTAGGCTTCCACCAGTTTGGTATCGTTGTGGACAACGAAAGCTCGAACGCCCTTTTGATAAAGTCCGGGAATATAATTGGCGCCATCCTGCTTGCTGGTTCGCAAGGCGAAGAACATCGTCTTGGAAGGATCAGAACCCAATTGTCGGGAATCGGTTAGCAGGAACTCAATTTCACAATCCTTTGTTATGCCTGCCTGCGCTTTTAAGGCTGTGGCTATTTCGCTTAATTTCATACGTTTTCTGGTTAAAAAAGTATCAAAATGGTGGTCTGGAGGTCTCGTCGAGCTCTCGTGGAACTCTCGTGGAAGACTCGTGCAACACTCGTGGAGCGTCTGCGAGGCTTAATTGAGGTCGTATCCGTAGTGCTTCAAACGGCCCGTTTGCGAGCGCCAATCCTTATCCACTTTCACAAAGAGCTGGAGGAAGATTTTCTTGCCGAAGAACTTCTCCAAATCTTTTCTTGCGTCCGTTCCCACTTTCTTAAGTGCAGCCCCCTGACGCCCGATGATAATACCTTTCTGGCTGTCCCGTTCCACGAAGATAACGGCCGAAATGCGGATCATCTCTTCCTCTTCCTTGAAGCTTTCCACTTCCACTTCCACGGAATAAGGAATTTCCTTATCATAGTTGAGCAGGATCTTTTCGCGAATGATTTCGTTCACGAAGAAACGTTCCGGCTTGTCGGTAAGCTGATCCTTATCAAAGAACGGCGGGCAAACGGGCAGCAATTCTACGATGCGGTTCATGAGTCCGTCCACGCCGAAATTCTCCTTGGCAGAAATTTGGAATATCTCTGCAGCAGGCAGTTGCTTATGCCAGAAGTCCACCAGCGATTCCAACGTTTCCTGGGTAGTGAGATCTATTTTATTGATAACAAGGAAAACGCGTGCGCGTGATTTCTGCACTTTCTCAAGAAACTCTGCGTTTCTATCGGCCGCATCGTTCACGTCGGTAATGTACATGAGGATATCGGCATCCGTCAATGCCGATTTTGAGAACTCCAGCATCTGCTCCTGAAGCTTGTAGTTGGGTTTCAAGACGCCGGGCGTGTCGGAAAAAACGATCTGATACTCGATCTTCTCGTCGGTTTGGGCTGGGGTAGGGCATTCGCCATTCACGATACCGAGAATGCGGTGACGGGTGGTTTGAGCTTTAGATGTGATGATGCTCAAACGTTCTCCCACAAGGGCATTCATGAGGGTAGATTTTCCCACATTAGGATTGCCCACGATATTTACAAATCCACTTTTATGCATACTTTGCTGTCATTTTGACTGCAAAGGTACAATTTTTTTTTCATATAAGCAAGTTAAAACGCTTAAATTGTGAAAAATATGGTAAGAAAAATCAGTTTGGCTCAATTTTTGTATAGGATATTGAGTATGAAACGATATCTGCTATATATTCTTCTCTGCTTCTCCAGCTTGTGTGTCTCAGCTCAGGAAACGGCCGAACAAGTGCTGAACCGTTTTTTTGAAAAAGTGGAGAAAAATACGTTGGTGACTGATTTTGCCGTGACCATCACGGACGATCAGTCTCAGCCGATGAACTATAATGGTTCTATTCGCATGCGTGATACGCGTTTTACGTTGGCAATGTTCTCAACCGAGGCTCTTTATGATGGAAAAACGCTCTATCTCTATAGCGAAGATTCCAATGAACTGACTCTCTCAACGCCTACTCAGGAGGAGTTGTTGGATGTAAATCCCGTGCTTTTTGCGCAAGCATTAAGGCTGCGTTCTACGCTTCGATTTTCTGCCAATGCCCCGGAAGGCATGTATAGCATCGATTTTATCCCGAACTATCAGGATGCCGGAATTCGAAAATTTGTGCTTAGGCTCAATAAGAATACGCTTCTCCCCACGGAAATTCAAGTTCGTGAGAGCAGGCAGACTACCATATTGCGCTTTAAAAATGCAAAATATGAAGCAAGTGTGCCGAGTTTTGTATTGTCAAAACCTGACGCATTTTTGAATGATATGCGATAAAAGTAGGCCGTAAAACGAAGAAAAATACACTTTTTTTGCATTTTTTTGCCAAAATATTTGGTCAATTCAAAAAAAAGCAGTACCTTTGCACCCGCAATTCGAAAGCAGACTTGCAGAATGAGGCGGCTCGCCTCTAATTTTTTGCGGTTTATGTATGGGTGAGGACCCGAGGTGGCATAGGCTGCGCTATAAAAAATACTGCAAGAAAGGGAGGTTTTCTGTTTTCGAGTTGTTTATGGTGCCATAGCTCAGTTGGTAGAGCAAAGGACTGAAAATCCTTGTGTCCCTGGTTCGATTCCCGGTGGCACCACAAAAGAGACTTGCAATCGCGAGTCTCTTTTTTTGATATGTACCTAACCTTTTTTCTTATCCGGAGCAAAAATCGCAAATCTCTGCCAATTTAATTTGCGCATATCGAAAAAAAGTTGTATCTTTGCACCCACTTTTACGTATGCATTCCTCTCCATTATGAAAAATATTCTCCGCACAGCAATATTCTTTGTGTACCTTTGGGGTAGTGTGCCTTTTCTCTTTGCACAGGAATCCTGCTATGAGCAGTATTTTCGTGAGCATAATAAAGAGATCTTTCCTGCCATCGACGAAAACGACGATAGCTACGATGAGCTGAAGAAAATGGCCCTCGCCCGCCAGATTATGTACAATGAGTCCGTCAAGGAACGCTCCAAGGAAGAGCGAGCAGATCAGTATGCACCATCAAATGGCATGTTCCAGCCTGTTCTGCTCGCTATCGATACCGTCACCGGCATCTGCCACCTCCTCTCCGAGGATGGAGCCGTGCTTGCCACCGCGCACATCGCTTTGGTGGACAGTACTTGGTATATGTGGCTCAGCGTGGATCCGTTAGTGGATAAGAACATCGCTAATACTCCATACATGTATTGTAATGGCAATCCAATCATGCTAATCGATCCAGATGGAAGGGATTGGTATGAAGCAGAAGATGGATCCATCTCATGGACTGATTGTAAAGGACAAAAGGAAATGAACAAACAGCACATCTCTGGCATCTATTTGGGGGAGGCGGTACTTGTCTTTAATGGCTACGTAGATGAACGATTCGGAACAATTAACGGCAAGGGCAAATATTTAGGCGGCGAAAATGCAAAATTAGCTAATGTAACTCTTTATGGCCCCCAAGGGGCGGATGATATTGTTAACGACCTTGTTGGCTTTACAATGACTTCTGATTATTCTAAATATGGTGCGATTGATAATGGAAAATGGCCTGCCAATTATGATTCAAATGGCAAAAGTGGAGCCATACAATCTCATTGGACGTTGAACCACCGTGGCTATATCCCCACTTATGGCTGTCAGCCCAACATGAGTCCTTATGCCGGGGAAATGTTTGGTACAATGTACAAAAATGGCATTTTTATACATTCTACATTAAAACCGACCAATGAGGTGGGATCCCGTACGTCTACTGGATGCCTACTTCTAGATTGGAATAGCATGGCTATTTTTAATAAAAAGATGGTAGGTGTACAAAATTTTATGGTAATTATCAATAGACAAAAATGAAACAACTTTTATTTATAATATTGGCATCTTTGCTTTTGACAAACCAGCGCGAAGTTAAATCGGATAGTACATTTCTGTTACCATATGCTGATTATTGTGAGTTAATGGAAATGCATGCTATGGTTATTCTCAATAAAAATGCAGATCATAAAATAGAGAGCACCGCAGATTCTATATACAGTGCGTTTTGTTTAGAACAAAATGATGGAGTCTTTTCTTTGTTAGTAGAAGATGGGTGCAATAGCAATGGAGACATAAGATTTCATAGAGAACAATGGTCAGGACATGACATTTATGTATATTCTGCACAATATCAATCTCCGCTTGTTTTATACGCCTTACCCAACATGCAAGATAGTATAATGTGTATTGATTCGTATATAACTGATCCTCTATATGTTCAGAATGTTGAAGGTGCGTGGCTTTTAATATCAACAAAGTGGAATGGGATAGAGTATCGTGGTTGGATTCCCAGAACGGAATATTGCGCCAATCCCGAAAGTACGTGTAATTAAATCAGATTGCTGCCACTACATGTATAAATGGTGATGCATATGAAGAATGGAACGATTCACAAATATGGATTACAATCCGCTTTATTTGAGCAATTAGAATACCCTCTACAGTCTATCAACTGGTAGCTTAAGCCATATATAAATTAAAATTATTACTTAACTGTCTAATTTTTGGGACTAACATAGTGTGTTACCAGATGCTCTTATCTAACTATACGAAAGAGAATTATAATGTATGAAAATATATACAGTAATGAGAAATAATATTCTTATCATAATTATCTTTGCGCTCGTTCTTACGGCTTGCAAAGACTATCGAGTAGAAGATGGCAAACTATATTACCACTCTTGGTCTGCGTTAGATGGCTGGTACACCGTCCAGGTGGAAGGTATTGACATCAATAGCATGCGGATTTTGAAAGACATATATGTGGCCGATAAGAATCATGTTTGGTATCGAGCACATTTGTTGGAAGGCGCACAAGGCAGCTCTTTTCGTACGGTAGGCAGTTCTTATGCCACCGATGGAATCCGTTGTTACTACGGAGGTGATGAGTTCTTTGTCGCAGACCCTCCTTCTTTACGCGAAATAAATGAGATGTTGGTAGAGGACAATGTGGATGTCTATTGGTGCCGACGTCCGTTGCATGTAGCCGACAAAGCTTCTTTTCGTGTTCTAAAGAAATGTTTTTTTTCGCCGGCATTATGGGCTGTTGATCGTGTACAAGTATACTATCTGGATTTCCTAAATACCGACACCCTTGCAACTCGCATGCCCATTGCAGATTACGATAGTTTCGAAGGGCTATACGACCGATTTGGGCTCACCGGTTATGCTAAAGATAAGAAACAAGTGTACTACTACGAAGGCACGGTGCTGACAGATGTGGATGTAGCATCATTTCGTTGTGTGGAATTTGATATTGGGCAAGACTGTCATCGGGTATATGTTAAGGGGCGTCCAACCGATGTACATGATTTTATGGCACTTCGTGAGGTGGGAGTTCTCTATACCGACAAAAAGCATGTCTATACTCGCGATATGCAACAAGTGCCGGGTGCCGATCCAAAAACCCTGCGTAGTATCTATCAATGCTGGATGGCCGATGCAGAGCATGTATATTGGAATGGTCAGCCGTTGCCGGATGTGGATGTCAAGACTTTTGAGACCATTCCCCACAATGATTATTTCAATGGTCAGTTTAGAGAGTCGTCTCCCCACTACCGCTATGCTAAAGATGCGACTCATGTCTATTTTTGCGACTCAATCATAGCAAATGCTGATCCGAATACTTTCGCCATTGTAGAAGCGAGCGACAGTCTGCATGGGTGGGTGGTGTTCGACAAATACCGTATCTATAGCGGTGGCGAATGCTCAACTGTCAACCAGTGGCGACAAGAGCACTCATTTTGATCTCCATCCCAATCCCTCTGATTGAGCGAAGCGAAGGAGGTTGAATAAAGAAAAATCAGATAAATGAAGAGACTGCTATACACATTCTATGCAAGATTTTATAAAGAGAAAAATATATGTAATGTCGTTATTGATATTTATTTTGTTTTTGCCATCATGTGATAATTCTGCTGTTCCGGATCTATTGTGTTATGATATAGAGTATCTGGCAGGATATTATTATTGGAATCATAATGAATCTCCAACCAATATAAATGATATTATTATAGCATACGAAGAACTCCAGCAAGAGTGGCCAAATAATCCTCATGAAGCAACATATCATTATTTGTGTAAGCATAAGAAACAGCTTTTCCTATTTGTGGTTGAGGATATGTGTTATTATGTGGACTTATATAATATCAATTATAATGTTATTCCTTTAAAGAAAACTCAGGGTACTATATAAGTCCCCAAATTTTAGACAACTTGCAAAATTGATAAATTTTTAGTAATTTTGCAGTCAAAATCTAAAAGTTATCAGGATATAGCGATATGGGCAATTATAATAGTCGAGGATCTAAGATTCCTTTGGACGTATATTTATTACAAGAACCCAAGAGAAATGAAAGAGTTACGTATATATTTTATTAGTATCACGGCATTTTTTACACTGAGTGCATTCTCGTGTGAATGGTATTATAAAACACCCTTTTGGAGTGTTTTGGAGTGTGATACTTACACTACTGACGTTGAACTTTCCGAGGCAATTAGTGAGTATATTTTCTGTGAATTGACAAATAATTGTCAGTCGATACTATCAGAATTTGAAAAGCAGAACGCAAAGACGCAATCCAATTTTTTGGATGAAGTGCGTATGCCATTGTCTGAGCAATATGAGATTCTTCTAATAGTCTCTAAAATAGCATATGCAAATGTGAATCCTAACACTCAAACAAAAATTCTTAAATCATTACTATTTAACACAGCTATATATCAGAATAGTTATCCTATTCCTAATTTTTATCTCAACGAGGATGATACAACCCGCTATACACGCCACTATCTCTACGAGCAAGCTTATCAGATGATAGAGGATATGCTGGTAGGAAAGCGCTCTATCTCTCTGAAGGATGCCGAGTTTGCAATAGAGAACGCATTTTTGGCAGGGCACGCTAATAAGCAGGCATACGACTATACCATTGCTGCCATCGTGAATAATGTGCTCCGAGATGCTGCGATATTGCGTCCTAAAATGCCATCGGATGCAACCGCTAAAAATCTTGCACTTACTCTTTTCTTCTCCGAGGATCGCGAGAGCAACAACTATCAGCACTACACGTATGATCTGCAGTCGTTGTTCAATGACGGAGGACTGGTAGGTGGTCTGGTGCTAAGTTTGCTTCAAACGGGAAAAGGCACCTGCCGGAGTTTGCCGTATCTATACAAGATTATAGCCCAAGAGATAGAAGCTCCATCCTATATAGCCTGTGCGCCAATGCATTTCTATATCAAGCATCAGGATAATCATGGCAATTGGTGGTGTTATGAAACAACTCGCTATAATTATCTGCCGGAAGAATATATTTTCAAGCTAAATCATGTATCTTCGGAGGGTGTGCGGACAGGTCTGTATGCAAAGCCATTAACCGACAAGGAAACGCTATGCTTGTATCTATATGATCTTTGCCATTTCTATGAGAAGCAAACGGGTTTCTACTCCAATGCTTTTGTACGGAAATGCTATACGCTGGGATTGCGTTATTTCCCAACCAGCACGTTGCGCGCGTTGGAGATAAATGACGTTAAGTATCAGATAGATAAGGAACTTTGGCTTCTTGGCGGACGAAACGAGTCGGATTATTCTCGCTTCCCGGAATTAAATAAACGCTATCAGTCATTACAGCAGTTACGCAAGAATTATGATGCTCTCGGCCATTATGAATATACAAGCGATGAGATACGCAGTAATATCCAACGAATAAAAGAATACAATGAGAAAGGCTTACTCCCCAAATAACTTACTGATGAATCGGCATATCTCAGTTCTCGTACTTCTCTTTTCTGCATTTTTTCTCTTTGCCCAGGAATCCTGCTATGAGCAGTACTTCCGCGAGCATAATAAAGAGATCTTTCCTGCCATCGACGAAAACGACGATAGCTACGATGAACTGAAGAAAATGGCCCTCGCCCGCCAACTGATGCACAACGAAGCATTCATAGCCGAACGAGCCTATCCATCAAGGCCGAACACACAAACAGAGGCTTTGTTCCAGCCTATTCTGCTCGCTATCGATACCGTCGACACTCAGAAGGGGGTACTTTACTTACTCAATCATAATGAGGAACTTATATTGCATCAAGATGAAAAATTTAAAGTTAAATAAGTGGCTTCTGCTTTTATATCCACTCCTGCCTTATGGGTGCGGAATCGTAAAACCAAGTACAGATCAACAGACTATATCGCAACATGTCATACGTTATGCCTATGTGGCGAGTCTGCAAGAACGTACAGACTCGTATGTGTATGGGGCAATGTCAGGAGATACTACTATGGTTATCATTCAGCCGAAAGATCGATGCCGCAAAGCTCTTTGTCGCCCCCAAGCCTACTATCATTTGGTGTTGGAAGAGGTTCACCAATTCGGAGTTCCGTCAGGTATCCCAATTGAAAAACTTAGTGACGTACCTTATGCAATTTCACATCGGGGAAAGATTGTTTATGTAAATGGCTGGCTGGAAGAAAAAACTGATTGTCCCGTTTTTCTGCTTATAGATATTCAGCGAGATAACTCTCCTGTGTTTTGATGGTTTATAATAGTCCCAAAATTTTAGACAACTTGCAAAATTGATAAATTTTTAGTAATTTTGCAGTCAAAATCTAAAAGTTATGTAATAGAATAGATTTGAAAAACTGAATTAATGTTCCCAATATCCCAATGAAAACTTTCCATCACTTCCTTTTTGCGATTGTAGTTGGTGCTTGCATATCTCAGGTACACGCTCAGGAGTCCTGCTATGAGCAGTACTTCCGCGAGCATAATAAGAAGATTTTGACAGCCGAGGATGCGGATGATAGCTACGACGAGTTGAAGAAGACTGTCCTCGCAAAGCAGATGTATGGTGATTCCTACCTGCTGATGGTGGATACGGTTGCGCAAAGAGCTGTGATAACAAAAGTAGATGGCACTTACATCGCAGATGTGCATGTTGCGCTGGTGGATAGCACTTGGTACATGTGGCTATCCGTTGATCCGTTGGCGGATAAATATCCCGGCAATACGCCGTATATGTATTGTAATGGTAATCCGATTCGGTTTATTGATCCAGATGGAGAAGCATGGAAGGCAACCTTTTCCTATGATACGGACGGAAATTCTACACCGAACGGGTTTGAGTGGATTGACGAATCCCTCTCGTACGACAAAGATGGAAATCTAAAACGTGGCTTATATCATCAAGCTATATTCTTTTCTGAAAATGGGACTTTCTCAAAAGATAGTAAATTTAATGTTGGTTCCTCTACGGCCACAGTTTATTTGGCGGATGGTAGCACAAAAAGTTACAATGCATGTACATATCCTTCGTCCTTAACATCTTATCCTACAATTCCGGAAGGTGTATATGTGGCATCGGTAGGTTTACATCGGGATAAGTATCTTGCACTAAAGATGAGAAACATCAATGCAAGTAAACAACAAATAAAATTAGGTTTTACTAACCCAGCACATCCAGATTGTTCTTATATTGAGGGTGCAAACATACATAAGGCTGGTAAGAATAACTATACAGGAATAGGTCAGGATGGTAAGGCGGTTTCTGAAGGATGTTTTTTAATAGACCGCAATTCGTGGGATGACTTTATTGGTAATTTCACATGTGTTCCCAATACACCTGTTGGAATTGGAGTTTCCCGGACATTACCTGAACCGATTAATGTAAATAGATTTCCTGCATTTAATTTTATTTTAAATTATTTTTTTAAATAGTGGACTTAATTTGACAATACGATGAAACGATTTTTAACTTTTGCATGCACTTTCTTGATGGGGGGGCTATACTCTTGTTGTGCATATTCTCATAATGTCAATATCCCCCCCCAAAATGGATTTTGGATTGAAAACCTAACGGAGGAGGTGGTCAAATACACATATTACGAAAATGGAGTAGAACATGGTGTGTTTAGATTGTACAACTCGTATACACAACAACTTTTTCTTATTGGAGAGTTGTATTATGGTAAGATGATAGGAACATGGTTCTTTTTTGATGATGATAACCATTTACGCTTTAGATTTGATGACTTTAATAACATTGATACTGAGATACCATGCCAATACTTATTTTCTGTTAAAACAGCTCCATACAATTGTCATTGTATAACCTACTACAGTAACGGCCAGAAAGAATCGGAAGGACGGATGTGTTTTTTTACAGATCCAATGATAGATGATAGTATGGAATATGGACTATGGTTGTATTACGATGAAGGAGGTAATCTTATCAAAAGTATAGTTTACGAATAACTATAAAGAAAATTAATCAAAAGATTATAATAAAAATGATAAAAGATAAAATTCTTATCATAACTATCTTGTTGTTGCTAACACTCTGCCAGCAACTCCTTGCTCAAAGTAATCATTCGCTGCAAAATACTGATCCCATTGCGAACTTCTCTCTCAACGAAGATGACACAACTCGCTATTCTCATCACCATCTTCGTGCCCAAGAATCCTGCTATGAGCAGTACTTCCGCGAGCATAATAAGAAGATTTTGACAGCCGAGGATGCAGATGATAGCTATGACGAGTTGAAGAAAACTGTCCTCGCAAAACAGATGTATGGTGATTCCTACCTACTAATGGTGGATACTATTGCGCAAAGAACCGTGATAACTAAAGTCGATGGTACATACATCGCAGATGTGCATGTCGTACTGGTGGATAGCACCTGCTACATGTGGCTATCCGTTGATCCACTAGCGGATAAGAACATTGCGAACACGCCATATATGTATTGCAACGGCAATCCGATTCGGTTTGTTGATCCGGATGGGAGATCCGCAGTAGTTGGTGATGACGGAGAAGTCCTTGGAGTCATAGAAAATAATGATCATTTTATATATTACGCAACAAAAGATTGGACTGCCCAACAAGGAACTGATAATTTTGAGAAAGTTGGTCTCATGATAGGGAATAATGATTTTTACCAAAAATTAAAATCGGAGAAATTACCTTGTTTTGGACTATTTTATACTAAAGCATCATTGTCAGCACAAATGTCAGTAGGAATACAATGTGGAAGGAAATTTGATGACGGTCTTTTCAGAAGATTTACACTAACAGGTAATCTGGTTTCGGTGGAGCTATTAAGTGCTGGTTATTCACTTTCTGATGGTGCAGACTTTAATTATATAGGGAAAAATGACATGTATAACATCTCACAAGAACTATCACTTGGATTAATCTTTGGTGCTGGAATTGGTCAAAATTTCACGACTAAAGGATATGGGTATGAAAGCCAAGAAACATGGGCTAAATTTTTGGGGACATACAAACATGATGGAATTACCCAACAACAGACAGGGTCATTCGATATCAATCTTTCTGTTTCTGCAATTATAGGCGCATCTTTAAATATGTGCATTCCATTTACCTATAAACGATAGTCTATATGAGTACATATTTCAAAATACTATTCTTGATGGTAATACCATTAGGCCTGATGGTCATCATGGCATATTGTTATGCTCAATGGTACACGCTTATTATGTTTCCTTTGCTACTTCATGCACGATGCAGATATATGATTATTCTAGTGGATGATTTTTATGAGCAGCTATGCAAAGGAAAAAATATGAGGATGGTGATAGCGTTATGTATAATTGCGTTGCTTCTGAATATTGTTCTATCTCTCCTTCTTCCATTTGCATTATCTTTTGTTTTTACGTTGCTTTTTAAAATTGAAGTGGTACTACTTGTTACGATTTTTCTTCCACTGCTATATTGTGCATATCACAACAAGGAATTGAAGATTCGCAATACGTATTTACCAGGCGAGAAAATTTTTAACCGTTGGTTATTGCACATGCACGAGAAAAGAAGAAAAATGCTAGCAATTGTTTTATTAATGATGTTCACCACAACATTACTTTTTGTATTCGAAAGAATAGGCTTTGGTATTATTCCACTATGGAGTTTAAGCTTAATTGGATATGTGAAGGATGTTCTATGCATCGTTACGCCATTGCTATGTATTCTTATGTATATGGCATTATTGGTTGTTTATGAACTGCCGGAGGGAATCATATTTAATGTGCAGGATTCTGCTGATATGTCAATGATGGGCTGTACCTTTGTTGTATTGTCTTGTTGGCTAATGTATTATTTTTAGGTGACATGTTTAATATATGACTAAAAACTATTATTTGTACTATGAAATTAAAAATGTACATATTATTAATTCTGCTGTATTCCTTTGATATTGTATTTGCAAATTCTACGTTCCCTTCTCAAAATGAGAACCCGATTGCAAACTTCTCTCTCAACGAAGATGATACAACCCGCTATACTCACCACTATCTTTATGAACAAACTTATCAAATAATAGAAGATATGCTGGTTGGGAGACGTGCCATTTCTCTAAAGGATGCCGAGTTTGCAATAGAGAATGCATTTTTAGAAGGACAAACCAACCGAGCTTCTTACGATTATATAATAGCTGCTATTGCGAATAACGTGCAGCGAGATGCAGCATTATTGCGTCCAAGAATGCCATCGGATGCAACAGCAAAGAATCTCGCATTGACATTGTTTTTCTCGGAGGATCGTGAGAGCAACAACTATCAACACTATACCTATGATATACAATCCCTTTTTAACGATGGTGGCATCGTAGGTGGTATGGTTCTTAGTTTGCTTCAAACAGGAAAAGGAACCTGCCGTAGTTTGCCTTACCTATACAAGATTATAGCCCATGAGATAGATGCACCATCCTATATTGCCTGTGCGCCAATGCATTTCTACATAAAACATCAGGATAACGTCGGTAAATGGTGGTGCTACGAAACAACCCGCTATAATTATTGTGACGAAAGATATATTATT
>JAZRYY010000034.1:0-50446 GCA_045600985.1 Paludibacteraceae bacterium
CCCTAAATCTTAAAAATCGTACATTTTTCTCCCTTTTCCCCACATGTAGGTGTTGATAAGTCCTTCATAAGTACCTGATAAGTCTCTCATCGGTATCTCAAAAAGCGGAGCAATCTTAAAAATAGTACATTTTTCTTCCTGCCAGTTGAGTCTACCATGAGTCTACTATGCGTCCACCCAACGTCCACGTGCCTTTCTAAATCGCGCGTAGCATAGATGAAGCCAAGATGCAGCCACTCATCTCGGCACGATTTTTGTAGAGACAAAACCAAAAAACATTCCATATATGAAGAAATATTTACTAATCGCAGCCGCAGCGCTCTCGCTTGCTGCCTGCACAACGAAAAACAACAACACAATGAACACGAATCCCGTTATTGAAAACCTCCTTACCCGCACGTCCATTCGCCAGTTTGCAGCGCAGCCTGTTACCGACGAACAAGTAGACACCCTTCTGCGTTGTGGTCTGGCTGCTCCTACGGCCGTAAATGCGCAACCTTGGGAATTCATCGTGGTTCGCGATCGCGCCATCCTCGACACGCTCGCCACTCGCTACCCCAACACCCGCATCTCTGAGAACGTGAGTGTGGCTATCGTGCCTTGCGGCAATCTGGAGAAAACATTCAAGGCTGCGCCTGATTTCTGGATTCAGGACGTCTCGGCTGCCACGGAAAACATCCTCCTCGCCGCTCACGCTATGGGGCTGGGTGCCGTATGGACCGGTGTTTATCCTACCGATAAGGTCGCACCTGTCCAGCAGCTTCTCAATCTCCCGGAGCATATCATCCCGCTCTGCATCATCCCAGTGGGCTACCCTGCTGAAAACCCGGCTCCTAAAGATAAATATAAGCCCGAGATTATCCACTACGATCGCTGGTAAAAACAACGCAGGACGCCCTGCTGCCCTTTGAAAGGAGGCCAATATGAAAAACTACCTCACGTTTATCCTGCTTGCGTTATCGCTCTCGCTGTCTGCTCAAACCTACTACGAGGACGGCTATCATTACCTCTACGACTACGATCATCGAGTCGTGGTGCGTTCATGCGTGGAGGCCACCGACGACTACCAGGATCTTTGGAATGGCGACTATGCTCGCGTGCAGGGTAACTATGTATATATCTATCGCAACGGAAGCCGTGTGACCTATGGCGAACAAATCTGGCTGGAGCATACCGGCTACTACACCGTCAAACGTGGCAATTATTTCTATCTGGTAGATTCCGATGGCTATAATACGGGCTTGAGTGGCAACAACATATACGTGCTTTGGAATGGCGTCTACGTGGTGCTCAGAGGTAGCTATTGGCAGCTCTACTTGGCGGATGGTACGCGCTTGGGTAATGCCTATTCCACGGAAGAGATCACGATCTATTGGAATGGCTACTACTGCGTGCATGTCGGTTCATACTACTATATATATGGTCCGGATGGCTATCGTGCCGGCAGCATCTATTCGGATGATGAACCAATACTTACCAATGCCGGCTATTTCCGCTGCCAGCACGGCTCGTATTCATATCTCTATGACACCGATGGTAATAGAGTTTATTAATACAACCGCAATACATACTTCCGCTGCTTTTGCCCTTTTGCTTACAGCATGCACGCCCACCTATGTGGTGCGCGAACCGCAAGGCGGAATAGCCAAGGCACCAATAAAAATAGTAAATTGTAAATAGTAAATAGTCAAATAGTAAATAGTATAATGGTCTCTCCATTACGTAAGGTTAGTTCTGTATTTCGCCCGGACTCACACTACCGGGCTCTTTTCTTGTCGCTTCTTCTCTCCACCATCGGCTATGGCCTCTACAAAGGCATCTTTGATAACTACATGGCCGAGGTGGCGCAGATGAACGAATTGGATCGCGGTATCACGGAGTTCTTTCGCGAGCTGCCCGGTCTGCTACTGGTGCTCATTCTGGCTATTTTCTACAAAGCCTCGGCAGAGAAGATGTACAAGTGGTCGATGGTGATCATGGCCGCAGGCATGGCACTTCAGGCGTGGATAGCGCCGGAGAAAGCCGCTATCATAGCGGTCGTGTTCTTGTTTTCTACCGGCGAACATATCCAGATCGGTATGCGCAACACCCTTTCGTTGGAGTATAGTCGCGAGGGACATGGTGGACTCGCCTTGGGCTACCAAAACTCCATTATGCAGATAGGTAATCTCCTGGGTTATCTTGTCGTCATAGGTCTCTTTGCGCTGTTCTCGTCTTCGTTTTCGTCATCGTTTTCGTCTTCGTCATTATTCAAACCCTTGTTTTGCGCGGCCGCTGTGCTGATGGCCGGAGCTATGTTGATCTCTTTTCGGCTGACGAGCAACAGCCAAACGGATAAGACGAAGAGTCGCTTCTATTTCCGTCGGAAGTTTCGCAAATACTACTGGCTGGAGATGTTCTATGGTGCTCGCAAGCAGGTGTTCTTCACCTTCGGCCCATACGTTCTGATTCTCTTCTATGGCGCGGATGCCGGCCTTATCAGTATGCTCTTTGCTATATCCGCCGTGTCGTGTTTCCTCTTAGCTCCTGTAGTGGGAAAACTGATTGATAAGATCGGCTATAAGACCATCATGATTGCCGACACGCTGCTGCTGGTTTTTGTGTGCTTCTTCTACGGCTTTGCGCACCATATCTTCTCCATGCATACGGCCTTCATTATCTGCTGCATCAACTACGTGCTGGATAGTATCATCTCGCTTGCCTCTATGGCCAGCAATGTCTATGTGCAAGATATATCCGATAGCCCCGAGGAGATGCGTGCCACTATCTCTACGGGTATATCGGTCAACCATCTCATCACCATCTTCATCGCTTTGCTTGGCGGTTGGGTATGGAACGTACTGGGCATAGAGACGCTCTTTATCCTCAGTGCCGTACTTGGTCTTTGCAATAGTGCTTATGCTGCCACTATCAAGACTAAGGCGAATCTGGCATAATTTTTGTTTGGAATAATTACTACCTGTAGCTCTGCAACCATGGGTAGTTTTTGCTATGAAACGATACATTTTTTTTCTATTGATCTTTCTTGCTCTAACGTCCTGCGCGCCCACGTATCTTGTACACGGACCACAGGGCGGAATTGCTACCAGCTGGACATGGCCAAAGGGATTTAATCAGCAAACCGATTCATGCCATATGGTCATTCTTATGCACGGCATTTTCTCCAGCAAAGATCTGCCACCTATGCCAGCGCTCGCCAAAGAGCTTGCCAAGCATGGTATCGCCTCTGTTGCCATCGATTTTGGTGGCCACGGCAAGAGCGAAGGCTCCAAGCAGCACATGACCATCGAGCGTGAACTCGCAGAGGCACGAGCACTCTTCAACTATGTTGATTCGATGCCCTGTGTTTCCACCATCTCCCTGCTGGGACACTCGCAGGGTGGCGTTATTGCCAGCATGTTGGCCGGACGATTGGCTGCAGAGGATAACGCTCCTGAATCGCTCATTCTCCTCGCTCCCGGCTCGGTTATTAAGGAAGCCTGCCAGGGAGGTCATTTCTTCAGCAACACTTTCGATCCAAAGAACCCACCCGAGTATATCAAATGCTTCGGTTCCTACAAGGTGGGACGCGAATATATGCTCCAAACGCAAGCCCTCGATATCTATGGCACTTCTGAGCAATACCAGGGGCCAGTATGCATCATTCATGGCACGAAAGATGGTATCGTTCCGCTTTGGTGCAGCCAACGATACGATAGTATCTACAACCATCCCACGCTCCATCTTATTGAAGGTGAAAACCATCTGATGATCAATCATATCAAAGAAACGAAGGAAATCATCTCCAACTTCCTGAATAAATAAACTAAACTGCGCACACCTGCAAAGTGGATATTTTGGCAATCTCGTCAATTTATCCACTTTTTTTGTCAATTTATCCACGCGCACATAATAATATTGTAGTAATTTTGCACCCGTTTTCGTAACTATCGAACTTCAAACAACAAAAATATAAACTAAAAACTCATTCTCAACATGAAAAAACTTTTCTCATTTGCAGCTGCGCTCCTCTTCGGCTTGAGCGCTATGGCTGACATCACGGTAACTGTGCCTACCAGCACGTACACGTTGCCAGACCTTGAAGACGCTTGGACCTGGGCAGGCAAGGTGGATAATCATTACGTCGTTAAGGGCGACACTATCATCTTCAACGCCAACGAACTCTACCAAAGTAAATCTGCTAAACAGCCATGGTACACACCTGTTACCGGCGGTACCAGTTCTGCTGATTGGGCAGCACAAGGATGCTTCGTAGGTGCAGCTGGATGGCAACTTAATGGTGCCAAGGTCAACACCTATGCTACCGTAAAGGAGACAAACGATCGTCTACACTTCTTCCGCGTCACGAACTGCTCTGGCGCACTTGCTCTCGTAAAATCTGGTTCAAACAAGAAGCGCACCATCTACTTGGAGGCGTATGAACTGACCGATGGCGCCGCTGCTGCAACACCTGCTGCATCTGCAACATGGGAAGAAAACACCGAGCACGTTATTGCCATTGAGGACTTAGACGCAACAAAGCAATACGTTATTGCTGTATACGCAACCGGAACTGGCACCGGCGGTTCATCCTCTGGTAACTCAAACTTCTATGAGATCGCCTTCGTAACTGGAGGGCAAACTGTCACCAAGCATACCGTTTTTTACTACGATGGCGAAACGCTTCGCGGCACAGAGAAAGTGGTAGAAGGCGAGACGCCTGCCAAATATGCAGATTATCAGACCAAGCCACGCCACACCTTCGACGGCTGGTACAACGAAGCAGGTTTAACCACCACTGCTGACCTCACCGCTGCCATCAACGCCGACAAGGCTTTCTATGGCAAGTGGACCGCTGAGCCTATGACCTACTCTACCTCTCTCAACATCGAGCAGGGCGTATTGGATAATAGCAAAAATTGGGATATCGCAGCTGCTTTGGCTGCTGCCAACATCGCATATGCGCATATTGATCTACTCGACTCTCTCGACGCAAGCAAAACGGCTGGCAACGAACCTTTCCTCGGTCTCAAACTCAAGACGGCCGGCGCCTACGTTGAAGTAGGTTTGCACGCAAACGATGTCCTCCGCGTCAAGTTCGGCAACGTAGCTGCTGACCTCAAGGTGAATGGCACCTCCGTTGCAAAGGCTAACCTCGCTACTCCATATGAATATACCGCTACTACCGACGAATACGTTCGCTTCGAAACTACCACCGACGGCACCGTCGTGCTCAAGCAAATCATGATCAACACTCCTATTGCGGATGTTGTGCTCCCTGGTCAGGAAGCTGACAAGAATGTGAAGCTTGCTGCAATCACCCTCAATGGCGATACGATTGAAGGCTTTGGTGCAGAGAAGAAAACCTACACCATTGAACTCCCTGCTGGCACCACCACCGCTCCTACCGTAGCTGCTACTACTGCCGACAGCAACGCGGCTGCTGTAGTTAATCAGGCAACTGCCGTTCCTGGCGATGCTACGGTTGTTGTTACCGCGGCTGATGGCACCACCACCGCCACCTACACCATTCATTTCGTACTGCCACGCGCTATTGAATATCTTCAGGCACCTTACGATGTAACCAATGCCGATTTCTCAACCCTGCCAAACTGGCTCCACGGCAATGTGGTTTACAACGCTAACTATCAGGGCGGCGATACCACCTACTGCGGTCATCAGGTGCTCCGCACCATCACCTACACCGATCCTGTCCATTTTTACGTGGGTGCTTGCGACAGCCTCATCCTCAAGGTGTCTGCTACCGGTTCACGTACCGCACAGCTCGCCATTGGCGATAGCATTTATGCAACCAAGGAAGTAAAGAAAGGTGCTGTTTACGAAGTAGTGGCTTACATTCATAGCAATGCGGCTGAGAACCATGTCGTATTCTCTACCCCAGGCGCTAATGGTGGCACCACCATCTTCGGCATCAAGCTTACCGCTTACAACGACACTACTACTGCTGTAGAAAATATCGTTGATGAGAAAGCTGTTAAAGTATTTGAGAACGGCCAACTCATCATCATCAAGAATGGCGTCCGCTACTCCGCAACGGGTATGCGTCTCTAAACGCACAGCGCCAATAAACAATACACTATAAACTATACACCATACACCTAAAAAAAGGAGATATCCGCTCTGGGTATCTCCTTTTTTGTGCCACAAAATGCGGTTTTCTGCACGAAAGTGGCATATACTGTTCATTTTTTTGAAAAAAACTTGCACGCGTCAAAAAAAAGCAGTAACTTTACGGCCGTAACCAGAAAAACAGGTGCTACATGAGAAGGATTTTTGCGATATTGATGGTGATGGCGTGCACGATGTTGCATGCTCAGGAGAAAGTGACGCTGCTCTTCGGCGGCGATGCAATGGTGCATAGTCCGCAGTTTCAATGGGCGCTTGACCCAGAAACAAAAACCTACGATTTTACGCCGTGCTTTCGCTATATCCATCCTTACGTGGAGGCAGCCGACTTGGCGGTGGTGAATCTGGAAGTCACGCTTGGTGGCGAACCCTACTCCGGCTATCCGAATTTCTCGGCACCTGACGCTTATCTGGACGCGCTTCTCGGCGCAGGTTTCGACGTAATGACGCTTGCCAACAATCATATTCTTGACCGCGGCAAACGGGGTCTGCATCGCACGCTCGATCAGCTTGGCACCACGCCTAATACGGGTGCGTACCGCGATTCAACCGACCGTCTCCAGCGCTATCCACTCATGCTGAACGTGAAGGGACTGCAGGTGGCTCTTTTCAACTGCACCTACGGCTGCAACGGCTATTTCCCTATCGCGCCCAATATGGTGAACTTTATCGATACGGCCGAGATTGCACGTGATCTGGCTTCGTTGGAAGGCAAGGCCGTCGACCTCAAAGTAATATATATCCATTGGGGTATTGAATACGAACTTCAGGCCGTAGCCAAGCAACGCGAGATGGCTGAATGGCTCGCAAAAAAAGGCTTCGACCTCATCATTGGTGGTCACCCGCACGTAGTGGAAGATGCCACCGTTCTGCACGTCACCACGTTCGACGGTGAAGAGAAAGATGTGCCAGTATTCTATTCTCTTGGCAATCTGATCAGCAATCAACGCCGCGAAAACACCAATGGTGGCATTCTGGTGCGAGTGGAGCTCAGCACCAAACCTCTTGCCATCACCCATGTCGAATATCTGCCATGCTACGTGCATAAGGGTCTGATCAAGACGGCACAAGGCGGAGAGAAAATCACGGAGAAGCAGTATTTCCTGATACCAACGCCTCAGTACCTGAACGGCAAGATGAATTTCAAGCTATCTTCCGAAGAAGAAGGACTTCTTAAACGCTTTGATCAGCTTACCAGAAAACGCTTGGACAATATCGAAATAATGCACTAATATGGACACAGCTCTTATTATCATTGGTATTCTCTGCCTTATCATCGGCATCGTGGGTGATATAGTGCCTGGCTTGCCTGGTGTGCCTGTTTCTTATGTGGCATTGGTGCTTCTGCATCTCACGGATAAAGTGCAGTTCACTTGGCAGTTTCTCGTGCTCTGGGCTGTCATCACTACCGTGGCGCAGGTGCTTGATTACGTAGTGCCGGCATGGGGCACGAAAAAGTTTGGCGGCAGCAAATTGGGCGTATGGGGCAGCGTGGCCGGCTTATTTCTTGGTCTTTTCATGGGTCCTTGGGGTATTATTCTTGGACCATTCTTAGGAGCTGTGCTCGGCGAGATGATGGATGGAAAGGCCGCAGGCAAGGCCATGTGGGCAGGTTTTGGTTCATTCATAGGCATTATGACCGGCACCATCCTCAAACTCGTCTGCTCCGGAATGATGACGTTCTATTTCATTAAAGCGCTTTTTTAATCCCCACCTATTCATTCACTATCCTGATCCCCAATCAATTACATACAGGAAAGGCAACCCAAACGGGCTGCCTTTCTTATTGTGTACAAGCATGATTGCTCGCTCTGCCGGGAGCTTCCGGCTTATTTATAAAGGAATCGCTTAATGCTCTTCTTCGGCGTTTTCTCAAAGGGCTCTTCTTTGATTTCAATATTGGAAACCTGCGAGTAACCTGGAATGAGCTTGTTCAGCTTTTGAAGATTCTCCTTCATGAGGTTCTGCATATCTTCAAGCGTCATTTTCTTGCTGGCCTGCTCATCAGGGAATACGAGTGCCACGAGACGACCTTCGCGTTCTACCACAACGGATTCGCCCACGGCCTCCAGATTATTGAGCTTGTTCTCTATATCTTCCGGATAGATATTCTGTCCTGACGCACCCAGAATCATTGTCTTGTTGCGTCCTTTCAGATAGATAAAGCCGTCCTTATCAATATAGCCCAGGTCACCTGTACGCATCCATCCATCTGGGGTAAATGCTTTCTTCGTTTCTTCCTCATTCTTGTAGTAGCCCAACATGCAGTTCTCGCCACGCACAAGAATCTCGCCAATCCCCTCTTCATTAGGCTGCTCAATCTTCACTTCCATATTGGAAACGATGCAACCTGTGGAATGTGTTTTGAAAACAGAAGGGTGACTACCGCTGATAAGCGGAGCGCACTCGGTCATGCCATAGCCAATAGAGAGAGGGAAGTGAATATCTTTGAGGAACAGCTCCACTTCCGGATTGAGAGCAGCACCACCCAAAAGAAAATATGTCACGTTGCCGCCAAATGAGTTATTGAGTACGTCGTGAATTTTCTTCTTCACAATCTTATTGAAGAGAGGCGTCTTCCAAAGCACCTTCACGATGCCACCTGAAATCTGTGCCGCAATCTTCGCCTTATAGATCTTTTCAATCACGAGTGGCACCATCGTCACGATGTATGGCTTCACGTCAGCCAAGGCCTTTAGTAGGATATTTGGCGTCGGAGTCTTGGTGAGATAATGAATATGGCAGCCGCAGCAGATTGGATAAAGGAAATCGCTAAGCTGACCAAACGCATGTGCCAAAGGCAGGATACTTACTACGCGCTTTGCATCCGCTGGCACAGGCAGCAGCTGCA
This sequence comes from Paludibacteraceae bacterium, assembly GCA_045600985.1. Lineage (GTDB taxonomy): Bacteria > Bacteroidota > Bacteroidia > Bacteroidales > Paludibacteraceae > Colicola. The sequence continues at coordinate 8,978 of JAZRYY010000034.1, forward strand.
TGGCAATCTCCACGTTGTTGCTGAGCGCACGGCCATTCAGCATCACACCCTTAGGATTGCCCGTGGAACCGCTCGTATAGTTGATTATCGCCAGATCTTCTGGATTACCATCGAAATGAATATCTTCTTTCTGAATACCATTTGGATATGCCTTGGCAAACTCTTCATCCCATTTCGCAGCTCTTGCCAGTTGCTCTTCTGGTGCACGAAGAATAGAAAAATCTGCCAAATTGATAATGATAGAAAGGGAAGAAAGGTCCTCTTTCTGCAAATCGCGCCATACGTAAGGGCCTACAAAAAGCGCTTTTGAATCGCTGTGAAGGAGCAGTTTTTGCACATCCTCCGGCTTAAAATCCTGCAGGATACTCACCACCACGCCTTTGTGAGCTGCAATCGCCAAATAAGCCACAGCCCAATTGGCGCTGTTTCTTCCGCATAACGCAATCTTATCGCCTGCGTGAATGTCCAATAAATCAAAAAGTTTGCTTAAGCGAAGCATCTCCTTCGCCATATCCCCAAATGTGTATCCTCCCTCTTCGCCATAATTGCTCACGGCTGGCTCATCCCATTGAGCCACCATCACCTCATTCAGTCTGCTTAAATAATGTCTGATCATAGTTTAATTGATAATTAAGGGGCATCCTCTTCACATCCACCCATTTTTCAACTCCAATCCACTCCGGCCCATGAATAAAATAGTGTACCTTAGTTTTAAAAACTGATACAAAGGTACTGCTTTTTTCTGATATACGCAAAAAAAGCACCTTTTTTTGCCATTATCGCCCATTTTTTGCGCCAAATATGCGAAATTCACATATTAATAATGCGTTTTCTTAAGAAAACCGTCACGATATTTCACTCCAATCAATAGCCTGCTGCTTCAGTTTCGCCAGTTGATTTACGAACATTACGTTCTCCGGCTTGGTCAATTCAGGGTCGTCATCCAATATCTCACGTGCAGCCTCTCGCGCCGCTTCCAGAAGCAAACCATCTGTGGCAAGCGAAGCAATCTTCAGTTCAAATGGCAAACCAGACTGCTGCGTGCCTTCCAAATCGCCCGGTCCGCGTAGCTGCAAATCTTCTTCCGCAATACGAAAACCGTCATTGGTAGCCACCATAATATCCATACGTTTGCGGCTGTCTTTACTCAATTCCGGACTGGTGAGCAGCACGCAATAACTCTGCTCCGCACCACGTCCCACACGGCCACGCAACTGATGCAACTGGCTCAAGCCAAAACGCTCTGCATTCTCCACAATCATCACAGATGCATTCGGAACGTTTACGCCCACTTCTATCACGGTGGTAGCCACAAGAATCTTCGTCTTTCCTTCTGCAAAAAGCTGCATGTGCATATCCTTCTCCTTGGCCTTCATCTTGCCGTGAACCATGGATACGTTATATTGCGGGAAACGACGTGTGATGCGCTCAAATCCCTGTACAAGATCGGCTAATGGCTCTTTCGTAGCAAACAGATTGGCCTGTCTGCCAGCTTTGGCCGGCATCTCTCCCCGCTGCATCGCCTGCATCTTTTCGCTTTGTTCTATAAGCGGATACACTATATATATCTGGCGCCCCTTCTCTATCTCCTGCTCCAGGAACATATCCACCTGCTGGCGGCGCATATTGCTGTAATGCACCGTTCGTATTGGCTTACGGCCAGGTGGCAATTCATCAATTACCGACACAGAGAGATCGCCATACACAGTCATAGCCAACGTGCGAGGAATAGGCGTAGCGGTCATCACCAGCACATGTGGAGGTCGTACGTTCTTTGCCCATAACTTGGCACGTTGCGCCACGCCGAAACGATGTTGCTCATCCACGATCACCAAACCCAGATTGCAAAACTGAACCGTATCTTCAATAAGCGCGTGCGTGCCTATCAAAATATCTATTTCGCCATTCTGCACGGCTGGAAGCAGTTCTTTGCGTTGCTTGGCAGTAGTGGAACCCGTGAGTAACTCCACACGCACATTCGTGCCCGCAAGCATCTTCGAAACGGTTTCCATATGCTGATTGGCCAGAATTTCGGTAGGAGCCATGATGCACGTTTGATAGCCATTATCCTTGCTCAGCAAAGCACACAATAGCGCTACCAACGTTTTGCCACTACCCACGTCGCCCTGCAGCAGACGATTCATCTGATGACCCGATTTGATATCATCCTGAATTTCATGCACCACGCGCTTCTGCGCACCCGTGAGCGGAAACGGCAGATGATTAAAGTAAAAATCATGGAATGATTGGCCCACCAGCGGCATCAGGAAACCTTCCGAATGAAGAGATTGCAATTTGTATTGCTTGAGAATCTGCAGCTGGATATAGAAAAGCTCCTCAAATTTGAGACGTTGTTTAGCCCGCTGCAGCGCTTGCTGATCGTTAGGGAAATGGATATTGATCAACGCCTCGGTTAGGTCACAAAGATGATGCTTCTCGCGGAAAAACTTCGGTAGCGTATCAGGTATTCCTTCTCGCAAATCGGGCATCAGGCCTTGGATGATGGTGCGCATCGCCTTGCTGTTGAGCGCACCCGTCTTCATTTTCTCCGACGTGTTATAGTGCGGCTCCAGACCTTTTCTTGCCGCCAGCTGCGACGGATTCGTGAGGCGCTCCAGTTCAGGATGCACGATGTTAAATTGATGATTGAATTCGCTGGGTTTGCCAAAGGCAATATATGGCACGCCTACTTCCAATTTCAGATATTTGATCCCCTGAAACCATACGAGTTCAATGCTATCGTTGTTCTTGTCGCAAAAAATGGCCGAAACGCGCTGATTCCTGCCCGCACCAATAGTGTGGTATTCCGTAATGTGACCGACAATCTGCACATACGAATCGTCGTCCTTTATTTCACGTATCGTCCAAAAGTGCGATCGATCAATATATTTATAGGGAAAAATATACAGCAGATCAAGAGCCGTTTTGATATTCAGCTCCTTCATCAGCGTGGCAGCTCGCTTCGCCCCCACGCCTTTGCAGTACGTTATTTCCTTATATCGCAAATCCATTCGCGCATGTTTTTATATTAGGTGTATGGTCGGCTGGTTGATTCGTTACTTCAAAGCCTGATAAACCGTATTATGCATCAGCGTCTTAGCATTATAGCCTGAAAGATTAGGCATATTATTCTGATACATGAGCACAATCAGGTTTTCTTGCGGGTCGATAATATAATCGGTTCCAAACATGCCACCCCAACGCATAGAGCCTTCAGAAACGATGGTATTATGGGCATTTTCAGGGGTGAATACATCCCATGCCATGCCAAAACCAATCTCGCCACGCATGTTACCTACCCCATTCTTCTGCATCATCTCCAGCGTTTTTCTTCCAATTACGCGATTGTCATTGAAAGTGCCCCCATTAAGAATCATCTGGCAGAACTTTGCATAATCCTGAATCGTTCCGCATAAGCCGGCAGAAGGAGAGCAAAACATCTTTGCCCCCGTATATGGATAATCCTGATAAATACCTTCCGCACGCTTCAAATCGGCAGGCGTATCCTGCATCAGTTGTTCGCTGGCAGTCGTTTCATCTGCCGCAGCTGCAGCGTGAGCAAACGTGGCTGCATGCGTAGCGCTTTGCTTGGAGAACTCTGCCTTGCGCGGGTAATAATATAAGGTTACGAGACGATCTTTCTTCTCCTCCGGGAGATAAAAATAGGTATCGGTCATATCGCAAGGGTCAAGCACGCGTTTCTTGATAAAGGTATAGATATCCTCTCCTGAAATGAGCTCGCAGAGTGCGCCCAATACATTCGTATTGCAGGCGTAGGTGAAGTTCTCGCCCGGTTCGTGTTTGAGCGGCATCTTCGCCATGCGACGTACGGCCTCCGTGAGCGTGATGCTATCGTACGACATATGCGTGGGTACGTCGAGTTGAGCGGCTATCTTATCATAAAATCCATCGATGCAGAGGCCGGAAGTGTGCGTTATAAAATGGCGCACTTTCAATGGAGTTTTGGCCGGATGGGTGCTATACGTGCCGGTCTTGGCATCATAGCTGTCCAGTACTACCGGATGGGCATACTCGGGGAAGAACTTCGTAATAGGATCGTCCAATTGAATTTTGCCTTCTTCCACGAGCGTCATGAATGCAATCGTAATGATGGCCTTTGATTGGGAAGCCATGCGGAAAATATCGGTCGTCTCACAAGGAATCTGCTGCTCCATATCACGATACCCCATTGCTTTTTCATATACCACACGGCCATTATGTACCACCATGCCCACAAAATGAGGCATGTAGCCTTTGCTCACATAATCGGCAAAGGCAGAATCAATCAGGCTCAGGCGCTCGGTATAGAAAGCATCCGAGCAATCAGCGCCATACGTTAATACTTGAGGTTTTTCCGGGAGGGATGTTTGGCTGCTGCAACTTGCCATAACCAATGTTGTGATGGCCACAAGGCCTTTCGCAAATAAACGCATCGTAATTTTATAAACAAACGGAGGCTATTACCCTCCATGAAATCAGATAAAAAAGGTCCCGCCTTGCGGGCGAGACCTTTGTGCATAGGGCATATGCCCAATATTATTGGAGCTTGAAGTTTACAGGCACCGTGTACTTTACACGAACGGCCTTACCACGCTGCTGACCAGGATGCCACTTAGGCATGGACTTGATCACGCGGATAGCTTCCTTGTCGAGAGAAGCGTCTCCACCAGAGCGAACCACTTCTACGTCAACGATAGAACCGTCCTTGTTTACCACAAACTGGCAGATTACACGACCCTGAATACCATTCTCCTGAGCAATAACAGGATATTTAACGTTTTCAGAGAGGTATTTGAAGAGGGCTGCCTGACCACCAGGGAACTCTGGCATCTTTTCTACAACCACGAATACTTCTTCTACCACTTCTTCCTCCTCAACCACCTGCTCAACAGGAGCTTCAATTACGACAGCTTCCTCTGATTCCTCGGTGTTGATTTCGATGTGTTCTGTTTGTACGTCATCTTCTACCACGTTGAGCACTTCAATTTCCTGAACTGGTGCTGGTGGAGGTGGAGGAGGAGTCTCTTGAGAGGTTTGCTGAATCTCAACTTCTTCCTCAACAAGGAACTCTTCGTCGATAATCTCATGAATGGTTACTTCTTTCTCGGTCCATTCCAATGCTACATAGCAGAGAGAGAGGACGAACACAAAGCCTAACAAGAGGTATGTCAACTTCTTGTTTTCCAAGCTTGCTTGTTCTGTTTTCTTGATTTCCATATTGTGTGTTTTTTTTGATATCATTAAACGCTTTTACAAGCGGATGCAAAGTTAGTACTTTTTTTTGAATCTTGCAAATATTTGGTTATAAATCGTGCGTTTTTTTATAAAAAAAGTGTATTTCCGCGGTTTTACAGGCTCAACGAGCCGCTTTTGCCACCCATATGAACCACTTCCTTACAATTCTTTTGTAGCATCTGTTGGGACGAGGGAGGGCATAATGCCGGATGGCCTGCTGTGCCCATTCTGCCTGATGCAGATATTTTTTCACCTCTCCAAATCGGCCCGGCGAGAAGAATAGTGCATTCGCCAGTAGTCTGATCCATTGGCGGTTCAATTCGTCGTAGAGCCATTGCGTATGGGGCACGTGCTCCAGCATATATTCCATCGCCTTGCCTCGTTTTTCATATCCCATATAGCTGGACTGATGGCCCTCGCTCGTCGCATGATTGAGGTGGTGATAAAGCACCCGACTCAGATGCACAACATGCGGATGAGCATGCATAAATTCCGCATTATATACCAAATCTTCCGCCGACATCACTCTCGTATCAATAAAACGGAGCGGCGTTCGTCTGTAAATAGCTCCCAATATCAGCACATTATCGTGCACCAGCGGTTTCCCGTCGCAGCAGTCTACCCACGAGAGCACGGCATCAGCCTTTTCTTTTTCTATCGTTTTATACAGCACTTCAAAGGCCTCTTTTTCCCAAAGATCATCGTCGTCTGAGAACAGCAGATACTTGCCCGTGGCGGCATCTAAACCCACATTTCGAGAGTATCCGATATGCAGTTTCTCCTGATTTTTGATGAGGCGAATACGTGCATCCTGAGCCGCCATCGTGGCGCATACTGCTTCACTTTCGTCGGTCGAACCATCCATCACCAGAATCAGCTCATAGTCGCAAAAACTCTGAGCCAGGATGGATTCCAGGCACGGCCGAAGGTGCTCTCCGGCGTTGTAAACGGGCATGATGACGCTTAGTGCAGGCATGATGAATATATTTGTTTCAGTTTATTGCCAACCGTTTCTGCTTTATAAAGATTGCCATACGAGCGTATTTGCTCCAAATCATAATCGGCATAATGATCTATCATAAAGGAGAGCTGTTCTGCCAATGCTTCCTCATCTTCTGATGGCACCAATACGCCACATTCCGGGCGTACCATTTCGGGTATACCGCCTGCGCGGGAGGCTATGATTGGCAGTCCGCAGGCCATGGCTTCTGATAGCACCACCGGCGCGTTTTCATAGCGCGAGAAAAGCACGAATGCATCACTTTCTTTCATAGCCTCTGCCACTTCTTCCGGCGTTCGTTCTCCCTCGAAAAAGACAATTCTATCGGTCAGCCCCAGCTGGTCGCTCAGCTGTTTGGTTTCGGCAAAATTAACGCCCGTACCGATAATGCGCATACGAAAATTCCGTCTCTCCTCTGCCAATCGCTTTGTGGCGCGCAGTATGCCTTGCACATTCTTAGCCTTTTCATCAAAGCACGACACGTGCAGGAAGGTGAAGGGGTGAGGATGGAGGGTTGAGGTCTCATAGAAAAAATCGTCCACCACATTCTCTATTCGCTCCCAGCGCCTGTTCTGAATGCCGCACGCACGCATCGCCTCGCCCAAATAATGGCTTACCGGCATAATGCAGCTCGCTTTTCGGGCCACATAACGCATCAAAGCGCCATGCCAACCACCACGAAACGAGTAATTCTCAACCAGATAGCCGCTCCAATGTTCCACAATCACAAATGGAACATGATGGCACAGACGCAAATATTCAGCCAATAGAGACGTCTTGCTCAGCACGTTCACCTGCACCACATCCGGCATACCCCATTGCTCACGCACAACCTGCCAGCCCTGCCATAATGCTTTGCCAATAGAACCGGGAGTATACACATAAAACTCCTCCACGCCATGAGTCGTTTGCGCCACGATCTCGTTCTCGCTCACGCGTTGATCCGGATGCACATACAGCACAGCCACCTCTACGCCCTGCCGCACCACGGCCTCGGCATGTTTGCGAACAAACAGGCCCATCATGGCATCATAACGATGCGGATACCATTCCGCCAGGTAGAGTACTTTCATGGCAAACGTTTTTTATTTTTTATTTTATACGCCCAAAGCGCCAGTCTGAACAACGGGCAGAACGTGCGTTCCACGCCATAATACGCAACTGGCGAGCTGCCAAATTGCCGATAGTGATTGGCTATTCCGGGATGCATACTGCCTTCAAAATCAAAGCCCAGTCCCTTGCTGGCCGCAAAGCGGATAGCTTCCTGCGCCAACCTGGCGCTCGCCCCAGTCTTCTCCTTTTCCAAGTCGAACGTAGGTACCAAATAGTAGCAATACACTTCGTCGTACACCAGAAAAGCAGCAGCACACGGAACGTTTTCTTTGTCATACAACGTGATGATGGCGCCGCTCTTGTGAGCAAACGCCGCAGCTGCCAACGACAGGAAAAACTCCCTCTTATAGCTGCATTCTTTCCCTCTTTTCCTCAGGCAGGCCACGTGGAAATCATAAAAATCCTCCGCAGTCATGGGGCCGCCAGAGCCAGTAGTTGTGCAGGCAACCGTCAAGCCTGCCGACCGCTTAATCTGCCGTCTTTTATTCTCTGAAAAACGCTTCTCCACGGCTGCCATATCGCTCAAATTCTCGATGCGATAGGTCACGCGTTCCGTGATGGTATAGCCTCTTTTCTCCAGATCGTCGGGGCGTGCTTCGCCGGGGATGGTTTGTTCGTAGTAGTACCATAATCCCAGCTTTTCAGCATCCTTGGTGAGCGGCACCCATGGCGTCAGTTGCGGCATCAAAAGATACCGTATGCCATACTTGCTGCGGACACCTCGTCTCACAGCAGTCTGCCACCAATCTGTTTGAAAAACGGTCATTACTTCATAAACGTGATTTGCACCCAATCCACCAATCGCTTCACCCAAGTGTGCGTAATTGGGCCATGGTATACGGCAGCATAGCTTTTTCGCTTCGCGCCGTAATGCTTCAAATAATCCCTGTGGTACGTGAAATCCAGGCTCAAATTCAGCTCGCGAGCACGCTTGATGGCTTCCAACGTAAGCAATTCTCGTGCACCGTTATCGGGATGATCGTGGTCGAATGAATTGAGCAACTGATAGGCAGTTCTATCGTCCCATACGAGGAAAGCAGCAGCCAGAAGTTCGTTATTGCTATCGTATACGCCAAACATGCTGCTCTGCTTTTTCTCCTGCGTCTTTTCCCATAAAACGAGCAGCATTTCTCTTGTGTACCACACTTTTTTCTTTTTTTGCGCACACGTGGCCATATGGAAACGGTAAAACTCCTCCGGTTCAAGGTCTCGCACGCTGTAAGTGAGCGTGTTTTTTTCCAGTTTTCTGCGCTTATTGCGGGAAAAACCATTCACCACGGCATCCAAGTCGCTCAGATCCTCCAGCGTATATGTGCATCGTGGCACGCTCTTATAACCCATCTTCTCCAGAGCAGCCGGTACTGGCGAGCCGATGCTGTAGAATTGCTGATACGAGCGTATCTTTCGCTCGGCCATCTGCCTGTGCAGATCGGCACATATAGCCGCCACTTTTTGCGGATAATCGCGGACGGACGGAGTGATCCACACGCCGCCGTAGGGCGACATCTCCTGCGGATTCACCATCTGCACCCACAAAAAGCGACTCGTTTCTATCGGCATAGCCGCCACAATCGTTTCGCCTTCCGTCACCAGCAGCACGTCCCAATCCTTGCCAGCGCTCACGCCTTCCAGCCACCATGACTGCATAAAAAGCGGCAGGTTTTCCTGCTTGCACAACTCCTCGTATAACTCTTTGTTGCTCATAATACGTAATTTTGCTGCAAAGTTACATAAAAATTTGCGTATGTGCAAATAATTTATTACTTTTGCACCAAAAATTTAGACTCATGAACACTTTCGGCACAAAATTTCGCTTCACTTCTTTCGGCGAAAGCCATGGCACTGCTATCGGCGGCGTTCTGGATGGATGCCCTGCTGGCATACGAATCGACGAAGATGCCATTCGAGTGGAACTGGCCAGACGCAGTCAGGCTTCCGTTCGAATGGAGGACGGACACGTATACCCTCTTCCCGGTGGTTCAAGCCGTGCTTCCGCAGAAAACAACGAGGTGGAATGGCTGAGCGGACTGGTGGATGGCGTCACGATTGGCACCCCCATCGCTTTCATCGTTCGCAACACGAATGCACGACCACAAGATTATGCCGAACTGCAGGACGTCTTTCGACCCGGGCATGCCGACTACACCTATTATATTAAATATGGCATACGCGACGTGCGTGGGGGCGGGCGTGCATCCGCGCGAGAGACGCTTAGCAGAGTGGTGGCAGGCTCTATCGCCAAGCAGATTCTTGCAAAAAAAGGCATATCCATAGAAGCTGCGCTCGTGCAGGTAGGACGGCAAAAAGAACCAGAGAAATTTGCCTCAGAAATAAAAAAAGCCCAGGCTGAGGGTGATTCTGTCGGAGGATTGGTGGCGTGCGTGATTCGAGGAGTACCGGCTGGGTGGGGAGAACCTATCTTCGATAAGGTGCAGGCTCAACTTGCTTATGCCATGCTATCCATCCCCGCCTGCAAAGGTTTTGAATACGGCGCCGGATTTGCTTCTGTCGAGAAGCGAGGCTCCGAGATTAACGCCTTCAGCGGAGGCATGTTGGGAGGCATTACGGACGGCACGGATATCATTTTCAATTGTGCTTTCAAGCCTACACCCTCTATTGCCGCTCCACAAATGGCACGAGACGTGGAAGGTAATCTTCGCCAAATTTCCATACATGGCCGACACGACGCCTGCGTTGCTGCCCGTGCCCTCCCTATCGTAGAAGCCATGGCCGCCATCGTTATGGTGAACTATCTGTAAGCCAAAATCTTAAAAAAAGTACATTTTTAGGTGTTTTTCAACCCTCGTGTTACTCTCGCGTTACCCTCGTCCAACTCTCGCGCAACACCCGTACAGCAGTAAATCAGAGGAAATCTTAAAAAATGTACATTTTTAAGCAAACAAAAAAAGGATGCCCTGAGGACATCCTTTTTTATGTGTTGACTCGTTAATTAGAGAGCGAGACCAGCACCAGCAGCGAACTTAACAGCCTTCTTTGCAGGGATGTTAATCTTCTGGCCGTTTGCTGGGTTAACACCAACGTGAGCAGCCTTCTCAACAACCTTGAAAGAGCCGAAACCGATAAGTTGTACGTTCTGACCTGCCTTCAATGCTTCAGCGATAGAAGCGGTGGTAGCGTCAAGAGCAACAGCAGCAGCAGCCTTGCTGATACCTGCCTTAGCTGCAACAGCAGCAACGAGTTCATTCTTGTTCATAATAATAATTTTTTATTAGTTAATAATAGGGTTATTTGCTTCTAAAACTGCGGTATAGACGGCCTTTGACGTCCCTTCTTCCGCATTTTCGTCTGCAAAGTTAATAGTATTTTTTGAATTGACAAATTTTTTCCGCTAAAAAATGAAAAAAAACTGTCAAATTATGCCATTTTTGCCGTTTTTGCATGGTTTTTGAAATATTATTCATACAAATTATGCCATTTTTATGCAATGTTTATTTGCTCATTCCAAAAAATTGTAGTACCTTTGTGCTCGTTTTTAATAACACCTCCATAAAAGCCTATGAATTTACGACAGATTTGGGATAATCTTCCCATCGTAACGAGAAATATTTTGGCCATCAATATCGTGGTATTGCTGCTGAGCGAGACCGTTAAGAGCATATTCCATTTCGATTTGACGTGGTATTTTGGCATGTTTAATGCCTCTTATTCGGCGTTTCACGGAGCCGGAAGTTTCCATATATGGCAGCCATTCACCTATATGTTCATGCATGCCGGGTTTGGACATTTATTCTGCAATATGTTCACAATTCTTTTCTTTGGTCCAACCATCGAAAGAGAATGGGGCGAGAAGAAATTCCTTATATATTATATAGTGTGTGGCGTGGGTGCAGCCATTATTCAGCAACTGACGTGGATGCTTCATCCCGGAATGGCATGTACGGTGGGCGCTTCTGGCGCAGTTTTCGGCATTCTCTTTGCCTTTGCATGGCTGTTTCCCGAGCAGAAAATGTTTCTGCTGTTTATCCCCATTCCGCTATCGTCACGCGTCTTCGTAGCCATCTTTGCTTTGATTGAACTCTTCTCCGGCGTGGCTCCTCTTGCCGGCGATAATGTGGCTCATTTTGCCCATCTTGGAGGCATGCTGTTTGGCTATTTGCTCATCAAATATTGGCAAACCAAGGATAATGACAATAATAAAGGTGGTCGTTTCAAGATTTACGAAGGGAAGGATTATTCGGGTTACCACTATAAAGACCCCGTGAAATGAGACGTTTTTTCCAAGCTTTTCGACATATCATCTGGATGACTTTCAATCTGCTGGCGGTAGTAGGCATACTGCTGGCAGATTGCTCTCAGTATCTTGATCCAGCCCGCTTCACAGCTTCCGCCATGATGGGTTTAGGCTTTGAATGGCTCCTCTGGGCGAACCTCTTTTTTGCGCTCTCATGGTGTGTAACACATCGAAAAAAATATGCATTGGTAAGCCTCCTGGCAGTACTGCTTTCCGTGCCGAACGTGCTGCATACATACAGCCATCATCAGCCCGAAATAAGCGATGATTACAAGCATGAACTCACCATTCTCACCTACAATACGCAGATGATGCAATGCGTGAAAAAATCGGCTCAAAATGAGGTACTTCGCTACGTGAAAGAATCAGGTGCAGACGTGGTTTGCCTGCAAGAATATGAGGTAAGAAAAAACGCTTCGTATCTCACCTTTCAGGAGGCCAAAAACTATCTCTCAGCCAACTACCCATACACCTATTTCGATTTCTCCACTTACGACGCCAAACGCCAATATGGTTTGGCCGTTTATTCGCGCTATCCGCTGGAGAACAAACAAACGATTCGATATAAGAGTCTGGCCAATATTTCCAACCGATGCGACCTGATTATTGGAGCAGACACCATCCGCCTCTTTACCAACCATCTGGAGAGCAATCGACTGGATAAAAACGATCTTGAATTGAGCGAAGATGAGATGAATACGCAAGGCGTGAAACGCTCTATTTTGCAACTGGCTCAAAAGATGCGCAAAGCATACGCTTTTCGCGCTCCGCAGGTGCAACTTGTGCGTCAGGAAATAGATGCCTCTCCCCACCCCGTTGTGGTGGTTGGAGATATGAATGATGTGCCCGTCTCTTTCACCTATCACACCCTCTCCAAATCGCTCAAAGATGCCTTCCTCTACTCCTCCATTGGCAAAGCCGGACACACGTTCCAGACTAAAATCTTAGGTGTTCGTATTGATTATATTCTCGTTTCGCCACAATTCAAAATTGAGTGGTGCGACGCGGAAAAAGTGCCATATAGCGACCATTTCCCACTCTCTGCCACCATCGCATGGTAGCAAACATATGTTATATAACATATAGCATTATTTGCACATTCAAAAAAAATGTTGTACCTTTGCACCGTTTTTTAAATGTTGACATGAAGAAAATTTACGTATTGACATTCCTTTTCCTGGGAATTTTCCTTCTTCTGCAACCTTCCTATGCTGCTACGACGCCTGCGCCGAAGCATGAATTTCGTGCCACCTGGCTCACCACTCATTATCGTATCGATTGGCCAAGAACAGTGGCCTCTTCCGCATCTTCTTCGCAGATAGCTGCTCAAAAGCAAGAGCTTTGCAATATCCTGGACGCTCTGCGTGGCGGCAATCTGAATGCCACCATGCTGCAGGTACGCCCTACGGCTGATGCTTTCTATCAATCGTCCTATGAGCCATGGAGCCATAATCTGACGGACACTCGCGGCAAGAATCCCGGTTATGATCCTTTGGCGTATGCCGTGGAGCAAGCACACGCGCGTGGCCTCGAAATGCATGCGTGGGTAAACCCTTTCCGCTATGAAGTGACGGCCAACTCGTATGGCAACGTAGATATTCGTGCTATCCATCCGGAATGGCTGCTTTATTACAACAACGGCTCGTATAGCGGAACGATTCTTGATCCGGGTCTGCCTGAGGTTCGCCAATACGTAACCAACGTCATCATGGAGATGGTGAATAATTACGATATCGACGGCATGATTTGGGATGATTATTTCTATCCATATGGTGGCACCACCACCGAAGATGCCGCTTCCAAAGCCTTGTATAAGCCAGCCGGCATGAGCGATGGCGATTGGCGACGCGATAACGTGAACAAAACCATCCAGATGATTTACGATTCCATCCAAGTGGTTAAACCTTGGGTGCGTTTCGGTATGGCACCTTTCGGCATCTGGACCACAAACCGTTCAGTGGCTGCTGCCAACGGACTCACCCTCCCGCAAGGCATTACCGGCTTGGACGATTATGCCGTGCAATTCTGCGATCCTGTGGCATGGGCGCGAGGCGGTTATGTGGATTATTTGGCACCACAAATCTATTGGCCTACCACGTCTTCCGGTCAAAACTACAATAAACTGGCGCAATGGTGGGGACAATCAGTATGCAAACATTTCTCTGATCTGCTCCCCGATGGCAAGCAGGTGCATTTCTTCTCTGCCAATAATGATTACAGCGATTGGGTGTCCACCAGCGAAGCAGCCTTGGAAGTACAGGCCAATCGCCAGTATGCTCCGGATGATGCTCCGGGTGCTATTTTCTATAATACCAATCAATACCGATCCAAAGGCTTGTGTTCAGGCTTGGTGGGGTCAGTTTTTAAAGATAAAGCTCTCCCTCCAGCCATGAGTTGGAAAGCACACGAGGAATATACTGAACCCACCAATCTGGCAGTCTCCGGCTCTGTGTTTTCTTGGCAATCACCTGCTGAGCGCTTCGTGGTGTATGCCTACGATAAGGGGGTCTACACAGACATTGAAAACACAGGTTCTGCCATTTATCAAATCTGCTATGGTCATCAGATCAATCTCAGTTCGTTGGGCGATCTCTCGCAGAAAACACTCGCTGTTGCCGCCTTCGACCGCTTTGGAAATGAATTTCCTGCAGCCTATTTCAATCGTGCAGCCGTAGAGGAAGTGGACACAATTGATGTGCACGTTACGGGCGTCTCAATGCGCGTAAAGTCCCATACGATGAAAGTGGGCGAAACCATCACGCTGAAGGCTATCGTGAAGCCTGCCAACGCCACCGTTCAAATAGTAAGTTGGACTTCTTCCAATGATGCCGTTGCTTCCGTAGACGCCAATGGTTTGGTGCTGGGTGTGGCCAACGGCGAAGCTACCATCTCCTGCACCACTACGGACGGCGGCTTCTCCGCAGATTGTGTTGTCACAATCACAGGTGGCGAAAACGCCCTGGAAGATGTGCCTGCAGAGATGCTGCGCCCAACGCTCATCATGCAAAACGGCACATTGCTCATCCGTCGCGTCACCAATCAGGGAGAAATGCTCTTCTCCGTGGATGGCAAACGAGTACAATAAACATCAACAACATAACTAATTAATCTAAACAATGAAAAAAGCATTTATTTTTATCGGCTTAGCCATCGCAACAATGGCTTCCGCTCAAGTTCTCAATGTGCAATCAGTTGAGAAGCTCAACATTCCTAAAGGTGATGTGAAGATAGCTGGTATTAGCCAGGATGGTTCATTCGTTCTTTTGACCACCTCATCTAATACGGGTCTTACCAAGTATGTACTCGCCACTGGCGAAACCGCCGTTCTTTCAGAAGCTACCGGTGCCGGCTACAACGCACAGGTTGCAGCAGATGGTGCTGTTATCTTCAACGAGCGCAAACTCACGCAAGATAAAACATTCACCACCCAGGTGATGAAGCGCGAACTCAACACCACCAAGGCACAGATGCTCACATCGCCTACACGTTCTGCTCGCAAGGTGGCGCTCGCATCCAATCTCGTGGCAGCCAAGCCTGTGGTTTCCATCGAAGATCGTCAGCTGATGCTCACCATCGGCGGCACCACCACTACGCTCTCTCCTCTCGGCACTAATTATTCTTACATCTGGCCTTCTGTGTCTCCAGACGGCAAGAAAGTGCTCTTCTACGTAGCCGGAAAGGGCGCATACGTATCCGACCTCTCTGGCAGAAACGTAACCTTCCTCGGCCGCGATGTGCGTGCTCCTAAATGGTACAACAACAACGTGGTTATTGGCATGAACGATAAAGACAACGGCGAAGTGGTTATCTCTTCAGAGATCGTAGCCGTTAATCTTCAGGGTCAAAAGCAGGTGCTCACGCAGGGCATTAATGCAGAATACCCATATGCTGCCAACGGCAAGATCGTTTGCACCGGTTTTGAGGGTGAAACATACATGATTACCGTTAAGTAATAATTCAATATCGTACAGAAATTATGAAAAAGATATTTTTAACACTCCTGGCTGTGGCTTCAGTCGCTCTCATAGCGAATGCCACCGACCTGACCGGCAAGCGTATTTACGTGAACCCTGGTCACGGTTCATTCGGTCCTAACGACCGTCCAATGGCCACTATTCCTTATCCAAATCTTCCTTCAACAGGCATGCCTGATACCTGCGGCTTCTATGAGACGAACACCAACCTCTGGAAATGTGAGTACCTCCGCGATCGTCTTCGCGAGGCAGGCGCATTCGTTATGATGTCGCGTGAACAGAATGGCCCTTGGCCTTATCAGAAGGTGGATGGCGACTACCCAAGTTACTCATATGATAACTATAAGAGTCTCCCTAACTACGAGCAGTACAACCGCTCCCTTTCGGAGATTTGCGAGGAGGTAGAAGCCAATAATATGGACTATTTTATCTCTGTACACTCCAACGCAGCTACTGATGGCGGTACCACCAATTATCCTCTTGGTCTCTATCGTGGTCAGGACAATGGTACGTCTGCTCACGAGACGGCCAGCAAGGCTTCTTTCCAGGCCACATGGCCTTATCGCTGGGAGATGTTTGGTGCCGGTTTTGATCAGGCTACCTATTATTCTGCTACCAGCATGAACGTGCGCGGCGACCTCACTTTCTATGGTGATGGTTCTACCGCCACTCGCAGCAACGGCAAGCAGTATACCGGCTATCTCGGTGTATTGAAGCATGGTGCAGTCGGCGGTTTGTGGGAAGGTTATTTCCACACCTATCAGCCAGCACGTCACCGCGCTTTGAACCCAGATTACTGCGCAATGGAAGGCTATAGCTACTATCGTGGTATCGTGGATTATTTCAATGCAGAACCAGACACCAAGGGTTATATTCTTGGTACCGTGAAGGATTTGCACGCCAAGATGGCGCACCCTCTCTTCCACTATGCTCCAAAGACTAACGACCAGTGGGTTCCATGTAATGGTGCTGTTGTTACTCTTTACAAGGCTGGCGTGGAAATTGGTCAGTACACCGTAGATACACTCTACAACGGTATTTTCTGCTTCAAGGATTTGGTACCTGGCAACGATTATACGTTGGATATTACGTGCGAAGGCTACAAGCCTCTCTTCAACGAATATAAGACGCCTATTACCGTTACTGCCAATGCCGTTACCTATCCTATGGTTTTCCTGGAGGCTGCTGATTATGTGGCTCCTACTGATATTCCTGAAGATTATCCTACTCCAGCAGGTCACCCAGCATACCTGGGCTTGCCTACTGTTTTGACTTTTGGAGCTCCAACTTCTGCTCCTCTCGCATTTGAAGGCACCATCAAGCGTGCTATTCAGGCAGGTGACTCAACCATCGTCCTCACGCATAGCGCAGATGGTACGCCTCACCTCTATCTGGTGAACGACAGCATCACCACCATCTCTTTGAATGGTCTTGTGGCTGTAGACCCAACCAACGAAAGCGATTATCTTTCTCTCTCTGATATTGCTTACACGGCAGATGGCAAGTTAATTGGCTGTAACCTCATCGAAACGCAGTACGACAACAGCCGCGTAGGTGCAGAAATTGAAGATGGTGTACCTCGTCCAAACAGCAAGCGTGGTACGTTGCGTCTCTATAAGTGGGACAGCCTCTCTGGTGACGCTACCGTTTGGGCTGAAACGCTCAACTCTGCTAACCTCTACAACGCACTCTCTGGTAATACCCTTACCGTAAGTGGTGCTTCTACCGATTGCAACGTAACCGTTTCTGCTTCTTCCGTATATGGTACCGGTATCCGCTGGACACAAATGCAGATTACCGAGGGTATCATCGCTTCTACTCTCTGGATTGAGCGTGTATATATGTATGGCAACGAAGGTGCAACCTATTCACTCCAGCTCTCTCCACGTGGCGAGAAGACGGATCTTGTGCTCACCGGTAATGCAGCTCTCCCTGTAGAGTTCCACGTAGTAGCCAATGGTCAGGTTACCGAAGAAGTTGGTCGTATGACCAATGCTGCTGATATTACTTTGAGCAGCCAGTCCAATTTCTTTGCATACGGCAATCGCAAAGCCATGATCACGCCTTACTATACCGCTGAAGGTCTCGTGGCTGGTGTTCGTATCTTTGATATAACCGATGGTTTTGCAGCAGCAAAGCCTGTTACTGCCAACCTCGCTCTCACTACTCCGGTAGCTGCTGAATATGCGTCAGCTCAGGCTAAGGTGATTGGTCGCGACATCAAGGTGATTCTCACCACCAATACGGCTCAATACACCTTCTCTACCGTGGGTCAGGAGCAGCCTGCTGTTCGTCACATCAGCGCGTACGGATTGAATAAGGAAGAACTAACCGACAACTATAAGTTCACCTATACCGCAACCGATAATGCTGTGGCTACTTCTATCGTATTCTACCAGAATGGTGTAGAAGTGGGTGAAGTAGCTGTAGCTCCAGCTGTGAAGGGTGCCAATGAAGCATTGGTAGCTAAGGCAGACGTGCCGGGCTTCTCTGCTACTGAAACCACTTGGGCAGTACGTCTTGCTGGCGAAAGTGTAGCCGATTGGTACACGCTCTATTCTATCAGCCAGGATTCTATCGGTGGCGCCAATGCCGGTGCTATCCGCAATTTCGTAGCCGTAGATAATTCTCCTGAATCTGATTTCTTCGGTCGTACCTATATGATGCACCGTAATGGCAGCCGTAACGCAGCCAACGGTATCGTCATCTTCGATCAGGAAATGCAGGCTCTCAACGACATCAACACCGCTTACAATGGTGGTCGTACCTTTGGTAACCCACAGCGTCTCTCTGTAGACCAGAATGGTAAGGTTTACTGCGCAGACTGGGGTGATGGCGACTACTCAAGTGTATGGACTATGGACCCTGCCAACCCAACTGCAGCCTTCGTAAGCTTCTTTGAAGGTACACGTGATGGCAATGGCGTGGTGAAGAACAATGGCGTTGAGATCAGTTCTTCTACTCCTTCCGTATTCGTATATGGCACAGGTGCAGACACCAAGCTTTTGGTTTACAACGAAGATGCAGGTACATCACTCGTAACCAACGGCGTATGTGCTTATAATATCGGCCAGGCTGACGGTTCACTCGTAGCGTCTTGGGGTGCAGCTCCTTCAGCTAAGTATCCAATGGAACACCAGGCTAATACCGAAGGCAACGTTTGGGGTACTTCACACGGCTTCTTCTGCTCACAGGTTCGTGGCGCAGGCAACAATAATGCATCTGCCGCTTCACTCGTATTCTATGATTACACCGGCACCAAGCAGTTCGTTTCATTTGAAGATCCATACCTCAACGAGATTGATGGTTCAGAAGGTGGCGGCTATGCCGTTTCTGCCGACGAAAAGACCCTCATCCTCAATAATGCTTCAAAGGAATTCCTTGTATATGACATCGCATGGACAGGCGATAAGCCAGTACTCACGCTCCGCTACGTATACAAGCATGATATGAATTATGTACGCCAGATGGCATTCGATTATGCCGGCAACCTCGTATGTGCAGGTGAGTGCGGTCTCCGCATCTTCTCCGTTCCTACCGCAGATAATGTAACCACCGTTCCTGCCAAGAAGGCACTCTCGGTTACCCGTCCATACTCTGGCCATGCAGAGGCTATTGCTTTGAGCGAAACTGAACTGAAACTCCTCAAGGGCGAAACGTATGAACTCACAGTTAACTTGCTGCCAGTTGTAGCAGAAGCGGCTTCTACCGTTTGGACTTCTTCCAACGAGAACGTTGCTACCGTAGCCAATGGCGTTGTTACCGCAGCTGGCAAGGGTAAAGCCACCATCACCGTCACCATCGATGGTACGCTTACAGCAACCTGCGAAGTAACCGTCACCGTTCCTGTTACCGGCATCACCATTGATAAGGAAACAGTAGAATTGGTAGAGGGCGAAACCATCACGCTGAAAGCTACAGTAGAGCCAACAGATGCCAATATCAAAACGTTCACCTGGGCTTCAGAAGATAAGAGCATCGCTACTGTTTCAACCGCTGGCAAGGTGAAGGCTATCAAGGCTGGCACCACTACCATCACGGCTACCACAACTGACGGCAGCTTCGTAGCCTCTTGCACCGTTGTGGTACTTCCTAAGGAAGATGCACTCGATGATATTCACGTAGAAAAGGCTGTGAAGTTCTATATGAACGGCCAGATTTACATCCGTCGTGGCGACGTTGTTTACACTCTCACCGGTGTGCGCGTTGAATAAGTTTATGTATTGAATGGTTCGTGCGTGTGGCGCGTCTGCACGCACGAACCTTAATTAAATCTTGTAAGTGGGGATTAAAACTACCCCTTCTATTGTCTGTTTTATGAAATTGATTGCTCCCTCCGTTCTTTCAGCTGATTTTGCACATTTGGCCAAGGATATTGACATGCTCAACCGTTCTGAGGCTGATTGGGTACACGTAGATGTGATGGATGGCATTTTCGTGCCAAACATCTCTTTTGGTTTTCCTATCATGGAGCCGCTCAAACGTCTTTCTCAGAAGCCGCTAGATGTGCATCTGATGATCTCTGATCCCGACCGCTACGTGGAGCGTTTTTGCGATGCTGGAGCCTATTCAGTGGGATTCCATCTTGAAGCGGTAAATGATCCACTTCCTATCCTTGATAAGATACGCGCAAAGGGGGTGCGCACCTGCCTCACCATCAATCCCGATATTGAAGTGGAGTGTTTGTATCCATACCTCGACAAAGTGGATATGGTGTTGCTGATGTCCGTATTTGCAGGTTTTGGCGGACAAAAATTCATTCCTGAAACCTGCGATAAACTCAAAGCACTTAAGGCTGAAATCACTCGTCGCCAGTTGCCTACGCTCATCCAGATTGATGGAGGCGTGAATCAGGAGAATGCACACGACCTTTTCGCTCTTGGTGCAGATTGTCTCGTGGCGGGCAGTGCCGTTTTCAAATCGGCCAATCCAGAGTTCACCATCCATCAAATGAAAACCATTTAAGGGTACGTTCAAAAAATCATATCCCTCAAGGGTACGTTTTCAGCAAATCCCCGTTTTACAAGTATACCAATTTAGTTGGGTATCAAAAAACCATAAGGCTATATGTCAGTTCCTTCCGTTTCTCTTTCTGAGCTTCTTACGGCTGCCAAATACGTGATTCAGGACGCCTTTCCCGATACGGTGTGGGTGCGTGCTGAGTTGAGCAGTTTGTCGGCTCGTCCCAACAGCCATTGCTATATGGAATTGGCGGAAAAGGGTGAGGACCATCAGCAGTATGCCGCCAAAGTGCGAGCCAACTGCTGGCGAAACGACTGGGCTCAGATATCTGCTCTTTTTCTTTCCGTTACGGGGCAGCATCTGGCTGTAGGCATGCAGGTTTTGGCAGAGGTGTCGGTTGAGTTGCACCCCGTCTATGGTTTGTCTCTAACCGTGCATGCCATCGATCCGACCTTCACGCTTGGCGACCTTGCTCGCCAAAAGGAACTAGCTCTCCAACGCCTCACACAAGAAGGACTTCTCACGCTTCAGCAATCCCTTTCTTTCCCTACTCTTCCACGCCGTCTGGCAGTTGTTTCTGCGGTTTCTGCAGCCGGTTATCAAGATTTCGTAGACCAGCTCACTAATAATGCCTACGGCTTCGCTTTTCAATGCACTCTCTTCCCGGCTGTGATGCAGGGAGATACGGCTGCAGCATCCATTATGGAGGCTCTCAGGACGATAGAGAATGTTCTCTCTACTGACGGTTTTTCCTCTGCTGATGGTTGTTCTTCTCAGGACGGTTGCACTTCTCGGGACGCAGCGGAACATGCACAGCCGCCTTTTGATGCGGTTATTCTTATTCGTGGCGGTGGCGCATCTACTGATCTTTCCTGCTTCGACAATTATGATTTAGCGGCATTCTGCGCCCGTTTCCCACTCCCCGTGATTGCGGGAATAGGTCACACTCGCGACGTATCGCTCGTGGATCATGTGGCTTATATGAGCGTGAAAACGCCTACTGCGGCAGCCGAATATCTGATCTCTCTTTTTGCCAATCAGCTTGCTCGTTTGGACGAACTGGCCAAGCGTCTAAGGCTGACGGTGGATAAGCAAATCCTCCTTCGTCGCTCTATGCTCGACCTTCTTGAAAAGACGATTGCGCTCCATTCTCCGGAACGTATTTTTCGCAAGGGTTACTCCCTCACCACGTTCCGCGGAGAGGTGGTTCGCGATGCTTCCCAACTTCAAAAAGGTGACGTTATTCACACCGAATTTGCATTAGGAAGCGTCGATTCATCCGTCCAATAGCATCGATTCATCCGTTCGATAAAGGACGCTCCTAGCAGCCGCTCAGTGGTTTTTATACCGCAATGATGCTGTTTTTTGCTTCTTTTTCTTAAAAAAGAACATTTTTTCTTGCAGATTTCATCAATTTTTAGTACCTTTGCACCCAAATTTGCGAATTGAGGCGCACATGCGATGCGCACATACCCTTTCGCACACGCGCGGAGATGCGTGTTTTGAATTGAATATGAAAAGAAAAATTGCAATAGTAGCCGGTGGTGATTCATCTGAATACGAGGTATCTCTTCGTAGTGCCGCTGGTTTGTATTCCTTCTTCAACAAGGAACAGTATGATGTTCGTATCGTGTGCCTCCACGGCTTGGATTGGAAGGTAGCGATTGATTATTATGGCGACGGTGCGGTTACGTTCTATACCGACCCCAACAATCGCATAACATGGGTGGATATCTCTCGTCAGGATTTCTCTTACACCGTGAATGGAGATAAGCAGATGTTTGATTTTGCTTATATCACCATCCATGGCACTCCCGGCGAGAATGGTTTGCTCCAGGGCTATTTTGATATGATCAAGATGCCATACTCATGCTGTGGCGTATTGGCAGCAGCCCTAACGTTCAATAAGTATGTATGCAACCATTATCTCGAAGGCTTTGGCATCAATATCGCTCCCTCCATCCTTCTTCGTGAGGGAGAAAGCATTTCGGATGCCGACGTGATTCAGAAAGTGGGTCTTCCATGCTTTATCAAATCCAACGTGGGTGGTTCGAGCTATGGCTGCACGAAGTGCAAAGTTCCTTCTGATATTCAGCCAGCTATCGAAGCCGCTTTCAACGAGGGCAACGAAGTGATTATTGAAGCCTTTATGCAGGGCACTGAGATTACTTCTGGCGTGTATCGCACGAAAGTGAAGCAAGTGACATTCCCTATTACGGAAGTGGTTACTCACAACGAATTCTTCGATTACGCTGCCAAATATAAGGGGCAGGTGGAGGAGATCACTCCCGCCCGCATTCCCGATTCTGTCCGCAATCATGTGCAGGCTCTGACCCTCCGTATTCATCAGCTTCTTGGCTGCCGTGGCATCATCCGTACGGACTATATTCTTGAGCCTACCACCGCTCCCGATAATCTCAAATTGCATATCATAGGCGGCTTCAAGGTGATGCTTTTGGAAGTGAACACCACTCCCGGCATGACGGCCACCTCGTTCATTCCGCAGCAGGTGCGTGCAGCCGGACTCAATATTGCAGACGTGCTGAGCGACATCGTGGAGAACGAATTTGAAAGATAAGGATCTCCTTCGACAGGCTCAGGAACCGGTTTCATGTTTCTGGTTTCAGGATTCAGGTTTCTAAAAGTTATTGTAATAATACTTCTTACGATAGTACGATAGCACGATTTTACGATCAACATATGGACATAAACACCCTCCTCTCACAACTTAATTGGGATCGCGAACCGTCAGGTTTGTATGCCCCCATCGCTTACACCCTTGAAAGTGGCGGCAAGCGTATCCGTCCCACGCTGGCATTGATAGCAGCCGACCTCTATGGTGCAGGCGAAAAAGCCATTCCAGCAGCCCTTGCGTTGGAAGTGTTTCATAATTTTACACTTCTTCACGATGACGTGATGGATAATGCTTCCGTACGCCGCGGGAGGGAGACTGTCCACGTAAAATGGGACGCGAATACAGCCATTCTATCTGGCGATCAGATGCTTATTGAGGCGTACAAACTGCTTGAAGGTATACCTGCCGACAAACTGCCTCAAACATTGCATCTCTTCAGCAAGATGGCCACGGAGATTTGCGAGGGACAGCAGTATGATGTGGACTATGAGCGTCGTGATAATGTTACGATAGAAGAGTACATCAATATGATTCGTTTGAAGACGTCGGTGTTGCTTGGTACAGCCCTTCATATAGGTGCGTATCTGGCAGACGCCCCAAAAGCCGATTGCGAACATCTCTATCGGTTTGGCGTTAATCTTGGTTTGGCATTCCAGATACAGGACGATATACTGGACGTATGGGGCGACCCAGCCACGTTTGGCAAGCAGATAGGTGGCGACATCCTCAATCGCAAGAAATCAATGGTGATGCTGCAGGCATTGAACCATGCCACTGAATCGCAGATTGCACGCATAGGAACGGCTTACCTCCTCACCAAACCCAACTCCATCATCTCCGCCGTTAAGGCTATCTACGAGGAGATTGATATTCGTCCGCTTTGTGAAGAAATAATGGCTGATTATACGACTAAAGCTTTGGCAGAACTCGACGCCATCACGGCGGATACGTCTGCTCTCCGTGCTATCGCCAATCAGCTTCTCAACAGAAATAAATAAGGGGCAAGACTTCCCCCTCCAAGGGGTACGATTACCAAGCGTCCCCGTAGACAAGTTAAAATAATAACAATCAGACTATGCCATATCGCCGTCTTCCCTCAACCGATCAAACGCGTCTTCACGCTCTGCGTACCGCAGTACAGCGTGGCAGCGAAGCCGATTTCAGCAATCAGGTGCTCAACTATAAGACGTTGAGCGAGGCAGAACGTTTCCTGCTCGTATTTGAAAATCAGGTGCAGCAGTATCATTCCAATTTCGAGACGAAAGTGTCTGCCAACAAGAAATATCGCCATATGGTGAGCAACGCCCGCATGTATATCTCCCATTTCATTCAGGTGCTGAATATGGCGGTCATACGTGGCGAAATCAAGCGTGAACAGAAAGAACTCTACCACCTTGATCCGGACAATCATATTCTTCCCGATTTGTCTTCAGAAGAGGATTTGCTCGTATGGGGCCAGAACATCATCGAGGGTGAGGAAGAACGTCAGCGACAGGGCGGTTTCCCAATCTACAACCCTAATATCAATAAGGTGAAGGTATATTACGACATCTTCAAGGAGGAACAGAAGAATCAGGCTATCCATCGCAAAGCAACGGAACGCGTGACGGATGACCTCTCAGAGCTTCGCCAACAGGCTGATGCCATTATTCTCGACCTTTGGAATCAGATTGAAGCCAAGTTTGCAGACAAGTTGCCATACGAGAAATATCGCGCCTGCAAGAACTACGGTGTGATTTATTACTACCGCACCGGCGAGGCTAAACTGACCCCGGAAACGGACAAAGAGATCCTTCGTCTTCGTGCTCAGCAGCCGGAGCTGGGACTTTGACTCCGCCAACGGCGTCTAAGTCATAAAGTACGGCCGCGAGCGGCCTAAAAGTCGAAAGTCGAAAGCCGGGTTTATTAGGTTTCAGGTTTCAAGGTTCAGGTTTATAGAATGCTGTTTCAATCTCAGTTACATAAAATGCGCGAGATGATGCCGATCTGGCATCGTCATCGTATTAAGCAGAACATGCGAGCTCTGCTCACGCAGAAACGTCGCATAATGCGCAAAGAGGAGGTGGAGGAAGCGTCTGCAGCGATTATGCAGCGATTGGAGACCACGCCAGAGTTCATAAAAGCCAAAACGGTTCTTTGCTATTATCCCATCCAAAATGAGGTGAATGTACGCCCTCTTTTGGAGAAATACAAGGACGAGAAGATGATGCTCTTGCCGGCTACTCCTACGCGCAGAAAGATGGAGATGCGTCCGTATGCAGGACATAAGAATCTGCATCGTGGCAGATTCGGTATTCCTACGCCACAAACGGATGCCTACAAAGGGATGGTGGATCTGGTGATCGTGCCGGGCGTGGCATTTGACAAGGAACGGAACCGCTTGGGTCGCGGTGGCGGCTATTATGACCGCTTCCTTCGCAAGCATCCGCTGGCCGTGAAAGTGGCAGTAGCTTACGATTATCAGATCGTGCCGTCTGTGCCCACGACGATCCTCGACAGGAAAGTGCAGAAGGTGGTGACAGAAAAACAGATTATCGAATAAGGGATAGCGATGCTCTGTTGACACGTTTCAGAGCGTTCGAGGAATCCCCGTTATACTTACAGGGTATTCTAAAAATCCCCCGTTTTACATACCAACAAAACCAACAATAGTGCGAAAAATTTATTTTATCATATCCCTTTGGGTGGCGGTGATGCTGTCGTCCTGCAATACAAACACGGAAGTAACCACGTATTCCGAGGCTTTAATCACGTCGTTTTATTTTGCAGCCAACGATTCGTTTCCCGGTTTGAAAGAGGCTGAATTTACAATCGTCACATCGTCGGATACCGGCTATATCTACGCGAAAGACTCCCTTCGTTTCGGCACGTGTGTCGATTCTGTGGTGGTGCGCATGACGTTTAATCATACGCCTTCTTATTCGATGATTTACACGGCGAAGGATACGTTGTTGTATTCGGGAAGCGATACGCTTGATTTGAATGATCGCCCGTTCATGATTTACGTGATGGCATCCGATCAGGAGACGTATAAATGGTATACCGTTGATTTCCATGTACATCAGATTGATCCGGACCTTTACCTTTGGGAACGCCTCACGCCAAGCGTGTTTGAATTGGATGGTGCGGAGAGTAAGGCTTTGCTCTGCAATGGGACTTTCTATCTGTTTGTGAATGATGGCATGCGTACCCTGCTTTACAGCTCTTCGGACGCCATTTCTTGGGGTTCTGAGCAGGAGGTTACGGGTTTGCCGGCACATTGCTCCGTAAGGCAGATGATCGAGAGCGAGGGCGTCTTCTATTATGCTGACGCCAGCGGTCTTTACACGTCGACGGATGGCAATTCTTTCCTGCTTACCGACTACAGTAGCGCAGCTTTCACGTTGCAATCGATGCTCTACAGCTTCAACGACTCGCTTTGGGCTGTAGCTTCACTCAAGAGCGACGAATCGCTCACGCTCGTGAATATGGCTCCTGGGGGCAGTTTTGCTGTGGCTCAGGCTTTGCCAGACGATTTCCCTGTAAGCGATTTTGCGACCCTCACGTTTGAGTCCGCAGCGGGTCGTGCACGTGCCATGATTATGGGTGGCTATGACCGCAATGGCGAGGCCGTGAACATGCGCTGGAACGTGGAATTTTTGAAGAACCGAGGCTATTCAATGGGCGATTTCTCCGTGGAGCAACCCGCTTTTGAGAGTCTTGCGGGTATCTCTTTGGTGAATTACAACCATGCCATCCATATGTTCGGGGGCGTGAACAAAGATATGGAAGTGAATGCCGCTACGCAACTCGTTTCTGATGATGAGGGTATGCATTGGTCGGTTCCGGATTCCACAAAAAATCATCTTCCTTCCACGTATCTTCCACGTCAGAAAACGAGCGTTATCGTGACGGATGATCATTATATCTACCTGATCGGCGGTCAGTCTCGTACCAGCACTTTCAGCGACGTATGGAGGGGCCGTCTCAATCGTACACTCTTTCCTGATTACGAATAATTACGAGATGTCGCTGAGGTCTCGCTGAAGACTCACGTTAGGCGGGCGCTTAGAGAAGGGGTTCAGGGATGTCAACGCCACGGCAGAAACGATGACGGATGTCGCGGTCGTCGCCGAGGTAGATGTAACGCTCCAGACGTTCGGGGAGTGTGTAGTTATCGAAATTGAGATAGTCGTCGTTGATGACGAGTGCGTCAAACTCGTAACCGGGCTCAAAAGAGCCGACCTTGCCGAAGAAACTGCCGCCGGATTTGGTGGCGAGATAGAAAGCTTCGCTGAGGGAGAGGAAGGCGGTTTGGCCGTTGGATTGCGCATAAATGAGTTTGCTCATTTGGAGGCAGTATTGGATGACGCGCAGGACGGACATGTTGTTGCCACCACTCACGTCAGTTCCGAGTGCAACCGGTACATTATTATCAAGCAACGTGCGTATAGGCGCGATACCAGACGCGAGATTGGTATTGCTGGTGGGACAATGAACGGCATAGACTCCCATGCGCTTCATCAACGCCAGTTCTTCACCCTCAGTGTAGCAACAATGTGCCATGAGGGTAGGCGTTTGACCGAACAGACCGTGCTTATAGTAGGCATCGCCATAGTTCAGAGATTCGGGTTCAAGACTTTGCACCCATGCCACTTCGGATGTATTTTCACTCAAATGACTTTGTACGGGCAACTGGTATTTATGTGCCAATTCGCCCAAAGCAGCCATCATATCGTTGGTGCAGGAAGGTACGAAACGCGGCGTTATGATAGGTTTGACGAGACTGTGTTGAGTGGCTTGTAAGTGGCTGATGAGTCGCTCCGTGTCGCGCACAACTTCCTTGGTGGAGTTGTGTAGAAAACCGGGGCAGTTACGGTTCATACCAACGAGTCCTACGTAGGCTCCCATGCCTGATTTTTGGAGCAGAGAAGCCAGGAGAATGGTGGCATCTGGATGGATGGTGGCGAAGATCGCACTACGCATCGTTCCCTGCATCCAGAGTTCGTGTACAAAACGCTTGTAGATGCGTTCAGCATACTGCAGATCGGCGAATTTTTTCTCTTCGGGGAAGGTGTATCGATTGAGCCATGGGAGGAGTTCAAGATCCATGGCGAGCCCCATATTTCGATATTGAGGCGCATGGACGTGGAGATCGTTCATGGCGGGGATGATGAGTTGGTCGCCAAAATCGACTATGTCTGCGTGCTGGAGATGGGCTGGAGCCACTTGATAAACGCCTTCAATAACCCCTTTGTCGTCCACGGCGATATAGCCATGTTCGAGCACTTCAAACCGCTCTTTCTGCGGCGTATAAAGAATGTTTCCTTTGTACAGTTTCATGGTGTGATTCGTAATATATATAGCCCTAACAAAAATCACGCCAAAGGCGTCTTTCCTATACTTTTATTGCATTTTTTGCCGAAAAATTTGCATATGTCAAAAAAAAGCAGTAACTTTGCGTCGCAAAGTTCGCGCGCGAAGAGGGTTGAACCTTATTGATGCGGACACTTGTTTACGCACATCAGGGACAGGCCCTACGCGTAGTTTTCTGCGAAAACGACACTTTTCGAGGGTCAGTCCCCGCTGATACTAACGCTCAGTTGGGTCGGCCGAAGAGTGGACGGAAGAGCAGTACAAAACAAAAAAATAAAAAGATATGCAATTTCTTCGAGTAATAGGTGAATATTTCATTCTGCTGGGTCGGGTATTCCGGATGCCGGATAAGCAGCGGATGTTTTGGAGGCAGTTCGCCAAGGAACTGGACAAATTGGGTACACAGTCCGTTCCCATCGACCTGATCATCTCCATCTTTATTGGTGCGATCATGACGATGCAGATCAAGCTGGACATGGCCAATCCACTGCTGCCTCGTTACACGGTGGGCGTGGTGACTCGCGACACGATGCTGCTGGAGTTTTCAAGTACGATCCTGTGCTTGATACTGGCGGGCAAGGTGGGTTCCAATATCGCTTCAGAGATCGGCACGATGCGTATCACAGAACAGATCGACGCGATGGAGATCATGGGTGTGAACAGCGCGAACTATCTGATTCTTCCGAAGGTGACTGCGTTCATGCTGATGATGCCTGTACTGGTGATATTCTCAATCGGTAGTGCATTATTTGGCGGCTATTTTATGGCCCTGTTTACGGATATTTTGACGGTAGATGAATACGTGTATGGCATCACGTATGCTTTCATTGAGAAACACGTACCGTATTCGATTGTGAAAAGCATCGTATATGCATTCGTTATCACGAGCGTGTCGTCGTACTATGGGTATCACACCAAAGGTGGCGCGTTAGAAGTGGGTAAAGCTTCGACGAATGCGGTAGTAAACTCCAGCGTGATTATATTGTTTTTGGATATTTTTCTCACGAAACTCATGCTTAGCTAATGATAAAGGTAGATAACGTATATAAGCAGTTTGAAGGTCACGAGGTGCTGAAAGGAATCACCACCGAGATGCGTGATGGCGTATGCAATTTCATTATCGGTCAGTCGGGTTCAGGCAAGACGGTCTTGATGAAAAGCATCATCGGATTGCACTCAATCGATAAGGGACGTATTGAGTACGACGGACGCAACTTGCCGGATATGACGCAGAAAGAGCTGATTCAGCTTCGCCGCGAGGTGGGAATGCTGTTCCAGGGGTCGGCGTTGTTTGATTCGGAGAGCGTGCTTGCCAATGTGATGTACCCGTTGGAAATGTTCTCCTCGATGACGAGAAAAGAGATGGAAGAACGCGCAAAATTTTGCTTAAGTCGAGTGAATATTCAAGAAGTGGCATACAATTTGATGCCAGCAGAAATATCGGGCGGTATGCAGAAACGAGTGGCGATTGCACGTGCTATAGCATTGAACCCCAAATATCTCTTCTGCGACGAACCGAACTCAGGTCTCGACCCGCGCACGTCGCTCGTGATTGACCGACTCATCCATGAGATCACGGAAGAGTACAACATCTGCACCGTCATCAATTCGCACGACATGAACTCCATCCTCGAGATTGGTAATCATATCGTGTTTTTGAAGGAAGGAAAAATGGTGTGGGAAGGTTCGAAAGACACCGTCTATGCCGCCACCGATGAGGATTTGAACAATTTCGTTTTCGCATCCAATCTGTTTAAGAAGGTAAAGGAAGCCAATCAGTAGGGGATGGGGGGCCTTCGACAGACTCAGGAACCGAGGTTTCAGGAAGTTTCAAGTTTCAAAGTTTCAAGTGATATATGAAAAAGATTTTAGCAATTGCAGTTTTAGTTATCGTGGCAGTGGGGATGTGGGCTGTGCCAGCACGTCCAACGCCCTTCCCTCGTGTTCAACCCAATGGGGATACAATCATGGTTCGTTTGGTGGGTGATGAGCATTGGCATGCTACGTTCACCGTGGATGGCTATCTAATCACGAAGAATGATAAGGGATATTATTGCTACGCCAAATGGAAAGCGACGCCAGAAGCGACGGACATTCTGAAGGGCAAGGTGGCTGTAGCCACCCGTAAGCATGCCAAGGACGAGACTAAGCGTTCGAAATGTGAGAAGCGTTGGCTTGTACGCCATAAAATAGATACGATGTAAGAGGTATTCTACATGAAGAAACTATTCCACATAGCATTATTGAGCCTGATGGCGGGAACTGCTTGGGCGCTGGTGCCGCCACGTCCACAAACGGCTACGCCTGAAGTGTGGGCGAAATGGGATGCCATGCAGCAGAGCATGGCGGCAGCAGCGCATGCTGCTCCAAGTCGTGCCGCGCAATCGATAAGTGCGTCTATTATGCCTCCACGCATTCCTGTTATTCTGGTGAACTTCAGCAATTATGCACTCGTCAGTTCTCGTGCTGATATTGACTCTATGTTCAATGGCAGCCACTGGGCGAAAGACAATGCCAAGGGAAGTGTACGTCAGTTTTTTCGGGATAATTCCGCTGGTGCATACAACCCGCAATTCGACATCTACGGACCGGTAACCCTCAGTCAGCCATATGCGTATTACGGCAGTGGAGTGGGCACAAGTGCCCGACCTGGATACATGGTAACGGAGGCGTGTGCATTGATGGATGACTCATTAGATTTCTCTCAATACGACTCGAATAGCGACGATTTCGTAGATTTGGTGTTCGTGCTGTTTGCCGGTTTTGGCGAGAATGATGCTCCTACGGAAGACCTCGTGCCTAACTCAAGCGATTTGGTATGGCCACATAACTGGATTATCAATTTCGCAGGATGCGGCAGCAATACACGGGTATTTGACGGGAAGACGGTGAATGAATACGAGTGCTCCAACGAGCTGGACGGACTCTATTCCACCCTCAACCATCCCGTTGTTTCCGGTATTGGTGTGCTCGTACACGAGTTCTGCCACGGTTTGGGTGTGCCAGATATGTACACCACCAACGGGGCGACGCATAAGACGCTGGGATGCTGGAGTACGCTTGATGTGGGCTGCTATAACGACGATATGCACACTCCTGCTGCGTTGAATGCGTATGAACGTTGGCTTTTAGGATGGCTTGAGCCGGAGCAGTTGGGTGGCGCAGCCAGTGACACGCTGCGTCCGTTGGCCACGTCCAATCAAGCATACTATTTCACACCTGATGGCAGTCCGGTATCCAATATCAAGGAATCAGGGCTTACGTGCTATATCCTCGAAAATCGTTATCGTACGGGATGGGACAACAGCACCTTCCGGATTCAGACATACAAAGGGGTGGAATACCCTATTCAAGGTCTGCCCGGCGAGGGATTGCTGCTGTATAAGATACAAAACAACACCAGTGGCAACACCGTCAATAACAACAGCGGCGCAATGGGCGTGGACATCCTGGAGGCAGACGGTTGGGCTCCAAACAAACCAAATGTTCGGGTGTATGGAAAGCCAGAAGACTGCTATCCATACATCCACGGAACGGACACACTGGACTCTATTACGATCGTGTCGGAACTTCCGATTACTCGTATCCGCAAAGAGGGGGCGAATATTCTCTTCGACGTGTGTGGAGGTGCTCCTACCGATAGTACAGCCACACAATTGGATAACGCTTGGATGCGCTCGGAAGAGAAGATGTTGATCAACGGACATTTGTATATCCGTCGCGGCGAGGACGTGTATATGATTAATGGTGTACGTATAGGAGCGTCCCAATAAGAAGAGTCTCATATCTCAATACGTTTTTTCGATAGTTTGAAACCTTTCATCTCCATATTATTCGTTTTCGGCTTTGTCCTCAGCATGCTTGCTGTGCCGGCTGACCCTGCTCTTCTTCAGCAATTGATAGAGAGGGGCGATACTGCTCGCTACGAAGAGATGCTCCGCCATCGGGACTATCCGCAAAGGAGTCTTGTCCAAAAAGAGTTTGCGAGCAGCACCAATGCTCCGGCACGAACGACGGGGTATATTAACCTTGCACCACGTGGGTTGGTGATTCTTGCCAATTTTGCGGATGTGCATTTTCGTGCCAGCAATTTTTGCGCGGAGATGGATTCGATGCTGAATGCTCTGCATTACACATTCGGCAACGCATATGGTAGTGCTCGCCAGTATTTCCAAGATCAATCCAATGGCGCGTATAACCCTCATTTTGATGTGGTGGGGCCAGTTGATTTGCCTCAGCCGATGGCGTACTATGGAACGAACCGTCCGTCTGACGATTACGACATCATGGCAGCAGACATGGTGGTGCATGCCTGTTCTCTCGCATGCCGTCTGCCCGGCGTGGATTTCTCGCGCTACGATAATGATGGCGATGGTCGTTTGGATTTCGTATACGTCATCTATGCGGGTTACGGCGAAGCCGACAGTGGTGATAAAAACACGATATGGCCAGCCAGCTGGGATATTTATGGAGCCATTGAAGATGGCTCGTGCAGTATCACAGACGTCAATCAAACGGCAGCTTACACCTTTGGTGGCAAACAATTGGACATTTACGCTTATTCGGGTGAGCTTCGCTATTGGAATCTTAGTCGCTGCGGCATCGGTACGTTCTGCCATGAGTTCAGCCACGTAATTGGCCTGCCGGACTATTACGACACGTTCTATGGGGTTAATTACCAACAGCAGAAAACTCCCGGAGCATGGTCGCTCATGGATGCAGGCAGTTATAATTGCGACGGCGATGTGCCTCCAGCATACAGCGTTTATGACAAGTATTACGTAGGATGGGCTACACCGGAACAATTAGTCACGGCAGAAAGCGTCACGCTTCAGACGGATGGCCGCTATATCACCACAGACAATCGTCCGGCTTACCCCACGTCACCGGCCATCGTATATTATCTGGAGAACCGACAAAACACGGGCTGGGATCGCGGTCTACCAGGACACGGACTGGTGATCTGGAAAGTGAAATACAACGCCAATTTTTGGCAGAACAACGAGCCCAATAGCAGTTATGATGTAGATTTTTCTGTGGCCAACAAGCGCAATATCATCAGCTATACGCTCTATAGTGCCACGGGCAGCACATCTGGTATCGGCACGTCCAACGACAGCTATCCCGGTACGCTGCACGTTAGCTCCACCACGATCAATAATCGCACGCTAAGCCATATCACCGAGACGGATGGCGCGATCACGTTTGATTACATGGGTGGCGGCACAGCCACAAACAAAGAGGAGATCGCAGTATCTTTACCCGAACGTACCACAAAAATTCAAAAAGACGGACATATTTATATTCAGCACAATAATCACATTTACACCCTCACGGGAGAGCTAATACAATAAACACATGAATAAACGATTTTTCTTAGCATTGGGTCTGATCATTGGGATTGCATATACTGCTATTGCCATACCCCCAAGTCCTCGTCTGATTAACGAGTTATTGCAAAAAGGCGACACAGCCGCAATCAGTCATCTTCGCAACCGCCATGCCGCATTACAAGCACAACGACAGATGGTAGTAGAACAACGAGCCGCTCAGGCTGCAGCAAGACGGGTAGCCAATGGCGAGCAGGCCTGGGGTGATCTTGAACTCAATATGGCACCACACGGTTTGCTGATTCTGGTGAACTTTGCAGATAAGCAGTTCACGACCCCCAAAGCAGATCTGGACAGCATGATCAACGGCTATAATTATTCTCGCTCGTACACAAGTTACGACGAAAACTGGAGACGAATCACCATCAAAGCCAATGGTTCTGCTGCGCAGTATTTCTCCGATCAATCCAATGGTACGTATCGCCCAAAATTCGACCTCTGCGGACCATACACGCTTTCGCAGCCTATGGCTTATTATGGCGGGAACAACAATAGTGGCAACGATAAGAATACCGCGGCTTTCGTGAAAGAGGCTTGCGAACTTGCTCATGAAGCCGGTATCAATTTCTCGAACTACGACTACAATAACGATGGCGAAGTGGATTTTGTGTACCTCATCTACGCTGGCTATGGCGAAGCCGACAGTGGTGAAGAAAACACCATTTGGCCACACTCTTTCTGGCTCCGGGATGGTAGTCACGTCACCCTTCGATTGGATAATAAGCTCATCAATACGTACGCCTGCGGAAACGAGATCAATGCGGTATCAAATAAGATGGATGGTATCGGCACACTCGTGCATGAGTTTTCACACGTGTTGGGCTTGCCCGACCTTTACGCCACCAATGATGCTACCCATAAAACAATGGGTATGTGGGACGTACTGGATGCTGGTCCGTACAACAACGACGGCAACACCCCTCCTTCCTATTCAGCCTACGAACGTTTCGTGATGGGTTGGCTCAAACCAGAAGTGATCAACTCGTCTCGCAGTTTCGTATTGGGCGAGATTCAGTCTGATCGTCGTGCTTATATGATCACGTCTACGGGTACGTCCAATCTCAAAGGAACCAATCCAAGTCCGGCAGAGTTCTATTTGCTGGAAAACCGCCAGAAAGTGGGATGGGATAAGTATCTGCCGGGCGAGGGCATGATTATCACGAAAGTGAAGTATAGCCTCGAGAAATGGTATGGCAACACCGTCAACAACTCCGCTTCCAACCAAGGCGTAGATCTTATCGAAGCCGACGGCAAAGCTCCTATTGTGGGCAGAACCGGAAGTTATGGCAAGGCTACTGATGCCTTTCCTGATGGCAGTGATTTTTATACGCCTTACCCCAAGTATCCTATCACCAATATCTTTATGCAGGATGGCGTGATCTATTTCGATTTCATGGGTGGCGGACCAAACGCCATTGAGGATGTGATCGCAGGCAGCACCAATCTCTCGGAGATCATCGCAGTATACGACATATCCGGTCGACTCGTCCAGAGTGGCACGATTCAGTTCGACCAACTTCACCCCGGCATGTATATCGGTCAGTCCATCAATGGCAGATCCACCAAGTTTACTATCCGCTAATCATTTAACCCATGCGCATCTTCTCATATAACCTCAATGGTATTCGATCAGCCTGCAATAAAGGACTGATGGATTGGCTCGCACAGGAAAATCCTGATGTGCTTTGCGTGCAGGAACTCAAAGCTCAACCCGACCAGGTAGACGTGCTTTCTTTTGAAGCACAAGGCTATCATTGCTATCTCCATGCGGCTGAGAAAAAAGGCTATTCGGGAGTGGGCATCTTCTCCAAACAAGAGCCGGATTATGTGCGCGTGGGGATGGGTAATCACACGTTTGATAGCGAAGGACGCGTCATTCGTGCGGACTTTGGCGACGTAACCATCGTGTGCGCATATATCCCAAGCGGCACAACGGGTGATGTGCGACAGGATTTCAAGATGGCATTCCTGGAGGCGTTCCTTCCCTGGCTCAACGAGTTGCGCAAGACACGCCCGAACATCGTGGTGTGTGGCGACTATAATATCTGCCATAAGCCTATCGACATCAATCATCCAGAGCGTCAGAAAGGCGTCAGCGGTTTTCTGCCGGAGGAACGCGAGTGGCTCGACCGTCTTGAAGCATCCGGCATGATTGATTCCTTCCGCCTCTTCTGCCAGGAACCCAATGAATATTCATGGTGGAGCATGCGTTTTGGTGCTCGTGCTCGCAACGCAGGTTGGCGTATTGATTATCATTGGTGCAGCGAGCCACTCCGTGCTCGCATTAAAAACGCACAGATTCATCAGCAGGTGGTTCATTCCGACCACTGCCCTGTTTCTGTGGAAATTGAATAAATATTGAATATGGCACTCTCCGACGAACATATGGTGCTCCGCACCGAACATCTCGTAAAGAAATACGGCAAACGAACGGTGGCCAATGATGTAAGCATAGAAGTGCATCAGGGCGAGATTGTGGGTCTGCTTGGTCCGAATGGCGCAGGCAAAACCACCACGTTTTATATGACCACGGGGCTCGTTACTGCCAACAATGGTGATATATATCTGGACGACCGCACCAACGGCAAGAACGAAACTATAAAAATCACCAATTTCCCAATGTATAAGCGTGCGAAGCTGGGTATTGGATACTTGCCGCAGGAAGCGTCTGTCTTCCGCAAAATGACGGTGGAAGACAATATCCGCAGCGTGCTGGAAATGACCAATTTCACCAAGGAGTATCAACAGGAAAAACTGGAGCAGCTCATTCGTGAGTTCAATCTGGGTCACGTGCGCAAGAACATTGGCGACCGTTTGTCGGGTGGTGAGCGACGCCGTACTGAGATTGCACGTTGTCTCGCTATTGAGCCTCGCTTTGTGATGCTTGACGAACCCTTTGCGGGTGTCGACCCAATCGCCGTTCAGGAGATTCAGGACGTGGTTTGGCGTCTGAAAGATAAGAACATCGGCATCCTGATTACCGACCACAATGTGGATGAAACGCTCCAAATCACCGATCGTGCTTACCTCCTTTTCGAAGGAAAGATTCTCTTCCACGGAACGCCGGAAGAGTTGGCAGCCAACCCTGTTGTGAGAAAAAACTATCTCGGTCGCGATTTCCAACTGAAGAAAAAATCCCGTTCTGAAGAACCAGAAGAATAACGTTGTAGTCCGTCGGGCTATACCTATTGTATGCCAACACTCCACGTCATAATGCCCGTGAAGGATTCGCTGGAAACTGCCCGCGAAGCCATTCAGCATCTTTACCAATCCTCCCTGCAGGATTGGCATTTCACGCTTTATAACGATTTCTCAACGCCAGAGAACACTGCTGAACTCAAAGCATTG
Source organism: Paludibacteraceae bacterium (assembly GCA_045600985.1). Taxonomy (GTDB): domain Bacteria; phylum Bacteroidota; class Bacteroidia; order Bacteroidales; family Paludibacteraceae; genus Colicola. The sequence goes on from JAZRYY010000034.1 coordinate 46,242, forward strand.
GCTGCTTCTTACGGATTTGAACTCATTAATTGGGAAGAGCATACGTCACATCCAAGTCCTAATTATTTGCTCACACTTCAGCATGCGCAAGCCGCAGCCATCCAAGATGCCACGCCACTCGTGATTGTGGAAAGCGACGTGCTCGTTCGTCCCGACACGTTGCAGCAGATCGTGGATGCCGCCAACCAACAGAAAATTGGCATGGTGGCAGCAGTAACGGAAGATGAGCAGGGGAATGTGAATTTCCCATATCTCTTTGCCAGGAATTGGGAGAAAGAACCGTGCTTCACGGAGAAACGCTTCTCCTTCTGCTGCACACTTCTCAGTCTTCCTTTCCTCAGCGCGTATTCCTTTGCAAACCTCAATCCCGAGAAGAATTGGTTTGACGTAACGATCAGTCATCAGTCCGTAGAAATGGGTTTTCGCAATCTCCTTTTGATGAATAGTCCGGTGTTGCATAAGCCGCATAGCAGCCGCCCTTGGAAACAACTCAAATACACCAATCCGCTGAAGTATTATTTTCTCAAACTCTTCCTCCGTCGCGATAAGATATGAAACCTCTGGTGTCTATCATAATGCCGTGCTATAATATGGCTGCTTTCATAGAAGAAGCAGTCCTCTCTGTGGTGGCATCAGATTATCGTCCGTTGGAAATACTGGTGGTGGACGACGGAAGTCGAGACGACAGCCGAAATATCGTGTCGCAGCTCGCAGAGCAGCATCCGGAACTGCGTCTGATTACCCAAACCAATGCGGGAGTAGCCGCAGCCAGAAATCATGCGTTGCGTGAAGCCGCCGGCAAATATATCCTGCCCGTGGATGCCGACGATAAAATTGCCCCTTCTTTTGTGCGTTTGTGCGTGGAACAAATGGAGCAACATCCCGACGTGAAGGTGGTATACAGCAAAGCTGAATTCTTTGGAGAACGCACGGGAGAATGGAAACTGCCAGACTATAGTCCGCGTCTTCTGGCTAGAAAGAATATGATTCCGGCCACGGCGATGTGTCGTCGGGAGGACGCGCTCGCAGTTGGAGGCTACTGCGAAGCGGAGATTTACCGCGAAGATTGGGACTTCTGGTTGTCGATTATGGAGCACGGAGGCAGGGTCATCAAACTGCCGGATACGGGTCTGTTTTATCGCATCCGTTCCGGTTCCCGCCGCCATATAAGTAATGAGAAAAAGCGGTATTTGGTGGATGCTGTGAACAGACGTCATTCCGCTTTCATGCAGGAGCAATTGGGTGGTCCGCTCCATTATCATCGTTCATGGTCGCGCTTCATGAACGTTTTTCGTTCTGTACATGAAGAGAATGCATTATCGGCTCGCGAAAGAAGTGCTTCATGCATTTGGAATGAAGGAACGATCATCTATGAAGGACGTAACGTGTTGCGCCAAGCAGGCGACATTGTGGTAAAGCATTTCGCTCTCCCACCCTTTTGGCGAGGCATTATCTACGGCTTATTCTCAAAGAGTAAAGCCCGCCGCAGCTATGAGTATGCACAACGATTGGGAGCACTAACGCCTCAGCCAGTAGGTTTCATGGAAGAACGCTATGCAGGTATTCTTCGCCATAGCGCGTACGCCTGCCGCCTTTCGGCTTGCAGCCATACGTTCAATGAACTGATCGGACATCCGGAGTTTCCTAATCGTACGGCAATCCTGGAGGCCATTGGTCGCTTTACCGCTCAATTGCACGAGCAGGGAGCATTACATGCCGACTACTCGGGCGGCAATATTCTCTTCAATAGCGATGGGTCGCTCGTGCAGGTGGTTGATCTTAATCGTATTCATTGGAAAAAACATATTGATTGGGAAACCGGGTGCAAGAACCTGGAACGCCTCAATATCGACCGCGATGCACTCACGATCCTTACGAAAGCGTACGCCCATGCTCGACATCTGGATGAAGTAAGTTGCGTGAATTACGTACTCACGCATCGATGGAAAAAGCATATCCAGCAAGGTATCACTAATCTTGACCTGTAAAATGAAACATCTCTTCTCTATAGCCGCCATCGCAATCCTGCTGTTTGCCGCACCCCTTATCGAAGGAATGCGGGCGCAGCAATTGGAATACGATATTGATTTTGTCACCAATTTCGACAACCGCGAATATCATAGCCAATATGCCGATGATGGCACCATCTTTGGCATTCGACTGACGCCTACCGTCGGTTTGTCGGTATGCGATTCGTTGGGAGGCAGGCATATGCTGATGGGGGGCGTTAGTTATATTCAACCCTTTGGCGCAAATTGGAAAGCAGCCAAAGTAACGCCTACGGTGTATTATCAATACCGCCTCACGAGGCATTCCGCTCCCGCCTCAACAGAAGCAATTGCTCCTTCCTTTACGGCTTCTCTGGGCTTTATCCCATATAGCCATCTTACGCGCCATCTGCCCAAGTATCTGATGAGCGATTCGCTGGATTTCGTGTATCCCAATATTCAGGGTGCACTCTTCCAATATAGCGATCGCTGCGGTTTCATAGATCTCTTCTGCGATTGGCGAGGGATGCCTTCGGCCGACACGCGCGAGGCGTTTCGATTGGTGGTGGCAGGTGAAGCAAAATGGAAAATGCTGCGCATAGGTGGTTATGGACAACTTAATCATTTGGCCAACTATGATAAATCACAACCTCGCGCGGGCGTATGCGATGACGCGTACGCGAATCCATATATAGGTGTGGACGCCAGTCATCTCACGGTGATGGATTCCCTGCGTTTTGATATCGGCTATCTTTTCGGCTATCAATGCCAACGTGCCGAAGTCATTCAGCCCATCCTGTGTCATGGCATGACGGCACAATTCACACTCCGTTGGCGTTGGATTGAATTGGACGACAATCTCTATATCGGTCAAAATCAAATGCCACATTATGGGGATTTGGGATCGGTCCTCAATCAGGGTGAGCCTTTTTATCAGTCGCCAATATACAATAGTACCGAGTTGCGCCTGCGTGCGCTGCGATTCCCCTTTGCGCAACTCTATCTCGCCTGGAATATGATTTACTGCAAAGGTGAACCGCTCAGCCATCAGCAACGAGTGGTCCTCCGCCTTGACCTCAATCGCCATATGTTCCATAAATAAAATCATTGTAGATTGGGTTGAATTTTCTTGCTCATTCCACAAAAATGTTAGAAATATTTGCCTATTCCAAAAAAAAACTGTAATTTTGCATCGCAAAATAATTTTAAGAGAAAGGAGAATATATGCAGTCAACAATGACATTACCTAAATATGACTGTTTTACAATCAAAGTTCCTCATGTTGATTCTAAACGATTTAAGGCAATCGTTAAGGCTTTTGGCTTTGATTTCACGGTACGCCCTCAGTCACCACTTGAGCGATCAATCGCGGAAGAGAAAGCCGGCAAGGTTTATACATACGCATCTTTGGATGAGTTAATCAAAGAGTTTGAGTAGTATGTTTTCGTTGCAAGTTACCCCTCAGTTCAAACGTGATTTAAAACGTTGCAAACAAGAGGGACGGAATCTCCGTGAATTGTGGGAGATAGTAGCAATGCTGATTAGTGATGGTTGTGTCCCAGATTCTTACCAACCACATGAATTAGAGCGTGAGTATGCAGGTCGCATGGAATGCCATATAGAAGATGATTGGTTGTTGGTGTGGAAGCAGAACGACAGTAAACTTACTTTGCTATTAACCAATACCGGTACGCATGAATATCTTTTTAAAAAAGAAGAACGTCGTGAGTAATCAGGGATAATAATTGGTTCTTTGTAGAAAAATAACATCGTCCCGCTTGCGGACGTAAAAAGCAAGTCGTCTCTCGTGCCCGCTTGAATGCCTGCCTTATATGCAGCCCAAATGTGGTTTTTAAGGTTTATCGCCTTGGCTGTGAACTGCTCCATAGGAGCGCAGAGTGGATGGAACAACAGCCATGAAGCTCGCTTCAATGGATAATGATCCAAACGCTATGCAATAGTCCTTAGACGAGTTCACGGTCAAGGGGTTTATCTCGGTTTTTGTCAATCTAAAAATTTGCGAACATTTGCGTTTAATTTGCGATCATTCTTATCTCGCGGTGCTCGAACGATCTAAAGGTGCGCGTTTCAAAAACATTCCCTAAATCTTAAAAATCGTACATTTTTCTCCCTTTTCCCCACATGTAGGTGTTGATAAGTCCTTCATAAGTACCTGATAAGTCTCTCATCGGTATCTCAAAAAGCGGAGCAATCTTA
>JAZRYY010000035.1:0-99114 GCA_045600985.1 Paludibacteraceae bacterium
CACAGTGTACGAACACTATGATGATATCATCAACTACTTTGTAGAACGATCCACTAACGCATCTGCAGAATCCCTTAATGCAAAACTTAAAGCTTTTAGCGTACTAATGCATGGCGTGAACGATGAAACATTCTTCTTGTACCGAGTATGCAAACTCTATGCATAATCCACGGTACTTTTACCATGCCCCAATGTTATTCGTTTTGTTATTCGTTTTACAAAAAAACAAATCAAGCACTTAGTTGCCTAAATGCTTGACTTACTTATGGTAGCGGGACCCAGGATTGAACTGGGGACCTCATGATTATGAATCATGCGCTCTAACCAGCTGAGCTATCCCGCCTTCGTCGTCCTCCTCTCCTCAACTTGCTACCGCCAAGTTTCGTCGATAAGCCATGCGGATAGAAGAGTTCGTATTTACTTTCGTTTTGAAAGCGACTGCAAAGGTACTGCTTTTTTTTGAATTGACCAAATTTTCGTGCACAAAAATGCAAATATTGTGCTAAAAAATACACTTTTGCACAAAAATGCTTCCATTATCTGCTATTTCCAGCTCACATTCAGCGTTCATTACCAGAGGCCAGTTTTTCTCCACATGTCCGGCCGGGAAATCAAATAAAACGGGATAATCATATGGCTCCACCATCTTGCGAATACCTTCATATACGGTGTATGGCATGCGGTTATCCTCCTCATAGTCGGAGAACTGCCCCACGATAAGGCCGCCCAATCGGCTCAACATTCCGCTCAGGCGAAGATTCTGCATCATGCGATCGATGGCATACGGATGCTCTCCCACATCTTCAATGAAAAGTACGTCTCCGGGCTGTACGGGGCAGGCGAACGGTGTGGCCTGCAGACCATAGATGAGGCTGAGATTGCCGCCACGCAGCATGCCCTTGCATTGGCCCAATCGATTGAGCGGATGATGCGGCAGCTCATAGCGAACTGCTTTCGTTTGCATCAGTTGAAGCAGCTGCTGAGCCGATTCCCGGCCTTCGCTTATATGTTTGCACATCACGCCATGGATAGAGGGCTGCTGATGATGGCCCATCAGGCAATGCAGGGCTGTGATATCAGAAAAACCAATCACCACCGGTGCATGCTCCGGCACCACGATGCGATCTACGATCTGCATCAGGCCATAACCGCCGCGTCCGCAGAGAATAAACTGGCAATCCGTATCATTGAGAGCCTCCTGCAAATCGGCAAGACGTTCATCCTCCGTGCCGGCAAATCGTCCCACCGCTCCCTTGGCGTGCGAACCGATAATAACCTCGTATCCTTCCTGCTGCAGACGAGCTGCTGCCTGGTCCACCAAAGCGGCGTCCAAACTGCCAGATGGCGATACTATTCGAATCTTTTTCGTCATATTTGCTAAATTTGGATGCAAAGATACTCATTTTTTTTGATATATGAAAAAAAAATAGTAATTTTGCAGTCGATTATGCAAAAGTATCTTCTTCTCATAGCAACCATGTGCCTCTGCATGCCGTTTTTTGCACAGAAAGCGGCGCAGGCAGATCAGCTCTTTTCGAATGGTCAGTACGATAAGGCGTACACCATCTATACCTCACTTTATAAGGCTTCACCCAAGAATCAGTTATATTGCTATCGCCTGGCCCGTTGCGAGCAGGAACTGGGGCAGACGGAGGCCGCCATCACCCATTTCCTGGAGGCTGGCGATCGCTATCCTTTGAAGCATTTCTATCTTGGCGAACTCTACCTCTGCACGTATCGCTTCACGGAGGCCAAAGAATCGTATAGCCGCTATCTGGACGCTATTCCTGAAACGCACGAGCGCTATCAGGCCACGGAGCAGCAGATGCGTCTGGCCGAGAAAGCCGAACATGTCATGGCGCGATTGGAAGATATTGCCATCGTGGACTCCATCAGTTTTGCGGCGCAGGATATGGCTCACTATCTGCCGCTATCAAAAGATCAGGGCACGATAGAAATAACGGATACGTATTCCGTATTCACCAACCAGCGCGGCGATCGCCGATTCTTCTCGGTGGTGGACTCTTTGTCCGGACGCACGCTGCTCTGCAGCCAGCAGCGCCTGCTGGAGGAATGGTCGGCTCCCGATACGTTGCCAGCTTCCGTGAATAAATTTTATAAGCTGGCATATCCTTTCCTTATGGCAGATGGCCTCACCCTCTATTTTGCCGCACAAAGCGAGAACGGACTGGGCGGATGGGATATTTATATGACGAAATACAACCCCGCCACGGGCACTTATCTCACCCCGGAAATGCTGGGCATGCCATTCAATTCATTGGATGAAGATATGCTCTTCTATATCGATGAGCACGCCAATCAGGGCTATTTCTTCTCCAATCGCAACGTGAGTGTTTCCCGAATGGCACGCTATACGTTCATTCCTTCCGATACGAAGCGCCTTCTGCGCGACAGCACAGATGCCTACCGACGCGAGTTTGCGCAACTGCACGTCCTGCGCCATACGCCGCAGGCAGAACCAGCAGACGATCAGGAGCAGGAAGTGGCAGAAACGCCCGCAGCCATTATGACCGCCGTAGCAGAACCAACGTGGCGAATCGTGATCAACGACTCGCTCGTGTACACTTCCCTCAATGATTTCAAGGGCGAGGAGGCTCGCTCTACGGCAGAGCAGTATCTCGATGTGCTGGAGCAGATAGAAGAGGAAACAGCGGATTTGCAAAAGAACCGCCAGCAATATGAAGAAGCGGAAGAAACAAGCGAGAAACATGCGCTAAAGCCGCTTATTCTCTCGCTGGAAAAAGATATTATTCGTCTGCGTCGCGAAGCGGACAAACTTCTCAGAAACCTGCGCGTACAGGAGCTGCAATAGCGCCATACGTATCGGATATTATTTATCGAACCGGAGATAGGGCCGCAAGCGCTCTATCTCTTCTTTTGTGAATACATATTCGCCTTTATCTTTGAGTGCAGCCAACTCTTCAACGGACGTAAATGGGCCCTTTCTATGGCGCTTCTCGCGCAGTATTTTTGCCTGCTCAAAGCGAATATACGGGTGGCGATTCATCGTTTCTACCGACAGGCGATTGATATACAGCGGCTTCAAAAGGAGCGTGTCCACCCAAAGATGCGGCATAATGGAATCCACCTGGCGGATATGAGGCACTTCCCGGAGTTGCTCCAGCGAATAAAAGCCTCCCAGGCGTTCCCGATAGCGCACAATCTGCACGGCCGTGTAGGCCCCGATGCCTCGCAGCATCTGCAGTTCTGCCGTATCCGAGAAATTGACGCTGAGCACTGTGTCGCGCTTTCGGGATACATAAGTAAACGGGGGCAGACTATCCGAGAGAATCTGAACGTAGGGCTCAATCGAAGCAAACAGCGTATCATTCATATAATGGATATTCCTCACGTCGGCCGGTTGCCTGAATCGTCCGCCTTTTGAACGATAGCGCAGGAGCGAATGGGCAGTGCGTGGCGGAAAACCCAATTGGAGCAGCTCCAAACTGTCGGCCCTGTTGGGATCAAACATATGCAGATGAATAAGGCAGCTGTCGATGGGCCTTTTCTCTGCCTCCCGCAGCATTCTTTGCGTCTCCCATTCGGCGTGCTTCTGCTGCCATTCTTTGCGCTTCTCCTCCCGTTCTGCTTTCTGCTTCTCCCATTCTTCCCGCAGCTGTGCCTTCGCCTCAATGGCCTGCTGAATACTATCCTGCACCTCGCGCACGCGCTCGCGTTTCTCTATTGTATTCTCGCGCGCATAATCGCCCCTATTCAACGCAAAAAAGCCTGCTGCCAATCCCAGGAGGACAAGCAACAGGCCAATAAAGCCAAACAGTTGTTCAGGAAGATGAGATTTACGCATACAGTCTTCTATCTTCTTTTTCTGCGACGTTTATAGGAGCGATTATATGGGTTGGCCCGTCGGAGCGATGGTAGCCTCGGCAATCCATATGTACGCACATAGAGGTACGGAAAATAGAGCGACGAGACCATAAGCAGGCCCAGTAGGCACATACCCGTTTTGGCCGGCGCAACCACCGAAAGGAGGCTCAGCCAGAAACTTGGAGTAACGAGCAGCAGACGCGTCTGCGTGCGCACGTTGGCCGTAGGGTAGCGCCCAATCAGGGCCACTTGTGCCCAGATGGCTATCGCCACCAATACCGCCAGCATAATCTGCAGCCACAAGGGCAATACGTACGTGCCCCACGTGCGATGGAAGCAGACTCCCAACTCGGCCATATGCTGGCTAATAATCTCCGGCCAAATCATCCATGCCAAGCCGCTGTACAAGGCCACGATAGCTGCACCAAGAAGTGACGCCAGTATCGTTCGCAGATTGGCTGCGCGCAGTATGCCCAATGCTATCCAAAGCAAAGGGAAAAGCAGAATCGTTTCCGGTAAGAAGCAGGCAATAAGCGCCAGCATGAAGCTTATGAAAAAGACCTCTTGCATGGCGTCCTGCCGGCGATAAATCGTGAGTAGCAGTTCAAATGAAACTGCCACCACGATTGCGGATACTATTTGCGCCCAGATTATCGTATGAACAACGTGTAGGGAGTAATCAAAAATGCTTTATTTCAAGCCCTTCTTTTCCAGGAGGAACTCCGGATTAGGCAGCTGGCCGCGGAAATTCTGATAGAGCACGGCAGGGTCTTCCGTATTGCCCTTCGCCAGCACTTCGTTGCGGAAGCGAGCCGCAATTTCCTGATTGAACAAATCGCCACTCTCTACAAACGCATGGAAGGCATCTGAATCAAGCACGGCAGACCAGGTGTAGCTGTAGTAGCCAGCCTCGTAGCCCGTGGTGAAAATATGATTATAGAAGGTAGAGCGATAGCGGGTGATGATCTCTGGAATCATGCCCATCTTAGCCATGGACGCGGCCTCAAAAGCATTCACGTCGATCGTGTCCACCTGGTTGAGCATATGATAATCAAGGTCCATGATGGCAGCAGAAAGGAGTTCTGTTTCCACGAAGCCCTGATTGAATTGGCCAGCGGCATTGATTTTCTCAATCAATTCGTCTGGAATCACTTCGCCCGTCTCGTAATGGAAAGCATAGGTCTTCATCACTTCAGGAGCGTAGCACCAGTTTTCCATCACCTGTGAAGGCAGCTCTACGAAATCGCGAGATACGCTCGTGCCGCTGAGGGTGACATAGGTGCACTTGGTGAGGAAACCGTGCAAAGCGTGGCCAAACTCATGGAAGAGCGTCTCCACATCATCCATGCTCAGAAGAGATGGCTTATCTGCGGTTGGCTTCGTGAAATTGCCCACATTCACGATGATAGGACGATGATCTTCGCCGTTTTCATCGATATATTGGCTGAGCACATTATTCATCCATGCACCTGGGCGCTTGGTAGAACGTGGGAAATAATCAGTATAGAAAATGCCCAGCAGGCTGCCGTCGGCATCCACAACCTTAAAGGTTTCCACATCCTTATGATATACAGGCAGACCTTCTACCGGTTCAATCGTGATGCCATAGAGGCGATGTGCCAAATCAAAGGCACCCTTGCGCACATTCTCCAATTTGAAATAAGGGCGAAGCTGCTCCTCATCCAAATCATATTTCTCCTTGCGGAGCTTCTCTGCATAGAACCACCAATCCCATGGCTGCAATTTCTCGCCGGGCATATCCTTTTCCAGCATCTCCTGCAAAGCAGCACGCTCGCGCTTTACGGCCTCCAGAGAAGGTTTCCAAACCGACATACACATCTCGTAAGCCGTCTTGCCATCGTGAGCCATGGCATCCTGAAGAATATAATCGGCAGCATTATCAAAGCCGAAGATATGTGCTTTCTCCGTGCGCAGGCGCATGGTCTGGTTGATCACGGTCTTGTTGTCGTTCTCATTATCATGATTGGCACGAGTGGTGTAGTCCAAAAGGAGCTGCTTGCGGAGTTCGCGGTTCTCGCAATATTGGAGCACAGGCGTGAAGCTGGTGCGCTTAGGCGTGAACAGCCATTCTCCCGGATGCCCAGCCTCTGCAGCCTCTTCTGCTGCGGCCTGCTTGGCAGATGCAGGAAGGCCTGCCAATTCAGCCTCATCGGTAACGAAACGCTGGCATGCGTTGGTTTCTGCTACCACGTTCTGGCCGAAACGCAATGAAAGGCCTGCCAATTCCTGATTGATTTGACGTACGCGATCCTTCTGTGCTTCATCCAGATTGGCGCCGTTCATCACGAAATTGCGATACGTAACCTCCAGCAAACGCTGCTGCTCTTTGGTGAGTTCGCCCGGATTCTCATATACGGCTTTCACGCGAGCAAAAAGTGCGGCATTCAGCATGATATTATCCGAGCACTCGGTAATCTTATTCGTTACGCGCTCTGCGATTTCCATCATTTCGTCGTTGCCATCCGTTTCGAGCAGATTGAAGAAAACGCCCTCCACCTTCTGCAAGAGACGACCGCTGCGATCAAGCGCAGCTACGGTGTTTTGGAACGTGGCAGCCTCTTCGTTATTCACGATGGCATCGATTTCCTGATTGTACTGAGCAATAGCCTCCTCAAAAGCAGGCTCATAGTGCTCCATCTTGATTTTGTCGAACGCTGGTGCTCCATAAGGCAGATTCTGATCCACGAGGAGCGGGTTCTCGTTAGTTTTGTTGCAAGCCATAAGCGAAAGTAGGGCCATGCCCAAAAGCAATGATTTTTTCATTTTCAATATAATTAAATTCTGTTATTTCACGTTTTTCTCCAATTGCTGCTTGATCATCTTACGAATGTCGGCAGCCTGTGTATCCACCTTATGCGTGAAAGCAGGGCGGAAATCCTTGGCGTAGATGCACTTCTCCGGCTTGATGTGCAAATCGTCGAACGTGCCCTTCACGCCTACGCCAATATAGAGAGGAGAGAGCAGATTCACGTGGTAATCAAACGACATATCCAGGAAGTGCTGTCCGCCCACGGCACCCATCCATTTATCGCAGGAAATGAGGAATGGATAAATATCCACCTGCTCCTTATAGAGCGATATTTCAGCCGAGATAGAATCGATCTTATTCTCCGTTTTCTTATTAAACGTGAGGATCTTGGCAATCTTGGTGAACGTTTCGCCATCCAGCAGCGTCAAATCCTTAGCGTCGATCGACATCGCGCCACGAGTGGTGGATGTTTTGAGTTCGTATTTGGCATTCAGATACGTTTCTGCTGCCAGATGGAAATTGGCGGCACCCTTGAATGAGCGGAGCATTGGGAGCAGCGTGTCCACCTGAGGGATCATGTTCACCAGTTCTTCCACGTTGATATCGGTCATGTGGTAGTCAAAGCCGGCGAAGATATGATTGCGGCGAGGCGTCTTATACATCGCTGTCAACTGCAGTTTGGCCGCTTCGCACACGAAGCCCATTTCTTCGATGATGAGTACGCCATCACGAACGTACACTCGTCCGCCCAGATTGCGGAGATGCTGATCAAATGCATCCGCTTCGGTGATATACGTATTCAGCGTCATATCGATGCCCACCGGTACGATAAACGGATTGGCCTCGCCCTCTTCCTTCGCCGTTTCAGCCTGAGCTTCCTGTTCCTCATCCGAACCCATACCCGATACGTAGCCCATCAGTTCGTTCACATCGGTATGAGAGGAGCGGAAATTCAGTTCGCCCTCCAATATGCCTGTCTCTGCGAGGAACGGACCAATATTCTTTATTTCGCCCGACAGCGAGAAATCAGAACGACCCAATTCGATGCGAGAGGTGTCGATACGAAAATCCTTATTGGAATACGTAAATTTGATTTCCGGAATCTTCACGGTTGGTTCCAGTGCAGCCAAATCGGCCTTTGCTTTCTGGAGATGGAAATCCATTTTAGGCTGCCATTCCAGGAGAATATTCTCCGTGTTATTGGTATGCTGTGCTGCCACGGATACGGCAAACTTGCCCGTTTCAACCGCAGCAAACGTGCCCATCTTGGCGTCCACATCGTCGGCCGACAGTTTGGCTTTGATGCGCGGCTGCGTCTTATCGCGGCGTCCACCGGAAATGGCCGCTTCGCCCTTAGGGGCCGTCATGCGAGCATGAATGGTGTCGTAATCAGCCACGAGTTTGCCCATCTCGAAATTGCAGGCCAGAGTAGGGATGCCCAACGTATCTTTCGTATCATATTCCACGTAGGCACAGATGGATGGTTTCTTCGCATCCACGACGGCCTTCTGTGGTTGCCCCAATGAGTCTTCCATCATCATGGTGCCGGCAAGTGCGTCGGTAGCTACGTCAAGATCAGCGTAAATAACCGGATTCGACGAAAGAATATCGCTCAATTGCAAGTCGATATCTGTTTCGCCCAGCGTAGCCTGTATCGAGCCAATCTGCTCAAACTGCAGGTTGGAGAGATTGAGGCTACCATCCAGGAAACCCAGATTCTTGCGGCGTTGCTGTGCTTGCTTATTGCCAGTTTCTGCCTTATGCGTGTTGGGAATATGGAATGCCAATTGTGCTTTCTTGGCGCTTACGAGCATGCTGTCCAGCGAAGCATCCAGATTCTTGATGCACAAATCGCCAGACAACTGGCCACGTGTGAGGCGTAGCTCGGTCAGGTCGTCGAGCGTAATCTTCAGGCGAATAGGACCTTCAGCAGAACCCGTAGCCACCAATCCTTCCGGGAAGAAATAATCGGCATCGGGCAGATGCAGTTTCACGTTGAGGTCAAGATCCAGCAGCATTGAATTGAGCAGATCGTCCACGCGACCAGTAGCCGCTACAGATGATTGCTTTGTTTTGGCCGAAAGCGACCGGATGATGGCTGCTGTTTGCTTCTCATTATTAAGATCCACGTGCGCATCCACTTCACCCTCCACGTCACGCAGGGTGTATGGCAATTCAGCATAGGCGCCCGTAGCATCACTAAGCAGCAGATTGGCGTCCACAAGCGGCATGGTGGAATCATTATAATGGCCATATACATGTGCCTTCACGCGCAAATCGCCATCAGCACTAATGCCCTTCGGCATGGTAAAAATCTCGGCAGGCACCAGTGCCAGCACGTCGGAGATATGCCATTTATTGGTGGCGAGCTGCAAATCCATCTCTATATCAGGCAACACGCGTGCATCGCCTTCTATTCCAATGTTGAACTCATTCAAAGCCAATGAGGCGTCCTTCAAATGAACGGCAGCGTGCTTGATATCACTCAGGCCCGTCATCTCCAGATCCATCTCGTATGGAGCCTGAAGCACGATGCGTGCATCCGTGGCATAATCGGTACCTTTATATGAGGCAGAAAGTGCCGGGAAAGCAGCACGCAAAGCACCTGCAATTCGTCCGTTCTGCTCCTTGGCCGATAATGCCAGTTCTGCATCGAGAAGCGAAGCAGACAGGCTGTCCTGCTCATCCACAAATGTGATTTTCTTGGCATCCACCATGATGCGCAAGTCCTCAAATGTGATGCCCTGAATAAACGAAGAAGTGGTATCTTCTTCCGTGGAATCAGAGGAAAGAACGAGCACATCGAAATTGGTTTGTCCTTCGGCACCAATATACGGGTTGAGCGTTACCTGCTGCAGAGCCACTTCGTGGATATTCACCATGCCGTTTTTGATGAGCTCCATCAGTTCGATGCGAGCCACCACACGCTTGGCCTCAAGCAACGTATCCGATTGCGCACCCTCCGTGGGATTCACAATCAGCAAACCGTCTGCTCGCAAGCCAAACTCGGGGAAGGTGGAAAAAAACGTGAGGTCTACTTCGCCGATCTCATAATCGCACGAAAGGAACTCGCCAGCCACTTTATCCACTACCGGCGTTAATTGCTTGGGCGTGAAAACCACATAAACCAGCACGCCGGCCACTATTGCCACGAAAGTGAGCAAACCGCCAAGCGTGATGCCTGCTATTTTCAAAAATTTCTTCATTATTCTACTACTATATGGGTTAGAGTGTACGTCTTGCCGCCATTACCATCGCGCATCGTCATCGTTTGTGCATTAAAGGATGAGATGTGATACGTGGTAGGCGTTACGCCAGAAGAGATGTTCATCATCTGGTAGGTATTGATGTCGGCACCATTCAGTTTCCAGGCAAACCAGCCGTTGCCTAAATAGTCTTCCATCAGATCTTCCTGGGTTACATCGTCGCCTTCATCAAACGTGTAGCCGATCTTGTAGCCCGCAAAACCATCCTCTTCGCATGGCTCTTCTCCAAACACAAACACGATATTGCCTTCGCCTTTCTTGGAAGGAGCTTCCCAGCGGCCCAGCAAATCTGCTTCGTTAACAGGAACGGGCTTCTCGCCGATAATGTCGCAACCCGTCAGGCAGATGGCCAGAACGGCCACGCATGCCAACCATAAACGTTTCATCATGCTTTTTCAATTTTGATGTGAATATTCATATCTTCCACCAGCGTGCCATCAGTCAAACCAGCCGTGAGCATCACCTTTTCTGCCAATACCTGTGAACCAATATATTCGCCAAAATGCGCTACTGCAGGAGCCAGTTCGTCGGTATGCTCAATCTCCACGCGGATGCGATCGGTAATTTCCAAACCGGATGACTTACGCAGGTTTTGAATACGATTTATCAATTCTCGTGCCAAACCTTCTTCCACGAGGGCAGGGGTGAGTTCAATATCCAATGCAATCGTGAGATAACCATCGCTCATCACCATCCAGCCCGGCATATCTTCCGTAAGGATTTCCACGTCTTCTGCTGTGAGTGCAAAATCCAGCAGCGTGAACTGTCCGTTCTTCTCGAATGCAGCAATATCTGCTTGGCTCATTTGGCCAATGGCAGCGGCCAAAGCCTTCATTTGTGCGCCCGCTTTCTTGCCAAGCACCTTGAAATTAGGCTTGATTTTCTTCACCAATTGAATATCGCTATTCTCTTTGCTTACCACCTGTAACTCCTTTACGTTCACCTCGCTCTTGATGAGGTCGGCCACGGTGAGCAGAGCCTTCAAGGCGGCTTCGTCAGGAGCAGGAATAACGGCTTTCTGCAGCGGTTGGCGTACATTCTTTTCTGCACGCTTACGCAAGCTCAGGATCATGGATGTGGCATCCTGTGCCAACTGCATCGCACGCTCTGCATCCTTATTGATAAGTGCCTTATCGGCAATCGGCCATTCGCTGATATGAACGGATGAAGCGCCGGTAAGATCACGATAAAGACGATCGGCATAGAAAGGAGCATTAGGCGCCATCAGTTGTGCTACCGTCTTCAGGCAGGTATAGAGTGTATCATATGCCGCCAACTTATCATCGGTCATGCCGCCACCCCAGAAACGCTTACGGCAGAGGCGAACATACCAGTTGCTCAAATTCTCCTGCACGAAATCAGAGATAGCGCGACCTGCTTTGGTTGGCTCATAATTCTCATAATCGGTGGTTACTTCCTCGATGAGGGAGTTGAGGCAACTCAGAATCCACTTATCGATTTCCGTGGTCGCACCTCGTACAGCTCCCGTGCAAGGCTCGTACTTATCCACATTGGCGTACAAAGCAAAGAAGGAATAGGTGTTATACAACGTTCCAAAGAACTTGCGACGCACTTCGTCCACACCTTCCGGATCAAATTTCAGGTTCTCCCAAGGAGAAGCATTCGTGAGCATGTACCAGCGGATAGGGTCGGCACCATATTTCTCCAACGCCTCAAATGGATCAACGGCATTACCCAGACGTTTCGACATCTTATTGCCATTCTTATCCAATACGAGGCCATTGGAAATAACATTCTTGAATGCCACCTTGCCTTCGATCATCGTATGGATGGCATGAAGGGTGAAGAACCAGCCACGCGTTTGATCCACACCCTCAGAAATGAAATCTGCCGTGCGAGGCAATTCCGTGTTCTCGAAAGGATAGTGGTTCTGCGCATATGGCATGGCGCCGGAATCAAACCATACGTCGATCAAATCCAATTCGCGCTTCATTGGTTTGCCGCTTGGGCTTACCAGCACGATATAGTCCACGTATGGACGGTGGATATCGATCACGGATGGATCGTAGTTCTCTTTGCTATAGTCGCCCACCTTGAAGTTTGGCCATGGGTTTTCTTTCATGAAGCCGGCCTTCACAGCCTTATCAATCTCCTGGCATAATTCTTCGATGGAACCGATGCAGATCTCTTCTTTGCCATCTTCCGTACGCCAGACTGGCAATGGCGTACCCCAATAGCGGGAACGGCTCAGGTTCCAATCGTTCAGGTTCTCCAGCCATTTGCCGAAACGACCCGAACCTGTTGATTCCGGCTGCCAGCGAATGGTGTTGTTGAGCGAAATCATCTCTTCGCGGGCTTGGGTTGAACGGATGAACCAGCTATCCAATGGGTAGTAGAGGACAGGCTTGTCGGTACGCCAGCAATGAGGATAATTATGTACGTGCTTTTCAATCTTAAACACAATGCCCGCCTGCTTCATGGCGATGCAGAGACGTACGTCCAGATTCTCATCCTTGGCTGCGGCTTTTTCGTCGTACTTGCCATCGATGGTGTATTTTGGATCGTAGGCGTTCTTCACAAACTGACCTGCGTATTGGCCATACAGCTCCACGTTTACGCATTTCTCCACGAAAGCTTCGTCCAGATCCTCAATCTTCCAGTATTTACCGCTGAAATCCACCATTGGACGTGGACCCTGCTCTTTCGTTTGCATATACAGGCCCGGCACGCCGGCTGCTTCTGCCACTTTCTTATCGTCGGCACCAAATGTAGGCGCGATGTGCACGATGCCCGTACCATCTTCCGTGGTTACGTAGTCGC
The DNA here is from genome assembly GCA_045600985.1 of Paludibacteraceae bacterium. Lineage (GTDB taxonomy): Bacteria > Bacteroidota > Bacteroidia > Bacteroidales > Paludibacteraceae > Colicola. Next base: position 12,664 of record JAZRYY010000035.1, read on the forward strand.
CAGGAATCACTTTGAAAGCACCTTCGCCCGGATTCACCCATGGGAACAGCTGCTGATAAGGCAGGCCTACCAATTCGTGACCCTTGAAGGTGGCGAACACAACCGGCTCTTCCTCTTCGTAGCCCAAATCTTTCTTATACGCATTCAGGCGAGCTTCTGCCAAAATGTATACAGCCTCTTCGCCTGAGTATGGGTTCTTGCCCTTTACGGCTACATAATCGATTTTTGGACCCACGCACAAAGCGGTATTGGATGGCAAGGTCCATGGCGTCGTTGTCCATGCCAGGAAATAAATTGGCAGGCCGCCCGACATTTCGTCCATTTCCTTCGTCATTCTGAATTGTGCCGTACACGTCGTATCCTTCACGTCGCGATAGCAGCCCGGCTGGTTCAATTCATGGCTGGATAAGCCCGTACCGGCCGCTGGTGAATAAGGCTGAATGGTGTAGCCCTTATAGAGATAGCCCTTCTTGTAGAGCTCCTTGAGGAGGTACCAGAGGGTTTCAATATACTTATTATCGTACGTGATATACGGATTGTCCAGGTCCACCCAGTAGCCCATTTGCTTGGTGAGGGCGGTCCATTCCTTCGTATATTTCATCACCTCCTGGCGGCAGGCTGCGTTATATTCGTCTACGGAAATCTTCTTGCCGATATCCTCTTTGGTGATACCCAATTTCTTTTCCACGCCGAGCTCTACAGGCAAGCCGTGCGTATCCCAGCCGGCCTTGCGACGAACCTCATAGCCCTGCATCGTTTTGAAGCGGCAGAACGTATCTTTGATGGTGCGTGCCAATACGTGGTGAATACCTGGCATACCGTTTGCTGAAGGAGGGCCTTCAAAAAATAAAAATGGCTCATGGCCTTCGCGAGTCTTGATGCTCTGGCCAAATAAATCATTCTTTTCCCAATCGGCTAACATATCTTTAGCCACCTGCGACAAGTTGAAATTTTTGTACTCGTGAAACATATATCTTTAATTTTTTATTATCGTCGTTGCCTCTGTTTACGCGTATGCGCATATCTACGCATGATAAAACAGGCCGCAAAATTACTATTTTTTTTTGACATATGCAACTCTCGTGCGAAAAAAGTGCATTTTTTCATAGAAAAAACGCCAACGTATCCCATACCCAACAAAAAAACAGACCGCTTCACAGCGACCTGTTTCCTTTTTTGACACTATATTATTTAACTTAACCCAAATAATTCCTTGCTCATGAGCAATCGTTATTTGTTTCTTTTTAAAGACGTTAGTAGGGACTACTCAGGCGATACCCTTTCCCGTGGACAAACGAAATCGTTACGCCGGGCTCAGAGGCCAGCAGCTTCTTCAGCTTGGTGATATAAACCGAGAGGGAACGACTCGTGAAATAATTATCTTCATTCCATATCTTTCGAAGTATCACGCCTTTCTCCACCGGGGTGTTCATATGCTGAGCGAGCACTTCCAAGAGCTCCATTTCCTTGCCTGAAAGCTTGCTGATCAGTTCTCCATTGGCCTTCTCCAGGCTTTGCTTGCTCACGCTGAACAGGATGCTTCCTAATCGGTATTCCATAGGCGACTCATGCATATGCTCTCTGCGAACGATGGCCTCTATTTTGCATGCCAAAAGTTCCGTTGAAATCGGGAGTTTTTGCACGTCATCAGCTCCTGCACCATAGCCTGCTATCATCGTGTTTTTCTCTGCATCGCGCATAGCCACTATGGCTGGAACTGTGCTTATCGTGCGCAAATCACTCATCACCTGCAAGGCCCAATCGTTGCTTCTGGACGGATAGATCACGCATACGTCGTATTCTTCATTATCCAATTGCTTATGAATCCCGTCCAAGCGCTTGCGCATCAGGTCTGCTATTCCCTCTTTTTCAATGGTCACGCGGATGGCTTTCATCTGCAGATATTCTGCTACGGCACTTGCCATCAGCTCGTCTTCCGCAAGCAGCAATACGTGTATGTGATGAGTTGAAACCATGATACTCTACCTTCGCAAACTCCGTGCCAAACTATTTATTCTGCCGCTTTTTTTTGCAAATATTTGCATACTTCAAAAAAAAATACTACCTTTGCACGCAGTTTTAATTAAGATTAATTTATGAAACGAAGAGAAAAATCGGTTCTTCTTATTTCTACGGGGGGCACCATCTCTATGGTGAAAGACCCGGAGACAGGCGCTTTGCATCCTGCCGACTTTGAAGAATTTCTGTCGCTCATGCCTGAATTGAAAGATTGCGGATATCGTGTGCAACTGAATGCCTTTAGTCCGCTTATCGATTCATCGGATGTAAATCCAAACCTTTGGATTAAGTTGGCCACCATCATTCAGGAGAACTATAAAGAATACGACGGATTCGTTATTCTTCATGGTACAGATACCATGGCTTACACAGCTTCTGCGCTCTCGTTCATGCTGGAAGATTTGAATAAGCCGGTAGTGCTGACGGGTTCGCAATTGCCGATTGGCGTACTTCGAAGCGATGCACGAGAAAACCTGCTGACGGCCATTGAGATTGCGGCTGCGCAAGACGAAGATGGCGATGCCATCGTGCCGGAAGTAACGATTTTCTTCGAGGACCGTCTCTTCCGTGGCAACCGAACCACCAAGCGAAATGCCGAGCATTTTGATGCGTTCAAATCCTTCAACTATGAGCCGCTCGCCAAGGCGGGTGTACATATTCATTATTTCCCGCATTTGGTGCACTATAATAATCGCCATAAGCCACTTCTTATCCATACCAATCTCGATACCAACGTGGCTATCCTCAAGATCTTCCCGGGTATATCGCGGGCAGTAGTGGCAGCCGTTCTCAATACCCCAGGCATCAAAGCTGTGGTACTGGAGAGTTATGGCACGGGTAATGCACCTTCCGACCATTGGCTTTTTGAAGAACTCAAGCAGGCCATTGATCGCGGCATTATCATCGTGAATAAGACCCAATGCATAGGCGGTTCTGTGGAAATGGGACGATATGAAACGTCGCTCAATCTGCTTCACGCCGGCGTTATTTCCGGCTACGACATCACCACGGAAGCTCTCATCACCAAGCTTATGTATCTGCTTGGCGAATTGGACGGCAATACGAAGATGGTGAAGCACGGACTTTCCATTCCGCTCCGTGGAGAAATGACCATCGATTAATGGGAGGTTCTAAAAATTTCCCCGTTCCTGCGAATGAAGAATCTCCTGCTTAAACATACGCCCATTGTGCTACTCATTTTTTGGGTAGCACTTTGTTTTTTCTGGCAGCCGCCCTGGACGCCGCAACATGCAAATGATTGGGCCTCAGATAGCATACCGTTTCATAAAATCCTCCTCCTTTCTTCCCCTACGGAAAAGCCGCAATCGCTCCTCTACGAGGCCAAACTGCTCGATTCTGCCGCTTGGTATATTCGCACGAAAAACCTCCAACTCTATTTCCCCAAGAATACGCTTCACACGTCTGAAGCGCCTTCTCTTCCTATCCCGCAACCCGGCGACGTGATGCTTTGCCATTGCCGCATTACGGAAGGTCGGGCATATGTGCCGCATGGCCATTACGCCCGATTGGAACATCGGTCTGTGCGCCAAACGGGTTGGACGCAGGGCAAGATGCGGATGCTCTCGCTCAAATGCCGTGATGCTATTGAACGTCGTGTTCGCTCTTTTCATTTGGCTGAGCGCGAGGAGGCACTTATATGCTCGCTTGTTTTGGCCGACCGCCGGGCATTAAGTCGCGACCAACGCGAAGCGTTTACGGATGCCGGAGCCATGCACGTCTTGGCGGTTAGCGGTTTGCACGTGGGTATCATTGCGCAAATAGCCATTTTTATATTCACGCTGGGAGGTTTTCTCTTCATCCCCTGGGAGATGGAACGGCTTCGAATAACGCAACGTCTGGCCATTCTTTCCTTCGTTTGGGCGTATGCTTTCCTCACCGGCATGACCATTTCCGTGGTGAGAAGTGCGATCATGTTCAGCCTCCTTCCTCTTGGCAATCTGCATATCAGAACCACTCTGCGCTATAATCGCATAGCAGCTGCCGCTTTCCTCATTCTGCTTTTCGATCCGGCGGCTCTGTATGCCGTCAGTTTCCTGCTGAGTTTTAGTGCCGTTTTGGCCATTATGTATTTTATTCCACATTGGCAGGATTGCATTCCCAAGCCGAAAGCAGAGTGGGCGTATAACCTGCAATCGAAGGCATACAGCCTGATTGGTATGTCGATTGCCGCGCAGATTGGCACGTTGCCATGGACGCTTCTTTTCTTTGGGCAGTCGGCCAATTATTTTCTCCTTACGAATCTGATTGTTCTGCCCCTGGCGTCCTGCCTCATTTGCCTTTTTCTTATCGCTTTGTGCTGCAGTTTCCTGCCTGTACCTTTCCTCTCAACGGCCTCATTCTGGCTGCTGGAAAAATGTGCGTGGCTGATGAATGCCGGCGTGGAATGGGTGCAATCTCTGCCGGGTGCCACTTCTTTTTTCACGTTCACGCCTCTCATGACGGCTTTGCTGATTTGCCTTATCATCTTCTCAGCCGCTTCCGTCCGCACCAAAGAAAAGAGAAAATACGTCTATCTCCTCCTTGTCTTCCTATTAGCCATCGCCCTGCTTTTCGCTTATGCGCATGCGATTCGTGTAGCATAGATTTTTGGCGGAGGATGTGAAATCGTAGAATCGTTAAATTGTAGAATCGTTAAATCGTTAAATCGTTAAGGACAGTTCCGGACAGGTGTCCGGATGTCCGTTTCTCAGTAAATAAAGGGGTTTGCGGGCAAAAAGGACAACGGACAGTGTCCGGATATATATTTGCTTGGGCAGGCGCTTGAGTAACTGTAACTGCGAGTGCGCGATTCAAGAATAGGCCAAGAATGACGCAAGAGTTACCCAAGGAGAGAGGCTGGTACGATTGACAAAAACCAAAATAAACCCAAGTCGCTTCGCTCCTAAAAAACATTTAGACTGCGCATAAGGCTGGCATAAGGGCGGGCACGATACTACTACGTTACTAACCTATACTCTTGGCATATGGGTAGAAAACACCACCGACCTATCGAGATGATGGGTCGGTGGATTGGTTATAGATGCGGATATGTCCGGCGCAATGGACGAAACTTATTCTTCTACTCGGCGGCCGGTGGCATCAAAGGTGCCGTTAGGCGTGAGAATGTAGAGGACGCCATTACGGAGGATCTTTTGAATCTGCACGCCGTCGTGCTGCAGATTATCCAATGCGGTTGCGCCATTCGTATGGAAGGTGCCGGTATAAGATGCCACAACCTGAGCTGCTGCATCTTTGGCACTCAACGAGAAGGCATAGTGGGTTGCATAATCCAGGCCTGTTACCGTGAACTGATAGCCGTTCTCCGTGAGTGCAGCTGCTGGAGCATGATGAGCGCCATCACGCGAAGGAGCGAAGGCGATGTTCGTGAGTTGGCCATTGGCGTTGAACGTCAATGTGCAGAACACTTCGCCATTCTTGGTAATAGCAAGCGAATAGGACGAAGCACCATCGCTCATCGGCCAAGTGAAAATGGCCTCATTGTCGGACGGTTCAACCAATACAGTATTGCCCGTCACCGTAATGGAGTCTGCACCTATCTCATGGATATCAAAGACACCCCATATTGGGTCAAGTTTGTATGTACGAGCAGAGCCCGCTTGTACGAAGAGATATGCCATTGTGTTGACACCTTCAAACGTATGCTCGTATGCATCAGGAGTCACTGTCGCATAGCAGGTCATATCGTTGATACGGGTGCAATTTTGGAATGCATAGTCGCCCACTTCTTCAAGGTCACTGCTAAATACTACAGATGTCAATCGATTGCATTCTGCAAAGGCCCAATAACCAATAGACTTTACGCTCTGTGGCATCACTACCTTCGTGAATGCTCGGTTTTGTAGACCATAAAATGCCGATTGGCCAATTGAAGTTACGCCATGCTCAATTACCACTTTTTCTATGCTATCACGGAATAATTTCCAAGGTCTTATTACTGACTCTATATAATACTCTTCATAATCATAATCGTAGTGGTACATATCACCTGTACCGCTGATGGTTAGCAAACCATCACGATATTGCCAAGTAAGATTTTCTCCACATTCACCTTCATATTGCATCACATAAAGAGCCGTAAAAGTAGTATCACCAGTTACTTGAATGGTACGAGGATTATCTGTCACGCCATCAGACCAGGACTCAAACAAGTAGCCTACATAGGGTTTTGCCGTTATGGTTGCACTATCCAAATACAAATAGTTTCCTGTGCCAGTAACACGGCCATTTTGACCATAGCCCCACACATGAAATTCTGCTTTCTCAAATTCGACAGTCATCGTATCATTCTTTGTCATTCGATGACTCGCGTTTTGATAATTATAAGAGCGACCATTGTGCCACAATGCTTTGAATTTGTATCCATAATTGGGTGTTGAGTTGATGTAAGCAGTATCTCCGTAAGCATACATACCTGCCCCGGTCACCGTACCCATTGTGTCGTTATACAAAATAGTCAAAGAGAATGTGTCAGGTGCAAAGACCGCCGTGAAAGTCGTATCGCTAAGCAAGGTAACGGTTCGCGGATTCTCCGTGTTGCCGTCTGACCAACTATCAAAATGATAGCCATATTCTGGAGTTGCAGATATTGTTTGTTCACTTTGATACAGATATGAACCACCCCCAGATACTGAACCATATTTTGAGCCAGGGCTCTTTACCGTCAAATAGAAATTACGCTTTTCAAAAGTTGCCGTATAAGTAGTATTTCCATATACAGTGACAGTTCTTGGATTGCTGGTATAGCCACTATATCCATCGTTCCAACGACTAAACCTGTATCCATAATCAGGAATTGCCTTAATCTGTACCGACGATTTGTAGTGTGCCGTAGTATCACCGGAAGTTGTTCCATTTCCGGCAGATTCTGTGGTAATCGTGTACAAGTCACTAAAATATGCAGTAAGCGTTCTGTTTGAATTCATCGTGATGGTACGAGTTGCAGATGTATTGCCATCGCTCCATCTAACAAAATAATTGCCTCCAATTGAAGCTGTTGCACATACCGATAGTTGCTGCCCCGAAGGGCAGATAAATGTGTTGGGCGAGTCGCAGCCGTCCGCATAAAGCGTGAGGGTGTAGTTCGTTGCCCATGCACCGGATGCCATCAATATGCATCCCAGCGCTAAAAGGATTTTTTGTTTCATAATGATAGTATTTTTTAATTTGTTTTTATCTAAAAAGTGTATAATTTTTGTTAAACACACCATATCGGTGAAAGTCAAACTCTTTCTCAAATAACATTCGTCGCAATTGATACGAACGATAGTGGCTCAACACCCCCAAGTAGGAGTTCAGCGAATTAACCACAAAAGGAGTTGCTTGCACTGTTTCCATAGATATTGCCTTACTCTGCAGAATTTTCAAATGGTGTCGTATGCGTTTTACACAAGTTGCACCCACATATTTGCGTTGTGGCAAGATAGTGGCACCTAAAAAATCAACTCCATGTAGGACATTACATATCTTTGTCTTATTAGGCTGTACGGACAATCCGAGTTTCTCTTGCAGAAAAACACTCACTTTCGGTATTATCGCTACCAGCCACTCCTTTTCCGTGCTTACCACATAGAAGTCATCTACATATCTACCATATGCATGGCATTTCAAAGTTCGCTTCATATATTGGTCTAACAGATTGAGATACACATTACTGAATAGTTGACTTGTCAAGTTACCAATTGGAAGGCCACAACCAGAAGGACTGCAATATAGACTTTTGCTGCGTGGCAAACATCCCCATTCTTCGCGTTTCCCTTTGATTAGTGCCCCATCAGTAGGGTCTAACAAAACTATTTCACGAGTCAGGTATTCCACAAAATCCATATCCACCTTATCCCTCCAGGTCTCCGCACTCTCTCTGCCTATCCTATGTTTAGCCATACATCTCAAACTATCCAACGTGATTTCTAATAGTCGTTCACGATTGATATGCATGAAGTATCCACTGATATCCATTTTCAGCACATAGCAGGTTCGAGTGTAGTTGCGACTTTCCTTGCGGATGTATTGTTCCAATCTTTCAATTCCATAGTGTGTGCCTCGCTTCCGAATGCACGAGTAGGAATCTTGAATGAAAGTACGTTCCAACATTTCGTGCACATAGTTGAAGTACAGATGATGCACCACTCTATCACGGAAGTCGGCAGCAAAGACCTCTCGAATTTTGGGATCATGTATCAGAAAAGTTTCTGACGGACGTGCTTTGTATATTCTTTTCCACAAATCGTTGCACAAAGACTCCAATTCCCAATAGAGATTCTGCTCCAAACGTTGTTGATAGTCCTTTTTTCGCTTATGTCTGCGAGCGCAAAGATAGGCAGCATGCAAGTCTAAATATAATTGCTGACGAGTCAATCTGTAAGCCATGGTAAATGCTCCGAAACCAATACCGCACGCACCGATTGACCGTTCTTGCGGTTGTTGTTGTTCATGTTGCGATTGCCCGAGTTGAAGTTCAAGTTGTAGGCGTTGTTCGAATCGTTCAGCGTACTCGACCAATAGTTGCCGTTGTTGGACGCGTTGTTGACCGTGCCATTGTTGTAATTGAAGTAACCCGCAGCAGGCAAGAATGCGATGACAGTAACTTGATACTCAAGGCTGAAAGAATGTTTTACACAAGCTATCGGCCTCTACCGAATGATAGTCCTATTCACAAGAAATAGGAATACTGCCATTGAATTTACTCTTGCACTTACTTTCTCGTCATGGTTATTGTTACACTTACACTTGCCAAATCTTCACGTGCAGAGAGCATATCGGTCATCAATTCCTTTATGCTATTGCTACTCGGTTGTTGTGAACTTCCAAAGTCACGTTTATCTGCCGGAGGGGCATTCATTGGCTGCTCTTTCTTCCAATGCGCAAAATCATCTGCCAACAGTTCCGCTGTCACCGACATCGGAAAAGTCGTTTCCGACAGAGACAGAACCACATGATTGTCATCACGATATTCCTCCAAAGCGCCCCTGGGCGTGAACTTATCCAGACTTTCTGGCGGAAAGCCAATAGTCACATACGTTCCGTCTGCCGACTGAGGAGACTTGCGATGCGATACGGCGATGTCATTTCCGCACAGCCGCACACAATGCCAAGCACTTATCTCCGATGCACGCAAAAAACGCCCATCGCGAAACAAATGCACTTTCATCCAAGAATCACGGTCAGTACGATTTTGCTCTACGGATAATATCTCTGCTAACTTTGCCATATTTTGGCCGCCTAACGGCGGCATTTGTTGATTTTCTTTTCGCATTCCCAAAGCCCTGTGGCGCACAGCGCCTGTTGGCTTTGGGAAACCTCAAGAAAAGGAGTGGATGATTTGAAGTTGACTGATTTATTAGAATTGGGAAAGAGAAAGAGTAAATTCTCACTCAACCAATACCGCACGCACCGATCGACCGTACTCGCGGTAGTTGCCGTCCACGCCGCGATTGCCCGAGCTGAAGTACAAGCTGTAGGCGTAGTACGAATCGCTCAGCGTACCCGACCAATAGTAGCCGTAGCTGGACGCGCTGTAGACCGCGCCATCGTAGCAACTGAAGCAACCCGCAGCAGGCAAGAATATCCACTTATTCGCGTACGCGCCTACGCCCGATACCTTGTATCCTTTTAGTGTGCAACCGGGTACATATTGCGTGATGCTGCCATCGCACCAAGTCCATACTGTTTTTCCATAACTGCTTTTTTGCAGTGTATCCAATTGTTGACGAGTTGGCGTCTTCCAGTTGCTACCCCATAAGGTGGTAGCAACATCGGAAACGCCCGTTGTAATGCTACTTGTCCATGTGGTTTGGCGACCATCGTGGTTAGGTTGCTGCCATGCATACAAACCACCCACATTGGCAGTATTGTAGTACGGAGCGTGGTCTTGATAATTGAAGTACGGAGTAGCATCTGCGCCAACGGTCAGATTACCATATTCTGTAATGGTTGCACCTACATTGAACGTTGCCCACTTCGGGCCGCCTGCCCACAACTGCACATATTCACAACTGGTACGGCCACTAGTACTTATTACGGCTGCACTACCATCAGACGGAGTGGCACCGCCTACATATTGTCTCTGTCCATTCTGACTACAGTCATCCGAAATTGACACGGAGATTGGTGTTTGCGCTCCGGCTGACACTCCCATCAGCAACAGAGCAAAGAGTAAAAGTTTTGATTTCATTCTATCTGCGCTATTTCGTGTCGCGCACAACTTTTGAAGTTATTTTTGTTTGTGTTTATTTTGATGAAGCGTTGATGAACCTTTGGTGGAGGAATGATGGAGAAATCCTCCAAGTCATTTTTTTTGTAATTATATAGGGTGTTCAAGGGAGTCTATAATATTTTTCGTTTTCTCATCAGCATCTGGGGAACTAGAATCAATAAACTCTATATGATTATCACATTCAAATTCATCAAGGCTCTCAGTGAGAGATAAAATCTTTCTCTTAATGGCTTCTAATTCAGAGTTTCCATAATGATAGATTATGTATGTCTTATTTTGAAAAGAATTGAAAATCTTTTTAAAGTAAAACGTGTCCGATGGGCCTATTGAACAACCATATATGATAATCACATCTATATCCCGAATATAATTCAAAAAATCGCGCACTTTAAGTCGTGGTTGCTGATTTTTATACAAAAAGGTATAATTTTTATGTATTGCTTGAGACTCATCTATACCAAGAACGATATTTGAAGGAGGATTTGCACTTCCTGTATATATGTCATTCAAAGAACCATGCTGATAAATGAATAAGTTAGAATTTTCAACATACTCTTGCTTTTGTTTGCTGGGAGTATATCTCTTTATGATATTAATATCTATACTGGTATAATTAAAGGTGATGACTTGCAGATTGAATCGAAACCACTCGGACAACAAAGCGGGAATATTCGATGTTGGATTCGGCTTGTGAGACTGTTCTTGCAGTAAAAAACAGCAAAGAGCTTCTTTTAATTTCTTGAAATCATCTCTAAAAGCAATCAGACGTTCTTCATCAGTTCCGTTATAGACAAATAGTTCATCGTTTTTTGCGAAGTCATATAATCCACATTCTAAATCAGCCCAATTTGGACCGGTTATATTCTCTTTTATATGTTTCCCTAACTTGGATTCAGTGGCATATCGTCCAAATGTCTCTGACTTATAAAAATCTGAATACTTTGTATTATAACCTAACGCCACATCAAAACCGTTTCCTAAAATTAGGACAGCATGTTTAGTAAAGATATCCGCCATAAGTAGAAATAATTATTTTGAAAATTAGTAATCGTATATATCAAAATCATCGTTCTCTGTATCTATGTCATTATATTTCTCAGGATACCAAGTAAGGTTCTCATTAAGTTTTTTTATTTGTATTTCGCGGGCATATTTCTTGGCATGCTGTGAGATTCTTTTTCGTTGCTGCGATGACAAATGAAATCTTATATCAACTATGGGCTGTCCCATACACTCTCGATTAGTATCATTAAACCAATTTTGGATTTCTTCAATGTCGCAGTTGCATGCATCTGGATGATATTGTTCCATGATACTTTCTGCATAGTTCTGGCCTATTTGTTTTAGCGGAGTTCTTGGCATAAGTTATTATTGTTGATATTTATTCGGTTTTTTGTATGGGCACAAAAAAGCGCGGGTAACAATTTGTTATCCGTTATTAGAGGCTGTAGGAATTGCCGTGGAAATCAGATAAACAAACAGTCACTCGCGCCGTGTATCACTATACCACCAACGTACCCTATAGAATAAACTACAAGGTACGGGCGGGCGTATATACACCCACGAGCATCTACTTTGTCTTGTCGTCTGAATTTCCGTTAGAAGTTTCCTACATTTCTAATAATCAGAAAACAAGCGAGTAAACGCTTTTTTCGCGCTGGCGAACCAGCGCTGTATGTCTTGCGGGAATTAGCCCCCTCCCGCTGGGGTTCCCCCTGTGGGGGCACCGCATGGCGGGCGCACACTTGCACCCAAGACGGCTCGCATTTTACGTCCGCAAGCAGAGACGTGCACTATATTTTTTATTGCGCGTGCAGGCAGTAAGCTCCTCTATTTAAAGTCGCGAGGAGAGACTATGGTTGCGACTAATTGTCTAATATAACCATCCGTCACATTTTCAATTTCGCTCTTGTCATAGATTGTCAAGAGTGTTACTAAGAATGTTTCGTCTGCCGCCTCTTCTACGTTATACGTTATTACACGCGCACCTCCAGATTTTCCTTTCGCTTTACTCTTTATTGCAAAACGAATCTTGCGTACACCATTTCCTAAATCCACCCCTTGGAGCGGATCTACCTGCAAACTATTCAAGAAGGAGGCATAGTCCTCTTTCAACGAAGGATACTTCTTACTTAGTTGCTTCAACTGTCGCGCGAACTCTTGGTGATAACCAATCTCAACTACCATAATCTGTGAGTTAGAGTTCGTTCAACAATTCAAAAGCATTAGGCATTTTTGCGCCGGATGCCAATTGCGTCTTGGTTTCTTTAAGAGCAACAGATAGCGTGTCAGAAATGTATTGTTTCTGCTTTTCTGTCGCGTCTGGCATTACCAGATGGTCTGCCAACCATTGCCTGTCTTGCTTATTTAAGGACAGGGTTTGTATGTATGCCCACAGTCCCTCTAACTGAATCGTACTCATAATGTTTCGCGTTTTTGAAAAGCGTAATGACTTTGCGGCTGCAAAGGTACTATAAATTTTTGGAATAAACAAGCAAAATGTGCATTTGCGCGCATTTTGCTTGTTCATTTATTTTCGGGAATACGCAAGAAAATCTTATTTTTGCTTCCACAACTTGGTCATATCTTCCAGGGTTTTGCCCTTGGTTTCTGGCACCAGTTTCCATACGAAGATGGCAGCTATCACGCAAATAATGCCATAGAGCAAATATACGAACATATGACCAAAATTAGCGCCCATAGCGCCAAGTTCCATATTATACATTGGCACGAAGGTGGAAGATACGATGAAATTGAAAATCCATTGGAAAGCCACAGCAATCGCTACGGCTGCACCACGAATAGTATTGGGGAAGATCTCGGCAATTAGCACCCAGCATATTGGTCCCCAAGAGAACATGAAACATGCTGAATAAAGCATAATGCAGAGTACGCTCACAAACGGCGGCATAGCCACCACCTGGCAAAGGGCAAACGCCAAAGCACCTACCGCCATACCGATGGAACCATAGATGAGCAATGGTTTGCGGCCCCATTTCTCCACGGTGAAAATAGCCACGAGCGTGAAGGCAATATTCACAATACCCATCATTACCGTCTGCATCATTGGGCTTTCCATACCTACTGATGCAAAAATACGAGGTGCATAATAAAGTACCGCATTAATGCCTACTGCCTGCTGGAAAACAGACAACATGATGCCGATAAAAATCACCAGGAAACCATACGTCAGCAATGGCTCTACCTTTTCCCGGGCAGATGCCTTGATCTCTGCAAGGATGGTTTGAGCCTGAGCGGCACCATTGATCTTGGTGAGCACATCCAAAGCCGCTGCATCTTTGCCAATCATGGCCAGATAACGTGGCGTTTCCGGAACGAAGCAAATCAGCAAAGCAAATAAGCCGGCTGGTACAGCCTCGCTCACAAACATATAGCGCCATCCTGTTGCGGTCATCCATTCAGCGCCCGGCAACACCTGCATCAGACCTTCTGCCGTCTTTTCCACAACGGGCTGGAGATGTTCGCCAAGAATAACGAAGTTTACAAAATACACCACCAATTGGCCAAAGATAATGGCAAACTGATTCCATGAAACCAACTTGCCGCGCATATTGGAAGGCGCAATCTCGCCAATATACATCGGGCAGATGGCAGAAGCCAAACCTACGCCAATGCCGCCCAAAACGCGATAGCAGTTGAAGGCAATCAGCAGGCTCATCGTTGGCACACCTTTCTCAAAGAAGAGGAACTCCGGATAGAAGCTGCCCAAGGCACTCAAAAAGAAAAGCACGCCTGCCAATACCAGAGAACGCTTACGCCCAAGGCGAATGGCGCATAAGCCGGATATGGCACTACCTATGATGCAACCAATAAGAGCAGATGACGACGTGAATCCGTGCAGCATATCGCTATACGCGAAATCGCCGGCTTGCAGGAAAAAAGCCTGCAAACCTTTCTCTGCACCAGAAATAACGGCCGTGTCGTAGCCGAAGAGCAGACCGCCCAATACGGCTACGAGCACAACACTATATAAATAACGGGTATTTTTCATCAGATATACATATTGAGGAGAGCTTCGTATAATTCCTGCTTACCGCTGATCTGCTTAGGCTCGCCATTCTCTTTCGCATAAGCCACGAGGTCCGTGAGGCTGAGCTTGCCCTCTTCAAACTCTTTGCCCTTTCCCTTATCGAATGAAGCATAGCGCTCTTCAAGCATCTTTGGAAGAGGAGAGTTATCGAGCACGTCGATAGCGTTGAGGAGAGCCTTAGCCATTGCATCCATGGCTGCAATATGTGCAATAGCAATATCCTCAAGATCGGTAGAGTTGCGACGTGTTTTTGCGTCGAAATTGGTGCCGCCATCCGTGAAGCCACCATTGCGAACAATCTGCATCATGGCCTGGGTGAGTTCATATTGATCGATTGGGAACTGATCCGTATCCCAACCATTCTGCATATCACCACGGTTGGCGTCGATGGAGCCGAGCAAACCGTTATCCACAGCGCAGCAGAGCTCGTGCTCGAAGGTGTGGCCTGCCAACGTGGCGTGGTTCACCTCAATATTCACCTTGAAATCCTTATCCAAGCCGTGTGCACGAAGGAAACCAATAACGGTTTCGGTATCAACATCATACTGATGCTTGGTTGGCTCCATTGGCTTAGGTTCGATGAGGAACGTGCCCTTGAAACCTTGTGCGCGAGCATAGTCGCGGGCAATGGTAAGCATCTGTGCGAGATGCTCTTTCTCTCGCTTCTGATCGGTATTGAGCAGGCTCATATAGCCCTCACGGCCACCCCAGAACACATAGCTGGTACCGCCCAAAGCGATCGTAGCATCAATAGCATTCTTGATCTGAACGGCAGCACGAGCCACCACGTTGAAATCAGGATTGGTGGCTGCACCATTCATATAGCGCTTATGGCCAAACACGTTAGCTGTACCCCAAAGAAGCTTAATGCCAGTTTCCTCCTGCTTCTGCTTGAGATATGCCACAATTTCTTTCATGTTTGCCTCGTATTCCTCGATCGTCTCAGCCTCTGCTACGAGATCCACATCGTGGAAGCAATAGAGATTGATGCCCAATTTCTGCATGAACTCGAAGCCAGCATCTACTCGCTGCTTGGCAATCGTCATGGCGTCCGTGCCTTCTGCCCATGGGAAGGTTTTGGTGCCACCACCAAACTGATCAGCACCTTCAGCACAAAGCGTGTGCCACCATGCCATGGCAAAACGCAGCCATTCACTCATGGTTTTGCCTTTAACTACACGATTGGCATCGTAATAACGATACGCCAGAGGATTTTTTGAAGAAGGTCCTTCAAACTGTACTTTTTTCAGTCCTGGGAAATACTCTTTCATAACTTTAGAATAAAGATTAAATGTTGATATTATGTTTGTTTTTTTCTTTATTTGTTTTTTTCTTTCTTATTGAGAAGGCAATAATTTCTTCCAGTTTTCATACGCCTGACGAAGTACCGGATTGGCTTCCATTTTCACGGTTTGAATCACTTCCGGACGAAGCGATTCTTCGGTGGTGAGCCCAAGCGCTATGCCTGCTCCACGTGCCGCACCCTGGCTGCCATCTGTATCGCAAAGCAGAATCTCAGCTCCCGTAAGAGAGGCCAATGTTTCGCGGAAGATAGGAGATAAGAAAAGATTGCCGTAGCCGGCGCGAATGGTTTTGCAATCGACGCCCATCTCGTTCATAATCTCCATGCCGTATGCAAAAGCAAAAGCTATTCCTTCATGCGCGGCGCGCAAAACGTGCGCACGCGTGTGTCTATTAAGGAGCAGACCATGAATGGAAGCTTCTGTTTCTTTATTTTCAAGAATACGCTCTGCACCATTGCCAAATGGAACCACCAGCACGCCCTCAGAACCGGCAGGAACGGAGGCTGCCAACTCGTTCATTTGTGCATAAGAGAGATCGGCTGCCACGTTGCGGCGGAGCCATGCATTCAGGATGCCTACCGAATTGATGCACAGGAGCACGCCCACGGTGCCATTGACGTGCACAAAAGGATTCACGCGGCTCTGCGGATCGAAAACGGGTTTATCGGAAACGGCATATACGACGCCGGACGTTCCTCCCGTAGCTGCCACTTCGCCCGGTTTCAGCACGCCCAAGGATAAGGCATTATTAGGCTGATCACCTGCGCGATACGTGACGGGAATACCGGCTTTAAGCCCAAATTCAGCAGCGGCTTTTTCGCTCAATTCTCCCTGCTTGGAGAACGTGGCTACCTGCTCTGCCAATTTGGCTTCATCCAATTGCATGGCATCCAGCAAAGGGCGAGACACACATTGCTCCTTATGATCCCAAAACATGCCCTCGCTCAAGCCGCTGACCGTGGTACATGCCCTCCCCGTCAGGCGATACGCCATATAATCGCCCGGCAGCATAATTGTTTTCGTTTGAGCATAAATAGAAGGCTCGTTATCACGCACCCAGGCTAATTTGGCGGCCGTGAAATTGCCGGGGAGATTCAAGAGATGCTCCAAGCACCATTGTTTGCCCAAGACATCAGAAGCCTGTTCTCCATAGCGTACAGCACGAGAATCGCACCAGATAATGGAATCGCGCAAAGGTTGGCCTTCTGCATCCAGGCATACAAGGCCGTGCATCTGATAGCTGATGCCAATGGCTTTCACCTTGTCTTTGGCCTCTGGATGCGACTCCCAGAGTTCAGCAACAGCCCTTTTCGCATTCTCATACCAAATCTCCGGGTCTTGCTCTGCAAAACCCAATTCGCGAGACACGATCTCCATTTCCGTTTTTGGGTAGAACGTAGCGGCCACACATTTGCCAGTAGCCACTTCCACCAATGCCGCTTTCACCGACGAGCTGCCAATATCAAATCCTAAAAGCATATCTTGTGTTTTTTATAAGTGTCCTTTCATTATTCTACGCGTATAAAATGCACATCCAGCCATCCGCCATCGTTGGTTTTTACGCTCGGACGCGAACAGAATACACCATATTTGGCACCAATCCATTGGCCCGCTTTCACGGTGAATCTCCTGCCTATATTATGAAATACCACGCCATTGCGGCTATATGAGAACCATGCATAGACCACTCTATCGGTATTTCCATCTCGCGATTCGGCCCGTTGCTCGGTTGGTTGCGTCTCAAAATTCAGGCGTAAATATACGAATTCATCGGTCATTTTTGCCCAATCATTCACCTGCTCTTCGCCCCCCTTATTGGCCTGCAAACATTCTATTTGCTTCAGCACGATGCCATCTGCCGTGTTTTCCAATACGAGCCCCGCATAATCCGTGCCCATCATCACCAAGCCGCCTCGTTCACCCAGATATTTGGTGGCAGGCTGTAGCGACACTTTGGCCGTTACCTGCTGAGTGGGGGCAGAAGGTTTCTGGAGCAATAAATTAGGTATATTCCAAAGATTTTTCGCATCACCTAACGTGCCATCCAATTTGCGTTCCGGCACGGAATACAGGCGCAAACGCGATTCGGCAGCATCCAAATAATACCATCTTGCATCAGGCTTGCCATGCCATTGCCATTTCAAATCCAACGTGGTTGTGTTGAAAAGATCTGTTCCGTTCAGGGTGTTCAATCCTTCTCCTTCGAGCAGTCGCTTCTTGGCTGGAATGTTTTCTATTTTCTTTTCGACGGATGGAGCATCAGGCTTGCGAGCCAGGAAAACGGGTTCTCCACATCCATCGCCATCCTTATCTTCACCAATAACAGGCCAGTCGTTTTTCCACGTCATGGGTTGCAGATGCACGATACGTCCCAAAGGACCTACGTCCTGGAAGTGCAGGAACCAATCTTCTCCCTTAGGAGTGGTGACCCATGCGCCCTGATGCGGAGCATTCACCACCGTTTCTCCTTGGCGGAGCACCACTTTGGATTCGTATGGCCCATATATATCTTTTGAGCGGAGCACCAATTGCCAACCCGTAGATACACCGCCTGCCGGTGTGAAAATATAATAGTAGCCATTATGCTTATATAACTTCGGCCCCTCGCAGGT
The DNA here is from genome assembly GCA_045600985.1 of Paludibacteraceae bacterium. Taxonomy (GTDB): domain Bacteria; phylum Bacteroidota; class Bacteroidia; order Bacteroidales; family Paludibacteraceae; genus Colicola. The sequence goes on from JAZRYY010000035.1 coordinate 30,883, forward strand.
TGGATGCTCTTTATGTCCGTCAAAAATAATGCGAGAAGGCGTGATTACGTGCGTCAGATTCTCATCCACCTCCGCCATGCAAAGCACGGATTTCAAACCGGCTCTACTGCCAGCCATCGCATGCACCAGCCACGTTCTGCCATCTTCGTCCCATAGCGGCGTGGCGTCGATAAATCCTTCTGCAGGAAGCAGCAATATAGGTTCCGACCAAGGCCCCATCACGTTTTGCGCATGCACCTGATAGATACCCTGATCCGGATCGCCCCATACGATATAATAGGTGCCATTATGATGGCGGATAGAGGGAGCCCACACCTGATTACCATGCTCCACAGGAACGCCCTTGCCGCCGGGAATGGCATGAGGAAGGGCAGCAGAAATGATCTGCCAATTCACCAAATCTTTGGAATGCAGAATCTGCAAACCAGGAGAACAATTAAAACTGCTGGATGTCATATAATAGTCGTCTCCAACGCGGATGGCATCAGGGTCGCTATAATCGGCATAAAGGATAGGATTTCGAAATGTTCCATTTCCCAAATCCTGTGCCACTACGTTAAGTGCACAGGCAATGCCGCAAATAACAAGCAATAGTGTTTTTCGCATGGTGTTATCTCGTATTGATGATTGCTTTTGAGGATATTACAATCCTTCCACGATACGCTCTTTGAGCAACTCCATAGCCTCCTGCTGCTTTGCACGTTTCGTTTGTGGGTCGGCGTCCTCTGCTGGTATAAACGGCGTGATATCGACAGGTTTGCCAATCACCAATTTGCATTTCACAAACGGAGTGGCCAGAACGGCACCTCTTGGCATGATATTCATCGGGCCGGTCAGCGACAGTGGAACCACGGGCAGACCCAAATCAAAAGCAATTTGGAAAGCACCACGCTTGAAATCATGCACCTGGCCATCCGTTGAGCGAGTCCCTTCCGGGAAAATCACCACACTCACGCCATCCTGCTTGAGGGCTTTCTTAGCCTGCTCAATAGACTGCATCGCCGATTTGGCGTGCTTGCGATCTACGAATATATGACCCGCAGCCTCGCAGCCGGCACCAATGAATGGCACTTTGCGAAGTTCGGCTTTCATCAGCCATTTGAAAATAACGGGCAGGTAGCCATATATGATCCAGGAATCAAAAAATGAAGTATGATTGGCCACGAATACATAACTTTGGCCTTTTTGCAAGTTTTCAACGCCTGATACAGTTACTGGACTGAAGGTCATCCAGAAGAACATCTTCGACCACCACATCTGTACCTTGTGTACCCATTCGCTATTTCTCCAATGCACGGTACAGATCGTAAATACTGCCGTAAACACAGTTGCTACAAACAGAATTGGTATAGCCACCAGCCATTGCCAAAAGCACATAAAAAGTTTTTTCATATCGTTATCGTTTTGAAATTCTAATTAAATTATTGCACCACGGCTTGCAATTTGATAAACGCCTGTTGCAACGTCTCGGATTGCATGAGCAGACCTTTATACCACTCCACTTCTTCAGCACTATCAAATCCCTTCACCAGCAGAGCCGACTCAGAGGCTGAATAATTAAGGAGTGTTTCCAGATCAAAGTCTTTTATCATGAATTGTGCAAAATTATAGAGAGCTACCTCATAGAGCAGTTTATTGAGAGACGATTCGTTTTTCGGCAACGTAATCACCACCTGCGGAACCAGCACAGCCGTTGTATCCATTGCCAGGTCTTCTGCCTGCTCCTCCATCTGCTGCTGGCGCATTTCGCTCAAATCTGATGTTTTGCCGCCTTTTTGGCTCTCCAAACCTTGATTCATCATGGATAGCATATCTTTGGCCATTGAACTCATTTCGCTATCCGGATAGCGATTCACCATGGCGCGTAGATTATCGGCAAAAGCATCCTGGCCTTCCGTTTTCGCCACAGCCACCGATTGGAGGAACAGGAAGCGAGGCATAAGTGCAGAGAGAGGGAACTCCTCTTCTGCCGTTTTCACGTTCTTCTTCACCTCTGCATATTGCCCATTGCGATATGCCTCGTAGGTCCTCTCATAGAGCGAATCACTTTGCGCCTGTGCCAGACGGAGTTTTTCAAAATATTGCGGATCGCTCACCACTTTTGCATATCGTCCATCCGGATATTGCGTGAGCAAGGCACGGCGGTTTTGCTCTGCAGCCACGGAATCATTCTGCTGCATCGCAATCAGATATTGCATGTAATAAATATCCTCCAATCGTTTGTCGCCCGGATATCTGCGCTTGAGTTCGTTAAAGGTTTCAACGGCCAAATCGTTTTCTTCCAACTGGTCGCGATAAATAGCCACCATATTCTTGAGCGCATCAGCAATCAGCGTATCGGATTGCTGCAAATCCTCTTCCGTTTTTGGAATTTGCTGCAAATAATATTGCGGATCATGTGGATCTTCCGATAATGCAAGAGGAGCCAGCGTCTTTGCTGAATCACCTCCAATGGAATCTTCATCTGCCAGCAAATCGTCCTCGTCTGATTCCTCCATCATGGGCACCACTGGCACTTTAATCTTATAGCGCCAATTATCTTCCAGGGTTCGTGTTCCCCATTTTTGGCGGAATTGCTGCTTACCGATTTTTATTAACTGCGGATTATAGAAATACCATTCTCCAGAACCTCCGCCGCCAATCATATTGGACGTGTTCACACTCTGCAGACCGCCGCCATTCTGCGCCTCTCTATCGGCTTGCTTTTGTGCGATCGAGTCGCGTTTTTCCTGCTCGACGAGGTCGGCTATTATTTTCTCCACCACGGCCATTTGCTCGGCTTCCGTCATCTTTGCCAGGCGTTGAAGCGAGTCCTGCAAAGCCACCTGAGTGGTTTGCTGCACGAGGTCGCCCAATACTTCCTGACGCTTCTTCACCCGCTTATATTCATCCATATCCGTGGTGAGAATGGAAACGGCCTCCGTATAGCATGGTTCGGCTTTTTCGTACTGCTTTCGAGCATAATAAATATCGCCGGCCTGCAGCAGGATAGTGGCTTTCTCCATGCCGTTGCGGGTGCTGCGTGCAATAGCAGAATCCATCTCCACCAAGGCAGCAACGGTATCTCCTTTCTGCAGCAGAATATTTGCTTTTGCCCCGTGCAATTGGTCCAGATATTCCTTATACTTGGGGCGCTTTATCATCTTATCCAATTCGGTTAAAGCCGCAGCCGTATTTTTCTCAAGCTGCGTCTTGCGCAGGCGGGCATTGAAATCCATCACCCATTCCGGTTGCAGTTTCAACACTCGCTTATAAGCAGCCAGCGCTTCCGCACGATTCCCCTCTTTTTCATATAGCTGGCCCAAAACATATTCAAATCTTGGACGAGATAAGTGCTTATCTTCGTCGGCCTTGGCATGAAGCACGTGCGGAATGGCCTCATGATAACGTTTTTGCTTGAGCATAATATCTGCCGCCACGGCAGAATACATAGCTGCATGTTTCCTGCTCAAATCATCTATCTGCACTTTGCGCAATAAATCTTCTGCTTCATATAGCCAATCCATTTCGCCATATGATCTGGCCTGCCATAACTGGCATCTGGCCACAAGATCTTTATCGTAATCAAAGTGATTCATCACATATCCGAACGTAGAAACAGCCCCCAGGAAATCGCCCTTATGGAATTCTGCTTCACCCAGGCGAATCCAGGCCATCGGCATGGATGGATTAAACTCTTCCTGCTGCAACCATGCCTTATATTTCGGGTCTTTCATCTTCTTTGGATCGGTTTTCGGACGCTTCTTGATGCTATGCAGTTTGATGCACTTTCTGCATTTTTCGATCGTCCGTTCCATCTTGGATTTGGAAGCCTCGGCGGCCTTATGATCGCTCACAGGATAAAGTGGCAACACATTCGAATAATCATCCGTATGTGCTTGGGCGATGGCCTCCAGACCTTCCTGATAGGCCAAATCGCCGTTGTAATATACATTGTATTTCACTTTCATGGAATGGTAAGCACGGCTGGCACCCGTGTTCTTTTGCGTAGAACACGAGGCCAACAGCATTACCAATATCCCTATGTAAAGAAATACTTTTTTCATCATTTAAACAAATACACGGTTTGCTCAAAATACACCTCTCCCGGACGCAAAACTGCGTTAGGGAAATGTGCTTGATTTGGAGCATCGGGGAAGTTCTGTGTTTCCAGGCAGATAGCCGTCTGCACATCATACATATTGCCATGCTTGCCTACGTGCTGCTCCACCCAATTGCCGGTGTATACCTGCAGGCCAGGCATGGTGGTGTGCACTTCCATCGTGCGATTGCCACCTTCCAATACGGCCACAAGACGCAAATCATGCTTGGGGTTCTCGGCCAACACCCAGTTGTTGTCGATACCTCTTCCCGGCGCAAAGAATGGGTCGTCGATTCGGCTTCCTACCAACGTGGGTTGGCGGAAATCCATAGGCGTTCCTTCTACTGGCACAATCTCGCCCGTTGGGCAATTGCCTGCGTCGAATGGCGTGTATGAATCGGAAAGAATCTGCAGGGTGTGGTCATGGATAGTGCCTTGTCCTTCTCCCTTCAGATTGAAATATGCATGGTTGGTGAAGCCTACCACCGTAGGTTTGTCGGTTTTTGCCTCCCATGTGATTTTTAATCCGTTTTCTTTCGTGAGGGTATACGTTACATACACATCCATATTTCCTGGAAAACCTTCTTCGCCATCTTTGGCCACCAGGTGCATCGATACGGAGTAAGCCGTTTGGCCTACGATATCCCACACACGCTCGTTGAAACCAACAATACCGCCGTGCAGGCAATTATCGCCATTATTGCGTGGCAACGTATATTCAACACCATCCAGCTTGAAGCGACCGTCTTTAATGCGGTTGGCATATCGGCCAATCGTGGCATTAAAATATGTTTCCTGGTCGCGCCATTCTTCAAACGTGTTGAAACCCAGCACAACATCCGCAAACTTACCCTCTTTATCTGGGGCATACAAGCTCACGATTTTTGCGCCGTAGTTGGTGATTTGAACGCGCATGCCATTGGGGTTGTGCAACGTTACCAAACGAACCTGTTTGTGCTTATACAAGCATTTGAATTTATCCTCGTTTACCATTATTGTGTTGCTAATCCGTGAGATTATAATTCGTGAACGCCATCGCCAATCTCTGCTACGTAGAAATCAGGTTTGATGCCCGTAACAGCCTCATATTTGGCGCCTACTTTTGCGATGAAATCGTCGATTGCCTCATCTTTTACCAAAGAAACGGTGCAACCGCCGAAACCGCCACCAGTCATACGCGAACCGATTACGCCAGGCACTTCCCATGCTGCTTCAGCCATCGTATCAAGATGCAGGCCGGTTACCTCATATTTATCGCGCAGAGATACGTGCGAAGCACACATCAGTTTGCCGAAAAGCTCAATATTGCCAGCTTTCAAAGCTTCTACTGCATCTACCGTACGTTGGCATTCGCCTACCACGTGTTCTGCACGAGCCAAAGCAACCTTATCGGTGATAGCGCCCTTGATCTCCTCGAATTCAGCACCACTCAATTCGGCAAGATTCTTCAGGTTAGGACGAACGCTCTTCAATTGCTCAACTGCCAATTTGCATTGTGCTACGCGATCGTTGTATGCGCCAGAATCCAACTTATGAGGAGAGTGCGTATTGGAAATAACCACCTTTACGCCTTCCAATTTCACAGGTACCAATTCGAAATCCAATGTATCGCAGTTCAGATAGATGGCCATATCCTTTGCGCCCTGAGCAGAAGCGAACTGATCCATAATACCGCAGTTGACGCCTGCAAATTCATGCTCAGAGAGCTGGCCAATCTTGGCCAATTCGGTTTTATCATAACCAGCGCCAAACACTTCGTTGAAAGCGCATGCCGTTACAACTTCAATTGCGGCTGAACTTGACAAACCTGCACCTGCAGGCACGTTGCCCCAGATCAACACGTCGTAGCCCTCTTCCAATTTGAAGCCGCGCTTGATATATTGTGCGATACAGCCCAATGGGTAGTTCACCCACGAATTGCCGCCGAGAGGAGTGGTGAGCTGATCCAAAGCTACCGTCACAACCTCTGGCATATTGAGCGATTTGAAACGCATGGCTTTTTCTTCATTCTTTGCCAATGCCAACATGGTGCCGAACGACAGGGCACATGGGAATACGTGGCCACCGTTGTAATCGGTATGCTCACCAATCAAATTTACACGACCTGGTGCGAAATACACCTTTTCTGCCTCATGCTTGTAGGTTTCTGCAAAGGCTGCTTTTAATTCTTTTACGTTCATGGTTAGAAAGTTTTTATTATTGTTGTTGTTAAAGATTTATCTTATTTCAACCCTTTTACGACGGATTTTTTTGCCTCAAATTCTTTCAGATAGAATGGCGTCCAATATGCCACATCTACCGTTGCATTCTTCTGCAATTTCTCCTCCGCCAATCGTCCCATGTATGCTGCGTCCACGGCCACGCCGTCTGCCCATTGAGCATTGGAACTGAGCAATACGGATTTGCATTTCTCGGCACCATTCCCCAATAGCAGCACTTTCTGCTGGGCCAGTTCTTCTGCAAAACTCGTTTCGTTCACCACTTTGGCTTCCACTTCGCTCAACACTTCTCCGTTCTTGCCAAATAATTGCGTATACACTTCCATTCGGCGGGCATCCAGCATCGGGCGAATCAGATCGTATTCTTTCCTCGTCTCTTTGGCTGCTTCTGCCAAAATGGCCAACGTGGGAACAGCCACCATAGGAACGCCCATACCGTAAGCCAAACCTTTTGCCAGACTGGCTCCAATACGCAATCCCGTATAGCTGCCCGGACCTTCACTTACCGCGATGGCGTCCACGAGAGTTGCGCGAGAGTTGCGCGAGAGTTGCGCGAGACCTCGTGCCTCCTGCAGTTTGCCCAATAAATCTTCCACCATCAGGGCCAATTGGCGGGCATGCTCGCTCTTTGCTTTCTCCAAACGGCACATCTTCTCGCCATTCAGCACCATCACTTTGCCGTCTTCCGTCAGGGCTGCTGAACAGGCATCCGTACTTGTTTCTATATTCAAAATTATCATACGCGCACAAAAATAAGCGTACAAAGTTACATAATTTTCTTCATTCTACCAAATTTTTGCATTTTTTTATACGATTTTTATATATTTATTTCTTAAAATAAGAAATTTTTCGTATCTTTGCACTCTAATTTGTATTACTATGCGCTCTAACGAAGAATTGCAGGGTGTGAACCTGCTTGGTGAAAATCGCACCACATACCCAACGGATTATGCTCCTCAAATGCTGGAGACGTTCGTGAATAAGCATCCGGAAAACGAATATCTGGTTACGTTTAACTGCCCGGAATTCACGTCGCTGTGCCCAAAAACTGGTCAGCCTGACTTTGCGAAAATCGTGATTAACTATATCCCTCGCGAGAGAATGGTGGAGTCGAAATCGCTCAAATTATATCTGTTCTCATTCCGTAATCATGGCGATTTCCATGAGGATTGCGTGAATATCATTATGAAGGATCTGGTGAAGCTGATGGATCCAAAATATCTCGAAGTCATCGGTATTTTCACGCCTCGTGGAGGTATTTCCATTTATCCGTTTGCCAACTATGCGGACGCTGAGCATGAGGCACTCAAGCAGGCTCGTCTTGTGGCGCAAATGGCGAATGTGTGCAAATAATAATTTACGTATCATTTATTATTCGTAACCCTTGAAAAAAGACTCAATCATAGTACTCAGTGGTGGCCTCGACAGCACCACCATGCTCTACGAATATCAGGATCGTATTGCCATGGCCGTTTCGTTTGATTACGGCTCGAAGCATAATACGAAAGAATTGGCATTTGCCCGTTTGCATTGTGAGCGTCTTGGCATCCCGCATACCATCATTCCGCTCGATTTCATCGGGAAATATTTCCAATCTTCATTGCTCCAGGGTGGGGAAGAGATTCCGGAGGGAAACTACGACGACGAGAACATGAAATCCACCGTCGTTCCTTTCAGAAATGGCATTATGCTGGCTGCGGCTGCAGGATTGGCGGAAAGCAATCATCTCCGTTATGTGATGCTTGCCAATCACGGTGGCGATCATGCCATCTACCCTGATTGCCGACCAGCATTTATCGACGCCATGTCTGCAGCTATTAAGAATGGTACGTATGAGGGTATTGAGATTTTTGCGCCTTACACCAATATCACCAAGGCAGATATATGTCGCCACGGCAAAGAATTGCACATCAACTATGCCGAGACGTGGTCGTGTTATAAGGGAGGCGACAAGCATTGTGGCAAATGCGGCACATGCACGGAGCGCCATGATGCTTTGCTTGAAGCCGGAATCGACGATCCAACCGTCTACGACTATACCCTTTAAGGGATGTTCTAAAAATTCCCGTCATGCATGTTTAACAATTAATTTGGATGCTACTATACTTTTTTGATGCTTTTTGTTTTTTTGCTTGTATCTTGCTGATTATCATTCAACATTCGCTGGCTCATGTTGCCAAAGACCTCACGCTCGGGATAACATGCAAGCATATTCTCCACTTGCTTAATCGGTCTTTTCAGTTATAGTGCCCGCACTACGCCTTCATTCAAATCAGCAATCTACTAAGTAAAAATTCAAAAATCATTCAAAAGCAATTATTAGAACATCCCTTAACACATTGTAATTTTCCTTGATAATATCCCTTTTTAAAATATGTATTACGTTCAAAAAACACTCACAATTTCTGCAGCTCACAATCTGATGCTCTCGTATGAAAGCAAATGTGAGAATCTGCATGGACACAATTGGGTAATTACCGTTTTTTGCAAAGCCAAAGAGCTCAATCAGGACGGTATGGTAACGGATTTCACGCATATCAAACGTATCGTGAAAGAAACGTTCGATCATAAATATATTAATGAAGTATTGGACTGCAATCCTTCTGCAGAAAACATGGCTCGCTGGATATGTGATCACGTGGAAAACTGCTATAAGGTAAGTGTGCAGGAGTCGGAAGGCAACGTGGCTATCTACGAGCGAGACTAAGCAAGCACGAAAACAACTCTTTTAACGGGTACGTTCTGAATAAAAAATAAGATGTACAAGATCAACGAGATATTCTATAGCCTTCAGGGTGAAGGGGCCAATACCGGAACTCCAGCCATTTTTATCCGCTTCGCCGGCTGCAACCTTCGATGCCCGTTCTGCGATACCGATTTCGCCGATTTCAACGAGAAAACCATCGATGAAATAATGAGCGAAATTGCGCAGTATCCGTCTAATTTCGTGGTACTTACCGGTGGCGAACCGTCTCTGCAGTTGGATCAGGAGTTGATAGATGCTCTGCATGATGAAGATTATGTGGTGGCCATAGAAACTAATGGTACACATGAATTGCCAGAGGAGATCGATTGGATAACCGTTTCTCCCAAAGAAGGCAGCCGAATCGTACTTGAGCAGGCGGACGAGGTGAAAGTGGTTTTCACGGGTCAGGACGTAGAGCAATATCTCGGAATAGAGGCCGAAAGCTATTATCTCCAGCCATGCAGCAGAGAAGAGAAGGTTATGGATAACGGCAAGGAAACAATTCGCAGAACAGACAACGTAAAGGACGTGATCGAATACTGCCTTGCTCATCCCCATTGGAGCCTCTCTCTTCAAACGCACAAACTCCTTAATATTCAATAAACAATGCTTGTTCTATTGCTCATTAAGCAAAACAGCACGTTAAACAGTAATCATTAAACTTAAAACAATATATGCTTTACATCTACAACACATTGGCTCGCGTAAAGCAGCCATTCCAACCGCTGAATGCGCCACACGTGGGTATGTACGTATGCGGACCTACCGTATATGGAGATGCACACTTGGGACATGCTCGTCCTGCCATCACGTTTGATCTTCTCTATCGCTATCTTACCCATCTTGGATATAAGGTACGTTATGTTCGCAATATTACCGACGTTGGTCATCTTGAGCATGATGCCGACGAAGGAGAGGATAAGATTGCAAAGAAGGCACGTCTTGAGCAGTTGGAACCAATGGAAGTGGTGCAATACTACGTGAACCGCTACCATCGCGATATGGCCGCTCTCAACGTGCTTCCACCATCTATTGAACCACATGCATCCGGACATATTATCGAGCAGATTGAATTCGTGAAGAAGATCCTCGAAAAGGGTTATGCATATGAGTCGAATGGTTCTATCTATTTCGATGTGGATGCCTATGCCAAGGATTTCCACTATGGCAAGCTCTCAGGCCGCAATCTGGAAGAGATTGTAACCGATACACGTGAATTGGACGGCCAGCAGGAAAAGCATCACAGCTACGATTTTGCCCTTTGGAAGAAAGCGGCTCCTGAGCATATTATGCATTGGCCTTCTCCATGGTCGGAAGGCTTCCCGGGTTGGCATATGGAATGTTCAACCATGGGTACCAAATATCTGGGAGAAGAATTTGATATCCACGGTGGTGGTCTTGATCTGATGTTCCCACACCATGAAGCGGAGATTGCACAATCATGTGCAGCACTTGGCCATGATTCGGTAAAATATTGGATGCATAACAATATGATCACCATTGCCGGCAAGAAAATGGGCAAAAGCTATAATAACTTCATCACGCTTGAGCAATTCTTCAACGGTAACCATCCATTGCTCACCAAGCCTTTCTCTGGTATGGTGATCCGTTTCTTCATTCTTCAAGCACATTATCGCTCAACCGTTGACTTCTCTTCTGAAGCTCTTGAGGCAGCAGAGAAAGGTTTGCAACGAATGAATGAAGCATATGCTCGCTTGCTCAAGATTAGTGCTTCTGGCGCCACATCAGAGCAAGTTGCTGCGGCAATTAGTGGTTTGCGAACACGTTGCCAGGAAGCGATGGACGACGATATGCAATCGCCACTCGTTATTTCTGCACTCTTTGATTCAGCGAAGGCAATCAACACTGTGGCAGATGGAAAAGGCACGATTTCATCGGAAGATTTGGAGGAACTTCGTAGCGTTTGGAAGACCTTTGCAATTGATATTCTTGGTCTTCAGCTGGAAGCTGGTCAGAATAGCGCAGGAGGCAATATGGATGCATACAAAGGAGCAGTAGATCTATTGCTTAATATGCGTCTTGAGGCAAAGAAAAATAAAGATTGGGCTACCTCAGATCTCATTCGCAATCAGCTTACCGAACTTGGCTTTACCATTAAAGATGGCAAAGACTCTTTTGAATGGAGCTTATAAGTAACATAAGGGCAATAGGTTCGCTATGAAGGTGATTATCACAGGTACCACAGGATATGTAGGCGAAGGTGTCATGCATGCCTGCTTGGATGACGAGCGCATAGAAAAAGTGCTCTCGGTAAGCCGTAAGCCATTAGGATACAGTCATCCTAAATTGGAGGAATATATCGTGCCGGATTTTATGGCACTTGAGCCGGGAGATGCACATCTGCAAGGCTATGATGCCGTCTATTTCTGTGCAGGCATCAGTAGCGTGGGTATAGATATGGCGCAGTATAAAATAATCTGCCAGGATATTCCAGTTCATTTTGCTGAGGTGGTTGGTCCGCGCGATAAAATGATCTTTACCTACGTGAGCGGTGGAGGCACATCAGATACCAATCCACAGGAATGGGCCAAGATAAAGAGCAAAACGGAGCACCTGTTGCAGGAGAAGGGCTTCCGTGGTGCATATGGTTTTCGCCCTATGCTGATGTATCCGCATCCGCGCCAACAATTCCGTAAGGAGTTTCAACGTGGCACCAAACTGATGTATCCGTTAGCATGGCTTTTGGGCATGACCAATCCAATTGCAGATGTGGCTCGTGCCATGATCAGTCTCACGCTTCATCCTATTGAGCAGCCATATATCGGCATTCGCGATATTCGTTGTTTGGCAAAGGAATAACCTTTGGATGCAATTATAACGAAACTCTTATATGGGAGATCTCCTTGAGGAGAGACGTTGTTGAATTAACGAAAAGAAGCAGCTTCCGGATGGGAGCTGCTTCTTTTTGCCTGTTGCGAGCAAGACAGTTTTCCAATCTTGCTCAATTGACTTAATGAATTAAGTTGTGGCCAGTCATTTCTGCAGGTTGCTCGATGCCGAGGATATGGCAGATAGAAGGAGCAACGTCGGCGAGACGACCGTCAGAAACCTTAGCATCCTTATGGTCGTTGCTGATGTAGACGAAAGGCACAGGATTGAGCGAGTGAGCCGTATTAGGCGTGCCGTCAGGATTAATGGCGTTATCGCAGTTGCCATGATCGGCGATAATAATCACCTCGTAGCCATTGGCAAGAGCAGCGTCGATGACAGCCTGGCTGCATTTATCGATACAATCAACCGCTTTCTCAATAGCTGCGTATACGCCGGTGTGGCCAATCATATCGCCGTTTGCGAAGTTGAGAGTGATATAATCGAACTTCTGCGTTTTGATGGCAGCTACAAGTGCTTCCGTTACCTCTGGTGCGGACATCTCTGGCTTGAGATCATAGGTAGGCACCTTTGGTGAAGGAATAAGAATACGCTCTTCGCCAGGATACTCAGCTTCACGGCCGCCATTGAAGAAGAAGGTGACGTGTGCAAATTTCTCCGTTTCAGCAATACGGAGCTGCTTCATGCCAAGGTTGGAAACAACCTCGCCTAGGGTGTTCTGCACGTTCTCTTTTGGGAAGAGGATGTGAAGGCCTGTGAAGCTGCTGTCGTATGGCGTCATGCAGCAGTAGTGAAGGCCAGGAATGGTGGTCATACCAGCCTCTGGCATGTCCTGCTGAGTGAGGACAATAGTGAGCTCTTTTGCACGGTCGTTACGATAGTTGAAGAAAATGACGGTATCACCTTCCTCGATACGTCCGTCGCAGTTGGCGTTGATGAGTGGTTCCATGAACTCATCGGTATTCTTGTGCTCCTCGGTATGGCTGTCGTAGCAAGACTGTACGCCAGCTACCATGTCGTCGCAAGGGCGACCCTGATTGTGAATGAGTTGGTCGTAAGCCACCTTGATACGCTCCCAGCGCTTATCACGATCCATTGCATAGAAACGGCCGATGATGGAGCCGATATGTGCGCCCACTTCAGCACACTTGGCATCCACGTCAGCCACAAAGCCCTTGCCGGAACGAGGGTCGGTGTCGCGGCCATCCATGAAGCAATGTACGAAGGTGCGCTCGGCTACGCCGTACTTCTTGGCAATTTCGATGAGCTTGAAGAGGTGGTCGAGCGAAGAGTGAACACCACCGGTAGAGCAGAGGCCCATGAGGTGTACCTTCTTGCCGGTTTCCTGAGCGTGCTTGTAGGCAGCTACGATTTCCGGATTCTGGAGGATGCTGTTGTCGCGGCATGCGATATTGATCTTGACGAGGTCCTGATATACAACGCGACCCGCGCCGATATTGAGGTGACCTACTTCAGAGTTACCCATCTGTCCATCAGGCAAACCAACGTTTTCGCCAGAAGCCTGGAGCTGTGAATGAGGGTAGGTGGCGAGCAACTTGTCCCAATTGGGCGTGTTGCAAGTGGTGATGGCGTCGGCTTTGGTTTTGTTGCCAATGCCCCAACCATCGAGAATCATAAGTAATGCTTTGCTCATATTAATATTGTTTTATTATAGTATTCGGGATGTGCGGAAGTCTCGTGGAGGTCTCGCGGAGGTCTCACGGAAGTCTCACGGAAGACGGCTATTTGACCGAGTGACCATTGTGTGATTATTGAGTGACCATTGAGTGACGATTGAGTGAAGAATGATACAATCGTGATTATCAAGGGTGACTTATCGCTTGAATAACCTGGCAAGTTCGCGTTTGTCGTCGGCCTCGCGGAGCGACTGACGCTTATCATAGTTGTGCTTGCCCTGGCAGAGCGCAATTTCGAGTTTTGCCAACCCCTTCTCGTTGATGAAAAGCGAGAGAGGAATGATGGTTTTACCGGTATCTTTTACGGCATTTTGCCACTTGCGCATTTCTCGTTTTGTGACGAGCAGTTTGCGGTCGCGTCGTGCTTCGTGGTTGTTGTAAGAGCCAAACTGATAGGTGGCAATATGCATGCCTTTCATCCAAAGTTCGCCATTTTGGAAGAGGCAATAAGAGTCCACAAGCGAAGCTTTCGAGTCGCGAATCGACTTGATTTCAGTACCGCATAGAGCGATACCGGCCGTGAGCCGTTGCAACACTTCGTAGTCGAAGGTGGCACGCTTGTTTCGTATGAGGACGTTGCTTTTGGGTAACATTTCGGGTATAAGGGCCATAAAAAGCATGCAAAATTAGTAAATAATTACTAAATAAGCAAGAAAAAAGAAGAAATATTTGCATAATTCATATATTTGTAGTACCTTTGCAGTCGAATTTATTAAATACGCGTAGTATGCTTAAAAATATTCTCTCTATTTCCGGCAAGCCGGGCTTATTTAAGTTGGTGAATCGTGGTACGAACATGCTGATCGTGGAATCGTTGGTAGACGGCAAGCGTATGCCTACGTATGCTCGCGATAAGATCATCTCATTGGCAGATGTATCCATGTTCACCACAGGAGACGACATCGAGCTTTGGAAAGTGATCGAGTCTGTATTCAAAAAAGAAGAAGGCAAAGTAGCCGCCATTGATGCAAAGAAGGCCGATAACAAGGCGTTGGCAGCATGGTTTACCGAGGTGTTGCCAGATTGGGACGAAGATCGTGTTTATCCAAGCGACATCCGCAAATTGATTCAATGGTACAATATTTTGGTGAGTGCCGGTTTCACAGAATTCGCGCCAAAAGAAGAAGTTGAAGCTTAAGGAAATAATCAATATTATCGAATCTGTAGCGCCACTGTCGAATCAGGCTGATTGGGACAATTCGGGGTTGCAGATTGGTGACAAAGAGGCGTCCGTCTCATCGGTATTGTTGTGTACTGATGTGACGGATGCGGTTGTGAAAGAGGCCGTAGAAAAAGGCTGTGAATTGATCGTGAGTCACCATCCATTACTATTTCATGGCGTGAAGACTATTCAGGGCCAGACGATGGTTGAGCGATGTGTGATCATGTGCATCAAGCATGATATAGCCGTTTATTCTGCACATACGTCGCTGGATACGGTTTTGCACGGCATCAGCGGAACGTTGGCCGATAAATTGGGCGTGACGAATTACCATATTTTAGAGGCGACAAACGGCGACGAAGTAGGGTATGGCGTGACAGGTGAACTGGAAGAGCCAATGCCTTTCGGTACGTTTGTGCACATGGTGAAAGATGCGCTTGGAGCTGCAGCCGTGAGGTATGTGGAACCTAAGGGCGGCGAGCAGACGATGGTGAAGCGAGTGGCATTGTGTGGCGGTGCCGGAGCCGAATTTATGGACAAGGCCGTGAAGGCAGGAGCAGATGTATACGTGAGCGCAGACTGGAAGCATCATGAGCTGCTGGAAGCCGTTGACAAGATTGGCGTGCTGGACGTTGGACATTGGGAAAGCGAGCAGTTTGCAGGCGAGATACTGGCCTCGGTGCTGGTGGAAAAAGATGGGCTGAACGTGATTTTGGCAGAAGCGGACCAGAGTCCAGTAAAGGCCGTTTAACGATAAGAAATAAACATTAAAAATCAGATATTATGGCAAAGAAAATTGATCCAAATGAATTGACCGTAGAGGAAAAATTGAAGGCTCTCTACGAATTGCAAATGGTTGACACCAAGATCGACGAATTGCGCGTGCTCCAAGGCGAATTGCCACAAGAGGTGAAAGATATGGCCGACATCGTGGAAGGTTTGAAGACCCGTTTGGCTAATATTGAGGCAGAACTCAAAGAGGCAGAAACGAAGACGAGCGAGGCAAATGTTCGTCGCGAGACCAGCGCACAGGCTATTCTCCGCTACAAGGAGCAGCAGGAAAATGTACGCAACAACCGCGAATATGACAACCTGAGCAAAGAGATTGAATATCAGCAATTGGAGATTGAATTGGCTGAGAAAAACCTTGTGAAGTATAAGCAGACGATTGAGGTTCGTACGGCAGACAAGGCAAAGACCGTGGCAGAAATGGAAGAGCGTACGACCGATTTGAATCAGAAGCGTGCAGATTTGAATGATATTTTGCTGGAAACGAAGGAGCAGACCGAAACATTGATGCTTCGTGCCAACAAACTTGAGAACAATATTGACAGCCGTTTGTTGGCTGCATTTAAGCGTGTTCGCAAGAATGCACGCAACGGTTTGGCCGTAGTAACGGTGGATCGTGATGCTTGCGGCGGTTGCCACAACAAGATTCCAGCACAGCGCCAATTGGATATCCGTCTGCGCAAGAAGATCATTCCTTGTGAGTACTGCGGACGTATCCTCGTGGATGCAGAATTGGCAGCAGAAGCTAAGCCAGTAAAGATCAGATAAACATAAATCAAAGCAGAAACATGATGAAACGTTTCTTTTCTTTGATCGTGTTGGCTATGGGGGCGATGTGCATGATGGCAGCTCCCGTTCGCAAGGCGGAGCAGGCTGTATATGTGCAAGCAGAAGGCCTGACGCCACAACAAATGCTAGACTCGCTCAACCATCTTTCTGCGACGGCAGAGGGCATGTTGAATGCGTTGAAAGACAGCTTGACATATTATCCAGTTGCAGCAGCCGACCCGGAGATTATTGGTTTGGTAGCCAACGCAGATAGTGCTTTGAGCCAGGTGAAGGCATATATTGCAGACCTGACGACAGCTAATGTGGCCGGTCCGTTCCAACGTTTGGTGGACACCTACAATGAGGTGATTCCAGAGTTTGAAATTATGCTGGCTCGCATTCGTTATGCGGAAGACCCGATTTTCGTGATCGTGTACGCAAAAACAGCAGTATGGCCTACTCTTTATTTGAACTCACAAGGCGAGCGAAATGCTTATCGCGCTGCTGAGGATTCTTACGACGATGAAGAGGATTTGGTGGGCTATACAATAGCAATGTTCAAGTTGCCTTTTGCAACCACAAGCTTCCGTTTTACCAATGCCAATGAAGCTGAAAGCGTGACATTCCAAACAGCAGAAATCACCGCTATTCCAGAGCCAAACAGCTGCCATTTGCTGCCAGAAACCAACAACGGCATCGTAGTGGAATTGCCAAGCTGCGATCTTGCAGACGCAACAACAGCTGTAGAGAATATTGCAACTCCAAGCGCAGAAAAGATGATGCGAAATGGTGTGCTGCTGATTCGTCGCGGCAACGATGTGTATACCATGATGGGCGGGCAGATTGAGTAATCATACACCAACCCAATAATTTACGTCACCTGCTTCCAAATGGAGGTGGGTGATGTTTTTTTATGTGTATTTGCACGATTTTTTGCAAAAAATGGTACGATTTTTCTCCAAATATTTGTTTATATCGCAAAAAAGCAGTAACTTTGCGTCGCAAAGTTGTATGCACATGAAGAAAATGACAATGAAACATTACACCATCATACTAATGTTTGCTCTCATGGCAAGTGCTATGAGTGCACAACGCTCCGCCCTTTACAGCACGGCGGATGCCTCATTGACGGAGGGTAAAAACCTGTATCAATCAGGCCAATATGCAGCGTCGCAACATATCTTGACCGACTATTTGGCGGACGAGACATTGGCAGAAGCAGATCGCGACGAGGCAGAGTTTTATTATGCAGCCAACGCATTTGAGCTGAGGCAGAAGCAAGCGGCCAAATTGATGAAGGCCTATGCGAAAAAACATACTTATTCGCCTTATTTGAGCGAAGTGCATTATATGCAGGGTGTGCTTTGGGCAGAACGCAAGAAATTCAAGCAAGCGTTGAAGGAATTTGAGTTGGCGCAATCGAAGGATTTATTCCGCCAGCACGTGGATGGCTGCCTATTCTATAAAGGCTACTCACACCTGCATATGAAAGAACCTCAGGCTGCGTTGGGTTTCTTCCAACGTTTGCACAATAATGAAGCGAGCGAATACTATCTGCAATCGCGCTATTATTATGCATACTGCCAGTATGCGCTGGGTAACTATACGCGAGCTTTGCCAGACTTTTTATTTGTGGAACAAACGAAGGATTACAAGGGTATCGCACCATATTACATCATTCAGATCTACTATGCTCAGCAGAAATACGATGAGGTGCTGAGCCGTGCAGACGAATTGCTGAAGAACGACCCAACGAACACGAATAACTGCGAGCTCTATCGCGTGCTTGGAGAGATTTATTATCAACAAGGCAACTATGAGGAGGCAATCAAAGCACTGAAGCAGTATTCCAATATGGCAACCGCTCAGAGCGCTACGCTCGTTCGCGAGGATTTATATCTTTTGGGTATGAGTTGCTATAAGACAGCTCAATACGAAGAGGCTGTACAATACCTGAAGAAAGTGAAGATGGCCACCGACTCGTTGGGCCAATCTACGCAATATCACTTGGGTAGCGCATTGGTAAAGACGATGACCAAGGAGAACCGCGCCAGTCTTCTTGCGCAGGCCAAACAATGCTTTGCATCAGCTATGCGTATGAGTTTCTCCAAAGAGTTGCAGGAAGAGGCAATGTTTAATTATGCATTGACCACCTATGAATCATCCACAGCATTGGGCGAGAGCGTGACTGCCTTTATGGATTTTCTGGATGCATATCCGGAATCAAGCCATAAAGAGGAAGTATATTCGCTTCTCTCTGATGCTTTCATGACGTCAAAGAATTATGGTGCAGCATTGGATGCCTTGGATAAAGTGCAGTCTCCAAACAAAAAAATGCAGGAAACGAAGCAATATCTCCGCTACCAATTAGGTGCTGATTATTTCCTTCAAAGCAAGCATCAGAAAGCATTGTACTATTTCGATCAGGTAATCAGTCATGCCTCAGATGCGGATTTGAGTGCATCACGCGACAATCGCACCTACAAGACAGAGGCGCTCTTTCTGAAGGCGGAATCGTCGTTCCGCTTGCAGCAGTATAGCGACGCTTCTGCCGCCATTGCAGAATTCCAAAAGCAAGCCAATGCGGGCAGTTCGGATAATTATGTGTTGGCGCAATACCTAGAAGGCTATATCCATTTCCAGCAAAAGCAATACAAAGAGGCCTCAGCTGCTTTCCAAGGTTTTTTGCAGGTGGCAGATAAAACATTGGCAACTTATCCAGATGCGTTGAACCGCTTGGGCGACTGCTATTTCTCTCAACGTGATTTCGTGAAAGCCGAGAGTTTCTACGCGCGCGTAATAGAATTAGGTGCGTCAGGCGCCGACTATGCAACATTCCAGCGCGGCTTTTCATTGGGTCTGCTCAAGCGTTATGGCGACAAGATTACAACGCTTGACCGCCTAGTTTCGCAGTACCCACGAAGCGATTATGCCGATGATGGCTTATACGAAATAGCCCGTGCGGAGCTGCAACGCAACGATAATCTGGCGGCCATTGCGGCTTACGACCGATTGCTATCAACGTATCCAAACTCAAATATGTCTCGCAAGGCTGCGTTGGAAAAAGCCATGCTTTACTACAATATCAAGCAAACAGATCAGGCGATAGAGGCATATAAATTTGTGATAAAGAATTATCCATCCACCGATGAGGCTTATGCCGCATTGGAGGGTATGGAGGTATGCTACGTGGAAGATAACCGAGTAGCAGAATATCTGGCCTACACGAAAACATTGGGTCGCATCAATATGCAAACATCTGCTACGAAGGAAGATTCTCTCACCTATACAGCGGCAGAATTGCAGTATATGCAAGGCAATTATGCTCCTGCAGCTCGCGGCTTGAAGCAATATTTGGATACGTATTGCGACGGTGGCAGATATTGTACGGCAGCTCAATATTTCTGCGCAGATGCTTACTATCAATTGGGCAAAAAAGATGAGGCTTTGCGCGAATTCAAGACACTTTGCGAAATAAAGGCCAATCCTTATATGGAGACGGCATTAATGCGTGCCGCAGAACTTTGCTACGACCGCGATGAATATGCCGATGCACTCAAATATTTCCGTCGCTTGCAGCAGCAGGCTTCCGAAGTGAAGAGCATGAATATTGCCCGCTTGGGTATGCTTCGTTGCTCATACTATTTGGGCGATAATGAATCTACGATAGAGGTGGCATCTGAGCTGATAGAGGATGCAACGATTGATGCTGCTACAGTGGAAGAAGCCCGCTTCAACAGGGGTAAAGCTTACTTTGCAAGGGGCTTGTATCTCAAAGCAATTGACGATTTCCGCCCGTTGGCCAAAGAGGCCCGTACGGCGCAAGGTGCAGAATCGAAATACCGTATAGCAGAAGCCCTTTATCTGCAAGGCGATATGCAGGAGGCAGAGGTAGAAATTATGTCGTTTGCCGGCATGAATACGTCGCAGCAATACTGGTTGGCGAAAGCATTTATTCTCCTGGCAGATATTTATGTGCATGCAGGAGACGATTTCCAGGCAGAGCAATATCTGCTGTCGCTGCAGGCTAACTATAAGAACGACGATGATATTCAGCCAACCATCCAGCAACGTTTGCAACTCATTCATGACCGAACCTCAGAAAAAGTAGAGGAAGTGCCTGTTGTTCAAGAGACGGAGGAAGAAGAGGAGGACGATGAAGACTGATAAGTGATTATTTTATGAAAAGATTATATATTATCCCATTCGTGTTGTGTGCGGCATTGAGTGCAGGCGCACAAGAGGTAGAAGGTGAATTCAAAACTTCGGGCGACACGGTACAAATTGACCGTACGGTGTACGTTGAGCGAGAGTTTCAACCAATCGTGCAGCAGGCTGGCAAGATTGCCATCAAGCCGCATGTATATGAGCCTCAAATTGTGCTTCAACAGCCGGTTTATTCGTCGTTCAACAGCCCGTTGAGCATGGATTATAACGTGCGTCAGTTGGATTTCTCCACCCTGAATTTCTGCCATCGTGAGCCTATGCATGGTTTCCTGCGTGCAGGTGTTGGTCACGTGAATTCGCTATTCGATTTCAACTATCGTGTAACGGATTCGCAGATGCAGCAGCGTAAACGAAAAAACACGGCAAATGATCTCGTGCTTGATCTTCATGCGCATCATTTAGGACAGTGGGGCAGAAAGACCTTATCTGAATCAACACTTGGTATTGACTTCTCCAAGCAGTTCCATATGATAGAATTGTTCTTCGGCGGAGAGGGAGGAAACGACTATTACACCCGCTATGGCGCATATTATAACATGGCCAACGATTCGTTGGAAGTGGAGCGCTTCCTGGATATGACCAAAGATGGCGATCGTCAGGCTATTTGGACGGCGAATGCGCATATTGGCGTGAAGAGTTTGCCTAATGCTGAGATTGAATACATGGCGCAGGCGGAGTATGAATCATTTATCGTGCCGGGATATGCTATTGAGCACCAAGTTCATACACAAGGCGCTTTTGAATGGGGAAGCAATTATCATCACGTAGGTGCAGCACTTGATATTCAAAACCGTCTCTATTCGGTTCAGGATACAGCCGCTCACCCATTCTCCAATCATCGTATTCATATTGAGCCATACTATATGTACAATGGCAATCGCCTTCATGTGCATGCTGGCATCAATTTGGATTTTTCGGCAGGAAAGGGACGAGTTGCAGGCATTTCTCCTAATGTTCGCTTTGAAGCCGATCTTACCAAAAACTGGTTGGCTGCTTACGTGAATGCAACTGGCTTTTATGAAGCTAATGGTGCTTATGGCGAATACAAAGAGAACCGCTACCGCTCTGTGCCATGCCTGTTTGCAGACACGCTCTCGGGCGCATATTCTCCTATTGATTTGGATTTCGGCTTTAAGATTCGTCCGTATGCGACGCTCTTTATGAATATTCATGCAGGTTATGCACTTACGCTTGACCGACATGTGAATGTCTTTGGCCTGAATAGTGCAGAAGTGCCGAAGGGTCAGTTTGAACATGATTTGCAGAACCAGTCCATCTTCCGCGTGGGAGCAGATGTGCACTATCATTTCCGTGATATTTTCTTCCTGCAGGCTTCTGGTATGTACTTTGCAGGCAAGGCATTGACGGCCGTAGAGAATTTGCAAGACGCAAAAGGCAATAACAGTTTGTTTGATGCACCTCAATGGTCAGCTCGCTTGCGTATGGACGTGAAAGTAGACCAGAAATGGTCGGTATACTCGGATAATTTCTTCATGGGAGGCAATAAGGCTTGCGTATATGAGAGTGGTGCATTTACTGTTAAGGATATGCGACCCATGCTTGATTTGAACATTGGATTGCAGTATAACGTGAATCGTTGGCTTTCAGTTTACGCGCAACTGAACAACTATTTAGCATGGACCAATAAGCTCTCATACATGACTTTCTATGGCTATGAGGCACAACGTGCCAACTGCATGTTTGGCCTCTCATACAGCTTCTAAATGTTCTAAATTATAAAGAAATAGTTTGCAAACTAAAAAGAACAACGGCTTTGGGCTGTTGTTCTTTTTTTAGTTGTATGCGAATGAAAAGAAGCAGGCGTGATGAATGCGTATGAATGGCCAAAGAATACGCAAGTATGGGTGAGAATTTATACGCCGCGTTGTGCTCTACGCCAGCGGTCGGGCGTTTCTCCTACTTCCTTTTTGAATGTACGATTAAGAGAAGAGGAATCGCCAAAGCCGCAAAGAGTGGCGATTTCATCAAGTGGTTTGTTGGTCTCTTTGAGCAGAATCCGGGCTTTATCGGTACGAACTTTAGCCAGATATTCGTTGAAATTGCAGCCAAACTCGGCTTTCATCATACGTGTGAAATACGTTCTATTGGTGCCTAATCGTGCTACAGCTTCGTCTACAAGCAAGCCCTGCTGGAAAACAAAACTATCATCTTTGAAGAGCAATCGAGCCGCTTGTGCAAGGTGGCTAAATTCGGAGAAAGTATCAGAGAGACCTACTTTTTTTTGCGTGTCGTCTTCCACGAAACGTGCTTCATCGTTGCCCATTCCATAGAAAATGAAAACGGCGCACATAGGCAAGGTGTATGCGAGGAAGACAATCCACCTGCCAATAGGCGTTGTGACGAATGACATAGGCAATGGAGCACAAATAGCAAGCAAAAGGAAGAAACTGCACCAAATAATCAGGCTTATACGAAGGGGTCGATTCATGGTGAGACGCAGGGCTTTCGCTCTCTCAAATTCTGCAATAATAGGAAGTGCGCAAACGATAATATGGAGCAACACGACTAGGAAGTACAAAGGCATTTCCAGCAACATTTCTCCTCCTTTTACAATGCTGATAAATCTGCTATTGATGATAGTGGCGGGCAGTTCTGTGGCCGCTCGCACGTCGGTTCCGTCCAAACTGATGATGATATTGGGGAGGAGAAGCAGTAGCGAAAAACTACTCATCAAAACAATATTCCAATAGAAATTTTTCAACCCAAGCATTTTGCAGAGATAGAAGTAGAGATAAGGAATAAAAATTGCGCAAGCAATATCGTTGAGGATGAGAATCCACATGGTAGGCGTATGATAGAGCAGCATGAAATCGATGACGGTGGCGTTTACCATCAAGAAGAGTGCGGACACAAAAATGGCTCCCAAACCTGCCCAGTTTCGGCTTTTGATCTTCTGCGACATGGCCCAGCATGCGATCACAACGGCGATATAGATGCAGAAGTAGGCAATATTTCCGTAAGAGAAGAACTTCATAGTAGACTTCGAGAAGAGACGACGAGCATCCTTTGGGTATACACAGGAGGCTCTGTCATTTGTTTATTTTTTAGAGAGAGTGAAGCGCGCAATTCTCTCGTTGAGGTGCGTTTTTCGCCAATGATCAGGCGTGTCGTTTTCTATTTTCTTGAATGCACGATGCAAGGCTGTAGCATCTTTAAAACCCGAATCTTTGGCAATATCTTCGATCGTTTTCTCGGTGCTGAGCAGCTGCTTTTGCGCATATTTGACGCGTGCGTCCGTAACGAATTCAGAGAAGGTCATCTCATATTCGGCTTTCATTACTCGTGCCATATAGGAGCGATTCGTGCCTAATCTTTTGGCCATCACATCCAGATTGATTTCCGGATCTTTAAAGAGTTCCTCGTGCTCCAAGAGGAATTTCGTTTCGATGGCCAACTCTTTGTGCTTATCCAGAAATTCATCGAATCCAGTAACTTCTCCACTACCTTTTGCGAGGATAGGATTTTCGTCGAAATTAAGTGCCATCTGCAGGAAGAAGCAAGTGGCAACGAAGGAATAACTGCCAAAGTAAGCCCAATAGAACCACAACGAGTGCATCCAAGATTGTGGCGAAAACATCATGAAAAGAATTATGGCATACGAGGTAATCCACCACCAGATGGCCAATCGAGCCCGTCGCGACAAAACCAAGTCGTAGCGGCGCATATCATGGTTGGCTGCGAGAATATAAAAAGTGGCCACGAAACCTTGAATAATACAAATGATATTGGTGAGGCCGATGCTGTAGGCGAGTTGCCCGTCCTGGAAAATATTAAGCGCATGCTGATGTGCCAAAGTGATCTCGTTGGCAGCCACCAAAGAACCTCCCAAATGGATGTTGAGGTTAGGCAAAAAAGCAAATGGGATGATGAGGGTGACGACGTACGTGCCCCACGAATTAAGGGAGTGGCCGCAGATCTTGGTGATGTAGGCATAGTTCATCGGGATGAGCGAACACATGGCCAAAATATTGAGTGTGGCCACCCAGTCAGCAATATTCTTGTTGGCAAAGAATAGTGTCCGCTCGAAGACGTTGAACGAATAGCCCGCGATCATACCGAGTACAGCAATAGCTGCAATCCATTGCATTTTGCGGACTTTTTCATCCAAAGCCCAAAGTGCAGCAATGGCGCAAGGGATGAATAATAAAAGATGATATAAGTGCTCCATAAAGAGAGTTC
The DNA here is from genome assembly GCA_045600985.1 of Paludibacteraceae bacterium. Taxonomy (GTDB): domain Bacteria; phylum Bacteroidota; class Bacteroidia; order Bacteroidales; family Paludibacteraceae; genus Colicola. The sequence continues at coordinate 55,622 of JAZRYY010000035.1, forward strand.
CGGAAAGGTTTGTTATAATTCTATCTGCTCTTCGCCTTCATTTCTTTTCGCCACTCTCCAAGCATTAGGAGAAACGCCTACTTCACGATGGAAGACGCGACACAACGACGAATCACTCTTAAATCCTGATCGTTCTGCTACCTGCTTGATGTTCAAATCTGTATTTCGGAGCAATTCTTTGGCAGTCATCACTCGCATAGACACGATTTGGTCGGCGAAAGTGGTGTGGAAATGAATATGCATCATTTGCGTGATATACGTGCGATTGGTGCTGAGGCGTTCGGCCGCATCTTCAATGGAGGCATTGGGGTCGAGATAGTATTCTTTTTCCTCCAAAAGCACATGCATTCTTCGGGCCAAATCCTCAAATTCGCTGACGTATTCCTCAATTTTAACCGTGTCTTTTTCTTCAGAAACCAGCACGTTCGTATCAAAACGGCGAGCAATCATATAGAAAAATCCAAACGATTGGATGGAATACAGGGTGAAATAGGTCCACTTGAAAAACGGTTTTTGGATGGAATGTACAGGCAATAGTACGACCACCATGATAAATACAAATGCCAATCCCCACCACACCAAGAGCGTTTTAGCCTGCATAGACAACCGCACGTTGTATTGCTTGGTTTGATACGTGGCAGCAGGAATGCGAAAGAGCGTGAGCAAGGTTTGAATGAAAATGACGAGATTGCCCGTGAGGAAGAAATGGACCTTTTCTCCTCCACGGAAGAAGCTGACGCTATGCTCGCCCGTGCGATTAAATATAAGGTCTCCAGTTTCTAGGTTTACATCAACATGAGGCAATAGGGCGAGGATGATTACTGCCCACATAAAGAAGGTGATTTTACCTCTCCATTTTTCTCCGCTGCATCTGCAGATATAGATATATGCGAGCGGAATGATGAAACATGCCGTGACGGAATTTACGTCCCACATAAGCGAGGGCACTAACTCTCCTGTGGTGAGACGAGCCGTAATGGAAGCGTTGAGTATTTGCACAAACAAGCATACCGCCAAGACTGGAATGTCGAAAAATTTCTTATCTTGCAGTTTTACCCATACACAAGCACAAAAAGCAAAAACCGAAGGGAGCAGGAAAAATGGCTCAGCATGTAAATGAAAACCGGTCATGTTAGTATTTATCCAAGCGAATGTTGTAAGGTGATAGTCTTGCAAATCTCAAAATGCTCTGCAAAGATACAATGAAATTTTGATTCAAGCAAGAAAAAGTCAATTTTTTTCGTTTAGAAATGTGCAAAATGGCAAAAAATATGCTATATAACATAAAATAGGGGGGGGGTAAATGCATATTGTAGGATGTGTTTAATTGCCTTTTGGTAAAATGAAAGCGAACAGAAGAAGGGCAGATTTTAAGGGGAGGAAATGCGGGATTTTGTTTTCAATACCACAAATGCACGTTTAATTTGCATGTGATTTTGGCTGGAAAAAAATAGAGAAAATATGAAAAGTACGCAGAAGGGCTGTCAACCAGTGGTTATAAGCCTACTCATGAGTCGGTGAGGTTTCGCATAGCTACCTTTCATCTGGCGACGAGATATGGAATATCAGTAAAGTAGCGAGAAGGTGTGACTGAAGAAGGCTGACTGATGAGGGTATAGTTTCTAAAAAAATGATGTATTTTTGAAAAAAGTTTGCATATGTCGAAAAATTTTACTAATTTTGCGGCACTATTTGGGAAAATATAATCACTAATAATATAATATTATGTCAAATCCATTTTCACTTGAAGGAAAGAATGCGTGGATAACCGGCGCATCTTATGGTATTGGTTTTAATATCGCTAAAGCTTTCGTAGCCGCAGGCGTGAAGAACATCATTTTTAATGATATTAACGAGGATGCGTTGAAGCGCGGTTTGGACAATTATGCAGCCGCAGGTATCACCAACGTGAAGGGTTATGTATGCAACGTAACGGATGAAGTGGCAGTGGCTGAAACCGTGAAGAAAATTCATGAGGAAGTAGGGCAAATCGATATTTTGGTGAATAACGCAGGTATTATTAAGCGTATTCCAATGCACGAGATGAAACGCTCTGAATTCCAGGCCGTTATCGACGTGGATTTGGTGGCGCCTTATATCGTAAGTGCAGCCGTACTGCCAGAGATGATGGAACGTCGCGAAGGCAAGATCATCAATATCTGCTCAATGATGTCGGAACTTGGTCGCGAAACAGTATCAGCATATGCAGCAGCAAAGGGTGGCTTGAAGATGCTTACCCGCAATATCTGCTCTGAATATGGCGAATACAATATCCAGTGCAACGGCATTGGCCCGGGCTACATCGCAACTCCTCAAACAGCACCTCTACGCGAGCGTCAAGCAGATGGCAGTCGTCATCCATTTGATAGTTTTATTTGTGCCAAGACGCCAGCCGGTCGCTGGTTGGAACCTGAAGAGCTCGGCGGTCCAGCCGTATTCCTGGCTTCGCATGCGTCTGACGCTGTGAACGGCCATGTGCTTTATGTAGATGGTGGTATCCTTGCTTACATCGGCAAGCAACCACAATAATAAATATGCTCCACTCGGCGATTGCCTGGGTGGAGTATTTCCATTTAAATAAGTTCATGAAAAAAACATTTGCCACTATGGCTGTAGCAACCTTATTAGTTGCCTGCTCTGCTGATAAACCCGTATATTCGTCGGTGGATGATTATCCTGTGAAGAAGGGTTCCGTGAAGGAGATGAGTTATACTCCAGCTGCCACCAAATTTTCGGTGTGGAGCCCGAATGCTGATGCTGTTTATCTCAATTTATACGCCGATTGCGTGACCGAAGAGGCCCTTGAACGTCTGCCAATGGAGCGCAAACGTGATGGTAGCTGGGAATTGACAATACGTCGCGATTTGGATGGTACATTCTATACGTTTTCCGTTACGGAGGCCAATTCTTCTTGGCGCATGCACGAGACTCCCGGCATTTTTGCCCAGGCGTTGGGCGTGAATGGCCAGCGTGCAGCCGTTGTGGATATGAAGAAAAGTAACCCACAGGGTTGGGATAAGGATGTACGCCCTGCTTTTGCAGATCGTAAGGATGCCATTATCTACGAGATGCACCATCGCGATTTCTCTATTGATCCATCCGCAGGCAATCCTCATGCCGGTAAGTTCCTGGCACTCACAGAGGAGGGCACGATGTCGCCTGAAGGTTTGAAAACAGGCATTGACCACCTCAAAGAACTGGGAGTTACTCATGTGCAGATTCTCCCGTCTTACGATTTCGGCTCTATCGACGAGAGCGGTTTGGCGAGCGAGGCCCGAGTACTCGAATCTGGTGCCGCAGTAGGCGGACAATACAACTGGGGTTATGACCCACAAAACTACAATACGCCAGACGGCAGTTACAGTAGTGACCCATACGATCCATACTGCCGTATCAGCGAAATGAAGGCTATGATCATGGCGCTTCACCAGGCAGGTATCCGCGTGGTGATGGACGTGGTATATAACCACACTTACAATGTGGAAGATGCCGGTTTCACTCAGACCGCTCCCGGCTATTTCTACCGCACAATGGAGACTGGCGAACTGGGCAATGCGTCTGGCTGCGGCAACGAAACAGCATCCAATCGTCCAATGATGCGCAAGTTCATCGTGGAAAGTGCCAAATATTGGGTGGAAGAATATCACGTAGATGGCTTCCGTTTCGATCTTATGGGTATTCATGATGTGGAGACGATGAACGAAGTGCGCCAAATGCTTGATCGCATTGATCCAACCCTTCTTCTTTACGGCGAAGGTTGGACAGCTGGCAGCGCACAATATCCTTCAGAACTGCTTGCTTTGAAGGCTAACGTGAAGAGCATGCCTGGCGTGGGAGCATTCTGCGATGATATGCGCGACGCACTCCGTGGTCCATTCTCTGACGATCATCAGGGGGCATTCCTGGCCGGTCTGCCAGGCAATGAACAGTCTATTCGTTTCGGCATCGTAGGCTGTATTGATCACCCGGGCGTGGATATGAGCAAGGTGAACTATAGCAAAGAGGCATGGACGACAGAACCTACCCAATGTATTTCTTACGTGAGCTGCCATGACGATATGATGCTTACTGACCGCCTGATGGCTTCTGTGCCAGACATGACGGCTGACGAATTCTATAGTCTTGATAAATTGGCTCAAACAGCCGTGCTTACTTCGCAAGGCTTGCCATTCCTTTGGAATGGAGAGGAAATCATGCGTAATAAAAAAGGTGTACACAATTCTTTCTGCAGCCCAGACAGCATCAATGCCATCAATTGGAGCCTGAAGGCGCAGAATATTGATGTGTTCAATTATTATAAGGGCCTAATAGCTCTCCGCAAAGCTCACCCTGCTTTCCGAATGGGAGCCGCTGCAGAAGTAGTGGAGCATCTTGAATTCCTTTCAACCGATGAACTTGTTGTAGCTTTCCGTTTGAAGAATAATGCAGGCGGCGACGAATGGAATGATATCGTGGTAGTCCTCAATGCGCAGCGCGAAGAGACGACTGTCGCGTTGCCAACGGAGGGCGAATATACCGCAGTCGTGGCAAATGGCAAGGTGAATGAAGCGGGCCTGATGACCTTCGTAAATGAGGCGGTAGTGGCTGCGCAGAGCGCACTTGTCCTGCACAATTGATACGTATAGAAACTTGCATAAAAATAGCGTCACTTATGAGTGGCGCTATTATTTTATGGGAATATGTGCGTTTTAATACCACGTGGTGGCACTCTCTTTGCTGAGGTAGAAAGCTTTGGCGCGGAGCTGATGCACATCGCCAGAGAATGTGAATGGATTTTTATAAATGGTGGATGAAATTGTAGGCTCCGTGCCGTCTGTCGTGTAGCGAATCACGACATCTTTGCCAGGATGATTCATTGTTACTTTTGCTCCATCAATATGAATACCAGGCTGTGCCAAATGGAAAGAATACGGGGCGGCATAAGGCAATTGCAGGTATTGCAGTTCGGTGTAAATCTGATTAGAGAAAATTCGTCGTTCCGTTTCGAAAAGTAGGCGACCGGCCTCCAAAGCCTCCTCATGGCTGCTATACATAGTTTCTCCCTTTTGATAGGCAATAGGAAGGGCATTCCAACCGCGTTCTGCCAATCCATACAGTTTTGGAAATATGTATTCTTCCAATTGGTCGGTAGAGCGGAGCGTTTCGGAAAACACCTGCCCACTGATGCCGTACAAATTATCACGCTTGGCAGGATCAAGGCGCAAGGTTTTGGCCTCGTCATAAGCCTTGATGTCGCGTTCTTCACGCTTCATCGTATAGCGAACTGAACGATAAATATCGTATGGAAGAAAATCAAACGTAGAGTGCTCATCGGTGTAGCCGCCCCAATGGAGAGCGCGCTCCTGATGATGGTTGGTGTACGACATATCAATGTAATTATTTCCCACGCAAGCCAACACCACAGGATAGCCGGCATTGGCCAGTTTGTATGGTTTCTCGTCGCCACTCCATTCAGGAATGCTATTCCAGCACCAGGATATGACCTCGTCGCCTGCAAATCGTGGGTTTACCTCACCTCCACGCATGGCAATTTCTTCCCACCCTGCGATGCGGATGCTCATAGGGTGCAGGAAGTCCAGCACGCGCTGCAAGAAATAATCTTTGAGTTCGTGTACGTCTTTGAGATTGTGCTCCTTCATAAACTGCAGGCAAAGAGGTGAGCCCGTCCATGCACCTTTTGCCACTTCATCGCCACCCACATGCATCATGGTGAGTGGTTGGCCGGCTTCCTGATGCATACGCGCCAGCTCTGTAATCACTTTTTGAGCAAAGGTATAACAAGAGGGTAGGGCAATGCAAATGACGTCATCTGTGTAGTATTGTGCCGATGAATAGACGGAGGAGTCGTTAGGATCGGCTAAGCGGTATTCCCAAGCTTTTTCTTCGCTCACGGGCAAAAGTCGACGATAACGCTCTTCCATGGCGCGAATGGCGGCACGTGAGTGGCCTGGCATATCGATTTCCGGAATCACTTGAATGCCCAATTGATTGGCGTGATGCACGATGTCGACATAGTCGCGTTCGGTGAGATAACCATTGGCTGTGGTGTTGGCGTCTGGGTTCCATCCGCCGCAGTATGCGGGATAGAGGCAGTAGTGCTCATCGGTGGTATAGCCACGATGTGAACCTACTTCGGTGAGTTCTGGCAAGCCATTTATTTCCACTCGCCAAGCCTCATCGTCCACAATATGGAAGTGCAGCACATTCATTTTATATCGCACCATCTGATCCAATATACGGATGATTTCTTCCTTAGGAAGATAGTTGCGAGCAATATCGAGCATCAAGCCGCGATGCTTGAGGTCTGGATAGTCGGTAATCTCCATGCAGGGCACCTTGGTGGATTGGCGCGAAAGTTGCTCCAGGGTGAGCATCGCATAGCGATAGCCTTTTTCGTTCAAGCTTGCTACTATCACTTTCTTCTTGCCGATAGTGAGACGATAGCCTTCTGCAGGCAAGGAGGGGTCAATAACCGTTTCTATCTTCACGCGGCTCACATCGCAAGTCCCGCGCAAGAGATGGATATGTTTAGGATAAGGTATGAGTTGAAACGAGCGGAGTTCGTTGTCTTTCTCAGAAAGAGGCTGGCAAAAGGGTGCATTGTAGGTATACATCCACTCGCCGTCGGCATAACCCGGATTGCGCCCTCGTGTGAATTGTTTCTTGTCGACGAACCGGTCTCGCGTAATGGGTATATCTATGGGTTGTGCCGTTGGAGACGCCACGAAAAACGCTCCCTCCGGACCGCTCGTTTCACGCAAAATGCCTCCTTTTTGCAGCAGTTTATATGTGCGGCTTTCGCCTGGTTTGAGTGGCCGGAAAGCGGCCGTTGGACGCAACTGATGATATGTGGCGCAAACCACGTTTTCTTGCAATTCTGCCCCTTCATACGAGTACGGATGCATCGACATCCAGCAGTAGCCAATGAACCATTCTCCATCGGCGGTGAGTGTTTCATTGGTGAGGTTAGTGAGCGTGATGGCACTCTCACAGAGGCCCGGTTCGGGGTCGTTTTGCACCAGATGCCAATGCATACTGAGAGATTGCGCGTTGATGACAAGGGAAGGTATCAATAAAAGAAAAAGGAATGCGTTTTTCATGAAAATTGATATTTGGAGAGCGCAAAGGTACAATTTTTTTGCGAAATAGACAAATAATTGGCTTTATTTTTTGGTGATATCAATAAATTATAGTAATTTTGCACCCGTTTTTTGAAAAAAAAGTATTTTTATTAATTCTGCAATGCAGCCGTGTGGGGGGTTACAGCCGCTGAGCAGTTATTATTTACAATGTTAAACCCCCTGAATAAAAAATGAATAAAACCCGTTTTTTTCTAGCAGCAGTAGCCGTAATGGTGATGAGTGTTGCTAGTGTTTTTGCCGCAGATCGCGAGCACACCCTTAAAGTTTACAACTGGGCTGACTACATCGACATGGAGAACGTACTTAATACGTTCCCTGACTGGTACAAAGCGCAGACAGGCGAAGAGGTGGAGGTTATTTACCAGACTTTCGACATCAATGAATCAATGCTTACCGAAATTGAGGTGGGCCATGAGGACTATGATGTGGTTTGCCCATCAGAGTACATTATTGAGCGCATGCTCAAGCAGAATCTGCTCCAGAAGATTCAGAAGGATTTGATTCCAGACAGTCTTCAGTATTTTGATTATGTAGCGCCTTTTGTTGTGGATAAATTCCAGCAGATGGCTATGGAAGGTCAGGTAGCTGCCGACTACACGGTGGGCTATATGTGGGGTACGACCGGTTGGCTCTACAACACCGCCTATGTCAATGCAGAAGATCTCACCAGTTGGAGTGCTCTCACCAACCCTAAGTTCAAGGGGCACATTTATGTGAAGGATGCTTTCCGCGATGTTTATTCTGTTCTTGTTCTCTATGCTTACAAGGAAGAGATTGCAGCAGGTAAGGTTACTCGCGACGAGCTTGTTCGCGACATCACGCCAGAGCGTATCGCTCGTGTGGAAGAAGTGCTCAAAGCTGCCAAAGAGAATATCGCAGGCTGGGAGGTTGACTTCGGTAAGGAAGAAATGACCAAAGGTAAGGCATGGCTCAATCTTTCATGGTCAGGCGACGCACAGTGGGCAATCGACGAAGCAGCTGAGGTTGGCGTTGAGCTCGAATATATTGTACCAGAAGAAGGTTCAAATGTGTGGTTCGATGGTTGGGTTATCCCTGTATACGCTAAAAATCCTAAAGCTGCTACCTACTTCATCAACTATATGTGTATGCCTGAAAATGCCATCCTCAATATGGAAGAGATTGGTTACGTATCAGTTATCTCTTCTCCAGAGATTCTTGAATGGGCAAACGATGAAGAGGAATGGGATGCAATTGACGTAAGCTATTTCTTCGGTGAAGAAGGCAAGGAAGCACACGTTAATCCAGTATTCTATCCTGCTTTGGCAACGATAGAAAACTGCGCATTGATGCATGATGCATCTGATCAGACCGAGAATTTGATTGCCATGTGGAATCGCGTGAAGGGTGATAATATGTCTACTGGCATCGTTATCTTCCTCGTGGTGATGGTTCTCGCATTGCTCGCTTTCCTTATTTACAAGGCCGTCGGTAATAGCAAGAAGAGTTCTTCAAAGAAACGTCGTTAAATAAAACGCATAGAAAAAAAGGCCCGTTGTCAGGTTGACAGCGGGTCCTTTTTTATATATTGACGTGTTATTGAATGGCAGAGATGCTGACAGCAAAACCGCCGCCGGATGCCATATGCACGGCAATGGATGAATCACGTGTCACGCGAATCGTTTCGATCTCGTATGCGTATGGGTTCGTTTTCCAATCAGCATCGGCTGCATCGCGATAGATAGTAGCGTTATATTCCTTGCCTTCCTCCAAGAAACCGAGTTCCATAGAATAATCGCGGGGATCAGTATCCGTGATGCCACCTACAAACCAATCATCGCTGTTTCTGTCCTGACGGGCAAATACGCAATATTTGCCAATCTCTCCTGCCAACAAATGTGACTGTTTCCAATCGCAAGGTACGTCCTCAATGAACTTGAATGCATCTGGGTGCTCCATGTAGCTTTCTGGCAAATCGCATGCCATCTGCAATGGGCTGTAGAAGCAAACAAAGAGACCTAATTGATTCATAAGCGTAGCGTGTACGCGCGTGCCCGGGATGATAGGGTTTTCAAAGTGGAAAACACCTGGAGTATAGTCAGCAGGGCCGGCCATGAAGCGGGTATAAGGAAGTGTGCATACGTGCTCACAAGGCGCTCCACCATCGGTGCCCCATGCATTCCATTCCTGGCCACGAATACCTTCCTGAGTGAAGAGGTTAGGATAGGTGCGTTGAATGCCAGAAGGCATGACAGGCTCGTGGTTATCAATGGCCACATGATACTTTGCTGCTGTTTCAATCACCTTACGGTAGTGGCGTACACCCGACTGACCTTTATTCCATTGTAAGCCATCCGTTGTGCGAACGATAGGCGATACGTAACCGGTTTTAACCGCATGCATGCCATGTTGCTGCATGTATTGATATGCCGTGTCCAAATCCATCTCGTATTCGTCAGCGCGACCACTGGTTTCATGGTGGAAAACGATCTCTACCCCGCGCTCGTGCGCATATTTGCTGAGGTATTCCATGTCGTAGTCGGCATATGGAGTAACGAAAGAAAAGCGGTCGTTATTGACACCCTCGTAGCCTTCCCATCCAAGGTTCCATCCTTCTGCCAGTACGCCTTGAATATTATGGTCGGCAGCGAAATCAAGATAGCGTTTCATGTTCTCGGTAGTGGCACCATGGTTGGGAGACGACATGCGCCAAGTCCACATGCGAAGGTGCATGCCCCACCAAATACCGATGAATTTCATAGGACGAATCCATTCGCGTGCATCTTCTATGGCACAAGGGTCATTCAGGTTGAGCATGACGCGTGAGCCAACCAACTCTGGCAACGTGGCAGTGAGAATGAGCATACGCCATGGAGTCTTGGCTGGAGCAGTAAGGTATGCCTTTGCATCCAAATCGGCATTGTCGGCACGCCATGGGGTAAGAAAAGTTTTCACCTCGTTGCCCTCAGTGAAGAAATTGGATGCAGGATAATCATAGATTGCGGCTTCATGCAAAAAACCATAGCTGCCATCTGGGAACTCCAATGTAATGGGGGCGCACACGGTGTCGAGTTTAGCAAGTGGATTCTTGTGCCAAAGGCCTTCGTAATATGCCGTTTGGTATGGAATAGACCACGCTTCCGGGGCGTTTGCGAAGTTATAGGACGATGTTTCGTCCAATACGGTAAACTCGCCCAATGCTTCTTGTTGAGGGAATTCATATCGAAAACCAAAACCATCATCAAACACGCGGAATATGATATTCATCAGAATGCCAGACTCGTGCTGAAGGCAGATGGTGAGCTCATTGTGATGATCGCGAATGAACTGCTCTTCACCCCATACTGTTTCCCATGTCTCATCATGAGACGCCTTGCTGGTGCTCACAAGTGAAAAACCCTGAGTGAGATCGCCTTTGTCAAGAACGAAACCCAACTGAGAAGGAAGCAAAATATCATTGCCCTCTTTTTTTACCTGATAGGTGGGGGCACCTGCCTCATTTAATGCAAAAGTGAGAATAGTGTTTCCGTCAGGTGATGTCACTTTGGTGTCTTTGCCGCAACTTACGAGCAGCATCGCCAAAGAAAAGAATAATAAGATCTTTTTCATGATAATTTATTTGTTTTACGAAATTACTTTATATGCCAGAATAGCCCGCCGACTGTTTCATGTTGTGATTACGTTCCAACTCCAATTGTGGAATTGGCTGAACATAAGAGCAGTCGCCTTTCCATGTGATTTTTCCATGGGAGGTTTTTTGATAGTAGGTGGCTTCACTGTCACCTATGCGGTAGCGACGTATATCAAACCACCATTGCCCTTCGGCAAACAATTCTGCCCAGCGCTCATATCGTAATGGATTGTTTGCTAAAGGATCATCATCGTAGTAGGCGTGAGTGCGGTCGGAAAGTGTTTGATAGTCGTAAGGGCACGCCGTCTCTGGGTCGCATCCATAGGCGCGGCGATGTACTTTGTTGATATATTCCAGAGCAACAGATGGCGATTCTTCTGCCAGTAATTCTGCGTACAGCAGATAGATATCCGCCATGCGGATGATATAGATGTTTGCATTGCTGCTTTCGTTGAGGCCGTAAACGCCGCCTCCCATCTCCACTCCGCGAGTGTTGGTGTATTTGCGATGCTGCCAAGCCAATCGGTCTGGCAGATTGTTGCATTCTGTTGAGCGGTCATACCAAGTAGACCTGCCGAGAGCATCTATATAAGAATCTACATATGGCTGACCAGCCACGATTTGGAGTCGAGGATCCACTCTGGATGGGTCATTCTTGAGGGCAAGAGCTTCTGCGCGATATGTGGCGTCTGCCAGGCGATATGGGAAATTCTCAGTAGAACGTGCTGCGTTGAAATCATATGCTTCATTAAAGGTCCAACGTGGCACGGTGTCGCCATGAAAATTGGCAAATCCAAAGCGGGCAATATTGCGGTCGTGAACAAAATTATTGCCCCATTGAGAGGATTTGGTGCTGGTGATGACATCGTGTTCCTGCGTCAGAGGGTCTGTCTTGTCTTCGCGTCCTTTTCGAAAGCGTATATCCAAATTCACGTACCAAGGCGCATAAACCATTGGCATACCCGAACCCGTCGTATAGTCTTCCCATGGGCCATCCTGCTTTGGATTGCTGGTCATAGTCAATTCGTAAAGCGACTCGGCATTGTGTTCATTAGCCTCATTACCAAAGAACATGTCCTTATAAATATCAGACGATACGAGCTGCTTGCCAGAATTCATGATGATATCTTCCAGCAGTTCTTTTGCCTGTGGCTTGTTCTCTGGGAAGATGTATAGCGATTGCATATACACCTTGGCAAGCAACCCCTTGGCCGCCCATTCGGTGGCGCGGAACTCATCGTCGGTATGCCCTTTCAGCAGATTGCATGCGATGATAAGGTCCTCAATCATAAACTGCCACGTGTCGCGCACCGTGGCACGACTGAGCTTGAGTCCTTCTACGTCGTTGATGACATGGTCGATGATGGGAAAACCGAGTGCATCAGGTTCCAGTTCAAAGAAAATCTGTGCGTGCCAATAAGCGAGAGCACGATTAAAATAACATTGTCCCAACTGGTAATTGAGTGTCTCTGTTTCGTCCTGTTTGGCGTATTTCTCACGATAACTTTGGATGCCCTCAATGCCGGTGGTAGCCAATTTGGCCCATTTGCAGAGGTCCGTGTAAGACGTGGTGATATAGCGCGAATCAATGTTGGTATAGTTGTCCTGAGAAGTGGCGCGCTCGTCATACGAGCCATAAATATCGGTGGTGTGATCGTACAACCAAACACCCATAGGGAACCAATAGAAAGCATAAGTGCCGATGGCGTGATCCTGAGCATAAGCGGCCGTCACAAGCAAATCCACCTGCTCCATCGTGGCAGGGAAATTATCTTTGCCCAACGTTTGTGGGTTTTGAATATCAAAGAAGTCTTTACAACCCGATAGCGTCAGGGCGATAAATGTAGTTAGAATGATATATGCTTTTTTCATAACTTAAAACTGTAAATCCAAACCGAAACTATACAAGCGTGATGGTAAATAGCGATTTTGATGATCAATGTTGTACATCAAACTATTGCCACCAATTTCAGGATCTATACCTGTGTATTTGGTAATCGTAAAGAGGTTTTGTGCAGAGAAATAAACGCGTACCTTCTCCATTTTGGCCTTACGGGTCCATTTCTGAGGGATACTATAGCCCAACGAGAGATTTTTCATCTTCAGGTAGTCGCCTTTTTCTACCATGTAGCTTGAAACGGTAGAATAATTACGGTTGGCTGCGCCATCGCCAATCAACTTATTTCCATCCAAATAGCCTACGCGTGGATGGTCAGTAATGTTAGTGTTTTGCAAGCCTGTTTCTTTATCTACACCAAAGCATGAAGTATTAAAGATATCTGCTGTGGTGTTGTCGCTCATAAACATATGAGTGTATGGCTTCACCAGGTTCATGATATCGTATCCAAATGCCCCTTGGAAAACCATTGCCAAGTCGATACCTTTCCATGCGAAATTCAGGTTCAGACCCATCGTCATCTTCGGCCAAGGATTACCAATATATTTGCGGCTGGCAGCCGTTACGCGTCCAAGACCATTGTCGTCGTAAATCAAGTCACCAACGCTGGTGTTTTCTCGCTGATAGAAGATGCCAATTTCTTTTCCATCTGCATTGAGCGGCTGACCATTGGCAGCATAGCCATATGGGTGGTTAGGATTTTGCTCTCGCCATTGGTCGAGGGCGTACTGATTATACTCATCCACCTGCTCTTGTGATTGGAAAATGCCTTTCACTTCGTAGCCGTAGTACATCGACATGGCGTATCCATCTTCTGTGCGTGCCAATAAAGGCCAGGAGGCGTCCAAACCTTTATCAATAGTGGTGGCTCCTGGCAAATCGCCCACCTGCTTTACAAGATTCTGGTTGAACGACATATTAACTGAGGCTCCGTATGTGAAGTCACCCTTCTTGTCCTGCCATCCTATGCTTACTTCGTGGCCTTGGTTTTGCACTAAGCCGGCATTGAAATACACGGGTACGGTGTTGGCTGGATCATCAGATGAGAAGTAGTACGACATGCCGCTGCTAAGGTTGAGTGAGCCGCGATAGAGCATGTCCTTGGTCTGGCGATTGTAGTAATCATAGGTCACCGTCAGGCGATTATTGAAGAATCCAAGATCAATACCAATATCTGTTTGATTCACTTCTTCCCATTTAAGGCCCTCATTACCAAGAATGGCAATCCATGCTCCGGATTGACCTATAGAAGTATTGTTGAAAGCATGACTTACGCCTGTGAGCGCATACGTGGAAGCATACATATATTGAGGCATGTTGTCGTTACCCAATATACCCCAAGAACCGCGAATCTTGGCATTCGACCACCATTCTCCTACCGATTCCTTCATCCAATTTTCTTCGCTCATTCGCCAGCCTGCGTTCACGGAAGGGAAGAAGCCCCAGCGATTCTTTTTCACGAAGCGATCGCTGGCATCGGCGCGAAAATTAACAGCCAATAAATATTTGCCCATATAGTCATAATTAAGTCGGGCAAAAGCTGAACCTCGGCGCTCCTGTGGTACTCCATCGGATGCATCTTTGGTTGGACCAGCCGAACCCATGGCGATTGAAGCGGCCACGGGGATGGAGAAATCGTAGGAGCTTACGCTGAGGTCGTAGCCATCATAGCGCCACCATTCTGTACCAACCATTGCTTTAAAATTATGATTGTTCCATGAATGATCATAGGTTAGAACAGAATTAAACATCAGGTTTAGATTGGTGCCAGAGTAGGAATCCAATTGACCGCCTTCCACGCCAACGTTCACGAAACCAAAATTTTTGTATTCCGTGAAATATCGCTTGCCATAGGCTCCCAATGCAGCCGAGCCCGTAGTGCGCCAATTCAGTCCCTTGAAGAACTCAATATTTATATACGCCTGTGCGCGAGCTGTATAATTTTTGTCCATGATATCATGGTATGCGGCCTCCAATCCTGCAAAGTTCGGTCCTGAACCTGCCTTATCTGGCGTCTTGGCATAGTCGCCATTTTCGTCGAACACCTCTGCCACCGGCACGGTGCGGAAAGGAATGGTATGATTATAAATCGACGAGTTGGTGGCGGGATTGGTGGTTGTCATGGATGCAAACACGGCTTCGCCAAACGAAACGTGCTTGTTCATCTTGTGGTCGATGTTGGCGCGTAGAGAAAAGCGCGAAGCACGTGTGTCCATGTACGTGCCTTTTTCGTCCAAATAAGAGAAAGAAAGATAGAATTTGGTTTTATCGCTACCGCCGCTGGCGGAAACGTTGTATTCCTGCTCTACGCCACGTCCAAACATCACGTCCATCCAATCCGTGTTTGGGAGCTCGTCGATGGAGGTTACTTGCAGTTTGTCCAACGTGGAACCAATGCCCCATGCATCTTGTGCGCGAACCCAGTTTTCTGTGTCCAGCAAACGAATTTTGCTGCTCACATCACGCCAACCGGCACGTACGTTCAAATCCACTTGTGTACGTTCGCTTTTGCCTTTCTTGGTGGTTATCAAAATCACGCCGCCAGCCGCTTTTGAACCATAAATGGCCGCTGAACCTGCGTCTTTCAAGATTTCAATCGACTCCACGTCGCGCATGTTGAAGTTGAAGCCTGCATCTTGAGCCACGCCGTCTACCACATATAGTGGTGCCATGCCGTTCAGCGAACCTGCGCCACGAATCAGAATGTCGGCTGCTTCACCCGGAGCACCACTACCTTTGGTCACTTGTACACCGGCCGCCATGCCGCCCAACGATTCGGCCAGCGATTTTGACGAGAAATCGGCAATATCTTCCGATTTTACCGAAGAAATAGAACCGGTTACGTCGCTGCGTCGCTGTGTGCCATAGCCAATCACCACCACATCTTCCAGCACCTCTGTGTCTTCCTGAAGTTTAAAAGAATATGAGGTTTTTGATGCTACTATTTTTTCTGTCAGGGCTTTGTAGCCGACGTAAGATACCGATAGTACTTGACCATCTTCTGCTTCTATCTGAAAACGACCATCAAAGTCGGTCACGGTGCCTTGTGCCGTACCTTGCACCACAACGGTGGCACCGATGATTGGCTCACCATTGGAGTCCAACACTTTGCCATCAACAGGTTTGGCTATGATCGACAAAGCAGAGAAAACGCCCAAACCGATGCCAATAAAGCGACGAAAATTGTGTTTCATGGATGTAATGTATTAAATATAGAAGGTACCGGAGAAACCAATCTCCGATACCCAAGTTTGCGACAGGTTGACAATTATTTTACCTGAGCGCCAAGTACGTTGTAGCGTACGTTGCCTTTCAAGATGTAAACCTGACCATTTTCAACCACCTTGATGGCCTTTTCTGCTACCTGAACGTTCTCAACTGCAGTACCAGTAGCTTCAAACAAGGTGCAGCAGAATGCGCCTGCTACGTTGACAACCACTTTATACGTGCCAGCTGCTGCGGTGAAGCACATGTTGTCGCCGCGGCCCAACATCTTTGCAGGAACGCCTACAGTTAACAAGTTATTAGCATCTCCAGCAAAACGGCTACCATTAACTGCATCCCATGAACCCTTCTCTGTGCAGAATGCGAAATATGAAGTTGCATCGGTAAAGGTGTAAACGCCTGAGAAGATACCATTGCCTTCATAGGTCATTTCTGCAGGTGCAGTTTCATTCCAACCTACATTAGCAACGTTACCGAGAATATAGAGGTGCTCTGGCTTTGGATCAAATGCATCCTCAAGGTTTACCTCAGGAGCTGCATAGCCGGTAACCTCAAAACCAAAGATAGCACCATTCTCATAATCGAAATACAAATTGTCGCTTGTGTATGCTCCGGTATAAGGCTTTGTAGCAAAGAGGCAGTCTGAACCTGGAGCTTCGCTGGTTGCTACTTCCTGATCGCTCCACATCCACCAGCCTGCACCTGGGTTATCTGCAGTATACTCAAAGCAAAATACCTGACCATATACATAGAGGATAGAGTCGGCCATCAGGGCCTCCTTGAATGTTTCTGTAGCTGCGAGTTGAGCCAAGTTCCAGGTTGCACCATAGATGTTGCCTTCGATTTGCTTCAAACGAACAGCATCGCCGTTTACGTCACCTTTTGAGGTCCACTTGTTAACAGCTACACCACGGCTTGCACCTTCTGCAGTAGGAGTTGCTTTGAGAAAATCCTCCAACCAAGTGCCGGTTACGTCAACTGCAAACGTGAAAGTTTGGTCTGCTTCGAAGTCATTAGAAGCTGCGAACTGGTGCTTAGCCATATCATACTTAACAATGTAGCGACCATCGGCGCCGATTGGGTTGTTCAACGTGTGAGCCATACCAGCTACACTTACCATTGCAGCAGCAAGAAAAAGGAAAAGTTTTTTCATGATACCTAAAAGATTTAAATTGTTAATAAATAGAGTTGATAAAAAATGCTTTGCTAATGTCCTCCTGTTAGAAAGACACCGCAAAATTACTACTTTTTCTTTACTCCCGCAAATATTATGCAAAAAATATAGATTTTATTATAGCGTAAAATTTATATGTGCGTTCATTATCAATTATTTATGAAGAATGTGTTCGGCAAATTATATAGATATAGAATAGGTAATATTTTACAAAAACAAGGCTATAAATTTGGTCAAGTCAAAAAAATATACTATCTTTGCACCAAAATCTATAAATCTCATGAAGCGATACATCCCTACACTCGTTTTTTTATTGTCAGCAATCTTCCTCTCGGCTACCAATCGGCAGGATTTGGACAGTCTGTTCCATTACATGCAGCTTGCTCCAAAATATGACTCCTTGCGCGAGCAGAGACTGGAATCCTACCATCGTCTGCTGGAGAGCGGGGGCGCAGATAAGTACAGCGTGTATTGTCATCTCTACGAAGAGTGCCGTTCGTATAATTTCGACCGAGCGATTGGCTACGTGGAAGAGATGGCTAATGAGGCTCGCTTGCAGAACGATAGTGATAAAATAGCGCATGCCGCCATTCAAAAAGGCTTTGCATATCTTTCTGCGGGTCTCTTTAAGGAGGGAAGCGACCTCTTTGAGAATTTGGATACGGCAGGAATGAGGCATGAAACGAAGGTGGATTACTATATCACCTATGCCCGCTTACTCTATGACCTGGCCAATTACGACCACGTAGATATGGCAAATGTCTATAATCATAGGGGTGACGCACTCATGCGTGAGGCACTTGCGCTCCTTACGCCACAGGATACTGCTCTCTATTGGCGTAGCAGGGCAATGTTGGATCAGCATGAAGGCTTGGCTGAATCGTCTATCAAGCGTTATCAGCTGGCTTTGCAGGACACTCGTATTGATGAGCATGAGAAAGCAGTATATCTTTCCACGATTGCTTATCTCTATTCCACGTTGAACGATGCTGAGGCCCAACAGCACAATAATATCTGGGCAGCGATTGCCGATATCAAGAGTTCTACCAAAGAGACGGTGGCGATGCGCTGGGTGGCAGAACGACTTTATCGAGAGGGAGACATAGATAATGCGGTTATGTGCATTAAATATGCTCTGGATGATGCTAAATTCTATAATGCTCGCCATCGTCAGGTGGAGATCTCGCAGATTCTGCCTATTATTGAGCAGGATAATGCCATGCGTCTGCAACGCAGAAACCGCCTCATCTATATCCTGCTTGGGTGCACGATTGGCCTCTTAATGCTTTGCATTGTGGCCTTGCTATATTTGAGAAAACGAAACAGAGCGCTTACTGAGGCACAATCCACGATTGAGAAGATGAATGAAAGCCTGCTCGTGGCCAATAAAGTGAAAGAAGAATATATTGCTTCCTTCCTCTGTTGGCAGTCGGAATTCATTACCGAGGTAGAGAAGTACCAACGTCATGTGCGTCGAGCTGCCGACCAGCGCAAATTGGACGATTTGCAGCAAGTGCCACGTCAAGTGGAAGCCACACGTCGAAGAGAGGAGTTTTATCATCGATTTGATGAGATGTTCTTGCATATTTTCCCTACGTTTGTTGCCGATTTCAACGATATTTTGCGTCCATCGGAATCCATCGAAGTGAAGGCGGGTGAACTGCTTAATACGGAGTTGCGTATCTTTGCGCTCATTCGCTTGGGCATCACGCATAACGAAGTGATCGCTGAAGTGCTCAATTATTCAGTAAACACCATTTATACCTACAAAACGAAAATCAAAAATCGTTCCGATCTCTCCAATGAAGAATTCCTTGCGAGAGTCATGGCAATACCATCCTTTAAGTAATAATGTACGCCTGTGAAGATGAGTGATTTTATTCTCGTCACTCAATCGTCACACAATCGTCACTCAATCGTCACACAATCATCATTCGGTCGCGCAGCCGGCTTCCGTAGGTCTTCAACGAGACCTCCACGACACCTCAAGCCCTCCAGTTCCTAATAATAACCCGTCTGTTCTATATATTGATAATGAAACGTATTATTCTTCCAATCCTCTTCGCTTGTGTGGCTGCTATGACCATGGCGCAAGTGTATCCGTTTCCCACCGATAGTCGCCAGCAGGGCTACTACAATCGCCCATATCAGCGTTATGAGGCAGAACCCAACTATTGCACGTTGGGAGGAAATGCCGTTTTCCTTGCTGCATCAGATGACCAGCGCGATCTCCAATCAGAAGCGTCACATCAGCAGGCAGCGCAGTTGATTCAACCCGGCGACGAAGTGAGTTGGGTAGTGGATCAGCCTGGCGATGGCCTCACGTTGCGTTTCTCCCTCCCGGATAGTCCAGAAGGCACAGGCATCGTTGGCTACGTGGACGTATATGCTGGAACCGAGAAACTGGGGTTCGTTTATATGAACAGTTGGTGGGCATGGCAGTATTGCAATGATAATTATCCGGATAATTCACCTCGCGGGGGCAATACCATCATCCGTATGCGCTTTGATGAAAATCATATACGCCTCAGCCGACCTGTAGCTCATGGGGAAGTGCTTACTCTCCGCAAGAATGATAGCAACACAACTCCTTATACCATTGATTTCGTCGAACTTGAGCAGGTTCCGGCTAAAGTGCGTTTCGAAGACCTCACCGGCGATAAAGTGCAGTTCTCCGGAGAGGGCGATATTGCCGATTTCATCGCACAAAATGAAGGTAAGGTTATCTATATTCCAGAGGGTACGCACCACACCAATAAGCGCATCTATTTGCGTTCTCAAAATGGAACACAACTGATTGGCGCGGGCATGTGGTATACGCAAATCTACTATGAGGCTGCTTCCGATAATGCCGCCACTTTTGATAAGCGTGGCATCGAAGCCAGCAAAAATAATCTTGTCGTAGATGGCATTTATTTCAATACGGCTTGCCGCCAGCGCTACTACAATCAGCAGGATTCAAAGCAGGTGGGAAAAGCGTTTATGGGCAGTTGGGGAGATGGAAGTATTATCCGTAATTGCTGGGCCGAACACTTTGAGTGTGGCGCATGGATTGCTGATTATTCGGGTGCAAATTCAAAGAATCTGTTGGTGGAGCATTGTCGTTTCCGTAATAACTACGCCGATGGTTTCAACTGCAGTAAGGCTTCCACCAATCATATCATCCGTTACTGCTCGTTCCGCAATAATGGTGACGACGATATGGCCTCATGGTCCACGGGAAATATGTGTACCAACGTGGAGTTCGCTTATTGTACGGCAGAAAATAATTGGCGTGCTTCTTCATTGGGTTTTTTTGGCGGCACTGCCCATAAGGCACACCATCTCTATATCGCAGATGCGCTCGAATGTGGTGCGCGCGTGAATGCTGATTTCTCGGGTAGCGGATTTGGCAATACTGATTGCATCTATATTCATGATATCACGATTGAGCATTGTGGTTGTTTGCAAGGCACGAAAGGTACCAAAGGCGACTTCTGGGGCAATCGTCAGGGTGCCCTCAATATTGGAGGAGGAGCCAATTATGATGTGAAAAACGTTACTGTTGAGAATGCACAAATCCTCGATTCTCGCGGAGATGCATTGCAGATGAAGGCGCAGAATGGCAAGAAACTGCTGAATATTGTGCTCAAAGACGTGAGCATTAATGGCGCCGGAGGGAAAGGCATCTATTATACGGGCGCCACGGGTACGGCGAGCTACTGTGGCGTTACTTTCGAGAATTGCGCACAAGGCGACGAAGGTGCACATATGTCTTCCTTTGTGATTGAAGATGGTTGTCAAGACGATACGGCTGTTGAGAATGTGCGCCCTTTTGATTCAAGCGCTCCCTGTTACGACCTCATGGGGCGTCAAATCGACTGCCAAACGTGCAATCAGGTCGTTTTACAAAACGGATGTAAGCGATTAAGAAAAAATATAGAATAATTTAGGTTTTTAACGCATTAATATTGTTGATAATCAACGAGTTACGTTTGAGCACGCATAGCCACGGATATGGAAAATAATGGCTGTGCGTGCTTTATATTGCGCCATGCATATTTGCGTATGTGAAAAAAAAGATGTAATTTTGCGGCACTTTTTTCGATGTCTTAGTGACAACCAGAAAAACATAATCATTCACAATACAAACCATCAAAACACAGTTCAGATGAAAAGATTTCTACAGTCGGCAAAGGTTGCTTTTGTGGCACTTTGCGGTTTGCTGATGGCTACGCAGGCATTGGCAGACGGTCTTACCGTGCGCGGTACGATCACCGACCCGACAGGAGAGCCGCTCATTGGAGCGACTGCACAAATTGTGGGGTCAACAGTAGGTACCGTCACCGATTTTGACGGTAATTATGAACTTAACAATGTAGCAGCTGATGCCGTGCTTCATTTCTCTTACGTCGGTTTCGACGATAAGGATGAGCCTGTCAACGGCCGTTCCGTTATTAACGTTCAGCTTTCGGAGGGCAGCCAAATGCTGGAGCAAGTGGTTGTCATCGGTTATGGTAGCTTGTCGAAGAAAGAGGTCAGCTCTTCTATTGTACAACTCGACGCCAAGGACTTCAACAAGGGCGCTATGAACAACCCTATGGAAATGCTCCAGGGTAAAATCGCCGGCTTGAACGTTTCTACCGTTGCTGCTGCCAATCCTAACTCAAGTTCTGATTTGCAGATTCGTGGTGCTGGTTCGCTTACTGCAAGCAATGGTCCACTCGTTGTTATCGACGGTATTGCCGGTGGTGATATCCGCAACATCGCTGCTCAGGACATTGAGTCTATCACCGTTTTGAAAGACGCAGGTTCTGCTGCTATCTATGGTACTCGTGGTGCTAACGGCGTCATCTTGGTTACTACCAAGAAGGGTGCAGGCAATGAGGCTGGCAGCTTCTCTGTTACTTATGATTCTTATTTCGACTGCAACGTCGCTAATGGTCACCCACGCGTGCTTACCGCTGACGAATATCGTCGTTCTCGCTACAACACCGATTATGGCTACAATACTGATTGGTATGGCGCTATCGTGAAGAAGGCTACCTACGATGTAAACCAGTATGTTGCCATTAATGGTTCTACCAAGAATGGTTACTACACCGCCAGCTTCAACTTCAAGGATGCTAAGGGTTTGGATATTATCTCTGCACGTCGCGAGTATGGCGCTCGTTTTGCTGCTGAGCAGAAATTCCTGGGCGATCACCTCGTGCTCTCTGGTAGCCTCTCTGGCCGCCGTGTAAACGAAACTTGGGGCAATGATGGTCAGGTTGATAACGCTCTTTCCAAGAACCCTACCATGCCTATCTATAACGAGAATGGCACGTACTATCAGCCTACCGACGTAACCGGCGCTTCTAACCCTGTAACTGTACTCAACGAAACCAAGAGCCAGGGTAAGCGTATGTACCTGCTCGGAAATGTAGACCTTAAATATAATATTTGGCACAATGAGTACCATAATATTTCTACCAATGTAAATTACGCAATCCAGTACAATGATCTTAAGAGTGATAACTATTCAACCTCTAAGTCTAACGAAAGCTACTGGGATGGCGTTACCGGTACGGCAACACTTGAATATCAGAAATGGCAGACGCATCGAGTAGAGTGGTTGCTCAACTATGGTTTCTCGATGGGCGACCACAGCGTGAAGTTCGTGGGTGGCTACAGCTGGGAGCGCAACTACTATGAGCAGATGCGTGAGAAAAACCGCAATTTCGCTGATGACGCAACCCTTTGGAACAATATCAGCGCAGGTACGTATCTTGGCGAAGGTCTTGCTTCTATGTCAAGCTACATGAACGAAACCACTCTCGCTGGTTTCTTCGGTCGTATCAACTACAACTGGCGTGATATGCTCTTTGCTTCTGTAAGCTACCGTCGTGAGGGTTCTACCAAGTTCGGTGCTAACCGCAAGTGGGGTAACTTCCCTTCTGTTTCTCTCGCATGGGAAATGATGGAATGCGGATTCATGGATCCTGCTTCTTCTGTACTCAAGAGCTTGAAGCCTCGTGTTTCTTATGGTGTCACCGGTCGTTCAGATTTCGACCCTTATAAGTCTATGGCGCTCTATGGTCCTAAGGATTCTTACTTCATGGATGGCGAGTGGGTAATTGGTTATGCTCCTACTGCCAACTCTAATGCCGACCTCCAGTGGGAAAAGAACGTGGCTATCAATGCTGGTGTGGATTTCGATCTCTGGGGACGTCTCCATGGTAGCATCGAGTACTACAACCGTCAGTCGCAAGACCTTCTTTATAATTATACGGCACCAATGCCTCCATTTGCATACAACAAGATTCTCGTCAACGTAGGTACCACCACCAACCAGGGTGTTGAAGTTGTGCTCAACGGCGACGTAATCAAGACCAAGGATTTCAATTGGAACATGGGTGTTAACTACTCATGGGGCAAAACTGTCCTCACCAAGCTCTCTTCTGACGTGTATAAGGCAGACTACCTCGAGCTCTACAACAAAGGTGGCGTTGGCTCTAACGAATATCTCTTCCGCGTGGAAGAAGGTGGCACCATCGGTGAGTTCTATGGCTATCAGTATGCTGGCGTAGACGACAATGGCCAGTTGATGGTGGTTAGCTACGCTAAGATCGCTGACTCAAAAGGCCGCATGCCTGGTGATGCCGGCTACGAAGTTACCTATTCTGAAACCGAAACCGCTGAGCCTGTATTGGCTTCGCAGGCTGATCTCAAGTGGAAGCGTCATATCGGTAATGGCGCACCTCAGCACTTCCTCTCTTGGAACAATAGCTGGACCTATAAGAATTGGGACTTCTCTATGATGTGGCGTGGCGCATTCGGCTTCGATATTTGGAATAACCGCCGTTACGGTATGGGTCTTCTCAAGACCGGTGCTACCAATGTGCTCGCTTCTGCTTACAAGGAAGAAGCTACCTCTCATGGTGGCGTGGTTTCTAACTACTTCCTCGAGAAGGGCGACTACTTCAAGTTGGATAACATCACTATTGGTTACAACTTCACAGCCAAGGAAGCTAAGTATTTCCAGAACTGTCGTCTCTATCTTACCGCTAAGAATATCTGCACCATCACCAAGTACTCTGGCAACGATCCTTCTATCGTTCAGTCTACCGGTATCACTCCTGGTGTGGACAACAGCAGCGCTTATCCTACAGCTACCCAGCTCGCTTTGGGCGTTACGTTGAATCTTAAATAAGAGTTAACGATTTAAAGGTTTAAAAATTTAAGGTTTAACACAAAAAGAATTATGAAAATGAAGAAATTATTATATTCCCTCGTATTGGGCTTGGGCATGGTTGCCTTGAGCGGTTGCGATTTGACGGAGAAGAACTACTCCAATATCGACGCATCGCTTTATTACCAGAACGAAGGCAGCGTCAAGGGTGCCGTAGGTGCTATCTACGCACGTGCTGCATATGGTTTCTGCGAATATTTCTATTATCTGCAGGAGTTCTCTGCCGATCAGATCGCATGGCGTACCTGGAATGCAGGTGGCTGGGGATGGGATGAAGGCTTGAAATTCGTCCTCTCTTCTCACACTTGGACTTCTGAAGCTAAGATTGTGAATCAGGCATGGGAGTCTGCTTGGCAAACGATTGCTTTCAGTAACACCCTCATCTCCGATCTTGAGAAGCTGGATCCTGCTTCTATTGGCATGACCAAAGATCAGGTAGACGCATACATTGCTGAGGTTCGCACCCTCCGCGCATGGGCGTACTATAATAATTATGAGCTCTGGGGTGGTGCATTGGCACTCAAGTTGGATGCCGGCGCTGATGTTCCTGGCTCTATCTCTACCGATTTCAACGAAGGTTGCAAACTCATGTTTGATGCCATCGTAAAAGAACTTGATGAGGCGTTGCCTAATTTGCAGTACAAGGGTGCACAGCGTGTCAGCCCTGCTATGAACCGTATCCTCAAAATGCGTCTGCTCCTTAATGCGCAGGTTTTCATTGGCGAAGATCGCTATGCAGAGTGCGAGCAGCTCGCTCAGGATTTATATGATGGCAAATTCGGTACGTATAGCATTGCCAACGATTATCGTGAGGTATTTGAACTCGGCAACGAAAAGTGCCCTGAGGTGGTATTTGCGTTCGCTGAAAAGCAGGGTCAGCTCAACACCGGTTGGATGCGTAACTGCCCTGGTTTGCCTTACACCTATACGGATATCACCGATTGCTTTGCTACCAACCAGTCTGGCTGGAACTGTACTTGCCTCGCTCCATCATATGATAACAATGGTGAGGACCTTGCTGGTTCACCAAAGGTAAATGCGGATGGCACGGCTTTCAATTCATCTGATCCTCAGTGCTTCCTTGGCGCTCCTTACAATCATAAACTTGGCGCTGTATATGCACGTTTTGAAGATGGCGACCTTCGTAAGCAAAGCTACGACTTCCCTAAGAATGGCCGCTGGAATGGTGGTCTCTTCCTCAAGGGGGCTATGAAATATCGTAGCGCGAAGTCTGCTGCTGAATCTGCTGATGGTAAGGATCACGTAGCTGGCGATCCTATCCTGGCTGATGCCGATCGCAATGAAATGCCACTTATCTATGTGGATCAGGTTGGTCAGTTCAGCGGTACTTCCAGCGATGTCGCTCATACTGTAGAAAAAGTGGAGAGTCCTCGTTGGGGTCAAACCAACTCTGGCTACCGTTTGATGAAATATCCTATGTACCCGGTTGAAACCGGTATCGACTATCAGGAGATTTCTGAGGTTGAGTTCCGTTTCGCTGAAGTGGTTTACACGCTTGCAGAGTGCAAGATGCGTAAGGGCGATGCTGCTGGCATGAAGTCACTCGTTAACGACGTGCGTAAGCGCTACTTTACGGGTGCTCCTACAGATGATGTGGCTGCTTCTTGGACGCCAGAAGAATGGATGCTCCATCAGTGGGGTCTTGAGTTCCTCGGTGAAGGTCGTCGTCGTCGTACCGACCTCCGTCGTTTCGATAAGTTCACCCAGGGTGAATGGTGGTTCTTTGGCCAGACCGAGTATCCTGCTAAGCGTGACCGCAAGTACGAGTGGTTCCCATTGCCACAGGTGGCTCTTGGTGTAAACCCAGGTCTCAAGCAAACGCCTGGCTATTAATGGTTTAAGAGTTTAAAAGTTTAAACGAATTTCAATTATGAAAAAGATATTAAATTATACCTTTCTCCTCCTTGCATCGGCAGCGCTTGCGCTGACCGGTTGCAAGAACGAAGAACTCGTCTTCGACCACGAACTTCAGCAAATGGAGACCAAGGCTGATGCTATCCTCTTGGAGTTCATCGCTCCTGCGGGCACCGCTTTGGATGAGCAGATCTATATCACCGGTGAATTCAACAAGGGTGATAAGTACCTCCTCGAAAAAACGAAAAACGATAAGAAGTGGGCTATCTATCTCTATGAGAGCGATTTCACAGCTGCAGGCAAAACTCTGAAGGATGGCTTCACCTTCGGTAGCGAAAAGAATGGCTTGCTTTGCGATATGAAGGGCAAAGTGGACACGCTCACCACCGATATTACGTTCGGCCAGTGGACCAACCTTTGGGGTATGCGTTGGGCTTCTTATTTCAAGACGGACAACGACGAACCGGGTGAAATTGTTCCTGGCGAGTATGAGCACCTCTACATCATCGGTAACGTGGAAGGCATCGGTTGGACGCCTGCTGACGTGCTCGAGTTTGAGATGGTAGGTACCGATATTTTCCGTGGCGAATTCACCTTCACGAGCGAGACCTCTTATTTCGCTATCCTCACCGCTAAGGGCGCTGATAACGATGATTGGGGCACTGTGAATGCAGCACGTTGGGGTGCCAACGACGCTCTTCTCACCGAAGGCGCTGTGCTTGATCTTAAGTTGCAAGATGGTTCAGATCAGTGTGTAACCATTGCGCAAGGCACCTACACCATCACCGTTAATATGGCTGAAAAGCAGATTGTTATCGGTAATGGCGAATGGGCAACCGGTGGCGGCAGTGGCAGCAGCGATAAGTGGCCTAGCCTTACTCACGACGGAGACGCAGTATATGTTTGCAATAACGCAGGTTGGGAAGAATTGGCTCTCTATATGTGGGGCGACGTGAACGACCTCAATGGCGGTTGGCCGGGTATGCAACCTACCGGTACCTTTAAGTTCAAAGGTTTTGACTGGTACTACTTCGATCTTGGTGCTGCTAATGCAGGCAAAACGGAACATGTGATTATCAACAACAATGGTCATGATATCCAGATCGATGATGTGCTTGTTCCTACGCTTACCGCTGGCGATAGTATCTATTACGTGATCATCAATGAGGATAAGACCTTCAATCGCATTGAAGATCCTTTGACCTACGAATATCCAAAGGCTGAACCAACTCCTGATGATCCTGAACCAACCGGTCACGATACGATCTACGTGACGGTGAAGGATACCATCACCACTAATCTCTACCTCGTAGATGCTTCTACCAATATGCATTACCTTTATGCATGGGGTACCAGCGAGCTCTTCGGTGGTTGGCCAGGTGCTAAGTGGGCAGAATGGGAAACAGCAACCTTCTTCGGTCAGGCTTTCCATCATTACGAGTTCAAAGCAGAATATGGCTCAGAGTTCAATCTGATTATCAACAACAAGGGATATTCTGAGTTGGCAGAAGCCGATCAGAAACAGTATGACGCTTTCACCTTGAAGGTTGGTGCAAAGACGGAACTCTTCTATACCGTTAAGGATGGTGCGATGGAAGAAATGAAGCCTACGGCTGCGCAGGCTGCTGCTATCCGTCGCTTGTTCCGCAAATAATTCCCCAATTCACGAACTTCCCTCTTTATGAAGAAGTTAATAATATTGATTGTGTCGATTTTGGGATGTGCAGGTTTTTGGGCCTGCACACCCCCGAATCCTCCTGTTTCGGAACCTGATAAGGATAAGCCAACGGATACGATTCCTCCTGTGGTGGATGTAACCCCTGGCAATGAGTATGTGGTATATCAGGCCAACGAGAAGATTTTTGCCAAAACCAATTCATTCCAGGCTGTTGATGCTCGCCTCGACGAGATTGAAGCCCTCGGCGTGAACGTGCTTTGGCTGATGCCTATCCATCCAATCGGACAGGAAAAGAGTGTTAATTCGCCTTATTGCGTAAAAGATTTTAAGGGGATTAACTCTAATTTCGGCACAATGGACGATTTGAAGACGTTGGTCGGTCACGCTCATGCCAAAGGTATGAAAGTGATTCTTGATTGGATCGCCAATCATTCTGCTTTGGATAATCCATGGGTGGCTGCTCATCCCGATTGGTATGGAACGGCCTCTGGCGACGAAAAGAATTGGAACGACGTTAAGCCTTTTAATTTCAATAATAAGGACATGCGCGCGGCTATGATCGATGCCATGACCTATTGGATTCAAGAGGCGGATATTGATGGCTTCCGTTGTGATTACGCACAAGGTTGTCCGGATGATTTTTGGAAAGAAGCCATCACGGCTATTCGTGCCATCAAGCCA
This sequence comes from Paludibacteraceae bacterium, assembly GCA_045600985.1. Classification (GTDB taxonomy): domain Bacteria; phylum Bacteroidota; class Bacteroidia; order Bacteroidales; family Paludibacteraceae; genus Colicola. The sequence goes on from JAZRYY010000035.1 coordinate 84,093, forward strand.
GAAGCTATTATGCTGGCCGAGACGAGCCGTTTGGAGCTCTTTACCGCTGGCTTTGATTGGATGTACTCGTGGAGTTATCTCGGTGCTATTCAGAATGTGTATAACTCTTCACCAGCCTCTATCTATGGCGTAAGCGATAAGGAATTGGCATCTACGCCGGATGGCAAGATGCGTCTTCGCTACGTAACCAACCATGATGCCTGCTCAGATAAGAGCAATCAGGAATGCTATAAGTCGCAGCAGGGCCTTTTGGCTGCTTCTTGCTTCACGTATTTCCTGGCCGGCGTACCGCTGATCTATTCATCGCAGGAAATTGGCTATATGCAGAAAATCAACTTCTGCGTGCCATCCAATAGTTCTGTTATCATGAATTGGAGCAGTAATCCTGAAACGTTGGCTGCATTCAAGAAAATGATGCAGGTATATCGCGCTACGGCCACCCTTCGTGGCGGAAAGCAGGAGCGCATCACCTCCAATCAGAAGGTGGCAGCCTTCACCTATACATCGGCGGCCGGCACACTCCTCGTGGTGGTGAATCTCAGTGCCAATGAGCAAACGTTGGCTGCTCCACAGGTCCTCATCAATCAGGAAATGATGAATCGCCTTACGGATGCCAAGGAGCGTCTTCCTCGCAACATTAATTTGGCTGCATACGAATATAAGATTTATTCCCTTTAAAAAACTTTCATCGTCCCTCTCCGTCATGAATTGGCGGAGGGGGAGCATTCTGTACTACCATGAAACGCAATCTTCTGACTATTTTGTCTCTGTTGGCTCTTTTTTTGCCTTCGATGGCAGGTTTGGCCGCAACCAATAAACTGGAAATTCAGCACTTCGAACCTGCTTTTTGGTGGGTTGGTATGCAAGATAAAACCGTGCAACTTCTTGTGCACGGCCCCAATATCTCAGCCGCCAGCGTTGACGTTAATTACCCTGGAGTTGAGCTCAATGAGGTAGCCAAGGTGGAAAATCCCAACTATCTCTTCCTCTATCTCACCGTTGCTGAGGATGCTAAGCCCGGTACGGTTACTTTCACGTTCAAGCAGGGCAAAAAGAGCCTTAAGCGCCAATGGGAGTTGCGTGCTCGCAACGCCAAGATGGGTGCGCAGGGTTTCGATAGCCACGATGTGATGTACCTCATCACGCCTGACCGTTTTTCCGACGGCGATCAGGCAAATAATTTCCCGGAGGCACGCATCAATCGTGAAAGCCCATGGGCTCGCCATGGTGGCGATATCCGTGGCGTTATCAACCATCTGGATTATCTCGACGACCTCGGCGTGACTGCTATTTGGCTTAATCCTGTCGTAAAGAACAGCCCTCGCTGCTACCACGGCTATGCAATCAATGATTTCTACACCATCGATCCCTGCTATGGCTCCATGGATGAATATATTGAGTTCATCGATAAAACGCATGAGCGCGGCATGAAGGTGGTAATGGATATGATCTTCAACCATTGCGGTGGCGACCACTGGTGGATGCGCGATCTGCCTACCAGCGATTGGTGCAATAATCATAATGAGTATATCGGTTGCAACCATAATAAGTGGACGGTGATGGACCCATACGCTGCGCCAAGCGATCGTAAGGGCTTCACCGATGGCTGGTTCACCCCGGATATGCCTGATCTCAATCAGCAGAACCGCCACGTGCATAAGTATCTCATCCAGAATAGCATCTGGTGGATTGAATACACCCGCATTGATGGTATTCGCCAGGATACGCACCCATATGCCGATTATCAGTTCATGAGCGATTGGTGCAAGGCTGTGCTGGAAGAATATCCTGATTTCAATATCGTAGGCGAAACATGGTATCCTGTGGGGCCTGGTTTCACGGCATGGTGGCAGCGCAACTCTCGTTTGAGCAATACCCAATCCAACCTGAAAACCTCTATGGATTTCAATCTGCTCTTCGTTTGCCAGGATGCTTTTGATAAGGAAAGCCGCTATGATGAGCAGCATTCTGAGGGTATTTTCAAGCTCTATGAGGCGCTTGCGCAGGATTTCCTTTATGAAGATCCCAATAACCTCCTCGTTTTCCTTGATAACCATGATGTAAGTCGTTTCAATCATGTGGGCGACGGTGGCGTCACCAAGTTTAAGCAGGGTATGACGTTCCTTCTTACCACCCGCGGTATTCCTCAGATCTACTATGGTTGCGAGCTTCTCATGCATGGCCCTAAATCAGAAGGCGATGGCTCTATCCGCAAGGATTTTCCTGGTGGTTGGGCTGGCGATAGCCGTGATGCCTTTACGGCTGCCGGTCGTACCCAAGAGGAGAATGAGGCACATGATTATCTCCGCGCTTTGCTGCGCTGGCGCAAAACCTGCCCAGTGGTGAGCGAAGGTAGCCTCATGCATTTTGCACCCGGCTATAATGGCGGCTGCTATGTGTATACTCGCACCCTCAAAGATCGCATTATCATGGTGGTGCTTAGCGGTACCGATAGCGAGCAGATTCTGGATGTGAAATATTATCAGGACGCTATGCAGGGCCGTACTCGTGCGGTGGATTGCCTCACGGGTGCCGAATATGATTTTAGCAAGAATATTGTGGTGCCTGCTCGTGGCACTATCCTCGTAGAGTTGATGAAATAAACATGAAACTCTGAAACGTTGAAACTTGAAACTCAGATAACCCTCGAAAATATTACTACAATGAGAAAATCCCTTCTTCTCTTGGCTGCAGCAGCTCTCTCTCTTGTTGCTTGCCAAAAGCCGGCCGAGTTGCCAAAAGGCAATGAAACGGTGGTGTATCAGGTAAATGAAAAAATCTTTGCTGCTGATGAGTCTTTCAAAGCAGTAGATGCTCGCTTGGATGAGATCCAATCGCTCGGCGTGAACGTGCTTTGGCTCATGCCTATTCATCCGATTGGTATTGAAAAAACGGCCAACTCGCCATATTGTGTACGTGATTTTAAGGGTATAAAGGAAGAGTTTGGTACGTTGGACGATCTGAAGACGTTGGTTAAGCATGCTCATGCACGTGATATGCGCGTTATCCTCGATTGGATTGCCAATCATGCTGCGTTTGATAACCCTTGGGCTATTGAGCATCCGGAATGGTTCACGGGCCCGGTATCTCGTCCTGAGATGTGGTGGAAAGATGTCACCTTCTTTGATTACGATAATAATCCTGCTGCACGCGAGGCAATGGTGGATGCCATGACCTATTGGATGACTGAAGCCGGCATTGATGGTTTCCGTTGCGACTATGCAGAAGGTCTCACGGATAGCGTTTGGACGCTCATTATCAATGATATTCGTGCCGTCAAGGAGGATGCACTTATGCTGGCAGAAACGGGCCGTTACGAATTATATGAGTCTGGCTTTGATTGGCTCTATAGTTGGGATTATCTGGGCCAGGTTCAGCGTCTCTATCGTCGTGATTCGCTCAGCTATCTCTATAATGCGCACGAGCAGGAGATGGCCACCACGCCAGAAGGAAAGATGCGTCTTCGCTATATCACCAATCATGATGCTTGCTCAGAGCATGCCAGCGAAGAGTGCTATGAAACCCAGCAAGGCCTCTTGGCCGCTTCCTGCCTTACCTATTTCCTTGGTGGCGTACCTCTTATCTATTCTTCACAGGAGATTGGCTATATGCAGCGCATCAATTTCTGCGTGCCTTCCAATGAGTCTGTTATCATGGATTGGACAGAGAATCCCGATACGTATGCGGCTTTCCAGCAGCTCATGAAAACCTACCACGAAACGGCTCATCTCCGCGCCGTAGAGCCAGAGATATTCCATACGGAAGAGATGAATGAGCAGGTGGCATGCATCCGCTATGAGTCGGAAGCTGGCAAATTGGTGGTAGTGGTAAATATCACGCCGGAAGAGCAGATCTGCACGCTGCCATGCTGCGGCGAAACCATGACGCTTGCTCCTTACGAATACAAAATCATTTATTAATAGTTAATATAGTCCTCTCCTTCTGCGGGATGGGAGGACGCTTGTTTTTATCATGAAGAAAATTTTCACTTTTTTTGCAGCCCTCCTGATGGCTGCAACGATGTTTGCCGGACGTACGTTCTCTGCCGGCGATGTGCTCTACATGAATTGTAGTGCCGTTTCATGGTGGTGCAATGATGGCGTGAGCCAAACCATGTATTTCCTGGATGCAGCCAATGCTGTCACTTCTGTGGTAGGCGAGGTGCATGATGAAGCTGCCAAGATTTATAAATTCAACTGCCCAGCCGGCACGTTTGAGTATGTATATGAGCAGCGTGGCACCTGGAATAAAACGGGCAATATCTCTCTTACCGGCACCGAAGGCAAAGACTACATCAAGGTGTTTGCAGAGAATAGCGCAACCGTTACTTGGGGCAATATCAACGATGCACCAGCTCAGGATGAAACGCATTATCTCTACGTAACGGATGGTAGCGCTCATTGGACCAACCTCTATGTCTATGCGTACGGTGGAAAGGAATGGTTTGGCGGTTGGCCGGGCGTGAACGTGCGCTCATATCCACAGGAGAACGGAGCGTATAAGATTCCTATGGAAGGTCAACCTGGAGCAGCAGTTAATCTTATTTTCCATAATAATGGTGGTTCACAGTATGATTCAGACGCGTATAGCTTCTCAGGCGATCACAACGTGACTACGCTTGATCCTGATGCACCACTCGTATCTGCGGGTGTGGCTCTTTGGCCAACGTCCGCTGTGCTCCCAACCGCTGTTCCTGCTGAAGTGAAGATCCTCTCGCTCAATAATTCCCTCATCCATTATGAGAATGAGTTCCAGGACGTACATTTCAATCAGATGGCAGCAGCCATGGGCAAGAATGCTTCTTGGACGGCTCACACCAATTTGGGTAAGACCCTCAAGTATCACTATGATGAGGGCGAAGGCCTCACCGAAGCGGGCACGCCTTCTGCACGCAAACTCATCCGTGATAATGCCTACACCCATATCATCCTTCAGGAGCAAACCACTAAGCCTCTCACTAATTTCGTTGGTTTCCGCGAGAGCGTGGTGGATTGGGTTAATTACATCCGCACCAATGGTGCCAACCCGAATGCCGTTATTATTCTTCCAATCAATTGGGCATTGGTAGGCAACGGCGATACGCACGCCAATAATGCAGCCCTCAAGCAGGCTTATTTGGATATGGCACAGGAGTTGGGACTCGTTCTCTCGCCTGTAGGCGTAGCATATGAATTGGCTTACACAGCCGATGCTTCTGTCATGACCCAGGGCAATCGTTGGTTCAAAGATGATCGTCACCCTACGCAGATGACCACTTATCTGGGCGCTGTATTGGAATATGCTACCATCTATGGCGTTGATCCTTCCACCATCACCTGGAAGCCTTCTACCGTGACCGACGCAGAGGCTGCTCAGATGCGCACTTTGGCTGCACAGGCTATTGCAGCTACTCCTCAAACCATGGATGTGTATGCACATACGATTCGCTTCGAGGCGCATAGCATTGATGCCAATGGCGTTTCAATCAATAAGGTGGATGCCAGCTATTCTGGCGCACAACTCACCGATAGCGTCTTCAGCTGTGCAACCGCTGGCGACTACACCGTTAATGCTACGGTAGGTACGGATAATCTTCATTCTACGGTAAAGGTGGCCGACATGGTAACGGTAGTGGTTCAGTTGCCTGCAATTGCCGTTAACTTAACCAATAGCATCGTAGCAGAAAACTTCGATACGATTGCTTATCCGGCAGCAGATGCAACAGCCGTGAGCGGTAAGAATGGTGCTTATGGTTTGGAAACCACCTTGCCATACGCATGGCGAGTAGAGCGCAATCAGGTAGGTCCACGCACGATTGGCGCTTATGCCGACGCTTCTGTTACTACGCAGTATCAGGGTGGCGCTAATCTCCCAGCTAATGCGTCCAACGGCACGTGGAATCTCGGTATGCCGGGTAATCCCGACCGTGCTATTGGCGGTATGACCACCGGCGTAGACGGAGGTGCACGCACTATCAACGTTATGACCCATCTCACCAACGATGGTACCGCTCATTTCGACACCATCCGTGTGGCATACGATATCGAGAAATATCGTGAGGGCAGCAATGAAAATCTCTTCTATGTGAAGCTCTTCACCTCAAGCAATGGTGTGGCTTGGACGGAAGCCGGCGAAACCTTCACCTGGCTCAATCCAAAAGCCGGAGGTCAAACGGGTTTTGAAACGGTTCCTGGTTTCGTGCAGCACGTGGAGGCAGACCTCGTTTATCATTTTGCAGCAGGTACCGATCTCTTCCTTTGCTGGTCGATTTGTACGTCAACCGGTACCGTATGCCAGTCTGCTCCTTGTCTGGCTATCGATAATGTCAGCCTCGAGTTCGTGAAGGCAGCAGCACCAGAAGCTGCTCACTATATTTACGTCAATGATCAAACCGGTTGGGCTACCCTCGGCTTGTACGCATATGGCGATAGCGAGCTTTATGGAGGATGGCCAGGCGCAGCGATGATTGGCACGGAGACGATAGACGGCGTAGAATACAAGGTGTATCCATATGATGTCACCACCACCGGCACCTATAATCTCATCTTCAACAATTGGAACAACGGCAGCCAGACTCCTGACTTCACCGTAAACGAGGCTCGCGATTATTATCTCACCGTCACCACCACCAAGGTTACCGATAAAGATGCTACGGCTTTGGAACTGGTGGCAACGGAAACTACCGCCCAGAAGCTTTTTGAGAATGGCCAGTTGGTCATTATCAAAGATGGTATTCGTTATAGCGCATTAGGTGTGAAACTCTAATCCTGCTTACTTGAATAATGCAAATGGGGCATCCGCATGGGTGCCCCATTCCTTTTTTACTTGTAAAGGGGCTTACGCTTTTCCCATAATTAAATAATGTTTAAATGTTAATAATGATGATTTCGTTTATTGTCAGGCGATACTATCGCCGTCCCGTATCAGAAATCGACTGCAAAATTACTGCATTCCATCGCGCCACTTTGTGTTTCCCTACGTTTCCTTGCGTTTCCTTGCCTTTCTTTGCGAATACTTGCGTTTATTCGTGTTTCCTTGTGTTTCCGAGGCAGTTACCGTTCCTCTCGGGTCACCGAGAGTATTATAAGTCCTACATTCACAAAAAAGAACCTATCATCCACACGTAGTCGATGATAAGTTCCTCATAAGTACCTGATAAGTACCTCATAGGAATCCCATCTGCTCACTCATTTTCACAAACTCCTCCCAAGGCGTCCATGTCATTGCTTTTTCCAAATGCAAAAAAATGTTATAATTTTGCAGAAAAACACAAAAAAAGTCCCTTGACGGACTTCAAAACGCATAATTATGGCAAAAATGAAAAAAGAAGTGCGCAGCGAATGGGTGCGCTTATGGGAAAAAGAATTAACTGCCTTGCGGGCAGTATGGAAGTTAGCGGTCTCTGCTCGCTCGTAATTGTTTTTTTTGCATTTCGTTCTATCCCCTTAATTCCAGCCATTGCCCACTAATCATTAACTCCAAACCAATAACTCTAACCTCCATTTTTACCCCCCCCCATAGTGCTATTTCTACAAATAAAATGCACCATTTGGTCCAAAATGCTGGTTTTTTCTTAAAAAAATTTGCATATATATGAAAAAAAATATAAATTTGCTGCCTGAATTAGTCCGCGTGGTAAGCACCATACGCGTAGACCCGTCGTACACATTGTGAAATGTGCACGCCTTAAAGTGTATAGGCAATAGCCGAAAAAAAGAAAGCAATACGTGAAACTCTTTAGCCTCATAGGATCAGGGATGCGACAAGCCATCATCACGGCGCTGGTATGTAGCGCTGCGCTTGGCGTGCTCGTGCTTGTTGATCCGGGCGAGCAACTATCTCGGCCGTCCATTGTGGCGCCTGTGGTTAGAAACGTACTGCCCACGTATCATGGTCCGTCTGTTAGTCGTCGCGCTTCATCATCTTCCAGCACCAATATATCTGTACCTTCTGTACCTACATCCTCTTTGGGTCGGGCAAGTGGCGGCAGCTATGCGGCTGTGGCCAGCCCTTCGCATAGCAACTCGTTTGCCGGCGTCAACCAATCGATAGGTATCATAGGTGCTAGCACGGAGAAGGCGAAGAGCAGCGGTGGCGTCGGAAGCAGCGGTAGCGGCGGAAGCAGCAGTAGCGTTTCCGTGGGTGCACCTCGCGCCAACAGCAGTAGCGCTATTACGGCTGTGGCTGCAACCGCTCCGAAAGTGATTCGCCGGACCAGCGTCAACCAGGGTTCGCTTGTAGGCAAACCGTTTGGCGAGTTGACGGTTTATGAAGGTGATAAGCCGGGCTTGATAACCGGTCAGGAAAATAGCACGATGGATAATCCAATCATCACCAGCTACGATCAGCCTGTAGGTGATGTCCTCTGGCCGATGCTCCTGATGGCACTGGGCTATGTGCTGTGGATTGGAAGAAAAACGTACATAAAGAAGAAAACCATCATGTGCCTCATGCTCTCCCTGTTCGCTACGCGTGCATGGGCAGGCCAGGAGCAGCGCGACTATGATGGCGATGGCGTGATGGAGACGTATCAAGTGGTGTATCTGAAGCTTGGTGGCGCAACCGGAAATGGCGATGGTAGTAGCCGCGAGAATGCTGTTGGAACATGGGCTAACGCCTACAGCAAACTGCCAACCTACACCGGAACCACCGATGCCGACCGCGATGCCGCTTGGGATACGAATATCATCGTGGTGTGCGACCAAGCTGCGGTAAATTTTTCTGTAAACGAAACTGCATCGAAAGGCAAACCTGCTACCATCACAGGCGTATGGCCATGGACAGCAGATAATACTACAGGTGCCATGGTAAAAGCTGGCGGAAAAATACAAATTGGTGCTACAGGAGGTACATCGTATATCGGTGCCGACACAAAGTTCAAGTATATCCGATTTGGTGGAGGCAGCAATACCATCCTAAACCTGCATCTTTACAATACAGTCTTCGACGTAGGATGTAGCATGGATGATATTACTGCTTTTCTGCCAACGTCCAATGGTGCTTTGGCAGATAAAACGGCTCCAGACTTTCAAATCATGATGTATGACGATACACATGATTTTACGGTCAAGCCTTGGCCTAATCCTACAAAGCCGATGAAGCTTACCATCCGTTCTGGCAAGTTTGGACGTATCCTGAGTTGCCGCACGACAGGTACGACCGATGCTTTAATAAAGCAGCGTTATGTGATCGGTACACCGCAATACCCGTTGATGGGCATCATGGAACTGGACATCGATCCTATAGAGAATGCCAAGTGGAATACGAAAAAAGGCATCACGCATGATATAGCGTTTTGCTGTGCTGGTTCTACCCAAGGAACCGAGTATTGCGACATCCAATACAACATCAAGCGTGCAACAATAGGCAAACTGGTGGCTGCAACTCAAGGCATGAATATCCAGGCTGCAGAAAATGCAGGAATATCATGCTCTTCCTACTTTGGGCGTGCTGTAGTTAATCTTATACCTAAGGGCTGGGAGAGCGGTACGGCAAATAATACTGATATCGTAATTGAGCAATACTATGGTGCTTGTCTTGGCCGAAGTGGCACCAGCTCAGGTATGTGTAACGCTGCATTCTATGGTATTAGCCAACTGAATATGTACGGAGGTACGATTAAGTCTGGCGCATATCTGTCGGCAGGGGGTATCAGTGGCCTCAAGAGCCCAGATGGTGAGTCTCATACAACCGACAAGTTTATTCCATATCCGGATAATGGTGCAACCTATGCGGGCTATCCTTTTAGCGGAATCCGTTACCAGCCATACGATGCAGGCAAGACCATCGTGGAGTTCACGACACGCATGGATGGTACGGAAAAGAGAATCGACCTTGCCAATACCGTTACTGAATTTAATATCTATGGCGGCGAGATCAATGGTGGTCTTTATGGCGGAAGTTACGGATACTCAGATGCATTGACGGTTACTTATGCTTTGCCAGGTGCCGGTTCGATGTGGGGTGAGACGAATGTCAATATCTATGGCGGCACCATCAATGGCGGCGTTTACGGCGGAGGATATGGCGCTTCAACGTATTACACTTCCGCTGTTTCTGGAAAGAAAGCGGATTTCCTCACGGTAGCAACTGTTTATGGCAACACCAATGTCAATATCTATGGCGGCACTATCAATGGCAACATCTTTGGCGGCGGCGCGGGCGTAAAGGCTACTGGTGCAGTTGGTACGGATACAGAGTTCCTCAACATCGCCAAGGTCTATGGCAATACCAACGTGACCATTGACCCTCGTATGCCGGATGACTTCGACACACCGAATCCCAACTGGACTTTCACCGGCAACATCTTTGGCGGAGGTGCGTTGGGCGCTGTGGAGGGCAATACGAACGTCACCATCCTTGGCGGCATCATTGAAGGCGAAGTGTTTGGCGGTGGCGAAGGCGAAAACGGGCATCCCGATAAAGCCAAAGTCACGGGTGACACCAATGTGCAGATTGGAGAAATAAGAGAGGAAAGCCGGTAAGCCTGGAAAGTAAGCAATTCTATAAACTCATAGACACCCCTACTAACACACAATATATAATACGTACATGCGCAATACAGCCCGACATATCATCTCCCTTTTGCTCCTCACCATCGTGATAGGAGCAGGCACCCTATATGCCCAAAGCACCAGCGTGTGGGATGGAACGATTACTGATAATAACAATAATAAGTTTGCAGAGAATGGTATTACAGGTGCCGGTACGCAGGCTTCTCCATACTTGATTAAAGATGCAAAGGGTTTTGCATACTTTATGCGAATTGTTCAGATGACTGGATCAAATTGGACTGGCTACAAGTCTCCTTATTATTGGAAGTTGACCTCAGATATTGACCTTAACAACATCGCTTGGACGTATGGCTCAAATAATTCGGGATCCTTCCAAGGACATTTCGATGGTGGTGGTCATACGATTAAAAATGTTAACTTACCAGTCGCTACCAACAGCTACTACGGTCTTTTTCCTACCATCCAGGGTGCCAGTGCAACAAGTCTGGCAGAGGTGAAGAACTTGAAAATAGACAATGTGACCTTTACTTCGGATGCTTCGCGCGGAGGAACAACTCGTATCGGTGCGCTGACTGCCTATGCTAAGCAAGCCAATATCTCGAATATTGAAGTTAGTAACGTTGTTATCAACTATAATAATACCATCACCAGTACCAACTACGTAGGTGGCGTATTGGGTTATGTAGAAAATAATACTTCGATAGATAGTGTGGCTATTTCAGGTCTTACGGCTACATTTGCCAATACAACAACCGGTCTCTATCTGGGTGGTATAATTGGTTCTTCCGGTGGCACGGCTAACACAAGTGCTATTCGTAATTGCGTGGCGAAGAAAGTTACGGTTAATCACAAAAGTAATATTACCGGAACAACCTACATGGGTGGCCTCATCGGTAATGCCGGTACGAGTTTTAATGTGATTAATAGCAATAAAGTAGATAGTTGTAGCATAAATGTGGCCGGCAGCGCATATACGTTCTATGCCGGAGGTTTGCTGGGCCATACAATCGGTGTGGGGCATGAGGTGAAGGGTAATAGCGTCAATAATATCTCGCTACAAACCATCGGAGAAACGTACGAGGTCCGTTTGGGAGGTTTTGTTGGTAATGTTGCTGTCAGTGGCGCTACAGGCATCGTTACCGTTCAGAATAATACCGCGTCTGCTGTTGACATTACCGCAAATAGCAGCCCGATGTATAAGAGTGGAACCAGCACAGCCGGTACAACTGCGCTTGGCGGTTTTATTGGCGTGTCTGCCGGCAATGCCTCTCCAAACTATCGTGTACTTATTCAGGGAAATACGGTTACTAAACCTACCTTGACCATGAATGGCGAGGTGAATGTTGCTACTTTGTATATGGGTGGCTTGATTGCTTCTTGCAGTACGCACTCCAATGTATTCAACAACAGAGTTGATTCGGCTGCCATTGCCATTACGAATAATATCAATGCCACTGTCAATATCGGTGGTGCAATAGGCGCGCAAGCAACTTATACCACAGTTGATGGTATGGTTGTTCGCGGTGGCTCAATCACCGGTCCGGCATCAGATAAAATAATCAAAAATAATGTTGCATTCTTTGTCGGTGGTTTCCTCGGTCAGCAGAATAGTGCCGGAGCTAAAGATTACCAACCTAATACGGTCAAGAACGTGGCCGTCAGTGGGATGACCATCAACCTCGCACACTATGTTCCTGCCGGTACAATCAGTAACCATAAGTTTGGTGTGGGTGGTATTATCGGTACCATGAGTTCTCCCTATCTGGATGCATTGGGTACTCGCGGTATGCCGGAAAACTTGCTCTTCTATAATGGCAAAATTTATGCGCCATCTGCAGCGGTCAGTCCCACGGTGGCAAACTTCAGTGCCGGTGCGGCTACGCAAACTTCGTATAGCAGCGACAATATTACTACAGTGGATGCCGTGGAGCGAAGCAAGCGTGGTTCGTGGCTCTACTCCGGTTATCAACTTGGCCTCTCAAAGAGCGTGCTGGCCGGTACCAACGCATACAACGCCGCACCGGCCAACGGTAAGGTGAAGCGCAACTATTCCAAAGCCACCATTGCAGATGCGTCGGATAGCGACCTGGAATGGCTCTCTATTGATGACAACACTTTCCTCAAGAAGAATCGTCAATTTGATATGGAGTATGATTCGTGGACGGTGCTATGGTGGACGCGCACAGACAACAATGCCTCGTACGCGAATAGCGATGTAGAGCAGACGCTTTACCCGCAGTACAATAACAATACCTTAGCAACGTTCTACACCTCCGATTGGAAATACTACATGTACTTCTATCAGGGTATTTCGAATGCCAAGTACATCAGTTCTACAGATGCCACGAAAATCATTGCCGGTATGGAGGCGAACATCGCTGAGGCTGCAAAGGCAACTCCGCTGACTCTCACCATCACCAACGACAAGGAGGGACAGCGCGGTTTTGCAGCGCGTACCTTCTCGGTAACGGCTTCTTCTGGTAGCTACAGCTATCAGTGGTATGTGGATGGCAAACCGTTCGGAACGGGTTCGTCTATCTCCGTCACGCCTGATTGGCGTTTGGGCAAGAGCATTCGCGTGAATGCCCTCAGCGGTGGTACCATCGTGGCCTCGGCTGACTATGCCTTGAGGGTAGGTGTGCTGCAAACCAAGAACGATGATGCCGAGGGTGTGGCTATTGCCAGTCGCGGTACAAGCAGCAACCCGTATATCATTGATAGTGAGGAAGCGCTGCGCCAGTTGTCGTACCTGTCAACCCTTAGCGCAAGTATTCTTTGGGAGGGAACAACAAAACCATCTTCGCCATATCCTGCCTACCAGTCGCAAGGCCACTACAATCGTGCCTACTACGAACTTGGCGTTGACATCACGATGAGCAGTGAACCATTCGTGCCGATCTCCCACATGGGAATGAGCAGTGATGGAACGAATGGTACTTACGCTCAAAACTGGATCTTCCAGGGCAGTTTCGACGGTAAGGGGCACAAGATTTCCGGACTGAATATCACCTGGGGTGCCGGACAATACAATGCTAGTGGTGCGAATGTATATCATGGTCTCTTTGGTGCAGTAGGCAATCCTTCTGCGTCTAACAAGTGGGGCGATGCTACAACCGGCTCTACCATCATCAAGAATTTGATAATTGATAATGCCACCATGACGCACGATCAGACGAACACCTCGTTCTACTATAATAATGGTAGTTCCGGCAATGCCAACTACTGCCACGTAGGTGTGCTCGCCGGTATCGTTAGCGGCAATACGACTATCCAAAACATCGAGATTCGCAACTCAAAGATTACGGATGAGGGCAGTTACAACTATAGTTTAGCCAAGACGGGTCTATTTGTGGGCGGATCGATTGGTTCGCTGCAAAATGCATATAATGTTACAACAAATGTACCTGCCAATACGCAGATTCAGCATATTGCGGCACAAGTGGATATTACGCTGACGCACCCTGTCTTTGTTACCAATCCTTATGCTGCAGGAGAGGCTTATCAATTCAATGTGGGTGGCATCATCGGTCGCTATATGGCGACGTCTGCCTCAAAAGAGGAAACGCAGGCTGTTATGCCCGCATATACTTTTTACTCCGGTAATATCACTGCACCCAGAGCATGGATAAGTCCGGTATTGAGTCAGTTGCGCTATAAAGACAATACTGCTTCTTCGATTGGTTGGACTTCTTATTCCAAACTTTGGGAGGGTAACAGCAATACGGCTGAAACGCAACTCACCATCACCAATGCGCAATACTATAACTTCCGCATAGGTGGCATTCCTATCACCGAACTCTATCCGAACAACATCTGCGACAATGGTGCTCGTACACTCAAAGTGCACATGGATGCAGGTGAGACCGCAGCTGCCTACAATCCGCAGAACTATCAAGGTGTGAACTATGCCGCTCAGCATATAGATGCCGTAGGTACTTCTTTGCAGCTTCTCAATGCAAATGCTTACGACAGCATCTATTGGCATTGGGAGAATGGCTTCCCGCACATGCGCGCACGCGATATATATAAAGGTGCATACCTCACTCGCAGCGACTATACACTCACGGCACAGATGACTTCCGGAACGGCTTCTGCCTATCGATGGCAGATAAGTTTCGATGGAGAAACATGGCAGGATATTGCCGGTGAAACGGCCGCAACTTTCACTGCCAGCCCAAGCAGCAAGACAAAACTGATTGCCGCTATCGTAACCTCGGAAGGTACGGACTATCGTACGCAAATGGAGGTGATAAATCCCGTAACAAGTCTGTATAACCCCTGTATGGTGAAGAGCGGAGAGACCTCTACGGGCTATACTTTCACCATCGATTGGGGAACCAACGTGCCTGCCGGAACACTGGAAACGACTTACGAATGGTACCAGTCGGACAAGACCACACCGCTTGCAGGCAAGTCGGGCAGCACCATCACGATGAGTCAGAGCGAGTTGACCGCTGCCGGAGGCTATATCTGGTGCGCAGTCAGCCTGCAAGAGTTTGGCGAAACGCTCTCCAGCTGGTTGTTGGTAG
>JAZRYY010000036.1:0-6177 GCA_045600985.1 Paludibacteraceae bacterium
TGGCCTATTTGCAGGAGTTTGCTGTCCTGAAAATCGGAGATAATAAAGGTAGTGCAGCGTCTTTTTTGCGCGTTGGCAAAATACTGGAGTGCCTGATGTATATCAGTACGGGACGACTCGGGCTCAAAGGTGAGCAGTTCGCGAATGATGTGCAGCACGTGGGTTTTGCCCTTCTTTGGCGGGATAAACTTCTCCATCTTGTCGGAGAAAAGAATCATGCCCACTTTATCGTTGTTCTCAATGGTAGAGAAGGCTAGGGTAGCGGCCACTTCGGTCATCATATCGCGTTTCATTTCGCTGATCGTACCGAAATTGCGGCTCCCGGATACGTCCACCAAGAGCATCACGGTCAGCTCACGCTCCTCCTCAAACACCTTGATATATGGGCGGTTCAGACGGGCCGTCACATTCCAATCGATGGAGCGTACATCATCGCCGGCCTGATATTCGCGTACTTCGCTGAACGACATGCCTCTGCCCTTGAATTGGCTATGGTATTCGCCTGCGAAGATATTCTTGCTCAAGCCTCGCGTCTTGATCTCTATCTTTCGAACCTTATTTAATAATTCTTCACTTGTCATTTCGCGTTATGGCACCTGCACCTTATTCAAAATCTCGGTAATGATATCCTCGGTGGTGAGATTATTGGCCTCTGCTTCATAGGTGAGACCGATACGATGGCGGAGCACATCATAGCAAACGGCACGCACATCTTCTGGCACTACGTAGCCGCGGCGATGGATAAATGCATAAGCACGAGCGGCCAAAGCCAGATTGATGGAAGCACGAGGTGAACCACCAAAAGCAATCATCTGCTTCATCTCGTCCAAGCCATATTGCTCTGGGAAACGGGTTGCGAATACGATGTCCACGATGTATTTTTCGATCTTCTCGTCCAGATATACGCTGCGCACGATGTCGCGTGCCTTCATGATATCCTCGGTACTGAGGATAGGAAGGATCTGCTTCTTGGCGCCGGTGATGTTCTGGCGAATGATCTGCTGCTCTTCTTCTTTCTTTGGATAACCAATCACTACCTTGAGCATGAAACGGTCGGTCTGTGCCTCTGGAAGAGGGTAGGTACCTTCTTGCTCGATTGGGTTCTGAGTGGCGAGCACGAGGAAAGGAGCGGCGAGCTTGTAGGTTTCGTCGCCGAGCGTTACCTGGCGCTCCTGCATGGCTTCCAGCAAAGCGGATTGCACTTTGGCTGGAGCACGGTTGATCTCATCTGCCAATACGAAATTGGCGAAGATTGGACCACGTTTGGTTTTGAATTCCTCCGTCTTTTGAGAATAGATTTGCGTACCAAGCACGTCGGCGGGCAGCAGGTCTGGAGTAAACTGAATACGGCTGAAATCGGCCTTGATCAAATCGGATAATGTTTTGATGGCAAGTGTTTTGGCCAAACCTGGAACACCTTCCAGCAATATATGACCATCAGCCAGCAAACCAATCAGCAGGCTCTCCACCAAATGCTTCTGACCAACAATCACCTGATTCATGCCCATCTGAAGGGCATCCACAAATGAACTCTCGCGCTCAATACGCTCTTGCAGTTCTCGAATATCTACTTCCATAGTATATAATGTATTATAAAATCTTCAGAAATGTAATAATCATCACGTGCAAAAACAAATTCAAAAAGCATGCCAAACGTGTGGATATTTGGTATAAAATTCTTTTTTTTTAGGAAAATTTGCATATATGGAAGAAAAGCAGTAATTTTGTGCCATAATAACATCTGATTCACATGAAACACTTGCTCACCTTTATTGCTCTCTTCATGGCACTCGCCATGTCGGCTCAGCCTCAGTTGGCTGGCCATCGCGGCTCGATTTTTGGGTTGGAAAATTCCTTGGAGTCATTCACGAATGGCGCTCTGCGAGGGTATGATTATCTGGAAACGGATGTGAAAGTGACGGCCGATGGCGAATACGTGTGTTGCCATAATGATGATCTTACCGCCTGGAGTGGCACACTTACTATTGCCAAAAGCACGTTGGCCGAGCTCCAGGCAGAGACCTTATTTCAAACGCGTGCGGGCGTGCATTATACCGGCCATCTCTGCTCGCTGGGCGAGTATCTTGATCTTTGTAGCACGAATCATGTGCGTCCCTTGATTGAACTGAAATGGGCCACCGGCATCAATTCCAACGATTGCTCGGGCATTCCTGCGTTTATCACGTTCGTCAGTCAGCATATATCGCTCGATAGTATTGTTATTCTCACTTCGATGAAGCCCTGCCTCACGTATATCAAAACCCATTATCCCAGTTTGGAACTCTATTTTTTGCGAATAGCTGCCCTTACGGATGCCGACTATGATTTTTGCGTGCAGAACGGTCTCCATATCGATGCCGCAGCTGGCACGTTTTCAGAGGCTGACGTGAATCGCTATCATGCAGCTGGCCTCAAGTTTGCCATGTGGACGGCCAATACCAATGAAGCATATGCCACGTATGGCAATATGGGCTGCGATATTATCACTACCGATTCGCTCGATCCTGCCACGTTGCCCACTTTAAACCTCCCAAACGCTCTTTCTGATGTCTCTCTTCCCGCCACCCAATCGCAAGATCATATCGCCAGTATTCCCTACGGCCCATATCTTTTGAAGAAAAACATCGCTCGCGCAAAGTAGCAAATCTTAAAAATAGTACATTTTTTCCTTTGTTCTCCACACGTGGGTGTTGATAAGTAATAGATAAGTACCTGATAAGACTCTCAAAGGGATCTCAAAAACCCACCAAATCTTAAAAATCGTACATTAACTCCTATACCTGCGATGTACACGCTGTGTCCCTTATCAGGAAAGCCTTTGAACAAACAGATGATATGCAGAGAAAAGAACGGAATCTGGAAAAATCATTCAGTTGCAAGTGAGTGAATTATTTAGTGAGTGATCTTGTAATGTGTTGATAATCAAATAGTTAAGGCGGATTTAAAGTGAGTATTTCACAAATTCACTCGGTTTAAAGTGAGTGGCTTTTCCCGAATTTAGGCGTAAAATCGCTAAATCGCAGGCTCTGTTGCTCCTATTAGAGGTGATAAACCGCCCTTTGGGCAAAAACACACAGATAAGTGGTCGCTAATGTCGTAGAAAAATACACGAAGGAGCGATTATGTGAAGAAATTGAGTGCAGTTTGGCACAGAATTTGTGGTAAAAGTGATAGATAATTACTCCATGATGTATAAAGAAAAGTGCGCGAAGGAGTAAAAATGTGTGCATAATCAATTTGAAAAATCTATATGAATGAGCGATTTTTTATCGGGAGAAAACGCGAAAAGCAACTGCTGGCCAGCTACTTAGAGAGCGACGAGTCGGAGTTTATTGCCGTATATGGACGCCGACGTGTCGGAAAAACGTATTTGATTCAACAAGTGATAGAGGATGAAGCCGTATTTTACGTGGCGGGCATTCATAAGGCTCCCAAGAAAGAGCAGTTGGATAACTTCATGTCGCATATTCCTCACAAGGGGACGCGTGTGCCTAAAGCCAAGTCGTGGCTGGAGGCATTTCGAGCGTTGAGCACTTATCTGGAGACTTTGCCGGAAGGACGGAAAATCATCTTCATAGATGAAATGCCTTGGATGGATACACCTAAATCGCTGTTTATTGCGGGGCTTGAAAACTTTTGGAACGGATGGGCTTGCAGACGAAATGATATTAAGTTGATTGTTTGCGGTAGTGCAACCAGTTGGATTATCAACAAACTGATACGCGCAAAGGGTGGATTGCACAACCGTGTGACCCACAAGATTTCGTTGCAACCTTTTACTCTGAGTGAAACAAAACAGTATTTTGACAAGCGTGGTTTCCGTTTGAATAAAAAAGATGTGGCAGAAGCCTATATGATATTGGGTGGTGTGCCATTTTACCTAAAGCAGTTGAACAAAGGGGAAAGTATTGCGCAGAACATAGACTGCGTGCTATTTGACAAAGACGGCGAACTGCATGACGAGTTTCAAGATGTGTTTGAATCGCTCTTTAAGAATGCCGAAAACCATATCAAAGTAATAGCAGCGTTGGCAAAGAAAGGCATCGGCATGAACCGAAAGGAATTGTTGGAGGCTACCCAACTGCCTGTGAATGGGGATTTCTCGGATATACTGGAAGAACTGGAGCAATGCGGTTTTATCCGAGGCTACGATCCGTATGTAACCGAGGAGAAAGCTCGACGCAGAAAGGGTGATGAAGAGCGTCACAGTCCCGACTGCCTGTATCAGATAGTAGATCCGTTCACGCTGTTTCATTATCAAGTATTTGTCGGTCACTCACGCGACGCACATTATTGGTCTGGGGTGTATAATTCGCCCAAGCATAGTACATGGGCCGGACTGAGTTTTGAGATGCTTTGCCTGAATCATGCCGAGCAGATTAAGAAAGCGTTGGGTATCAATGGCATACATGCGGAGGTGATGTCGTGGTTCGGGAAAGGCGAAAATCGTTCCGCCCAGATAGATATGCTAATCGATCGGGCAGATGGGCATTTGAACCTGTGCGAAATGAAGTTTTATCGAGGAGCGTATGCCATGACCCAAAAGGACGAGGACGATATCGAACGCAAGATACGTGTGCTGCAAGAGGCCACGAAGACAGATAAGGGCATTATCGTGACGATGATCACGCGTGAGGGGCTGAAACGTAACGAGCATGCCAATATCGTGCAGCGCGAAGTCGGGCTGGAAGAACTGTTTGAATAAGGCGAAGAATGACAACGTATGGCTTAACTTACAACGAGTATAGTTCTAATTTTGATACCATAGTCACACTGGAGGATTTGTTTAAGGAATGATCGACTGATAGCTAAGTAAATGACCATCCGTCTCGCCATATTTCTGATATCTACTGTTGGTCCGGCGACGAGCGCCTGACATATCAATATACAATAGAAAAATGAACAAGATAGATATAGCATTACAGATTGCCACCAAGGCACATGCCGGGCAGGTGGACAGAGATGGCAATCCGGTCATCTTGCACCCTTTGACCGTCGGACTGATGGGGCATACCGACGAGGAGCGTATGGCGGGATTTCTGCACGATGTAGTGGAGGATACCGATTTTACCTTCGACGATCTGCTGGAGGCAGGTATTCCGTCCGGAGTGGTCAACGCGCTCAGGCTGCTGACGCATGACAAGAACACTCCTTACTACGAGTATGTGCGGCAGATTATAGACAGCCGCAATCCCATCGCCCTGCAGGTGAAGTACAACGACCTCAAGCACAACTATGCCCGAGGAAAGGCTTATCCGGACCTTCAGCAGAAGCACGGCAAGGCGCTCGAAATGGTGAAGGCTGCCATTGAGGAGTGTTCGCGTATCGAACTCTATCAGCTGCAGGGCGACACTTGCTATGCCGTTTTTGCCGGAGGTTGCTTCTGGGGTGTGCAGCATCAGATGGAGCGACTGGCAGGTGTGAAGCACACGCTCGTCGGCTATACCGGCGGAGAGGAAGAATTTCCGCAGTATGCTGCCGTGCGTGACCATCAGACACATCATGTAGAGGCTGTGTTGGTGGAGTATGATGCCAATGTGGTCAGCTATATCGACCTATGCAAACTATTCTTCGAGATTCACGATCCGGCTCAGACCGATGGCGTGGGACCGGATATTGGTCAGCAGTATCGCAGCTGCATCTTCTATGCCGATGCTCAGCAGAAGCAGGATGCGGAAGCCGTGATAGACATCCTTCGCAACAAAGGTTATGAGGTCAACACGCTTCTGCTACCGTTGGGTAACTTCTGGATTGGCGAGGAGTACCACCAGAAGTATTACGAAAAGACCGGTGGCGAACCCTATTGCCACGTCCGCCAAAAGAAGTTTTGATAGAAAATACAATATGATACACAACCAGATTGATAATCGTATCGCCATCCTCACCATGGAGGCGGATGGTCGTAATGCCATGAGTGCAGAAGACCTGCGCACGTTGGCTTCGTTGCTTCGCGAGCACGACGCTTCCGCTGACGTGGATGGCATCATCCTTACTGGTGCTAACCATGCCTTCTGTGCCGGATTGCCATACAACCCACAGCAACCGAAAGAGCCGCAGTTGGCAGAACTTTTCCCGGCGTTGGAGGAGGCGCTGATGGCGCTTCGTGCCGTTCGTCTGCCGCTTGTGTGTGCCGTTACCGGACATGCCATCGGAGCCGGAATGCTGATGATGTGCACA
>JAZRYY010000037.1:0-116335 GCA_045600985.1 Paludibacteraceae bacterium
CATCCGTTGGCCTGCAACTCCTTGGCGTCGTCTTCTGAGAGCTCGTTTTGGAATGCACATGGGAGCGCAATATCGCAAGGAACCGACCATGCCTTCTTGCCTTCGGTGAAGAAAGCCCTCGTCGGGAACTTATCTGCCATATCCTGCACTTTATTGCGGTTGGAAGCACGCATGACGAGCATATAATCAATCATCTCTGGCGTGATACCCTCAGGAATAGCGCAAACACCATCAGGACCGGAAATGGCCACAACTTTGGCCCCAAGTTCAATAGCCTTGGTGGCGGCGCCCCATGCTACATTACCGAAGCCAGAAACGGCCACTTTCTTGCCTTTGATGTCCTTGCCAGCCTTGGCGAGCAGGTGCTCCGTGAAATAGAGTGCGCCAAAACCTGTAGCTTCAGGACGAAGGATAGAGCCACCCCACGTCATTCCTTTGCCGGTGAGAACGCCAGTGTGATATTCGCGAGCAAGCTTGGAATACATGCCATTGAGGAAGCCAATTTCGCGGCCGCCGACACCTACGTCGCCAGCTGGAATATCCTGGTCTGGCCCAATGCACTGCCATAATTCAAGCATGAATGCTTGGCAGAAACGCATGATTTCTGCATCAGATTTGCCAACAGGATCAAAATCAGAGCCACCCTTTGCACCGCCCATAGGCAAGGTGGTGAGGGCATTCTTGAAAGTCTGTTCGAAGCCGAGGAACTTCAGCATAGAAGGAGTCACGGCTCTATGGAAACGGAGGCCACCCTTATATGGGCCAATGGCTGAATTAAACTGTACGCGGTAGCCAAGGTTTGTTTGCACCTGGCCCTGATCGTCAATCCAAGTAACGCGGAAGGTGAAGATACGATCTGGCTCAACCATACGCTCAACAATCTTTGCTTGCTCAAACTCGGGATGCTGGTTGTAGACCTCTTCAATTGATTCAAGCACCTCGCGAACTGCCTGCAAATATTCGGCTTCACCTGGGTGCTTAGCAGCTAATTGCTGCATGATGTTTTCCACTTGCATAATTAGTATGTTTTTAAATTGGTATTTTTATATGGAAGGAAAATTCTTTCAAATGGGACGGCAAAGTTACTGCTATTTTTTGAAATAACCAAACATTTTTATATGTTAGAAAACATATAGCTATTTTTTTAGGGTGATATAAAATGTGGTGCCTTGATTAGATGTATCAAACCAAATTTTACCTCCAGAGCCCTCTACGATGTTCTTTGAGATGGCTAAGCCAAGGCCTGTTCCGGTGGACTTGGTGGTGAAATTTGGCATAAAAATCTTCTCTTTGATGTCGGCCGGGATGCCAGGCCCGTTATCTGAAATGCTGATTTCTACGGTGGAATTCAAGTCTTTCAAGATTACGATGATATCAGCATTTTGGCGGTCGCCAATGGCCTGAATGGCATTCTTGATGATATTGGTGAACACCTGGCGAATCTGCTCTCCATCGGCCTTGGCCACCACGCCATACTCTGCGCCAATGTAACGTACAGGAATATGCTCGGAATTGGTGCGGAAGAGTGTGATTACGGAAAAGAGCTGTACGGCAATATCCACTTGCGAGGTATGAACCTCGGGCATTTTAGCGAAGGAGGAGAAGGACGATGCAATGCGCGAGAGATTATCGATTTGTTCAATGAGGGCGTTGGTGGAACGATGAAAGAAACTATCAAAGCGCTCATCCTCCTGCTGACGCAGACGTTGCAATTGTTGAATCTGCAGTTTCATCGGCGTGAGTGGATTGTTGATTTCGTGCGCAATTTGGCGTGCCATAGTTCGCCAAGCCCCTTCTCGTTCAGACCGAGCGAGCCGCTCAGTGGACTCCTGCAATTGGTCGACGACGTGGTTGTATTCCTTCACGAGTGCGCCAACTTCATCATCGCGATCGTAATTGAGATGTACATTTTGCTCGCCCACGCGGAACGATTTCATGTTCTCTGTGAGCTGCGTGATGGGCCTCGTGAGACGACTGCTGGAAATAAGGCCAAAGAACACAGATAGCACCATCATCAAAAGGTATGGCGGCAGAAGTTGCGCCAAGAAATTATCCAGTGCCAGATGCTGCGCCTCCTCCGTTTGATAGAGTGGCACCTGAATGTAACCAATAGGCACGTAGTTGCCGTTGTGGAATTCAGCATAGGCCGAAAGATAATGCATCTCGCCAATTTGCTCGTTTGCGATGATGGTTTCTCCTACGGAGAAGAATGGCTCCGTAGCCATATGTCGGGAAATGATTCCTTTATCAAACACTACTGGCGATGATGAACCCAGCAACGTACCATTGAGGCCATATACGTGAATGTCGGTTTCGTAGGTGTAACAGATGTCACGCAAGTCCACATTCAAACCGGCTGAATTGCGTTCGCTCAATTGGATATTCCAGAAATAAAGGTCTTGCAGTGATTTTTGAATATAACTCGTTTTTTGCAGCAGTCGCTCTATCTGCTGTGCCTCTGTTCGTTTGGTCACGAAGCGCGTGGAAATGAAAAAAACGAATCCAAAAATGCAGAGCAACAGGCTTACGATCAGGTATTGGAAACGTGCGCCAAGAGGCATGTTTCTCAACCCATGAAAGCGCAATAAACCAAGCAAACCAAGCACAACAATCAGTGCCATGAAGCCGATGGCAAAGGCGGTATAGTAGTGCACTTCGCGGTGAGGATGCGGGTTGTTGCTAAGCACATTTCGATACGAAAAGCTATCGGCCAAACGACTTTCTTCCACGGGCACTTCCTCCGTTTCGTATTGCTCATAGAGGCTGAATACATATTTGCCATCAATCTCTATGGGGATAGCATTCTTACCCTTGCTGCGGCGTATATCAGTTTGCTTTGGCAGGGTGAATGGCTCAATAAAATCGTTATGCAACTGCTTATTTTCAAAAGCGTAGGCGTGTTTTAACGGGATGACAGTAAGGACGTTATAGTTGCCCGCCTGTGTCCAACGTCCAATTGCGATGGCGTTATCAAAACGATATAAATCCCATGTGTTATATTGCGTGAGATAAACGTGAGATGCTGCCAGCCAATTGTCCGACCAAAACACCATGCCATGCTTGTCAAATACGTAGAAAAGCAGGTTATGGCAGTCGGTCGTAACGAGGCGAAGCGAATCAAGCGAAGAGCCTTGCAATGCACTCGTAAATTCCTCCGTTTTTTGTAACGCAAACGTTGCCTCGTTGTTTAATTGGTGCGAAAACCTATCTGCTTTCTGCTGAAAACTGCTGCATGACGGCAGGAAAATAAAGCACGCGCAGCAAACATATATGTATTTGAGAAAATGTCTCATGCCTGAAGATAATGCACTATTCGGGATAATAGGCCACAAAGTTACTACTTTTTTGCAATATGAGCAAATAAAAACGCAAAAAATTTGTGTATCTCATTTTTTTATAGTACCTTTGCAGCCATTATGATTGATTTTATCTTAGATAATTCTACCTTCCCCTTATTGACGGCCTTCCTTTTGGGGCTGCTTACGATGATCTCTCCATGTCCCTTTTGTTCGGACGTAACGGCAATTTCATATCTCGGGAAAAATGTGAGCCATATCCATTCGTTGCTTTGGAATAGTCTTTTCTATGTTTTAGGCAAATGTTTTTCGTATACGTTGCTTGCGCTGGTGTTTATTTTCGGTGGTCAGATTGCGCCTGTTCGCTCGTTTTTTGAGCACTACGGAGAGCCTGCACTCGGCCCATTTCTAATCCTCGTAGGTGTAGCTATAGCACTTTTTGGATGGCATGAGAGTCATCACAATCATGATGAGGCAGAATGTGCTTTGCCGCACGAATTGCACCATGAACACGCCCCTCATAAGCTGATTACCAGGCTGAGCGCCGTGAATTTGAAACCATTGAGTGGTCCGCTCACTTCTTTTCTGCTGGGTGCTGTGTTTGCTATGGCTTTTTGCCCATATAGTGGCTTGCTCTATTTCGGCACACTAATCCCACTTACGATGGCGCAGGCAAGTTCATGGAGTTGGCTGATGCCGGTGATGTTTGGACTGGGCGACGCTATTCCCGTGATTATCATAGCCTTGCTGCTGAGCCGCGGTATAGCAGGAATTGGCCGAATTAACGGCAATCTTAAGACGTTGGAAATATGGCTCCGCCGTGTATGTATTGTGCTCTTCTTGGGAATGGGCATCTATATGTGCGTGAGCATTTTTGGAGGTTTCCATCATCATGATCATGGCGAGCATCACCATGATCACGTGGAGTGCACTCATCATCATTAGTATTGGTGATGTTTACGTTTAAGCAATTTATAGTGCATGACGAACGCTGTGGCATGAAAGTGGGTACAGACGGTACGTTACTTGGAGCGTGGGCTTCACACCCATCGCCATCTGCTGTTTTGGATATAGGTACGGGTTCCGGATTAGTAGCTTTGATGTTGGCGCAACGTTATCCTGAGGCCCGCATCACGGCAATAGATATTGATGCAAACGCAGCAGAACAGGCTGCTGAAAATTTCCAAGCATCGCCTTGGAGTGAACGATTAACTGCATTGGAGGTGAGTTTGCAAAACTATGTGCCAGAACATTTATACCAGCTCATCGTAAGCAATCCTCCTTTCTTTGTGGATTCACTTAAAAATCCAGATGAAAGCAGACGTACGGCTCGACATGCGGACTCGCTCCCATTCAGCATATTGATGGAACGGGCAGAAGCGATGTTGGCGCCTGATGGCGTGTTGGCGTTGGTGCTGCCTGCAGAAGCAGAAAAAAACGTAAAGGAAATAGCAGCGCGATTAGACCTTTTTCTACTGCGCGTGACGCGTGTGTATACGCGGGAAGGTAAGCCTTGCAAACGTGTGTTGATCTCTTTTTCTCGCCAAAGAAAAGAGGCAATAGCCGATACGCTTTGCCTCATGGGGGCTGATGGCGCCCCTCGAAGTGAGGCTTATCAGCAACTTACGAAAGAATTTTATTTATGATAAAGACGGCGAGAGTTTCGTCGTTTTTTTTCAATATAGCTCTACGGCAAATACGTGGAGTCGCAATTCATTATGATGGTGCAATCCTTGGCTGCCATGGCCGACCAATAGCCCAATGCACCCGCCACGTTGCTTGGCGGATTGCCAAAAATAGGCACGAAGAAAATGCCTTGTGTCATCATTAAATCAGAAAGTGCGGTAAAATATTCATATTCAGCCTTGCCGATACGCGCTAAACGGAAAACGTATTTCGAATTGCTGATGCTGAAAGGCTGAATATTCACCAATCCATTGACGTGCTGATTGATGGCAATACTGATTTCTCCATTAGCATCCACTTGCTCTGCCGATTTTACGGTGAATGGTGCCAATGTGTATTGCACGGCACCCAGTGAGCGATACATCACCATGAAGTAGCATTCTTCCGCTGGCAGGTGGCTTAAGTGCATTTTTAGATACACTTGTTTTTCTTCCTTATTAAGCTTGGCTGTGATGGAATCAAATGATATAGGTGCTAGCAATTCAGTGCAGCCCTCTGCGTGCAAATCTTTATAATCTACGGTCAACCGGTATGTTTTTCCTTCCTGACCGATAATATCGGTCGTGGTGAAAACAATAGGCGGCATGTATCGCTGGTCGATACGACCCGTGAGCACAATTTCTCGCTCCCCGTCATGAATAGCCACACGTGTGAGCGGCAGCATTTGGCGCAGAATGACACTATCAAACTGTGTGTTTTGATCAATATCATCCTGATGGGAAGGATCGGTCATGGAATAGGATTTATGCACCAATACAACAGGATGCTGATTGGCCGTAATCCATCCCTCTACTACGAGTTTATCTGGGTTAACCACTTCCTGCTCGCAACTATATAGTAGCGCGAGGCAAAACAATAATATGTAGTGTTTATACTTCATTAGTTTGCTGCTTACCACTTCCCGTAAAAACTGATGGATGGGATGATGCGCGAAATCATAGAACCATAGCTTGGCTGAAGCGATTGGCGATAAATGACATACTGTGCGTTATGGCGATTATATACGTTGTATAGCGATACGTTTATGCCGAATAAATGGCCGTTGCGCTTGATAATATCGTAGTTGCACGTCAAATCAAGGCGGTGATAGAGCGGAAGATGTGAGGTGTTGTATGATGCATAATTGCACACCATCTCTCCGCCAATCATATACATTTCCTTGGGTGCGGTATAGGGGATGCCGCTTGCTAATACAAATTGTGCACCCAGATTCACCTTCTTGTGCACTTGGCTGTTGAGCACAACTTTGAGGTCATGACGGCGTTCGTGTGAGGCGGAATATCGATAGTCTTGAAAACCTTCCAACTGTGGCAATTTGCACTTCGACCATGAGAGCGAATATGCGATATATCCTGTTACGAAGCCTCGATTGCGTTGCAGCATTACGTCCCAACCCCAATTGCGTCCGTCTCCCACAATGAGATTTTGCATATAATCAAATTTTTGATTTACCAATGCAAAAACATTGCTGTTTGATTCTACGATGCCGTATAGTTGTTTGAAATATAGAGTGCTGGATGCCGAGTATTTCTTCTGGATGAAATCGGTTTGATAAGAGAGCGACACACTGTGTGCACGTTCCGGTGCAAACTTCTCGTCAGCCAAAATATGGAAATCGGCAGGCAAGCCACCGTCAAGGAGGGCCACCTTGTGGGTGTACTGATGATAGACGCCGCCGTGAATGAAGATATGGTGATCTTCCGCTGGCGTAAACTCTATGGTGATGCGCGGATCAAGAGCACCAAAGAATTTTTTATGGATGATATTTCCAGTGGCACGTACGCCCACTGAATAGTTCAGCCAATCAAAAGGTTCATGGCGTACATCTGCATAAAGACTCAGTTCGTTGGAGTGCTCCATGCTGGGATTCATGGAGATGTTGAGATTGGAAGCATGGGCCTCCAATCGCATAGGTCTGCTCCAGTAATGCGTATAATCCAGACCCGTACGCAAGGTCAGGTCTTCGCGCAATTCCATGTCCAATTGGTTTTTCCATTCGCCCGTGGCCAGACCTACGCGCTCGTTTCCTTCGCCACTGAAGAGGCCAACGTTTCCGGTGCTCGTATAGCCAGAAGCTGAGAGGGTAGAACGGAAATTGAGCCAATCTTCGCTGTGATTCCAATAGCCCGAACCCACGGCGTTGTACCATTCTGCGCCCAAGAGGCTGCTGCGCATGGATATTTGAGCTTTGTCGTGACTTACGAAAGCGGTGAGAACGATGTCATCTTTCTCTGTGGGGTGTGTGGCAAAAGTGATATTGCCATCCTGAAAATCGTAGCCAAGATTAGCTCCGTATACTGAGAGATATCTGCCGAAAATAGGGGTGATATATGAGGCGCGCCCAGAAAGCCACAACGCACTCTTTTTTCCGCATGGAATGGTGAGAGTGGCATCAGATGCGATTACACCGATACTGCCTTCTGCCCCAAAGCGCTTAGGTTGGGCTGACTGTGTTTGCATCGCAATCATACCGCCCAATCGGTTGGTGAAGTTGCTTCGATGGACAGATGTCTCAATGTGTATTTGGCTGAAATGCGGTGGGATAAATGTGGAATAAAGCCCTAATAAATGGTTCGGGTAGTGGACGGGGGCGCCATTGATGGCAACAAGGCTTTGGTAGTCGTCGCAACCCTGCATATAAACGCCGGTACGGCTTTCTCCATTGGTTGTGATGCCTGCCAGCGACTGAGTATAGCGAATGGGATCGCTCACACCAAAGAATTTCGGCATTTTCTGCACGTCATTCATGCTCACCGTTAGGTGTGTGCCATCCTGCTCAATGAAGCGGGCGCTGCGATCTTGCACCACATCAATATCTTCCAGTTCACGGTAAATGGTGAGAATGCTGTCAAGGGTGGCATCCTCAATAAGTAGTGCGTGGGAGGAGGTGGACACAGCAGTGTCAGCTGTTTCTTGGCTGTAAACTAAAAGAAACGCGCTCAGGCAAGATAATATGGCAACTACTTTTTTCAATAGGGGATCAAATCCAGTGGATCGGGCTGACTATATTGTAAGAAACGAATATATGCGTTGGCTTTTTGCTCTACAAGGGAGATAAGATTGCCATAGCGTGTTTCGGTGAGGAATTCGGTGAAAGTGTATTTCGTTTGATCGTATGGGAAATAGAGAAGACTCTCCACGTTGTAGCGCTCATTACCTGTTTTTCCGGGGATTTCGTATGCCCCCATAACCACTTGTGCTAAAGTGTCGTTTTGCTGATTGAAGATGGTGATACCGCAGCGTGAATTATGAATATTGCAGAACGATTGTGCCTGGCGCAGGGTAAGATCGTCTTGCGTGGTTTTGTCGTTATCAAACATCCAATCTTCATATGCCTGATAAAATTTGCCAATGCTTGGCGATGTCACGTGTGCATGTATCTCGTCGCCCATCTGCACTTGTGCCTCTAGTTCTCCCATCGTTTTTAGCAGGTCAATGCGATTGGCGTATAAGCCCAGCATGTATTCTTCGCTGGTGGTGGCATCGTCTTTAAGTGTGAGTGTCCATGGCGCAGCAGCCGCGATGCGAATCATGTTCAGCTCATGATAGGTCATGTTGGCCGTGAGGTTAACATTGGATGTCGTGGCATGAATGTCGGCTACCCAATACGTGTGGCCAAAAGTAATTTCTGTGTGCGCAGCATAGGTACTATTCGTGGCAATATCAAGATGAGCCGTCAATTCCAATACATCGCTTCCTTCACGCAAAAGAATTTTCAAATCTTCAGGGATGTGGCAGTCGATGTGGCGCGTTTCTCCATTGATATCCCTGTTCATGGTGAAATTGATGGCTTCACCATGGCCGATAATGATAGCTTCGCCTATTTTTCCGTTGCGGCGCAAAAAACGCAAAATGGTGTTACCATCGTTGGTGGCGCCGGCGTAGCGCCATGTTTGGCGACTGCTATCCGCTTCCCACACGATAGGGGCGATATACCAAAGTCCGGAATCCTGGTAGTGCGCTACCAAATCCTCGTTTTGGTAATTTTGCAGCTTCCATACCAATTCATCTGCCAGTTCAATGGCTTGTTGTTGGTCTTCCGGATTAAACTGAGAAAGCCAAGTGTAGATGCTCTTCAGCATCATACCCTTGGCCTCAGTGGGTTCTTCCAAAGGTTCTTCCACCTCTGGCTTTTGCTTGCAAGCGGCCATGCAAATGATGGCCGCCAACAAGAAAATTCCGTTAAAATATTTTTTATAAATATTAATCAATACCGTAGAGATAGTCGTATAGTTGCTCCTTGGTGGTGGTTTCGCGAGGAATAACAAGAATCGTGTCGTCGCCGGCTATAGTACCCAGAATCAGATTATTGCCACGATCGTCGATGTCATAAGCAACCGCGTTGGCAAAACCAGGTTTTGTTTTTACTACTGCAAACTGACCGCAGAAATCCACACTGCGAATGGAAAGACGTGCGATGTCGGAATCAAGTCCCAGCACTTTCTTCTCCACCTCAATGCTAACTGGCACTACGTAGCGAGCACTGCCGTCGGCAAGCACCTTCTTTTCTGCGCGGAGGTCGCGCAAGTCACGCGAAAGCGTGGCCTGCGTAATCTCGACACCTTGCATCGCCAAGGCTTGAATCAACTGTTCCTGACTTTGAATGATTTGTGCATTCAGTATCTGTGCAATAGTGCGTAAGCGTTTTTGGCGATTATCCATAATGAACTGTCTTTATTGTTATACGTAGAACATTCTGTTGCTTATTCTGCAACTTCTTCCTGAGGAGCAACTTCTGCTGCTTCTTCAGCAGGAACTTCTTCTACAGCCTCAACTGCTGGCTCTTCTGCTGCATTGCAGCTGCCGCATGGGCAGAAACCGAAGTATTTGTGTGCTACGAACAGACACAAACCGCATGCGAGAATGATACCAAGGCACCAATAAAGAGCTTTCTTCCATGCTGGCATCTTATCAGCGAATGGGTCGTCAAGTTTGAGCATAGGGAAATTGGCACTTTGGCAAAGCGTAGTACCAAACTTCACATTCACGATAGCCTCGGCATTCACTGCCCAACCATTGGCATTGAGCACAGGTGCAAGGTTGCGACGACGAAGTTTCATCCATGCAATAAACATTGAAGGACCGGAAATACAGAGCAGGATAGCTACAAACACAAGGATGAGTTGCCACCATTTCAAGTCTGCCAAACCGGAGAATACGGCTGCAAGAGCGGTACCAATCATACCGAGAGCCATACCGATAGCAGCAAAAATACCAGCAAACTTGGCAATATCGAATGCTGGAGCAGGAGCTGCTGCACCGCCTTCTGCTTTAGCCTTGGCATCTTCTGTAGCCTTGGTGGCATTGGCCTTCATGTCCTCAAAGCCCTTGCTCTCCTTCTCGGCTGCTGACTTGTTGATAAGTTCCATTACCCAGTTGGCAAATTTGCGGTAAGGGCTCCAGAATGCCTGCTTGATTGAGATAGGGTTGTCAAGAATCTTGGTCACTTTTGCATCATAATCAAGACCATTGCGATCGTAGAAAATGGCATTCTTGCCAACTGCAAGGTTCTTGATATCGCCCACGGTCATGGCTGCTACGATTGACATTGTCTTGCCGGTTGGCTTGTTTACGCAATCGCAGAAAAGCAGATACATACCAGAAGCTGCTGCCTGAGCGCCCATTGCACCTGCATCTGCTACGCGAACGCAAAGGTCGCAAGCGCGCTGGTCAATAATCAGTGTACCGCATTGGAAGATTGCTTGCTTATTGCGGCTATAGAAATCGGTGAGGGTGACATAATTCTTCAAAAGGGTGTAGAAATCACGCTTGAGGAGCACGAGCTTCAAAAGTGGTTGGTATTGCGCAGTAGCAGCAGCCTGTGCAGCAGCCACTGCATCGGCAGCCGCCTGATTTTCTGCATTTACAGCTGCGAGTTCGGCCTCATAGGCAGCAATTTTTCCTGCGAGTTCGTCCCAGTCTTTTTGTGCAATGGCAGGTGCATTCTCAGCATCTACTTTGGCAAGACCCATTTTCTCCAGACGAACAGCCTCAAAGTGTGCATTGAAAGCTTCCTTGTTAGCATTGAAAGCAGCGTAAATGCCGCCATCCACTGGGCATGCTGGTGCAGCTTTAACCTCTGCAGGAGCTACGGTTCCGGCTGCTGTGGCGATGGCTTCTTTTACTGCCTCTACATTAATATTGCCTGCCTCGTCAGCCAATTTGCTTGCCACTTCGGCGATGGCTTCGTCTGCGATATCTGCCACGCGAAGAACGCCGGTCTCCTCGATGAGAACCTGTGGGTCTTTCAATACGCTGCACAACCATTCGCTGGTTTTTACTACTTCGTTCACGCGGATCTTGCCGTCGTTATCGAAATCCATCAGTTTGAGGGTCTCGTCTGGAATCTCCAAACCCGTAGTTGGGCAAGAGAGAATAGTCCACATTTTCTGATCCAATTCGCCTAAGTGACGAATGTCTTCACCTGTTGCGATGTTTACTCGCGTGTTTCCGCCTACACTGGCGAAAGTCCAATTGTACTTGTTTGCCATAATTATGTTTTGTGATTAGTAATTTTCGTGAAATTTTTTGCAAAGGTACGAATAAAAATTCAAACATGCAAATATTTGCTTTAAAAATGATAAAATCATTTCGAAAATGAGGCAAATATTTGCATATAGGAAGGGTAAGTTACGTTTGTATAAGCAGATTTTATTTTTTCCTGAAGAAAAATCGCACTACGAAGAAATTGATGATACCGGCAATTATCATCGTCACAAATCCAGCCGTTTTCTCTTCCAAAGAAGCAAAGAGCAAGGCCTGCAATACAACGATTTGTACGATATAATTACTGATGCGCGATACACCAAAACCGCCCAGATTTTTCCAGGTTATGCGGTCGGAAAAAGTATAAAGTGCAGTAAGAATATAGTTGGTTATGGTCTCCAATATGAAGGCAATCGTATAGGCCGTTGTGGTGAGGGTGGCACTGAGTGTATCAGATGCATCCGGCACCAACCAATCAAATAGCAGTAAAAAGCAGTAATACAACGCATATTGCAGCGCTGTGCCGGTAGAACCAACGATCATAAATCGTACGGCTTGACGTTTGTTGGGAGAAAGATTATCGGATGGTAATTGCATACGGAAGGTTTGCTGGTAATTATAAATATGAAAAAACGCTGTTAGGGAAATAGTGCGCCACGATATCCTTGTATCCGTAGCCTTGCTCGGCCATTACGGCTGCACCAATTTGGCAAAGACCCACGCCATGACCCCAACCGCGACCTTTAAGCGTGAAAATCACGCGTCCGTCAATGCTTGTTTTTTCTACATCAAAGGCAGAAGAATAGAGGTGACTCTTGCTTAATATACGGCGTATTTCCAACTCTTTACCGATGGTCATGGTGCGTTTTGTGCCCACAACTTCCATCTCTACGAGGCGGTAGCTTGGACCACGGCGAATTGGACGTAAATCCAATATAGTACCGAAATCAATGCCGGAGCGTTCATATACCAGCTTGGTGAGAGTTTCTGCATCATATTCCACTTCCCAACGATAGAAATCGGGCGTTTCCTGGTCATAACCATTCAGTACTTGAGAAAGGATGCGGGCGTCATGGGTATCGCAGAAAGATTGGCCGCCTGGTGTGGCACTATCTTCCACGCATTCCAAATAGTCATAGTGTGTGTCGGCCCACGCATTCTCAAATAATTCCGTTTTGCCGCCGCAGCATTTATAGAAGCGAGCATCACATACTTCGCCATTCTTATCCTGTATCACCTCTCCCCAGGTTGCTTCAATGGCCTTGCGCACATTATCTGCTGCTGCAGAAATACGCGTGATGCCCTGATATCGTTGGCAATGGTCATCGGCACATACATCAAAATTGGAATGTGCATCTCTTTCATACCAAATCACGCGCTTGTTGATAGATTGAAAACCATGTACCTTCTCATGATTCTTTTCCTTGCTGAGAATAGGGTGGAGTACCCACGAACGTGAGGTCACAGCGTGTGCTTTCAGGAGCTCCATGGAGGATGTCGACGACATCTCCGAAGAAATCACGGATGATAAATAGTCCTCTACGCCAATCAGATTGATGGCGGTAATGTTTTCGTGTGAAACAGGCAACCCGGCGATGGTGGTATGCTCAATGATAAAACGCAAACCGCCAAGGAATGTTTGATCCTCGTCACGTTCCCAGTGAAAACCCACACCAATGGTCACGTCACGCAACGTGAACGAGCAGGAGGATTCTGCTGGGGTGAACTCTATGCTGGGGTAGAGTTCTCCGTTAAAACGAATATGGCCCAAATGAGCCTCTATCGTTTGAACGCCAGTGTACACGCCTCCATTGAATTTATAGTTTCCATGGAGAATAAACTGAATACATGGGGCTGACATGATGCCCACGCGAAGAGGATATTGCTGTTTCATGCTGCAAAATTACGAAGAATTTTTGGAATATGCAAATTTATTTGCAATTTTAATAAAAATTCGAGTATTTTTATTTCTCCTTACGTGGACCGATAGTAGACACATAGTAGACTCAAGGTAGACTCACTAGCGACACAAAAAAAGCAAGTAGTGCGTCCGTTTCCCGACAGTTCAGAGCCTGGTAACCTTCCAAAAACCTTGCTCTTGCGCACTACTTGCATGGGGCGGAGAGTTCAATGCTAAGCCCTCCGGTGCAGCCGAAGCTGCGATAATCACAAAACCTTTTTTATAACCTTATTTCTTGCTATTCATTGCAATGCGGGCCTTCAATTCCCACGTGCGGATGCGATCTTTGTAGAAATTATTGTTGTTCATTGCTATAAGATCGCAGTTGGCATCGGAGTTGTCATCCCAGCGACGGCAGTTGTAAACGACGTCGTAGATGCGGCCAATCTGATATTCGCGGCTCACGCGCAAACCTACTGCATAGTCCTCGCCATACTTGGTGGTAGGGAAGTTAATCGAGCGGAGCATTGGCGTGTAGAATGCACGTGGAGCACCCAAACCATTGATGCGAAGTGCATTGTTGCGGCCATTTTCTGGTGTCCATTCTTTGTGGTCAATCACGCCTGGAGGAATAGTCTCGCCGTTGAAATTGGTCATGCGATACGTGCCCACTACCATCGCGCAGTTCTGCTCGTGGAATGCGTCAATAAAGCGCTGTACGGTATTTTCATCAGAATAGGTGTCGTCGGAGTCAAGCTGAATGGCAAATTTGCCACACTGTGGGTGATGCAATGCCACGTTCCAGTTGCCACCAATAGCATGCCATGATTTATCTTGAGCGATATATACGAGTTTTTCGTTGCCGAGGAATGATTTGATCACATCAACCGAACCATCTTCAGAATTGTCGTCTACTACGATGACGTTGTATTTATATTTTGGATCAACCTTCTGAGAAAGAGCTGAAGAAATGGCGTCGCCAATGGTGCGAACGCGATTCTTGCATGGAATAATCACAGATGCCTCATATTCAAAGCCGGCAGGCGACATGTCAACATCAGCAAATTTTGGCTCAAGATAACCATTAATATCTTTCAAGTGCTGAGTTACGGCCTTTTCCATTTCAATCTGTACGCCACGGTTCTTTGGATCAACGTAGTCAAAGAGCTTCTCGCCTGACTTGCGATTGTCGAGCTCTACGTCATAATAAAGATACTCGTTGATGTGCTCCAATGCGCCCTTTTGGCTCACTTTCAGGCGGAGATCGTATAAGCCTGCATACTGGTAGTCTGTATCCATGCGGCTAACGGCATCTTTCAATGCTGAAGAACGATAGAAGAGCACGCTGCCGAAATCAAAGTCGTCGCGTAATGCGCCCAATTGATAATCAATTACTGGAGCATTCGTGCAAACGTTACCAACTTTATTGAAGTGGTCTGAATATACCATATCTGCTCCGGCGTCCTCTATCAGGCATTCCATGCGTTCCAATGCGAAAAGCACCAATGAGAGAGTATTGTATTTGGTGTAAATCAAGGAGTACTTGGTCGTGGCATTGGCTGCGATAAAACGCATGTTTTCGGTGGTGCGAATATCGCCCTTAAGGAAAAAAATCTCGTTTACAAGGTCTTGCGAACGAAGATTCGCTACTGTTTGCTGTACTTGTTCGTCCGATTGGTAAGGAATGAAGCAGTTAATGTTCTTTGCCATAATAGTTTGGAAGATTTTTGGGTGGGGTTACACCTTATGTAATTAATTGTGTGTCGTGTGTACCGGTGTGTGAAACCACATACCATAGGTGTCTCACGAAATCGGGTGCAAAATTAATACATTTTTTTGAATTACGCAAACGTTTGCAATAAAAAAGTAAAAAAAAGTTGATTTTTGAAGTTTTTTATATGTTTTAGAGCATAATTCGCATTTTTCTCTTGCGCGTATGAAAAAAAAGTAGTACCTTTGCACGCTTTTATAGTGGCGCAATGCCCTTTAATGATTTTTTATACCCTATAATTTTTATCATTTATGATACTTTTAGCAGATAGCGGTTCTACCAAAACGCATTGGTGTTTAATGACTGCCAATGGGCAAGAATCCGAATTTTTCACCGACGGTATAAATCCCTTCCAGCAAACAAGCGATGCTATTCGCAATACGATTCAAGGTCAACTCCTTCCGCAGATGGCGCATTTGATGTGGGTTGGCCCTGTTACGCATGTCTATTTCTATGGCGCAGGTTGTACGCCGGAAAAGAAAAAACCGGTGATGATGGCTATCCAGGCATGCTTCAAGAAGGCTGAAGTAATCGTGGAAAGTGATATGGTTGGAGCTGCCATTGGTGTGCTCGGGCATAACGCAGGTGTGGCCTGCATTCTTGGTACCGGCGGCAATTCCTGCTATTTTGATGGCGAGAAAATCGTGAAGAACGTGCCGGCTCTCGGCTATATCCTTGGTGATGAAGGCTCTGGTGCTGTGCTTGGCAAACGCTTGGTGAGCGATCTTCTTAAAAATCAGCTCTCCGACGAACTCAAGGAAAAATTCCTTTCTCAATATCAGATTACGCAAGCCGATATTATCGAACATGTGTATCGCCAGCCATTCCCTAATCGCTATTTGGCCGGACTTTCCAAGTTCTGCGCAGAGAATATGGATCATCCATTGATTGCCAAACTTGTTTATGATCATTTCGATTATTTCGTAAAGCGCATCCTTCCTCAATATCCAAAGTTGCCGGTTGGTTTCGTTGGTTCTATTGCTTACTATTATCAGGATGTCCTTAAGAAAGTGATGGCTGATAATGGCTTTGAATGTGGAAGAATTCTGCAGTCCCCTATGGATGGCATGAAGGAGTTTCACAAAGCTGATGCCCAAGCTGCTGAATAATGGTGTTTGAGATACCATGTTCGGCTGAAAATCTTAAAAAAAGTACATTTTTCGCCCTCTTCCCCACGCGTAGGAGTTGGGTGAGAGTTGATAAGTACCTGATAAGTCTCCCATAAGTACCTCCCAAACAGAGTAAAATCTTAAAAATCGTACATTTTTTATGTTTGAGAAAATTACTGAGCAAACATCCTTGCATGATAATTTGGATCAGAAGTCTGTTCTCCAGCTGATGACCGAAATGAATGAAGAGGATCAGAAGGTGGCACTGGCCGTAAAGGCTGCCATCCCGCAGATTGCTGAGCTTGTTGAGAAGATAGTACCGCGCATGAAGCAGGGTGGTCGTATTTTCTATCTTGGCGCTGGCACCAGCGGACGACTTGGCGTGCTGGACGCAAGTGAAATCCCTCCTACTTTTGGCATGCCAAACACGTTTGTGGTTGGCCTCATTGCAGGTGGTGAAACGGCGTTGCGCAATCCTGTGGAAAATGCGGAGGATGATATCAATAAGTCTTGGAAGGAACTTCAAGAGCACAATATCACAACGCTCGATACCGTCATCGGTATTGCTGCATCTGGCACGACGCCTTACGTGATTGGAGCATTGCGTAATGCTCGAGAGCACGGCATTCTCACGGCATCAATCTCCATGAACCCCGATTCTCCGGTGGCTCAAGAAGCAGAGATTGCCATCGAAGCCATTGTCGGACCAGAGTTCGTTACTGGCTCAACACGCCTCAAATCCGGTACTGCGCAAAAGTTGATCTGCAATATGATCACCACTATCACTATGATCAAACTCGGTCGCGTGAAAGGAAATAAGATGGTGAACATGCAGCTCAGCAATGCCAAACTCGTGGATCGTGGTACGCGTATGATCGTAGAAGAACTTGGCCTTGAGTACGAAGATGCTAAGCGCCTCCTTCTCCTTCATGGCTCTGTTAAACTCGCTGTGGATGCTTACAACGAGGCAAAATAAGAGTCCGAAGATAATTAAGAACATTAAGTCAAAGTTAAATCATATGAAACATTTATTAAGTACAATGACCTTAATATTTATGTGTGCGCTCGCGTACGCGAATATTGAGGTGTCGGGCTTAGTCGTTTCTAAAGACGATGGCGAACCTGTTATTGGTGCTTCCGTCTTGGAAAAAGGCACAAGCAATGGTACCATTACCGATTTCGATGGTAAATTTACCATTACAGTAGGCGATAAGGCTACTCTTGTGGTGTCGTACGTAGGTATGACTACTCAGGAATTGAAGCCTACTAAGTCTATGAAAGTGGCATTGGCATCTGACGCCATTGCTATGGAAGAAGTGGTTGTTACGGCCATGGGTGTTGTGCAGGAAAAGAAGCGTATGAACTTCGCTGTGCAAAACCTGGATGCAGAAGCATTGACGGCTAGCCACTCGGCCAACTTCGTTAGCTCTTTGCAAGGTAAAGTAGCCGGTATTCAGGTTACGAATGGCTCTGGTTCACCTAATGCGGGCAGCCAGATCATCGTCCGTGGTATTTCTTCTGTCAACACTAGCCAGTCCAACGAACCTTTGTTCATTATGGATGGTATGCCTTTGAATGGTGGTGCGTCTGCTGCTGCAGATATCAACCCTAATGATATCGAGAATGTCACAGTCCTCAAAGGTGCTGCCGCTGCGGCTTTGTATGGTCAGGATGCTGCTAATGGTGTCATTATGATTACCACCAAGAAAGGTGTGGCTGGCAAGATCACGGTTGATGCCAATGCAAGCTGGCAGTTCGATACGCCTACCCGTGTGCCGGAACTTCAAACCAGCTATATGCCTGGCGCACAGGGCTTCTATAAAGATAAGACTGGTGGTGGTTGGGGTCCACTCTTGAATGAGGGGCAAACCATCTATAACAATCTCGACAACTATCTCCAGAATGGCTTCTATCATAAGTACGACTTCAGCGTGAAGGGTGGCTCGGAGAAATTCCAGGCGTTCGCTTCTGCCAACTGGAGCAAGGCCGATGGTATCATTCCTAACGACTATAAACAACGCTTTGGCGCATTGGTAAAAGCAAGTTATTCTCCTGCTAAGTGGGTCACGATTGATGCCAATATCAACGTGATGCAGGCCCAAAGCCGTTCGTGCAGCGGCATCAGCTCTGCATATAGCTGGCCTATCACCGATGATATCACCAATTATCAAACAGAGTCTGGCTTCCCTCGTTATCGCTATTATAGTGATGTGAATAAGTACGATTCGCCGTTAAGCCCTCTTTATGGAATCTATAACGATGGCGGCGTTTCTAAATCGTTGCGTAATGTGCTCAATGGTAGCATCACATTCAAGCCTGTTAAGGGGTGGGTGATCCAGGGTCGTATCAGTTATGATACCAAGCATAGTACCTCAGATAGCTATGCTGTACCACGTTGGGATGATTCTTATGTTACACCTTCTGTAAAAGATCCGGGCGAAGATGCTACTCCTGCCGAGCTCGCTGAATATCAGGCATATCTCGACTATCTCAATGGTGCATATAAGACGGATGCATATCTCACCAGCGATGATATCAAAGCAATGTCTAAATCGTTGCTCGGTTCGTATAGTGCTTCCAATAGCAATAGCCAACTCTTCACGGCCAATATCATGACCAGCTACAAACTGGAATTGCCAAAGGATTGGTCAATGGACTTTATGCTCGGTGGAGAAATGAAGATGTCAAAAGGTTTCTCTATGAGCAACTATGGCGTGGACTTCATTATCCCGGGTACGTACAGCTTGGCAAACACCAATGCCGATGAGATTTATCTTACCGACCGTGCTGTCAGCCACTCGCAAAGACGTCGTTTTGGCTGGTATGGCGAAATCCGTGCCGACTATAAAGGCATCGCATCTCTCTCTGTTACGGGACGTGCCGACTGGTCTTCTACCATCAATAAGAACCCATTCTTCTATCCTTCTGTAACGGGTGGTATTATCCTTTCTGAGTTGATCCCTGGCTTGAACGAAACCAAGAATAATTGGTTAAGCTATTGGAAAATACGTGGTAACTATGCAGTCGTAGGTAAGGATGCTCCTGCTTATCTCTACAGCCGTTATTTCGCGCAGCAGGCTACTTTCCCTGATAATGGCTATCGTGTCGATCCAACCCACTCAACGGCCGACTACAACCTCATGCCGGAAATGTCATATTCTTGGGAAATTGGTATGGATATCAAGTTCTTCGATAATAGAACACGTTTGGATGTGGCTTACTACAACACCAAGGTTGATAATCAGATTGTTACCGTACGTGTCAGCCCTGCTGCAGGTTATATTCTTCAAACCCGTAACGAGGGTGCTATCACCAACCAGGGTGTGGAAGCAACGCTTGATCAGGACATTATTCGCCGCAAGAATTTCAAGTGGACCATGTCGCTCAACTTTGGCTTGAACCGTGGTAAGGTGGTTAGCTTGCCAGAAAGTGTGAGTGAAATCACCAATGGTCAGTTCGGAGATATTTTCCCTTCTGCTTACCTCGGCGGTTCAACTACTGCATTAACCGGTAAGGATTACGAGCGTACCGAAGATGGCAAGATCATTTGCGACGAGAATGGCTTCCCTAAGATTTCTTCCAATAAGAACATCATGATCGGTAATCGTGAAGCTAAGTTCTCTGCCGGCTTGGGTAGCAATATGGATATCTATGGCGTGCAATTCGGCTTCCTCTTCGATGGCCGTTATGGTGGAGACGTGGTGAATGTAACGGGTCGTAGCTTGATCTCAAGCGGTAATGCCAAGATTCTTGAGCAATATCG
This sequence comes from Paludibacteraceae bacterium, assembly GCA_045600985.1. Lineage (GTDB taxonomy): Bacteria > Bacteroidota > Bacteroidia > Bacteroidales > Paludibacteraceae > Colicola. The sequence continues at coordinate 20,012 of JAZRYY010000037.1, forward strand.
TGGTCGCCAGGTGGTATTTGACGGTGTTGTGGCTCAGCCTGATGGATCTTTTGCTCCTAACACCAAACCTATTACGCTTGATTACACCACCATTACAAACTATTTCTATAATGTGTCAAGCAACTGGATTGAAGATGGTTCTTACATCCGTTTGAGCTACGTGACTCTCGGTTATGATTTCGCTAAACTGATGACGACACAGAGATTCTTCAAGGCGTTGAAACTCAATTTCACGGCTAATAATCTCTTCCTCCTCACCCGCTACACGGGTTCTGATCCTTTGTGTAATGCTTCTACTGGTGCTGGTGGTACTGGTAATGCTGGTGTGGATAACTATCCTGTGCCAAGCACACGCAGTTATAATATTTCACTTAGTGCATCATTCTAAAAATCGTTACGTATGAAAAAGATTTTTCAATATATAGCTCTTTCTGCCGCTCTCTTTGGCATGGCTTCATGTGATGCATGGCTTGATGTTAATCATAGCCAGGATGGCGTAACTACGGTGACGGTCGATCAGATGTTGCCTGTGGCTACGTTCTATGCATCCCAAATCAATTATGATATCGCCGAGTATGGCGTTTATCTCTCGCAATGTTTAACCACTGGCGGTAAGAGCCAGACGGGTTCATATCCTTATTCTCAGGGATGGGAGTTCCTTTCCGTGAACCGTCACCCTATGTGGCGTCGTTATTTCTACGATCTGGGTACGAATATCCAAATGATGAATGTGTTGGCTGAGGAGAAGGGCATCAAGAATGCGCAACTTATTGGTCGCACAATTATGCTTCAGGCTGGTATCTTCACGACTGATTGCTTCGGCGAGATGCCTATGCTTACCTCGTTTGCTGCCATCGGCGAGCAGGCCGCTACTTCTCCTAAGTATAACTCACAGGAGGAAATCTACGAATACCTCTTCAAAGAAGCAGATGATCTTTGCAATCTCTTCAAAGATGAGGCTTGGACCAATGCTACGAATAATTTGCCAATCACCCGCAGAATGGATCGTATCTACGCAGGCGATCTCAAGAAATGGGAGGCATATGCAAAGGCTATTCGTGCACGTCTTTGGTTGCGTAAACTCCCTAACTGGGATAACACGCCTGCCAATTGCCAGAAAATTATTGATATGGTAGATGATATTCTTGCCAGCGGCAATTGGGAAGAACCACGTTATCAGTATGATGGCGGTAAAAACGAGCAAAACTGCCCTTGGGGACCTTCTGCTATGAAGATCAACTCTTGGGAGAGCCGCGACAACCGTCTTTCCAGCAGTATTCCTGCTGCATTCATGGCTAATCTGTTGGGCTTCTATCCCGACTATTTCGCAAAACGTGGTTATTCGCTCGACCCGCGTGCCGAGAAGATGATGAACCCTCGTGAAGGCGAAAAGGCAGGTTCTGCGTTGCTCCGCTATTTGGAGAGCAATATTGGTATGGATAACTCTATGAAAGTGACCTACTATCCTGATCTCTTTGCAAGCTCCTCTATGTCGAATCCTTACACCCAGGATAACGGATACGTTTGCCTCTTCACTACGGAAGAATTGTACTTCATCAAAGCAGAGGCACAGTATTGGAATGGCGATGCAGCCGGTGCTTACAATACTGTAAAAGAAGCTGTGGAAATGAATATGCGCCGTTTCGGTGTGGATATGGCTCCTACGCAGGATTATGTCAACGATCAGCGCGATGGCTTTTGGGCTATGCGTTTGCCGGGACCTACCATCACACTTGATCAGCTCATGCAGCAAAAGTATATCGCCATGTATCTCCAAACGGAGCAATGGAACGATATGCGTCGCTACAACTATTCCTCAAAAACCAATGGTATTCAGTATGATGGTGTCTATGTCTACACCATCCAGCATGCCTTCAATAGAACATCTGCGGATGCTACTAAGAAAACCTATAAGGAAGGTGCTTGGACGGCTGAATATAGCCTCCGTCGTCCGTATAATCTCTATGAGCCATATTGGTGTACCGACGATTGCTTCAGCACGACGGCTGATTATTCACCTAATGCGTGGGTAAACCGCTTGAATCCTGACACCGAGACGGAAACCAAGTATAATCGAGAAGAGCTCCAGCGTATCGGTGCTATGAATGGCACGCAGGTCGATTATCGCTGGTTGAAGAAACGTCTCATCTGGGCGAAAAATGAATCAGGTGCAGGCAAGATGACTTGCCAGGATCCTGCAGCATGGGAATAATAATAATTTTGAATAATGGTCTTTATGAAAACATTCAATAAAATAGCATGTATCGTATTGGCAGCTAGCACGATCGTAAGCTGCTCAAGACACGATATTTTCGACGACCTTACCATCACCGGTGCTGTGGGACCACAGGCCTATTGGGAAGTGGAGAGTAGTGTGGTGAGCGCAGGTAGCGATCTGGGCTTTACTGCACAATACTATACCTCTCTCAAAGATGAAAATGGCAAATACGTCGCAATTGATCACTCTGAAGTGTGGTATAATCTGGTAGAGAATCTGGAGAAAACGGTATCAAGCCCTTGGGCTACCACTTTCACCTATAGTATTTCTACCAATTCAAAGGAAGAGAAGCGTATCTCGCAGTTGATTAAGAAATACGCACACGATGAAACGTATTGGAATGATAGCCTTCATGCTTATACGTTCACCGATAACTTCCCAACGAGTAGCACTCTTTCGCCTGTAGCATGGAAAACCCCAGCGGAGTTTGATTCTACTAAGATGGTGCAGTATTTCGGTGATGACTTCATGCAGAATTTCAAAGATAGTCTCTACACCTTGCTTAAGTTTGCCGATTGGAAGAACATGCTCATCAAGTTGGCGTACGTCGACGATTTCCGTCCATTCACCGATTCTACCTACAACGAAACAGCGTCAAAGAATCAGGGCACGGATGTCTACGACTATCATTTCCCTAATCATCAGATTCCTGACACCATTCAGCATATCTGGGATCAGATGGGCTTCGATGAATTGATTCAAAACACCACCAACAACTGCTATGATGTAGAGTACTCCCGCTCCTACAAAATCGATGCTATCCTCCGCGTCTATGACGTAAAGGGTACGTATGGTGCAACGGTGGCTAAAGAAGTGGAACTTAACTAATTAAGCAGATATCAAAATTATGAAATCAATCACAAAAATATTGTCAGTTTCTGTGCTGGCTGTGTTGATGACCGCTTGCTTCGACAATGTTCCTAAAGTGGAGCAACTTCCTTCTGATGCGGTTAGTTTTGAATATAGAATCGTAGATGAAACCTACACGTTGGATTATTATGTAGACGCCAATATTCAGTTCACTTCTACTTCTGCCATGGCAGGTAATGCCACTTGGGATTTTGGTGATGGCACCACCGCTACGGGTAATGAAGTGGTGAAATACTACGAAAAAGGCGGAACGTACAACGTGCGTCTCACTATTAGCGATGGTAGCAAAACGGAGTTCAGAGATCAACCTATTATGGTGTCTGAAATCAAACCTATCGTAGGCGTCAATCCTGTAGAGGGCGGCATTTGCGAGGTGTTGACTTCTAAAGTGAATTTCAATATTGAGGTGCCTAACCCAAAGAATAAAGAGTTGGAATATCTTTGGATTTTCCCGGAAGGTACAACCGACGCTGAGGGTAATCCAAAAGAAACCAGCACAGATCGCCTCCCTGGTGATGTAATCTTCGGCAACGTGGGTTCACAGCAGGTGCGTTTGCAGGTAAAGATGGCCGGAGCGCCTCTTGAAGAAGCTACGCTTAATGTGCAGGTAGGTTTCAATGCACCTGTGCCAACTCTCTACTATGCTGTTAAGGGTGGCAACATTATGGCTTATAAGCTCATTCCTGCTGCTAATCTCCCGGAAGGTGTAAAGGTAATGCCTTTCGATCTCGGTGTTTCGTCTGGTCAACACGCTTTCAATCTCTGCTTTGCCGATTCGTTGCTCCTCTTGTTGGATGCTGGTAAGCAGTTCAATTATGTCAACGATGAGAATGGCGTAATGGGTGATGGCAAGATCTCTGTTATTGCTCGCGATGGTAGCAAGGTTGAAACGATGATTACTAACGTAGGTGGACCAGCTTTTGATGACCCATTCTATGGCTATGTGGAAGGCAGCTACCTCTATTTCTCTAATCGTGGTACTGGCGTACGTCGTATTGGATTGGATGAACGTAATAAGATCTACACCGCTACTGATTATCCTTGGTATTTCCAAAATGCTACCCTTGGCTATTATAATAATGGTTGGAGCTATGGCTCTATCTTTGGCGGTGTCACCAAGATCAATGGCACTTGGTATGTAGGCAAAACTTATAATGGTACTGGCCTTTATCGTTTCACGGATGCTGATATCCTTTCTTCTGCTACTGCTGGTGGCGAACCTGCTCCAGAAGCTGGTATTTGCCTCAACGGTATGTCTGTAAAGGCTGTCTCATACGATAAGAAATCAGGAGCTATTGCTTTTGCGCTTACCAATGAAGCAGGCATTTCTGGCCCATATTATTGCGCGACTATTGCTGATTTGGAAGGCATTGGTTCCAGCAAGAAAAATGTGGCTAATTTCCGCATGAAGCACGAGAGTGGTCTCACTATTGAAACCATCACCGATGCTGGTCGTGGAGAAGGCTCTTCTGGTGAGTTCTGCGGTATCACGCAGTTCGCTATCGACGAATCTACCGGTCTTATCTACTTCGGCTATCGTGCTACGGGTAGCGCTTCCGATTGCAAGTCAGGCCTGATGTATTATGACCCAGCTGATCAGAAAGTGCACACCCTTTTCGAAGGTGTTGAGGTTTATGGCGCTTGTGTCAACCCAACCCCAAGCAAACTCTTCTAATCTAACAATAGAACTCTTCTATAACTGATGAGGAAATTTTCATACATACTATTGGCACTCACGCTCGCCTTTACCCTCTCGCCGTTCGCCTCTTTGCAGGCCCAGCCAAAGAGAGAGTTCCGTGGCGCGTGGATTGCCACGGTGTGGGGCATCGATTGGCCTGCTACCTGGGGACAAACCTCCGCAACGGGCATACAGCGGCAGAAGGATGAATTGGTAGCGTTGCTCACCAATATGCATAATGCCGGTATGAATGCTGCATATCTGCAGGTGCGTGGATTCTCGGATGCGATGTATCATTCGCGCTTCCAGGAAGAGGCGTGGAGTTATATCCTCACCGGAACGCGAGGCGTTGATCCTGGCTATGATCCTTTGCAGTTGGCTATTACCACTGCCCATGGCTTGGGTATGGAATTGTACGCATGGGTGAACCCATATCGCTATGCCTCAAGTTCCACCAATTATGGCGATCTCCCTACTGATTATGCCCACACGCATCCTGATTGGCTCATGCATGCTGAGGTGAAAGGTCAGTCTATTCTTAATCCGGGTATACCTGCCGTGCAAGAACGTGTAGCTGCTATTGCGGCTGATATCACGCGAAACTATGATATTGATGGCGTTATTTTTGACGACTATTTCTATCAAGTCACGAAGACGGAGGAGGATTCGGCGCAGTATAATGCTTATAAACGTGCCACTCCTGCTCCTATGGCGTTGGCCGATTGGCGTCGTGCCAATGTCAATAAAATGGTGCAGATGGTGCGCGATTCCATCAAGGCTGTTAAGCCATGGGTGGAATTTACGATTGGACCTGCCGGCGTGGCTGCCACTTCTGCCAATGTGGCTGCCAGCCATGGCGTTACGCCTTGCCCGGTAGGAAACGATTGGCAGTACTCGGGCATTTGTAGCGACCCTTTGGCTTGGTTCGAACAGGGTACAATTGATTATATGTCGCCTCAATGCTATTGGCCTATCGGGCATGCTACGAATGATTTCGCCCAATTGTCACATTGGTGGCTTCAGGTCGCTAATCATTTCGGACGCCATTGCTATCCTTCCGTTTCGCAGTCGGGGCAAACCATTGCGCAGTATGCAGAGGAAGTGCGCTTGATTCGTCAATATGATATGGATGATGCGCCGGGCACGGTGGTCTACAACATAAGCACGGCTGTTGGCCAAAATATGGTATCTTATCTCCCTGCCAATGTGTTCCAGCACCCATCTCTCCCGCCTGCTAAACCATGGACGGCTAATAAGGCAACGCGCGACCTTCGCGTCACGTCTATCACCAAGATGAGTGCCAACACCCTCCATTGGCTCGAACCGGCAAGCAATCTCCGTTTCGCAGTCTATCAGGTGCCTACCGATAGCCTCAATACGCCTGGCATCTTCGCTAAGTCTGATTATCTCTTGGGTATTTCCTATACGAATCAGTACAAAGTGACTGATCGCACCGGCTTTACCTATGCCGTGGCGGTATTGGATCGATTTGAAAATGAATATCCGCCTGTGGTAATGGGGCAGGGTAGTCGCACGCTTACGGCACCTTCGCTCCTCTTCCCTTCTGATAATGGTATGCCATTGTTGCCTACCTATTTCTCTTGGAATAAAGTCACGAATGCGGATTCTTATTATTGGCAGGTGAGCGAAACGGCTTCGTTTGATAGTATTGCCTACCAGCACGAAACCACCGATACCACCTTCTTCTCTGGCAAGATGTCATCCATGCAGCCGGATAAAACTTATTATTGGCGTGTAATGGCTCGTGGCTATAATGCAAGAGATGTCTATTCCAGCGTGCATTCGTTCCATAGCGGGTTCTTCCATTTGGTTGCTCCTGCCGATGGCGAAACGGATGTGGAACTTACGCCTGTTCTGGTAGCTGATAGTGTACCTGCTCCTGCTGCGGTCTACACATTCCAAATCGCTACCAACGCAGATATGGCAGCTGGTCATACCGTCTATCGTCAGGATGTTGCTGTGCCACATGTGCAGGTGCCTGCCAACACTCTCACGGCTTCTACGGCCTACTACGTGCGCGTAAGCGTTAAATATGGTGAGATCACCACCACTTCTGCCATCTCTTCTTTCAAGACGATGACCCTTCCTACGCCTGTTCCTTCGCTCATTACGCCGCATGATGGCGATACGATTGTTGGAACCGAACTGCGCGTGGCTTGGGAAGAGCAGAATGCGTTGGGCTTCCGTGCCGAATTGGCCACCGCTACTTCTTTTGCCGGACGTATCACCAAGATCAAGAGTACGGATGCTTTTGTCTACGAATGCACCTATACGGATCTCAAGCCGGGCACGTATTATCTCCGCGTGAAAGCACTTTCCGAAAATGGATATACCGATCCAAGCGAGGTGCTCACGATTTATGTGGAAGAACCTACTGCTCTTGATAATCTTGAACTGGATGCGCACTCGTATAAAACCATCGAAAATGGTCAGGTTGTCATCATCCGAAACGGCAAAAAATATAATGCACTTGGGCAACTGCTTAATGATTAAATAATATACGATGAAAATATGAAGAAATTTTTACTTTCTATTGTTGCCATCATGGCTTCTGCCATGGCGATGAATGCTGCTACCAATGCTACCGCTAAGGACACGTATAATTATCAGACGTACACCTCTGGCGAAAAGCAGTTCAAATTGGAAAACGTGTGGGTCTATGGCCGTAACTGGGACAATTTCGAAGCCAACAAACCTGGCGGTTTCAATATGTGCCGTGCCATGGGTGCGCAGGATGGTATCATGTATTTCCCTGATCGCCAAAACATGCAAATCGTGCGTGTAGATGGCAAAACGGGTGCCTATCTTACCCCTGTGAAATTGGCAAGCAATATCTTCACCGAAGTCGTTACCGACGAATCTGGCAATGAGTCAACCGTTCCAACCAAGGCCGTTCTGCTCAATAACGACCTGAAGTTCGATAACGCCGGCCACATGCTCCTCGGCGTTTGTGCTACACCTGATTTCCCTACCTATCAGGTTTGGAATGTAGATCCTAACACTGGCGAGGGCTATCTCGTGCTCCAAGATCGTCTTATCGATCACCTTCATGATGGCGTATTTACGGATACTGCACACTTGGCTGGTGGCCGTTTCGACTACTTTGGCGTATATGGCGATGTTACGGCTGATGCTATCATCATGTCATCTGAGCAGTTCACTATGAATGTTTATAAGTGGACTATCCGCAGCGGTCAGGTCGTTTCTGTGGAAGATATCGATTGCAAGGTGGCTGAAGGTCTGCCATACTATATCTCAGGTGTTGTTGCCACGGGAATTGGCCCTCAGGTTTTCCCTGTGGATGAAGAGTATTTCTATGTGGATGGCTTCAGCACTTTCCCAACCCTCTATGATATGGATGGCGAATTGGTGGGCGACCTCCAGATGAATGAACATGGCAACAAGGTGGTTATGGATGGCGACACCCTCACCCTTGAAACTGCTCATAACGGCTTGCAGGAGTTCCAGCTTGGTGGCGAGTATTTCCTCCTCATGGCTGCTAAGGGTACGGGCACGCCTTATTCTTCTTCGTTTGTGCTCTATAAGTTTGCTGATGCAGGCAAGGAAATGGATTTCATGGAGCCTGTTTGGTGGTTCCCACATGATGGCCTGGGCGGCGGCTCTAACGAGGTTCGTACCGCTATGCCTTGCGTGGAAGTGGTGGATAATGTGGCAAATATCTATCTCTATTCGCAGGAGTCTGGTTTTGCACACTATACCCTCACTTGCAATGGTGGCACCGCGCTTGAAAACGTAGAGGAGAATATGCAAGTCACCAAGACCATTCGCAACAACCAATTGCTCATCCAAAAGAACGGTCAAATCTACAACGCGCTCGGCCTGCAAATTCGATAAGGTGTTGGAGCGGTGTTCCGTTGACTTAACGTAGACTCAACACAGACTCAACACGGACTCATCCCGCAAACCCCGATGAATACTGGGATTCCGAGCCGTTTATACTCAATTGTTTGAAAAAATACGTTTTAGAAATTTAACGTTCATATAAACAAATATTTTTATTTACTTAACGGAACAAATCAAAGAGGACGTGTCCTCATTGAAGAGGTTCTAATCTATTAATCAAAACACAATCTATTATGAAGAAAGTATTTTCTTTCTTGGCTGCTGCTTTTATGGCAGTTAGCATGTTTGCTGCTCCTTACACCATTACCTTTAAGGGTACAGGTGTTGTTGCAGGATCGGATGGTAGTGCTAAGTTGACTACTCTGGAGGCCATCGTTGCAGAAGGTGCCAGTTATTTGTCAGCTGTAGAGAACGCTACCCAGATTTACGAAGGTCGTAGCGTCGTTTATGGCGAAAGCGACACAGTTTCATTAGGCCTTAAGTTGGGCTCTTCAAGTGCTGCTGGCACACTTAAATTGGTGTTGGCAACTGCTACTGAAGTCGACTCAGTTGTTGTTCGTGCTGCTCTGTATGGAGACACCGAAGGACAGAATGGTTTCACGGTAAATGGACAGCAGGTTACTCTTAGCGCTGGTAATAAGGTGCTTGAGAATAAAGCCGTAGTTCTTACGGGTTCTGTTGCTGCTATCGAAATCATCCAAACTACTGCTTCGAGGGGTCGTTTCTACATGCAGTCTGTTACCGTTTATCCTAAGGAAGGTGGTTCTACTACTCCTGCTGGTACTACCGTTATTACGGCTGAGAAACTTTGGAGCAATCCTATCGCTAACATGACTGCGGTTGCTGATGCTCGCCAAGGTTCTGGTTACAATGGTACCGTTTATGTGCAGGATAAGGGCGCTCACACCGTTTGGGCTTATGCTAAGACTGGTGATGCTGTTACCAAGACTGCTGTCGCTACCAGCGATCTCCTCGATGGTACTGCTATCGCTGTTGACGAGGCTGGTAATATCATCGTTGAAGGTGTGTTCCCTAACACTCCTAGCCACCTCGCTGTTATAAAAGCTGGTGAAGACACTGTACGCAACTTCGAGCACGCTGGTCTCGGACGTACCGACTTCATCTCTGCTACTGGTGATATCTTCTCCGCTGCTGGTGGTTATGTATATCTTTATAGTAATAGCGCTAAGGCTCAGGCTGTTCACTTCGTAAATGGTGCTATCGACTCTGTTGCTGTTATCGAAAGTATTGCTACTGCGGCTACGGGCGGTCAGGTTGTGTATGCTGGTACCCCAGAGTCTTATATTGCTCAAGTACGTGCATCTGCACTTCAGTTTGTAGGTCGCGACGCTGTTACTCTTCCTAACATCTACAACTCTAAGCTTGGTTTGGATGTATTCACTATCGCTGGTAAGGAAGTATATGCTTATAACGTTGGTACTGCTTATAATAGCTACTTCCAACTTTATAACGCTACCGATGATGCTCTCATTCCTGATATGGAAGGTGCTACCATGCTCTTCGGCGTTGACCCAACGAAGGCTCAATCTACTTCTTGCGCTAACTGGCTCCGCGCTACTGTAATCGACGAAAACAACGTTTACGTTCATCAGTATTGCGGTTCTGATGGTGCTGCTCTCTGGAAGATTTCTGCCGTACAGGCTGCTATTGTTACTCTCGCTGCTAACGATGCTGCTATGGGTACTGTAGAAGGTGCTGGCAATAAGGCAATCAACTCTTCAGTTACTGTTACCGCTACTCCTGCTATTGGTCACAGCTTCGTAGCATGGAAGAATGGTGAAGAAACTGTTTCTACTGATGCTACTTACACCTTTACTGCTACCGATAACGTATCTCTCGTTGCTGTTTTCCAGGCTGAAGAGAATAAGACTCTTACCCTTGCTGTAAATGACGCTGAGCTTGGTGCCATCACCTTGCCAGAGGGCGTTGTAATGGGTGAGAACTCTGTTGCTTATGGTACGGAGGTTGTACTTACCGCTGTTCCTGCTGAGGGCAAAACCTTTACTGGTTGGTATTTGGCTGATGGCGCTGCTTACTCTACCGAATACACCATTACTGTAAAGATGACTGAGGCCCTTTCGCTTGTAGCAAACTTCACCAGCATCGTTACTATCACTTACGAACTCAACGGTGGTGTAACTAACGATGAAGGTTGGATTTCAAAGGCTGACGTAATGCTCTCTATTCAAGAGGACTATAATGTAGCATACAATGCTACGTTGGCAGTTGTAAAAGAAGAGAATGGTGAGTTCTATTTCAATATCAACGGTGAATGGAAGACTGAGGCTGAAGCTGCCGGTTCCGACGCTTTGGTTGCTGGTTTCTTCCAGAATAAGACATGGTCTGCTGATCAGAAGTGTGCAAACCTCTTCTTGAATACTAAGAAGGATAAATATGCATGGTTGGTTGACCTGATTGATCATTTTGCACCTACCGCAAATGCAGCTCGTGGTACTGATTCTATCCATAATATGGCAATCGCTACTGCTGATGCATATTTCCGTGCAGATGTTTCTGGCTTCATGCTGTGCTCTCCAGCTACAGGTGCATATCCATACACTTGTGATTGGTCTGTTAATGGTACTCATTCTGCTATTCTTCCTGTTTGGAAGCACGCTTTCGCTAATCCTACAGAAATCAAGGGCGAAGTTGTCTTGAATGCTCCTTACAAGGAAGGCTTCACCTTCGATGGTTGGTATGCTACTGCTGACTTCTCAGGCGAGAAGGTGCTCTCTGTAAATACCGCAACTACCGCTACCACACTCTACGCTAAGTGGATTGAATATATCCCAACTATCGCTGAGGTTTGCGCATTGGAGAATAATGCAACCACCAAGGTTGACGGTACTGTAACGGCTGTTATCGGTTCTGAATTCTTTATCCAAGACGCTACCGGTGGCGTAATGTGCTATCAGTCAAATCATGGTTTGGCTGTTGGCGAGGCTGTTCGTTTGCAAGGTACGAAGGTTATCTACGGTGGTGTTCCTGAGTTGAAGAATATCACGGTTCTTTCTCACGAGGCTGGTACGGCTATTATTCCTACTGTTGCAACCATCGCTCAACTCAAGGCTGCTCCTGCTACCTATAATGGTAAGCTCGTTAAGCTCGTCGGTGTTAAGATCGATAGCTACAAGGTTGATAGCAAGAATAACTACACGATCGGCTTGACTGATGATATCAATAAGATCAACATGTACAAGGTCACTCTTGATTCTGTTGCTTATCCTGTTGGCACGAAGCTCAGCGCTACTCTCGTTCTCAGCAGCTATATCAGTGGTCAAAATGAGATGGATACAATCAATGCTAATAGCATCCAGCTCCGCGGTACCGCTGATGGTATTGAAGCTGTTGCTGCTGCTGGCCGTGATCCTTACACCTATACTACTTATAAGGAAGGCGAGAACGAGTATAAGCTCGAAAACGCTTGGTTGTTCAGCCAGAAGCTTGACAACTTCGTTGAGAACATGCCTGCTGGCGACCAGATGGCACGTGCTATGGGTGTTAAGGATGGCATCATGTACTTCCCAGATCGTCAGAACATGCAAATCGTTCGCGTAAATGGCGCTACTGGCAAGATGATGGAGCCTGTTAAGTTGGCTTCTAACATCTTCACCGAAACTCTCTACGCTGGCACCGATTCTGCTAAGACTGTTGCTACTCGTGCTACCCTCCTCAACAACGACCTTAAGTTCGATAACGCAGGTCATATGTTGCTCGGCGTTTGTACGACCTCTGGCACCCAGACCTTCCAGGTTTGGAATGTAAATGAGACTACGGGTGAAGGTACTTGCGTGCTTTCTGATATTATTGTTGACCATAAGGCTGATTTGATCGATACCGCAAATGTAGCTAAGGCTCGTTTCGACTACTTCGGTGTGTATGGCGACGTTACGGCTGACGCTATCATCATGACTTCCGACCAGTTCACTATGAACGTTTATAAGTGGACCATCAAGAATGGCGTGGTTACTGGCGTTGAGGATATCGACTGCAAGGTGGCTGAAGGCGTTGACGCTTACATCGCTGGTGTAGTTGCTTCTGGTACTGGTCCTCAGGTATTCCCTGTTGACGAGGATTACTTCTACATGGACGGCTGGAACACTATTCCTACTCTCTTCGATATGGATGGTGAACTCGCTGGTGATATGAAGTCTAACCCACTTGGCAACAACGTACCTATGGACGGCGACACCATCCAAATCGGTGTAGGCCACAATGGTATCTGCGAGTTCCAGGTTGCTGACGACTACTTCGTTGTAATGGCTGCTACCAACACTGCTGCTGCTGTTCCTTCTGCATTTGCTCTCTATAAGTATGCTGATGCTTCTAAGGACTTCGCTACCATGACTCCACTTTGGTTCTTCCCACAAGCTGGTATGGGTGGCGCTTCTAACGGTGTTCGTACCGCTGTGCCTTCTGTTGAAGTTAGCGGCAACGTGGCTAATATCTATGTTTACACTCAGATGAACGGTTACGGCCGCTATACTCTCACCTGCCCAGTGAAGACTGCTGTTGAGAATATCGCTACCGACGTTAAGGCTGAGAAGATCATTGAGAATGGTCAGGTTTACATCATCCGTAATGGTGTACGCTACTCTGTTCTCGGCGCTCGCGTAAAATAAATCACTCTTGAGGTGGTAGCTTTCGGGCTACCATCTCTCCAATATCATGGGCAGCGGTTCTTCCGCAAGGCAGAACCGCTGCTCAATCGTATTAAACTTAACGGGAAATTGATCGAAATCCCCTTATCATGAAACACATTTTTAGAATAGCATTTGTTGCATTCTCATTGCTCATTGCTCATTGCTCAATTATTCCTGTTTCCGCCATCAATCTTGAGGGCGTAGATTATCGTATCGATACCATTCAGGCTTTTCAGGCCGGACCTGGCACCGATTATTTGCAGTTGCGCATGCTTCGCAATGCTGCCAACGATGGAAGATTGGATGTGTATATCTTGCGAGCTGCCACGCAAAATCCTTATCTGCAGTTCGCACATGAATTGGGTACAGGAAAAGTAATCGGCACGGAACGCCCTACGGCAATTGCTGCTCGAAAAACCACACCTACCAATATCTATTTTGCAGGAACAAATGGTTCCTTCTTCGCTACCAGTGGCGACATTGGTAAGCCGTCAGGTCTCACCGTCTCTAAAGGTCAGATCTGCTCAAATGAAAGTTCGCAAAAATCATATCCTGTTGCGGGCTTTGATGAAAATAAATTCGCAAAATTCGGTAATGCATGGAGCTTCACGGGACGCGTGTATCGCGGCACCGACACACTCTCTATTGCACACGTCAATTATAAACGTAATGAGAACGAACTCGTTCTCTATAATCAATACAACGCGGCCTCCACACTCACCAATGCCTATGGCACGGAACTTCTTATCTCTCTTAAAGAAGGCTATGCATGGTCAACCAATGGCAAGGTAAAAGCCACTGTCATTCGCAAGGAAGTGAATATCGGCAATATGGCTATTCCTGCCGGTCAGGCCGTCCTTTCTGGGCACGGCACTTCGGCTGCCGCACTCAACACCTTCAACGAAGGCGAAGAAATAGAAATCTATCTATCTCTCAAGCTGGATGGCACCAAATATAGTCTTTCTGAGGCTGCTTCCGGCTCGGGTGGTGGGCACTATCAAATAATCAGCAACGGCGTTGTTCGCGATCCTGACATCTGGGCAGAGCGCCATCCACGTACGGCTATGGGTGCTACGCAAAATGGCGATACCGCTATCTTCTGCGTAGTGGACGGGCGTGGTAGTTCAATTGGCTGCACTTGCAAAACCCTCGCCCAGATTATGCACTATTATGGCGCCTACAATGCCGTCAATTGGGATGGCGGTGGCAGTTCTTGCATGTATGTTCGTCATTTCGGCCAAATGAACACGGGCTCCGATGGTAGTGAACGAGCTTGCGGCAACTCCATGTTCGTCGTAGCGCAAGTGCCAACAGATGATCAAACCATTGCTTCTATCGCGCCATATTGGCCTAAATATAAGCTCCCTCGCTATGGTGCGTATGCTCCTAAATTCTTTGGATATAATCAGTATGGCGTACTCGTTGATCCTGATGTCCAGGGTGTTAAATTGTCATGTGCCGATGCTGTTGGCTATGTCATTAGCGATACGCTTTTCGTGGCAAGCGGAGCAAATGGAGGCGAATTGAAAGCTCAATTGGGTACTGCTGAAACCACGATTCAAATCCAGTTAATCCAATCTGCCAGCGTGCATTTCCGTCTTGATTCTGTGATGGTGAGTCACGATAAAACATATCAGGTGGAAGTGCAAAGCCGTATTGGCATCAGCACCCTGTCGGTCCTTCCTGAAGCCCTTACGTGGCAGTCTCTCGATCCTTCCGTTTGTGAAGTGTCAGAAGCTGGCGTTATTCAGGGCATCTCCAATGGCATCACCTCTATAGTTGGCTCGCTCGGCGAATTTTCAGATACTCTTCAGGTGCGTGTGGCACTTCCTCAAATGCGCGACTCCATTTGGGATGAAGGTACTGCCAGCCGCTGGACCCTATCCGCATCTTCTGGATATAATCCTGCATGGCGAGTAGACGATGCTGGCGTGTTTGTGGATTTCTCTTATAAAACGGCCCGTGGCCCGTTCCTCACTATGACGCACGAGGCTGAACCCATCTTCGCATTACCCGATACCATTCGCATCCCTTTGAAAACGTCGGCACAAATAGCTAAAGTAACGCTCAGTATGCGTGCCAATAATTCGTCGGCTTCGCAGGCAATGCAGTTCTTTGTCGATGGTATGCCAAAAGACGAGTGGTGCGAAATGGTGGTGCCAGTCGCTCAGGAGTTCTCTTCTGATATGGCCATCTATCCGCTTTGGCTGGAATATATCAAATATTGGTTCGATACCAAAACCCCAGCTGCCGACCATTATGTGCAGTTCGGCGGAGTACATCTCATCTGTAATGAATTTCAGCTGTCTGGCCTTGAGGATATCACGACTCTTGAGCGAGACCTGAGCGAGACCTCAAAGCTCCTCCAGGATGGCCAGATCGTCATCATTCGAAATGGCCACACCTACAACGTGCTCGGTCAACACATCCAATAATATACACACCTATTAAGATAATATACACCTTATTTATATATAGGGAACATATACGCCTAAAAATATCATGAAGAGATTAGTTCTTCCCATCTTAACCCTCCTCTTATCCGTAATCGTTCAGGCATCCACTATTGATATTAACGGTACTGCCTATCCGGTTGATACGCTCGCGTGCTATCAGGTTGGTCCTGGCACTACCTATACGCGCTTCAATGTTACGATTGGCTCTACTGCTCATCATTTGTATCTCTATACGGTAGACCTCACCAATCCATACATCAAGGTGGAAGAGGCACATGGAGATAAGTTGGGCAATACCAAACTCATGACCAAAATGTATCAGGACATGGATTCTGCGGGCCATCGTCCTATCGGTTCTGTCAACTGCAATTTCTGGGTGGTGGCTTCGCAGGCAGCTGTCGGTTCTGCATGGGAAGGTTGGTTGGGCCAATCGTTTGCCGGCACGGCGAAAGATGGATTCCTCGTTACGGAACCAATGGATTGGAATGAAGGACACGGCGATCGCGGCTACGTCATGATTGATGATCTCAATCGTGCTCTGATTCGCAATATGTACTTCAGCGGGCGTCTTATCAAAGGTTCACACTCTCGCAAGATTAAGGATGTGAATAGACCAAGTGTTACGCCATCCGCCAATGAGGTCTGTCTCTTCAATCGTCATATTGGCACCACGCGCGCTATTGCCGACACCGTGGAGGAATATATCTTTGAACCGGTCGCTGGTCAGGCTTGGAGCATCAACGACACCATGACCTGCGTCATCCGCTCAAAAAACACTACGGGACGAACCACTCTTTCTGGCAATCAGGGTGCACTTCAATGTCGCGGCACGGGTAAAACATTCATGACCAATTATATCGCTGTGGGCGATACCTTCCAAATCAAATTGGGTATGTATTCCGCTCCATCATCTGCTTCTCGCAATGCGGGCGAACTCTCCAGTGCCGACTCTATTGCTCCGCACGTTCAGCAGATGGTAACGGGCAATTGCCTCGTCATGGCTAATGGCGTACTCACGCATCGCAACACCAATGAGGGCTATAATAATCAGAATTATCCCCGCACCATGCTTGCCACGAATAATGATGGCACTCGCTTCTGGATGCTCGTCAGCGAAAAACCGGGCAACTTCACAGCAGAGATGTGCGGCATACTCAAGAATGATGGCGCCACTTGGGCTGCCGGTATGGATGGTGGCGGTAGTGCGCAGTTCAATCTCTTTGGCTCTATTCTCAATCCAACCACGGAAGCAACGCCGCGTGCCGTAGCGAATGCCATGTTCCTGGTAAGTACAGCTCCGGATGATAATGTTGTTACCCGTTTGGAAAATAAAGCAAAAGGCGATATCACCATGCAGGCCTATACGGCTTTCGTGCCTTCCTTGCGCGCGTATAATCAATATGGAAATATAGTAGCAGATGGCTTCGAGTATACCATGTCGGTATCTCCTGCCACGCTTGGCTCTTTCAGCGAAGATGGCCGTACGTTTGTTGCTGGCGCTATGCCTGGTACGGGTGTTCTTTCCATCACAGCTGGTTCTGCTTCTTTGGATATCACGATCGCGGTAGAGAGTGGCGAATGGCAGATGCGACTCGATTCTGTAGTGGTGGATCATCGTCCGTACACGCTCGAAGTCCTCACCAAAGATGCGAATCCCTCTCCAGTTCCGGCTGATGTACTTACCTGGACCTCTGCCGATGAGTCAATAGCCGTTGTGGAAGATGGGGTGGTGCGCGGTATACGGAATGGTCGCACGCTCCTCACTGGCACCATAGGAGAAAAACAACTCACCCAAATCGTTGACGTCCAAATCGCCAATGCTCCTGTGATGAATTGGGGATGGGACTCTTATTTCAAGATTACTGGAGTGGATGGCTCAAAAGGATTTAATCCCGAATGCCTCATGGCTCTTTGTGAATCAGTTGATCCAGATCGTGATATGGCGCTCATTATGAACTTTACGTATGCCACTACCCGTGCTGCGTATGTCAGCTTCCTCTTGGATGCGCAATCCTACGGCTTGCCCGATTCATTGGTAGTGCGTCTCTATCCAACTTTCTCAGTAAAGAATTTTAATGTATACGGCCATGCCAATAATGATAGCAAGGAAACGATGATCACGTTGCCGGGCTGTGAGGAAAATAACTACTGTCGTTTGGCCGTCTCTCCTGCGCAATGGGGGGTAGATGTAAGTGATCGTGCAATCTATCCTTTCCATATCACGGGCATCAAGTTGGTGATTGATAAGGCCACGGCTGGTGAACAGTCGGTTAGTCTTGCTAATCCGGAATGCATCTATGGTGCATGGCGCAAACCAGAAGATAACGATTTGGAAAACGTCTCGCCTCTCACCTCTGGCTCGCAAAACGGTCTTTCTCCTGTTAAAACCCTCCGTCATGGTCAACTGATTATTCGGATTGGCGATAAGCAATACAATGCATTAGGGCAAATAATAAAATAAAATAGTATGAAACACACAATCTCTTTACTCGTGGCTGTAATGATGGTAGCTACCATGGCAGCCCAACCAATTCGAGTGTTGTCGAATCAGAAACTGGGCGAAGGTTTTTCTCCTCGTTTCTCAGCTGATGGCACGACGATTGAGTATCTCGAAAGCGAAACAGAGCAGTATGCTGCAGTTGCAGATGCTGCACTTTCAGTATCAAATCAGGATCTTAAACTCTTGCTCATTCGCAATGGTCAAACCATTCAACTCACCCCTGCCGGTGATGTGGCTTATGTATGGTCAACCCTTTCTCCTGATCAGTCAAAGATTGTTTACACCACCAAGTTTGGTACGGCTGTCTGCGATTTGAATGGCCGTGAACTCATCAATCTGGGCCATCTTAATGCGCCACAATGGATGGGCAACGATCATATCGTAGGTATGTATGAGGAAAGCGATGGCCACTACTATACGGCTGCGGCTATTGCTATCCGTTCTATTGATGGCACGCTTGATCAGGTACTTACGGATAAAGCCGAAATGGGTATGTATCCTGCTGTACATGCGGCTACGGGTCGTATTGCTTACGAAACGCTCAATGGCGATATTCGTATGCTCCAAACCAACCTCACCGAGCAGCCTGTTCTGTCCACGTTGCCAATGCTGAAGAAAGCTCCTCAACGTGCTATTCGTCGCATGGCTTCTGCCACCGTTACTCCTGGCACGCTGCAGCCAAATCAGGTGCGTATTTATATCAATCCTGGTCATGGTGGCTACACGGGTAACGACCGCGGTATGTACATCTATCCATTTGAGCGCGGCTCTCGTGAGCAGTTCTGGGAGAGTAAATCCAATCTGCAGAAGGGACTTATCCTTCGTGATATCCTTCGTGATCTTGGCTATAATGTGCAAATGAGCCGTGCTGATGTGCCTGTTGAACCTCGCACCAATGCCAACTATTATACGGTTTCTACCGAGAATAACCCAGAGGAAGACGATCTCGATCTCTCTGTGATTGTGGCGCAGGCCAATACTTATGATGCACATTTCATGCTCTCTATCCATTCCAATGCCGGTGGCCCATCCAATTATGCGTTGATGCTCTATTCCGGTAAGGATGCCAATGATACGCATTCATATGCAGATTATAATTTGAAGGATAATGAAAGTCGTGCGGTCTCTACTCTTATAGGCCGCAATATCATGTCCAATCAAAATGCCACATGGGGTCCTCGTACCGAACCTTGGGTGATTGGCGATAAGACGTTCGCTCGTACTATCATGGGATGGAGCAATGGCTATGGCGTACTTCGCTATTTGCGCGTTCCTGGCCTTATTTCTGAGGGTCGTATGCACGATTATTATCCAGAAACCTATCGTATGATGAATATGGATTATCAGCGCGATGAGGCTTGGGCATTCGCAAGAGCATTTAATGAGTACTTCTGCAATTTGGAGTTTGATTACGGCGCTATTGCCGGACAGGTTCGCGATTGGTATAAGAACTGGGAATTTCCGGATATCGCCAAGCGTTCCGGCTCACGCGATACGAAGCAGCCTATCATGGGCGCTATGGTGGAATTGCTCCAGAATGGCACGCCTGTTGATACCACTTATACCGATGATATTTATAATGGTGTATTCTATTTCTGGAATCGTACTCCGGGTGAATATTCTGTTCGCGTAACGGCTGAACATTATTATCCAATGGAGAAGAACTATACGGTAGTTGCCAATCAGGTTTCATATAACGATTTCATGCTCAATCAAAAGCGTGAGACGCGTCCTGAAGTGGTATCTTATTTCCCACATCCTGCTGCGATCACGGATAGTGTGGACGTTGCTACCACCATCGCCTTGAGTTTCAATTGGGATATGTGGGAAGAAAAAACCACGCCTGCATTCTCTATCTCGCCAGCCGTGGCAGGTACTGTTACGTATGAGGATTCGCATCGCACCCTACGCTTCACGCCTGCACATGCATTTGAGAAAGGTACGGAGTATACCGTAACGTTAGCTGCTTCTGCTGCCCATCCGGATACTACCTTCGCCAATACCATGGCAGCTGATTTCTCATTCAAGTTCCGCACCAAGAATCGTGATGCCATCCGCATCAAGATGCAATATCCGGAAGCTGATGCAGTTGATGTGCCTTTGAATCCTTCTTTCCTATTCATTCTTGATGAAGAAATCACGTCAACGTCTGCACGTAATGCCTTCACCCTTAAGGATGCTGCTGGCAATACCGTTGCGCTCAATACGCGTTCAATGGCTTGCAATAAGTTGGCTTCGCCATTTGGTTCGATCACATTCGAAACTACCAATGCTTTGGCTGCCAACACCACTTATACGCTTACCATGTCGAAGAATCTGCAGGATAAGATTGGCGTTTATCTCAATCAGGATGTAGCAATTTCCTTTACGACGCAGGCTGAAGAAGTCGTGACCTTGCCAATGGTGGATAAATTGGATACGTTGCAGTTCGTATTTGATGCTGATAAGTCTGTGTTCGTAAGCAATGGCTCTACTTTGAAGAATACCAATAAGAAGTATTCTGGCACGGCTTCCAACGAATTATCGTATACGTTTGGCGAAGCAAGCAGCGATGCTGTGGCATATTTCTCTATGAAGAATCCTATGCTCGTTCAGGCTACGGCTAACGACACGGTGGGCATGTACGTCTTCTCTGATCTCTGCCAGAACGAGGTAGAACTTGTATGGAATTCAGAAGGCGACGTGAAGTATACTCCGCTCTGTACGCTTGATTATGGCGGCTGGAAATGGCAGACGGCAGATATGTCGGAATTGCCAGCTGGTGTTACCTACCAATTGATGGCTATCCGCGTAAAGCGTGGCACGTCCATCCTTTCGGGCTCAGGCAAGGTGTACATCAACGACCTTAGCTTCAAGGCTGGCATCATTACGGCAGTAGAAGATATTCAGATTGATACTCAGGCGAAGAAGATGATTGAAGATAATCAGGTAGTCATCATTCGCAATGGTATTCGCTATAATGCACTTGGCCAGGTAATTGAATAATGAAAAGATATTATCTGCTATTGGCTATTAGCTATGTGCTATCAGCCTTCTGCAATTCCACTATCGCATATGCCGACGATAAGCCGGCTATGCGATATGTGGATGCGCTGAACTTCCGCATGATCAACCATGCCTATGAAGGCGAAACATGGTCGCCTTATACGCGTTTTCCCTCTTTTCTGCAGGATTCTGTTTCTGCTGATTTGTGGGCGCGTGCCAAGAATTCGGCAGGCATAGGCATTCGTTTCCGCACCAATTCCACGCGAATAGGCGTGCGCTATAATCTCCATTCCAATTTCCATATGGCACATATGGCCGATACGGGAATCAAAGGAACCGATCTATATATTCTTATGAGCGATACGGTGCCTGTCGGTAAATCTGGCAAACATGGCAAAAGTGGCAAGCAGGCATATAAAGTGGTGGAGAAATGGCAGTATGTGAACACCAATCGCCCTACCAAAGATTCCATTCAGCAGAAAATCTATGTGGAGAATATGGATGGCAGCATGCATGAATGCATGATTTATCTGCCGCTCTATGATGGCATCAATTGGCTTGAGATTGGCGTGGATTCAGCCTCCGTATTGGAGCAACCGGCTGTGGATAATCCTCGCCACAATAAAGTAATCGTGGGCTATGGCACCAGCATTCTGCATGGCGGTTGTGCAAGCCGTACGGGCATGGTGGCCACGAGCATGATGCAACGTGATTTAAATGTGGAGTTCGTGAATTGGGGAACGTCAGGCGAAGGCAAAATGGTGTATCCCGTGGCTCGTGCCATGACGGCCATTCCCAATGTGATAGCCTACGTAATCGACCCTGTGCCTAACTGCACGCAGATGATGTGCGATACGCTCACCTATGATTTTATCAAAATTATCCGTGATGCACGTCCTGAAGTGCCAATCATCATGGTGGAAGGACCCATGTATCCGTATGCCAAGTGGGATTCGTTCTTCAAGAAATATCTGCCTGCCAAGAATGAGGCGTTCCGCAAAAACTATGATCGCCTGAAGACAGAAGATCCCAAAAATCTCTACTATGTCACCTGTGAAGGTCTTACGGGATTGGACGAAGAGGGCACGGTGGATGGCATCCACCTGACCGATTTGGGCTTCCGTGCGTATGCAGATAAATTGGAAACCGTTCTTCGCGAAATAATTAAGGATTTATAAAGAATTTTTGAACGTTCCGACGTCCCAAGATTATTCAACCATTACGCCCAGTAGGGTATAGAGATGGCCAGCTTTTCTAATGAGGAGTTGGCCATTTTTGTATATCAGCTGGCCTTGCTCTTCTGCCTGCGCATTCTCCAGGCCGGCGCCGGGGTCTTTCTTGGCTGTATAGGCTGCGTACGCTGCACTGGCGTCAGGAATGCCATAGCCGATTTGGGCATTGGGCGTGGCATATGAAGAAGCCGTTTCTATCACCAATTGGCGCAGCTCAGCTGCCGTAAGATCGGGCATGGCCTGCCATAAGCACGCCATCATGCCGGCCACTTCCGGCGTGGAGAAAGAAGTGCCATTGCCATACATGAGCGCTCCAACGAATGTGCCGGTAGAGTCTTGCAGGGATGGATTGAAAATCACGGTGGATTGTCCCCAAGCCGATAATTCGGGTTTTTGTCGGCCGTCTTTTGATGGGCCCCAGGAGGAGAAAGAGGCGGGAATACTGTCTTTCGTTACGGCGCCGATGGTGAGAATATCCAAGGCGTCTGCAGGCGTGGTGATATAATGCCATGCGCTATTGCCTTCGTTGCCGGCTGAGGTGCATATAAGGCGATTATGCCGGGCAGTTTCTGTGGCAGCAAGGGCGCAGGGCGATGTGCCGTCCATATCTGCATAGGTATAGTTCTGTAGTGTATCGTCGAATTGATAGTAACCCAGCGAGAGAGTTATGATGTCGGCTCCCAACGAGTCGGCCAGATGAAGTGCGCGCACAAGGCGATGTACCTCACGAATATCTTCTTTCGATGTCTCTTCCGAACGAATCAGAATATAGTTGGCATCCGGAGCTGTTCCTATCCATTGCGGATGGCTATAGAGCATCGTGCTCAGGCACATCGTGCCGTGCCTGTCGCCGGGGACTTCAAACATGCTCATGGTGTCCAGGATAGCCGTGTTGCCCTTCAGATAATCTTCCCTCACGAGATCGTATTCGCCAATAATATGGTCTTGTGGAAACACGCTTGGATCGTTGGCACGAAAGAAGCCGCCATCAATAATGGCGATAGTGATGCCTTCTCCTCGAAAACCTGCTTCATGCAAAGGCCCGAGATTGAAAAGCTGCGATACGATGGTAAGAAACGTGAGGAACATAATGTCAGGCTGTTGTTTGTATTATGGGGTGTTCCAATAATTGCGTTTTGAATGATTTTTAGAACGCCCCTTATCTCTTTTTCAGCAGAACAACGTTCTCCACGTGTTGGGTATGTGGGAACATGTCCACGGGTTGCACTTTCACAACCTGATAAGCGGCATCGAGCATGGCCAAATCGCGAGCCTGGGTGGCTGGATTGCAGCTGACGTACACGATTCGTTCCGGAGCAGCAAAGAGGATGGTGTCGATCACGTCTTCTGCCATTCCGGCGCGAGGAGGGTCGGTAATGATAATGTCAGGACGACCATATTTCTCTACGAAAGCCTGATTGAGCACTTTGCTCATGTCGCCTGCGAAGAAGAGCGTGTTGCTGAGTTTATTGAATGCGGCATTCAGTTTGGCATCCTCAATCGCTTCTGGCACATATTCAATACCAATCACCTGGCGTGCCTGCTTGGCCACAAATTGCGCAATCGTGCCCGTGCCGGTGTAGAGGTCATATACCAAAGGCTTTTCGTTTTTGCTTTCTTCCATGTCGCAGAAAGCAAATTCGCGGGCCACTTTGTAGAGCTCGTATGCCTGCTCGGTATTGGTTTGATAGAATGATTTGGGGCCAACCTTGAAATGGAGATCTTCCATCTCTTCGATGATATGGTCGTTGCCGAAATATACGTGAATATCGAGATCGCCAATCGTATCGTTGAATTTCTCGTTCAGCACCCAGATAAGAGCTGTTACTTCCGGAAATTCCTGATGCAATACCTTGAGCAAAGCATCGCGATCGGATGGCCTGTCCTCTGCAAAAGAGAGGGTCAGCATAACCTCGTTTTTCAGATTATTGCGCAAGATTACGGAACGCAGGAAGCCTGTATGGCTGTGCTCATTGTAGAATGTGAGGCCGTGCGTTTTGGCGTAGTCGCGGATGAAATTGCGGATGCGATTATTGATAGGGTGCATCAAATGGCATTCCTCAATATCAAGCACTTTATCAAAGGCGCCCGTGGTGTGGAAGCCGATGCCATAGTCTTTATCTACCTTATCAATACCGCCAGCGGCGTTGATTACGTCCCAACTGAGCCATTTCTTATCGGAGCAGGAGAATTCTAGCTTGTTGCGATATTCATATACGTTCTTTGAACCCAGAATAGGACTTATTTCCGGCAGTTCAATCTTGCCAATTCGGCGCAGATTATCTTCAATCTGCTGCTGCTTATATTTGAGTTGCTCCTCGTAGGGGAGAATCTGCCATTTGCAACCGCCGCACTCGCCATAGTGCTTGCAGCGTGCAGGAATACGCTTTTCCGACGGACGTACAATACGAACCGCCTCGCCTTCCATGTAGGAGTGCTTTTTCTTGCGTATCTGCAAATCAACCACGTCACCCGGCACCACGTATGGCACGAAGCAGACGCAATCGTTGATGCGCGTCAAAGCTTTTCCTTCGGCTGCTACGCCGGTTATTTCAACAGCCTCAAAAAGAGGAAGATTTTTCTTTTTTCCCATTTCGTTAAAATAGAGTGAATCCTAAAAATAGTACATTTCAGAAAGAATCAAAAATGATTATTTCAGATAGTCAATAATGGTTTGATAAAAGCCATCGAAATCGGTAAGTGATTCGAGGCAGAAACCGAAAATGAGTTGCTTGCAGTTGTCCTCATAGGCCACGCCGGCACCAACGCTGGAATCTGCGTAGCGGACGAATGTGCGAGCTTTATCGCCGGCAGGTTTGATGCCATTGGGACGTTCGCAAGGAATGATAGCCTCATTTGGCGTAGTTATCAATTGGAGGTCAGTACGTGGCTTGAGCACCTGGATGCTGCCATTATGCGAAGCATAGTCGGCCGAGAAGGTGTAGTGGAGATATTTCTTCGTCCAAGCCTTGGCTTCCTTGCCGGCCATCTCTTCTCCGATGTATGAACCCGCCAGAAGCAGATTGCCGTGGTATTTCTCCAAAGCAGAGCGGAGATTCTGCGGGAAGCAGGTGTATTTCGTCTGCACCTTCTCCGTGCCAATCGTCATCTCTTTCTGCTTGCCAAGGATAACGTCCACGAATGTCCATCCATCGCCAATCTCGTCCAATGCCTCCACACTGGTGGATACATAGGAATAATTGGCTTTGGCGAGTGCGCGTCCGTGCAGAGCAGGGTAGTCGAACGTGTTGCCGATCGGGCTGATGTTGCGGCCATCATTATAGCTGGTGCCGAAGCCGCAGTTGTCGTCGCTCTGCCATTCCAAGGCGCGAGTGAATTCAAATTGTTCGCCAATATAGCTTACCTCGTGGCCATAGCCGATGCCGTAATGGTTGGGTTTGAAGCCGGCGAGCGTGGAATCTTTGCTCTCGAAATGTTCAGGGGCACTCACGCGAGTGAAACCGTTGATAATCAACACCTTGCCGGCCTCATTGGAAGCTTTGCGGGCTGAGAGTACCTCGCTTGGGAATGATTGGCCACCATCATTCACGGCACATACTTTGAAATCGTATTGCTTGTCGTTCTCGATCTTCATCGTACAAGTTGGACCTTTCACGAGTTTGCCATTATCCCAGTCGCTGTTCTCCACGCGAGTGTAAACCACATAGGCAGAAGGTGTGGCTGTTTCTTCCAGAGAATCCACGCGTGCCTGCCAACTCAGTTCCACCTGATTGCCTTCTCCAAATGCCAAGGCAAAATGGCTGACTGGCAATGGTTGCACCACGTATGGCGTGCCATATTGCTCGTGGAGGAAGCGCAGCATGCCTTTATAGATCGCACGGCTCACAACGAAGCGGAAACTTGGATCCAGACCATATTTCATGTCGGCAAAGTTCTGATGGCTGAGGAACTCGAGCAAAACGGTTGGCGTTTTGGGATTTCGTGATTCTGCATACGAAGAGTTATGCAAGCGTCGGCGAGTCCATTCCGGAGCAAACGTGGCACGCACGTCATTCACGAGTTGGGTTTGCATATAATCGGCGTAGTCGCGGTTGATGATGCGGCTTGCGCCACTTGGAAGATCTTTCTTCTTCTCGTCGTCGTAGTCGGTATAAATAATCAGCGTACCCACGATATCATTCCAAGGCGTGGTTCCGGCATCGGTGTGGAAAGCAAGGCCCAGTTCCAAAGGAATACCCAGGCCCGGACCTTCCGGATAGGCGGCACTACCGCCCATCACATAGTTCATCCAGCGTCCGCGAGCGGCATAATCGTCGGTATAGTCGTTTTTGCCCTCGGTGTAGTTGTAAACGGAATCGGGAATGCCGGTGTATTGCATCCAATAGCGTGCACCTTCAATCCAGCGAGGCACGCCACTCGTGAAGGAGAAATCGCGCACTTCGTCGCGGGTAGGGTATACCATCGGCTGTGCGTTTTGCTTATTCTTCTTGGCATTCTGGCTGCCATTCTCTTTGGCGGAAGGTACATTCTCCAAAAGATCTTTCTGCGCATAGCGGGCCACGCTGCCCATGCCGCCGCCAAAACGTACGGCGTCGCTGGTAATCACCTTGCCACTCTTTCCGCTGGTGAGTACTTCCACGTAGTTCTCGTCGGGGTTGGTGCCAAAATCAAAGGCATCCACGTATATCCACGTGCTGCCGCCCATCTGCTGGTTCACTTCGTATTCGGTACGAACACCCTTGTGCACGATGACATATCTGGCAGCATCGGTACTATTGTCAAGCGTCTTATAGCTGATGTATACACCATAATGATCTGCTTTTGGGAGCGACGGCGTATAGCGAAGGGCGTTGCCTTTCTTGCATTCTGCATAGGCATAGCCGCCAAAGGTGAACGGATTCTCGCCTTCGTAGAGCAGGTTGTCTGGAATGGTTCCCCAACCTCCGTCCACTACTGTTACCCAGTCGGCACCTGTGGCTTCCGTATTGTCCACAATCACTTCTTCCGTTTGGCGATCACGCTCGCGGCACTGGATTACTATGGCTCCTGCGTTTTCCAGCATAGGCACGAGGAAAGGCATGGTGTAGGACGTAGTGTAAAGGTCCTCCACGGTGGTGAACATTTTGGCACGTTGCCAAATCCAGCGCTGGTCGGCCTGATAGTAGTATAAACCATGGCTGCCGTATATGGCCAGATGTCTACCATCCAAACCCTTCGGGGCAGCATAGGCTTGCGATACGTTCTTCACCAGTGGGTTCACTTCCGGCAATCGGTTCTTATTGCCCTTGCGTGGCTGATGGATGGACGTGATCAAATCGCTGATTTCATAGCCATCAGAATAGATGCGCACGCGG
Source organism: Paludibacteraceae bacterium (assembly GCA_045600985.1). GTDB lineage: Bacteria > Bacteroidota > Bacteroidia > Bacteroidales > Paludibacteraceae > Colicola. The sequence goes on from JAZRYY010000037.1 coordinate 47,875, forward strand.
CCATTGCTGCCAACGGCTGCTCTCGTGGCGTCGTATAGCGAATCTACCAATGCTGGCGATAAACTCAAATAGCTGAGCGTGGGATTGGTGTAAACATCAATCTTTCCTCCACTCACTTTCACTTGCGTCACTTTCACCGAACCCACCCATGCGTGATGGCTGGTGATGGCAGTAAGGGTGTCTTGCAGGAGCACTTTGTCCACGGAATATGCTTGGAAGGCAATCAGTAGGAAAAGAAGGGAAGAAACCAATTTTTTCATATCGCAATAGTTGTTAAAATCATAGAAATGAGGCCTATTTAGCCAAATTACGAGTGCAAAATTACTAAAATTCACGCGTATGCGCAAGAAAATAAGGAAAAAATTTGCTTATTTCATATATTTGTAGTAACTTTGCAAAATAATTTTGAATTTGCATAAGTATACGCACTTATGAGGGATCTTGTCATCAATACCCGTGCAATCGCCTATAAAGAGGACGAATTGCCAGCTGAAATCCGCGCATTGGTGGAGGAGGCTAAACGCCAAACGAAGAAAAGTTATGCGCCGTATTCTCATTTTTCTGTGGGAGCTGCGGCTCGCTTGAAGGATGGCACCATCGTAAAGGGAAGCAATCAGGAGAATGCGGCTTATCCAAGCGGTTTGTGTGCAGAACGCACCACGCTTTTCCATGCGCATTCTCAGTATCCCGGCAATCCATGTGAAGCATTGGCCATCGCATGCTATACGGATGGCGCTTTCACGTTCGAACCGGGTTCACCATGCGGCTCTTGCCGTCAGGTAATGGTGGAGTTTGAGCACGTGGATAAGCAGAAAATGCAGGTGATTCTCTATGGCGCCAATGAAACGTTTGTATTCGAATCGGCTTCCGATTTGATGCCGTTCACGTTCGTGCCGGAATCTCTTCATAATGGCGTGCAAGGCTAAGACCTGGCGACGTAATGGCTAATAAAAACAGGTGAGAATTTTTAAGAAAATAGATCTTTATCTGCTCAGGAATTTTCTTGGGCTGCTGCTCGCTACGTTCTTTATTTGCATTTTCATTCTGCTCATGCAGTTTGTTTGGATGCACGTGAAGGATCTGGTGGGCAAAGGTGTGGAAGTAAGCGTGCTGGCTGAATTCTTCATCTATGCCGTCGTAACGGTGGTGCCGTTGGCTCTGCCGCTGGCAATCCTGTTGGCCTCGCTGATCTCGTTTGGTAATCTGGGCGAGAAGTTCGAACTGACGGCCATGAAATCGGCAGGCGTCTCGCTTTTCCGCATCATGCGTCCGCTCACGCTCTGCGTGGGCATGATCTCCGTGGGAGCTTTTTTCTTTTCCAATAATGTGTTGCCCGTTTCGCAGGTGAAGCTCTGGGCACTGATTTTCTCCCTTCGCCAGAAATCACCGGAAATGGAAATTCCTGAGGGTGAGTTTTATGATGGCATTCCCGGATTTAATATCTATGTGCGCCATAAAGATCATAAAACCGGCATGCTCCAGGGCATGATGATCTATGATTACAGCGAAGGTTTTCAGAATGCCAAAGTGATGGTGGCTGATTCGGGAAAAGTGTTCTTCACGGAAGATAAGCACTATCTTATTTTGGCGCTTTATAGTGGCGAATCGTTTGAGAACATCGATCAGCAGCAACAACGTGCCACCAATTCCCGAGATAAGGTACCTTATCGCCGCGAAACATTTGAGTCGAAGCAGATGCTGATTGATTTCTCTACGGAATTTGATCGCTATGATGAATCGGTACTGAATGATCAGCATGTTTCCAAAGATGTGGTAAAACTGATTCAGTCGATTGATTCCGTGCAGGAGCTTTCCGATATACGTGGACGAGAGCAGAGCGTGAAGATGATTGATAGCAAATATATGGGTCGCGATTTCCGTCCGCAGCGGCAGATTGTGCCTATTGAGGAAGAAAAAGTGCAGGACTATCATATTGATTCGCTCTATGCCTCTTTAGCTGCAAAGAAAAAAGAGCAGGCGCTCCAGATAGCCATTGATAAAGCTCGCTCGCAGCAAGATCAGATGGAATATAACGCCATCATGCTGGATGAATATAACCGCTATATCCGCAAGCATGAGGTGGAATTGTATCGCAAGTTTACGTTGGCATTCGCCTGCCTGGTGTTCTTCTTCATTGGAGCTCCATTGGGCGCCATTATTCGCAAAGGTGGTTTGGGTGCGCCGGTGGTGATTTCGGTGGTGATGTTTATTATCTATTACATCATCGATAACACCGGCTATAAGATGGCTCGCGAGGCGTTGTGGCCTGCGTGGGCGGGCATGTGGCTCAGTTCGTTTGTGCTCTTGCCAATCGGCGTTTTTCTTACCTATAAAGCCGCTACCGATTCGGCACTCTTCAATCCGGAAGCATGGCTGAAGATGTGGGACGATCTGATGAAAAAACTCAAGCCGTACCTCCAGAAACTCCAGGAAAAAGCCATCCAAATGCGAAAAAAATCATGATAAACGATAATTACTCGCATGGCGATCGTATCGCCTTTGCGGATTGGCTGAGAGGGGCAGCCTGCTTCCTCGTTATGCTGGTGCACGCCAGCGAGAATTTCTACGGAGCCGACGATTCGGGTTTGGCTGGCAATATGTCGATGCTTGCCAATGAAGTCATTCACGTCTAATTTGCGGTAATTTGCGTTTCAAAAACACCCCCTAAATCTTAAAAATCGTACATTTTTTGCCCATTTCCCCACACGCAGGTGTTGATAAGTCCTAGATAAGTACCTGATAAGTCTCTCATCGGTATCTCAAAATCCTGCCCAATCTTAAAAAAAGTACATTTTTCTTGCACATTCCAAAAAAATGTAGTACCTTTACGCGGTCCCCTTGTTTAGGTAAGTATAATTTTTTATTAAAATGACAAATTTATGCAAGCATAATTTGCATATTCTTAACCCACAAGGGGTACGATCGGCAGAAAAATACGATTTTTCTTGCACGTGCCAAAAAATTGTAGTACCTTTGCAGGCGTCATTGGCAAATGAAAGACACATTTTATTAGTAAAAAAACATTATACCATACCTTATGAGTGATATTCCAGTTATTCTTGTTTCCGCTATTTCGGTAATTTTGCTTATTTGTGCCATTGTGATTTTGATGGGGAAAGGTGATGGGCTGATAGCAGGCTATAATACCGCCAGCAAAGAGGAGAAGGAAAAGGCTATCATGCCGCGCCTGCGTATCGTGATTGCTTCCATCCTTGTGTGCGGCATTGGTTATATGATGCTTATGGTGCTCTATCCGGAGCAGACGACCATCTGGACGGTTGTGTTTGTGACAGTCGTTGTGGTGGGCTTGTTCTTTGCCAACACGTGGGCCAAAAAGAAATGAGGTGAAAGGTCCCAAAAGAAATGAGAAGTATGAAAAAATATCTCTGTGAGCACGTAGCTCTGGTGCTGTTGTTTTTTGCGATGATGCCACTCTCTTCAATGGCGCAGAATGTCTATTCTACCGACCATTCTTATCAGGCCGACGTAGAAGTGTACGTTGTCGACCATGAGTATCAGGCCGATTTACTGGTATATAAGGTCGACTACGAATATCAGGCCAAAGGAAATGAAGGCAAGTGGTATTTCGTGGAACATGAATACCAATCCGACGTGAATATCCACTTTGTAGATCACGAATACCAGGCCGACCTGAATGTCTATTTCGTCAAGGAAGAATACAGGGCCGGTTGGAAAGATACATCAAAGAAGCACCTGCTTGACGGCAAAAAGAAATAATCTGCCAATATCAAAGCGAGAAGCAATTCCAATTCTTTATTTTCTGCGGAACTCGGCAAGAATGACGGCCGTGGCGATGGCGACGTTCAAAGATTCAACGCGAATCTTTGAACTGTTCAAAGGCTCTGCAGGTTTCCCTTCGACATGCTCAGGGCAGGCATCCGCAGCTGGAGTTGCTGGTTTCAGGGTTTCAGTTGGTTTCAGAGTTTCAGGGGATTGGAAGGATGGAATGAAGAGCGGGTGGGTGATGAGGGTGCGCACTTCGGGCGAGATACCGTTGCCTTCGTTGCCCATGATGATAATGCCGTTCTGCTTCTGAGGAATGGCCCCCGGAGTATACATGTTAACGCCATCGAGGAGCGTGCCATAGATGGGGAGAGGGTGCCTCTCTAACTCCCCTTGGGGGAGAGTGCTTTTGCAGAAAGTTGGGGAGGCGGCACGGGAGGCGGCGCAACCTCGTTGCTCGCCTATCCATTCTACGAGATTCACGTAGTGAAGACGAACGCGGGCGAGTGCTCCCATCGTGGCCTGCACCACCTTCGGGTTCCAGCAGTCGGCCGTGTCGTGCGAGCAAACGATATGGCGGATGCCAAACCAATCCGCTGTGCGAATAATCGTACCCAGATTGCCGGGGTCCTGCACGCCGTCGAGAACGAGAACGAGCTCGTTTTGAGGATCGGGAAGAGTGGCTGTTGAGTCGCTCTTGTGTCGCTGGAAGACCGCTATCATGCCTTGTGGCGTCCTCATGCTCGACATTTGTTCAATTTCCGTTTCCGTTGCTTCAAAGATGAGGTCTCGCTGAGGTCTCGCTGAAGTCTCGCTGAGGTCTCGCGCAACTGCTGCTATTGAGTCTACTATGGGTCTACTATGTGTCCACGTATCGTCCACGTTGGAAAAGACCAACATTTTGAGCGGGAAGTGCTCAATAAGTTCTTCGATACATTTGTGGCCTTCGGCTACAAAAACTCCCTCTGCGTCGCGCACCTTTTTTTGCTGCAGACTGCGGATATATTTGACCTGATTTTTGCTGATGTGTTGCATAAATGATGAAAATATGCTGCAAAAGTACTAAAATATTTGCATATATGCAAAATAAATTTGCGTATTTCAAAAAAAAGTAGTAATTTTGTGGCATGTTTTATTATGCGTAAATGCGTCCGTATCATATTATTTGTAGCGATTGTGCTCATGGCGTCGGCCTGCAGCACCACGAAGTTTGTGCCAGAAGATAAATATCTGCTGAATAAAGCTCGTGTGCAAGTGACGGATCGCAAGGCTGTGAACGAGCGCCATCGCAAGCATGAGGAAGCGCTTGATGGGGATGCGTTGGCCGATAAGATGAGAGGTTATCTCCGCCAGAAGAACAATTCCGAGATTCTGGGTTTCTGGAAATTGCAGTTGCAGATTTATTCCACAGCGAGCCGTGACACCAGCAAGCAGCAGGCCAAGAATGCGATGAAGATGGGCGAGGCACCTGAGATTTTTAATCCGGAGCTGGCCGATATTTCCGTGCGCCAAATCAAGCAGGGCATGCGCAATAGCGGCTATTATGACGCCACGGTGGATACTACGATGAAAGTGCGCAAGCGCAAATTGGCTTTGACGTACCACGTAACGGCCAATGAACCTTATATGATTTCTGAGTACAACGTGCATCTGCAGCAAAGCGATTTGCATCGTTTGGCTACGGAACATGGCGTCACTATTCATCCGGATATGATCTTCGATAGCGAACTGCTGAACGCCGAACGTGAGCGAATCACGGCGGGTATGCGCCGTCGTGGGTACTACTATTTCGAGAAAGATCTGCTGCATTTCCGCGCGGATTCGGCCTTTGGCAATCACACCGTGAGAGTGGGATTGGAGTTGCCGTCCTACGTGCGAACGGCTCCTGATAGTATTCAGCAGCGTATTTTCACCCGCTATAAGATTCGCCGCATTCATTATCTGACGGATTTTGATATGACGCAACGTCCCGATACGTCGGTCGTGTACGTGAAAGTGATTGACGGTTGCTCGTTTGCTCATGTGGGCAATCGTCTGCTTCGGGAAAAAGTGTTGATGCGCAATACGGCTTTTGCGCCGGGCGATTATTATAATGCTGCTCGCGTGGAGCGAACCTATTCGGCTTTGACGGCTTTGGGCCCTGTGAAATATGTGGACATCAGTTTTGAGCAGGTGGGAGATGATGAACTGGATTGCTTTATCGTGCTTTCCCGCAGCAAACTAAATAGCGTGTCAGCCGAATTGGAGGGCACATATTCCGCAGGTGATTGGGGTATAGCTGCCGGAGTGGGGTATGCCAATAAGAATCTGTTCCGCGGCGCCGAAGAGCTCAGATTGAGCGGCTATGGTTCCTATGAGTGGCGTCAAAACGGCGGTCGTGCCATAGAAGCCAAAGCCGAAGCGTCGATCCAGTTTACGAATGCTCCCAAAGTGTCGGTGGGCTATAGATACCAGAACCGTCCGGACGAGTTTACGCGTACGGTGGCCAATGCTTCGCTTTCGTATACGCTTAGCCCATACGGACGACGCATGACGCACATCTTCAATTTTCTGGATATCTCATATGTGTATCTGCCATGGATAAGTGACGCTTTCCGCGATCGATTCCTGCAGCCAACCAATCTGCTTAAATCGTCGTACGAAGATCACTTCATCATGGATTGGTCGTATGCGGGCACGTATTCATCTTATTCACAACGCAATCCATACCGCAGTTATGGTACGTTTGGCTATCAGATAGAAACGGCAGGTAATGTGTTGTATGGCCTATCTCATCTGGCACATCTGCCCAAAGATGAGGATGGCGCGTATCGCATCTTCAATATCCGCTATGCCCAATACGTGAAGGCAGATTTCAATTTTGCCTACCACGAGATTTTTGCGAGGAACCATCGTCTGGTGTATCATGCAGCGTTGGGTGTGGCCATTCCATTTGGCAACGCGAATGCCATTCCTTTTGAAAAGCGTTATTTTGCCGGTGGTGCGAATAGCGTGCGCGGCTGGCAGGTGCGTTCGTTGGGTCCTGGCAGTTATCGCGGTGTGAGCGATCGTATCGACTACAACAGTCAGGTGGGCGATATCAAGCTCGATCTTAATCTGGAGTATCGCTGGCACGTGATTTCCGTGCTGGAACTGGCGGCGTTCACAGATGCCGGCAACGTGTGGACTTTCAATGATTATCCGTCACAGCCGTACGGACAATTTAAGTTCAACGAATTTTATAAGCAGATAGCCTGGTCGTATGGCGTGGGTGTGCGTTTGGATCTGTCGTTCTTTGTGTTCCGTGTGGATATGGGTGTGAAGCTCTACGATCCTTCCTATCTCTATTCCGAAACGCCGGAGAAAGTGTGGCGAACGGCAAGCAATGGGCTGGGATGGAAGAACGATTTCACGTTCCATTTCGCCATTGGCTACCCATTTTAACTCTTAATCTTTGAATCTTGTGCCCTTTTGTTCAGTTATGTATTTCGGTACACTCCTTCGCGGAAAGAGCACAATCTCCTAAAGATAAAGCAGTAATAAACAATAGACAGTATGCTCAAACCATATATGATAAAAGGAGTAGCGGAAGCGGGCTGCGATGAGGCGGGACGTGGACCTTTAGCGGGAAGCGTATTTGCGGCGGCCGTTATTCTGCCGGCAAGCTTCAGAAACGAACTGCTGAACGATTCCAAGCAGCTTACTGAGAAGCAACGGTATGCTTTGCGCCCAATCATAGAGCAAGAGGCAATAGCATGGGCGGTGGCAGAAGTGACGGCAGAAGAGATAGATCGCTATAATATTCTCCAATCGTCGATTCTCGGCATTCAACGGGCCTTGGCGCAGTTGAAGGTTAGGCCAGAACATATATTGGTGGATGGCAATAAATGGAAGCCCTATATCCCCGAAGGCGAACTGATGGCCATTCCAGCCGATACGGTGGTGCACGGGGACGCCACGTATATGTCGATTGCTGCGGCTTCCATTCTGGCCAAAACGTATCGCGACGATTATATGCTCCGCTTGCATGAGGAATTTCCACAGTACGGATGGGCAGAAAACAAAGGTTATCCCACGGCCAAACATTATGAGGCATTACGCCAGTTTGGCCCAACACCCTATCATAGAACTACATTTAATCTTAAAATATAATGGATTTTACGCTAAACAAATATAAGCAGTTGCTTCGTGCGTTGCACAATGGCGGATACGAGTTCGTAACGATGGAAGAACTGGTGAAGCGTGTGGGCAAAAACAATGCTCCCTCAGACAACCATAAACCCCTCGTTTGCCTGCGCCATGACGTGGATAAGCGTGCGAAAAACTCGCTTCGTATGGCCAAACTGGAGGCTAAATGGGGCATTCGTGCCACCTATTATTTCCGTGTAACGAAAGATTCCAACAAAGAGGACGTGATTCGCCATATTGCCGCCATGGGGCATGAGATTGGTTATCACTACGAAGATATGGCCATCTGCCATGGCGATACGGCTAAGGCTTATGAACATTTCCAGCAATGGTTGGGCTATTTCCGCCAGTTCTATCCCGTTTCCACCATCTGCATGCATGGTGCTCCCACCTCGGCATATGATGGTCGCGATCTTTGGAAAACGTATGATTATAAGCAATTGGGCATCGTGTGCGAACCATATCTGGATCTGGATTACTCCAAATTGCTGTATCTGACAGATACGGGACGTCGATGGGACGGCTATAACGTATCGCTTCGCGATAAGATACCGCATTATCAGGATCAATGGACGCGTGAAGGTCTTACGTTCCACGAAACGGACGAGCTGATCGATTTTGTGGAGATTCCTCATGGAGCCGGCGATAAGCAGTATAATCTGCTGCTCACCACTCATCCTCAGCGATGGTCGAAGTATAGGCATGAATGGTTGAGGGAACTACTCTCTCAGAAGGTGAAGAACATAATTAAGAGCTTGTTGGTACTTTTAAAAGGAAAATAAAGATATGACAGATTTTTTTAAATATATTCTTGCCACGGTGTGTGGCCTCGTATTATTTGGCATTTTTGCCGTGATTAGTATGGTTGTTTCTCTCGGCTCGATGGTAGCGATGTCTGAACCTGCAGAGACTGTTTTGAAAAACCATTCCGTATATCGCCTCAATCTGGAAGGGGTGGTGTCGGAACGTGAAGAAGTGGATGAGTTGGCTCAACTCGTGGCCCTGATGGGCAACGACGACGCGAATACCTACGGCTTGAACGACCTGCTCGCCAATATCGATCGTGCCGCACAGGACGACCATATTGATGGCATTTATCTGAAGGGCGGAAGCCTGAGTATGGGTATTGCCACGGCGGAGCAGATTCGCCAAGCGCTTCTGGAGTTCAAGGAGTCGGGTAAGTTTATCGTGGCATATGCCGATAGTTATGGCCAGCTCAATTATTATCTCGCATCGGTGGCTGATTATATCATGCTCAATCCGGAAGGTTCTGTGGCATGGAATGGCCTTTCTGCCAATATTTCTTTCTATACGCGTTTGCTGGAGAAAATCGGCATAGAGATGCAGGTGGTGAAAGTGGGTACGTTCAAATCAGCCGTTGAGCCTTTTATCCTGACGGAGATGTCGGACGCCAATCGCCTGCAGATGCAGACGTACGTGGATAATATCTGGAGTAATCTGCTCACAGACGTGAGCCTTTCGCGCCATCTTTCCGTTGAGGAGCTCGATTCCCTGGCCGATGAATATATGGGAATCAAGCCGCAGGAGGAATATGTGGCCACCCAACTCGTGGATACGCTTTGCTTTCTGCAAGATGTGGAATCGGTGCTTACTGCGCTTACCGGCACCAGCGATTATCATCTGGTATCGCATAGCGATATGTGCAATTTGCCGGCACTCAAGAATAAATCCAAGCATACGATTGCCGTGGTGTATGCAGAAGGCGATATCGTGGATGAGTCAACGGGCTATGGCAACACAGCCATGATCGTGGGCGACGATTACGTGGGGCTTTTTAATGAATTGGCCGACGATGATGATATAGAGGCTGTCGTTCTTCGCGTCAATTCCGGCGGCGGTTCAGCATACGCTTCTGAGCAGATGCACCATGCTATGCAGCTTCTCAAAGAGAAGAAACCGGTGGTGGTAACGATGGGCGATTATGCGGCGTCGGGCGGCTACTATATGTCGTGCGGAGCGGATTATATCTATGCTTTGCCAACCACGTTGACGGGTTCGATTGGTATCTTTGGTTTGATCCCCTCTTATGGCGCTTTGGCCAATAAGATAGGTGTGGATTATGATGGCGTAAAAACCAACCGCCTCTCTGATTTGGAAGTGAATGCAGCTACGAAGGGCATGAATGCTGAGGAAAGGGCATTGCTGCAGGCAGAAATCAATCGTGGCTACGATCTCTTTACGCGCCGTTGTGCCGAAGGGCGTGGCGTTTCGCAGGATGAGATTAAGAAAATTGCCGAAGGTCGTGTTTGGACGGGCGATGACGCCTTGCGTCTTGGCCTCATCGACGATCTGGGAGGCATGCAGGATGCCATCGATAAGGCAGCAGAACTGGCCCAACTGGAGGATTATAAGACGGTTACGTATCCCGAACCAAAGGATTGGTTGACCTCCCTGCTGGAAGACGCGGCCAATCTGGATGAGGATCGAGTGCAGGCGCATTTGCAGCAATGGATGGGCGCCGATGCGTATGCCACCTATCGCTATTTCTCGCAATATAGCAAGCGTGGCTGCACCCTGCACGCCAGAATGCCGTATACTGTTTCCGTAATTCAATAAGCATCTGGTGGGAGTAATCAAACGCATATTATCTTGGCTGTTTGGCTTGGGCGTATGGGTGAGGAATCTGTTCTTTGATGAACACCTCTTCTATGTGTATAAGCCCTCGGTACCGACAATCTGCGTCGGCAATCTTGCTGTGGGCGGAACGGGCAAAACGCCCCATGTGGAATATATCATTTCGCTGCTCACTCAGGCAGGCTACCATGTGGCGGTACTCTCGCGGGGCTACAAACGCAAAACGAAAGGCTTTGTGCTGGCGGACGCCAACGCTACGGCAGATACGATAGGCGATGAGGCACGCCAGGTGCAGATGCGTTTCCCGGAAGTGACGGTGGCTGTTTGCGAAAACAGGCATCGTGGTATTCGAAATATCATGAAGTTGCGCCAGGATACGGATATCATTATTCTGGACGACGCTTTCCAGCATCGCAGGGTGCGTTGCGGATTGAATATTCTCCTCACGCCTTTCGATCGATTATATGTGCACGATAATTTGCTGCCGTATGGCCGTTTGCGTGAACCGGCTCATGGGGCGGTACGTGCTGATGTGATTGTCGTAACGAAATGTCCGGAAGGCATGAAACCCATCGATCGTCGCGTGATTATGAATCATCTCCAGCCGGCACCTTTTCAGGAACTGACGTTCTCGCATATCGCTTATCATGCTGAGTTGCCTGAAAAACTATACCTCTTCTCGGGAATTGCGCAGCCGCAGTATCTCTTGTCTTATCTCGGCAATCGCGTGCAGGCGTCTCTCCTTTTCCCTGATCATCATGCTTACACATCGGCTGATATGGCGAAGGTGGCGGAGACATTCACGAATGATTATCCCATTTTCACCACGGCCAAGGATTACGTCAAACTAATCGATAATAATCTGCTTGCCGATGATCTTCGTGCACGCATTCGGATGCTGCCAATCACGGTGGAATTTAAGGAGGATGCAGAAACGTTCAATCGTATCATCTTGCGCTACGCAAAAGAGAATAAAAGAAGACCGTAGAATGTCTGCCGACGTAAATATATTGCTTTGGATAAACAGCCATCATACGGATGTGCTGGATACTCTTATGTGGTACGCCACAAAAAAAGAGATATGGCTTCCGCTATATCTCCTTCTGACTGGGGTGATGGTGAACCATTTCAAAGCAGCAACTACAGGCCTGAAATGGAAAGATATGGCCTTCCTCCTTCTGCCTGTTCTTGCCGTGGCGGCTGCGGCAGGTTTGGCCGATTTTATCTCCTCCGGCGTGCTCAAACCGCTTATTGAGCGTCCTCGTCCTTCGCGGGATGAATCGCTTGCCGATGTCCTTCGCATTCTCCACGATTATCGCGGCGGGCATTATGGTTTTCCTTCATCGCATGCCGCCGATACGATGGCCGTGGCCACTTCTTTCCTTTTGCTGATAAAGCGCACACATATCCGTCCACTATGGCTGAATATATGGCGCTTCATCCTTCTGGTTTACGTGGTGCTGAACTGCTATAGCCGCATGTATTTGGGCGTGCATTACCCAACCGACATTGCGGTGGGGTTGCTTATTGGTGCACTCACGGGCTGGGGTATGGCATTCAGTTATGAAAAGCTATCTGCCCATCTGCAACGTCCACAATAACTGGCTTCTCTGCCGTCACTTTTCCGCTGATGATTTGCTTGCTGAGTTCGTTCAGCACCAATCGCTGTAAGGCTCGCTTCACGGGTCGTGCTCCGTATTGCGGATCGTATCCCTCATGCGCAATGAGGTGGATGGCATCGTTGGTGAAATTGAGCGTTATTCCCTGCTCAAGCAGCATGGCGTGAACGCGAGAAACCTGCAGTTCTACCACTTCTCGGATGTGCTCTTCCGTCAGCTCGTCGAAATGAATAATATCGTCGATACGATTCAGAAATTCCGGACGCACACTGGCTCGCAACTGCTCTTCCGTATAATTGGACGTCATGATGATGACGGTGTTTTTGAAATTGGTGGTGCGACCCTTATTATCGGTCAGTCGTCCGTCATCCAGTACCTGCAAAAGCACGTTGAATACATCGGGGTGCGCTTTCTCTATCTCATCAAAAAGAACCACGGAATATGGCTTGCGGCGTATGGCCTCGGTGAGCTGTCCGCCTTCATCATAGCCCACGTATCCCGGAGGTGCACCAATCAGTCGGGTGGCAGAGAACTTCTCCTGATATTCGCTCATGTCGTTACGCGTCATCATGTTCTCGTCGTCGAAAAGATAATCGGCCAGCGCCTTGGCCAGTTCCGTCTTTCCCACACCCGTCGTGCCGAGGAAAATGAATGAACCGATAGGCCGTTTGGGATCCTGCAATCCGGCACGCGAGCGACGTATGGCATCGCTGACAGCCTGAATGGCGTTGTCCTGACCAATCACGCGCTTATGCAGTTCTTCCTCCAGATGGAGCAGTTTGTTGCGCTCTGTTTGCTGCATTTTGCTTACGGGAATACCCGTCCATCGGCTTACCACTTCGGCAATATCGTCGGCATCCACTTCTTCCCGAACCAATGCCTCTCCACCCAGGTTATGGAGCGTTTCCTGTGCCATGCGAATCTTATCTTCGGCTTCCTGGATCTTGCTGTAGCGAATCTCTGCCACGCGTGCATAATCGCCCTCTCGCTCTGCCACTTCGGCCTTGTGTCGCAATTGCTCAATGCGCACTTTCTCATCCTGAATGGTGGCGATATAACCCTTTTCTTTATTCCATCGTTCGCGCATTACGCCGGCCTTCTCCTGCAGGTCTTTGATCTGCGAATCAAGTTGCTCCAGTTTCTGCTGATCGCCTTCTCGCCTGATGGCGGCACGCTCAATCTCCAATTGCTTGATCTGGCGCTCCAGATCATCCAGCTCTTCAGGTACGGAATCTACTTCCAAACGCAGTTTGGCTGCGGCTTCATCCACAAGATCAATGGCCTTATCGGGCAGAAAACGATCGCTGATATAGCGGCTGGAAAGTTCGGCCGCTGCGATGAGCGCATTATCCTTGATGCGCACGTGATGATGGTTCTCGTAACGTTCTTTCAGTCCTCGCAGAATGGAAAGCGTGGCAGCTTCGTCCGGCTCGTCCACCATTACGATCTGGAAGCGTCGCTCCAGTGCCTTATCTTTCTCAAAATATTTCTGATACTCATTCAGGGTGGTGGCACCAATCGCTCTGAGTTCACCTCGTGCCAGAGCCGGCTTCAGAATATTGGCGGCGTCCATCGCGCCCGACGACTGACCTGCTCCCACCAGCGTATGGATCTCATCAATAAACAGCACGATTTCTCCTTCGCTGGCAATCACTTCATTGATCACGCCCTTCAGGCGCTCCTCAAATTCGCCCTGATATTTCGCGCCGGCAATCAGCGCACCCATATCCAGACTGTAAAGCAGTTTCTTCTTTAGATTTTCCGGCACGTCGCCTCGCACGATACGATGGGCCAAACCTTCGGCAATGGCTGTTTTGCCCACGCCCGGTTCGCCTATGAGAATAGGATTGTTTTTTGTTCGGCGGCTTAGGATTTGTAGTACTCTACGAATCTCTTCGTCACGGCCAATCACTGGGTCGAGTTTGCCGCTCTTTGCCCGCTCATTCAAATTGATGGCGAACTTTTCGAGATTTTCATTTTTTTCCTTCATAGTGATAAAAATTTGGTTTTACCATAATTGGGCAAAATAAATGCCAAACTATCAGGAGTGACAATTTGGCAGATTTTGGCAGAAACGCTCCTCGATGCCCCAATAATTGGTGGAAAACGATAAAAAAAACGAAAAATTCTTGCATATTCCCGAAAAAAGCAGTAATTTTGTAATCGTTTTTTACGTCCCATGAAAAAACTTCTGGCCATATGCCTCTTCTGCGTATCCTGCGTGCTTTCCTTGGATGCGCAAATTGTGATTAACGAACTGATGCAATCGAATGTGGATTGCATCATGGATGAACTGAATCAGTTCCCGGATTCCTGGGTGGAATTATATAATACGAGTGATGCGCCCGTGGCACTGAAGGAATGGAAGGTGGGTCTCACGGCCAATGTTGCTAATGCGGAGGATCTGCCCAACACCACCATCCCGGCGCATGGCTATTATCTGGTGTATTGCGATAAAGAAGCGATGGGCAAGCATACGTCTTTCCGTCTCGAATCGGGCAATGGCTGCTCGTTCTATCTCTTCCATAATGGCGTGCAAGCAGATGCTGTCGTTAATCTGGGCAAACAGCCAGCTCCTAATATTGCCTACGGCCGTGCCACCGACGGCGGCTCTTCGTGGGGCTATATGCTCCAGCCTACACCTATGGCGGCCAATACGGGATGCACCACGCATGCCATTCTTCCTAACCCGGTTGTGGATACGCCGGGGCAGGTGTTCACATCTGGCAATTCCATGACTGTGAGGCTCTCGCTGCCTGCATCTGCACCAGCCGACGCAATTATTCGCTATACCACCGATGGCACGGAACCAACCCTCACCAATGGCCTTACCTTCAATCCGGCATACTCTCTGGTGATGAATAAAACCACGGTACTCCGCGCCAAAATCTTCTGCGAGGGCTATATTTCCCCTCGTGCGCTCACACACACGTACATCTTCTTAAATCGCGCGATGAAGATGCCTGTCATCTCCATAGCCATCGATCCCACTTTTCTTACCGACCCCAAGAAGGGCATTTACGTGGATGGCACCTATAGCAGCCAAAAAAAGAATTATGAGTACGATTGGTGGCGTCCCATCAATTTCGAACTTTTCGACGAACCATTGCATGCCAGCAAGCTCAATCAGGTGTGCAAGACGCGTGTGCAGGGTGGGGCTTCACGAGGTGCTGTCCTGAAATCGCTCATTATCGATTCCCATAAGCGTTTTGGCACGAAACGCCTCCAATATGAGTTCTTCCCCGATCAGCGCCCCGGAGTAACCGATTATAAATCCATTATTCTCCGTAATTCTGGCAACGATTTCGATTATCTCTATATGCGCGATGGCATCATGCAGCGCTCAATGGGTCAGTATGTGGATTTGGATTGGCAGGCTTGGCGTCCCGCTATCGTATTTATCAATGGAGTTTACAAGGGTATTCTCAATATTCGGGAGCGCTCCACCAAGGATCTTATCTATACCCATTATGATGGCCTGGAGGATATCACCATGATCAAAAATATGGGCGAACTGCTGGAGGGTGATTGGAGACACTGGAATGATTTCAAAACGTTCTATGCTGGCTATGGCCATACCAGAGCGGAATATGAGCAGCAGCTGGATTGCATCGAGTACATCAATCTGATGATCCTCAATCTCTTCTATAATAATCAGGATTTCCCGGGCAATAACATCGTTTATTGGCGTCCCAATCATGCCGCGCCGGGTTTGCCTGCACGGTGGAGAGTGGTGGCAAAAGATACGGATTTTGGCTTGGGGCTTTATGATCATCCGGCCAACTATGAAACGTTCCGCTGGTTCTATGATAATAGTTTCGACCCCGATCGCGCATGGGCTAATACGGCTGATGCCACGCGTCTCTTCCGTCGCGCGATGGATAATGTGGATTTGCAACGGGAATTCGTGGATCGTTCATGCATCTATATCGGCGATTTCCTCAATTATCAGGCGATCTGGCCGATGTGGGAACAAATGTATAATCAGATTAAGGATGAATGGCAATACCATCGTCCGCTCTATAACCAGTGGTGGCCCAATTATTCGCAGGAATTGAGCAAGGCAAAGAAATGGTTGCAGGACCGCCCTGCCTACTATCTATCTCAGCTCTCTCAGCAATATAATTTGGGCGCACTATGCACGGTCAGCGTGAATGCTCAATGCCCAAAAGAAACGGCAGATCAGCTCGATCTTGCCATCTGCGGAGTGCCCGTTTCCAAGGCCAGCTGGAGCGGTTCATTCTTTAAAAGCCACCAGCTGATACTCAACTGTTCGCCCAAGAACGGCAGTTCTTTATCCGTGGTGGGGTGGGAGGTCACGATTGATGGCACCAAATGGCGCAGCACGGGCTCCAACTGCACGGTGGCTATTCCAAGTTCCTGCACCAGCGTAAGGGCTGAAGTGCTCACGGAAGGCACTACCGATCTGGAGCAAATGCCGGTGCAGCAACCCGTGGTGAAGCAGTATGAAAATGGCCAAATCGTGATCCTGCGAGATGGTAAAAAATATTCCGTATTGGGCCACGTAATCAGTCAAAATGAATAATGAATAAGATATGCGTAAACTCCTTTTAGTATCAACTCTTTTTCTGCTCGCCATCTCGGCTTCTGCCAAGAAAGATTCGCTTCGCGTCACAATCTTCGGCGATAGTTATTCCACCTTCGAAGGCTACCTCACGCCTGACACCAATGAGCCCTGGTATTGGGCAGAAACAACGGCTTGGCGCCAGAAAGATAATGATGTCACTCGTGTGGAGCAAACATGGTGGTGGCAAGTGATTGAGCGAATGGGCTATAAACTGGAGATGAACAATAGTTATAGCGGTTCCACCGTCGGGTATTACGGCTATCAGAACGAGAATTATCAACCTCGTTCTTTCAATACCCGCGTAGAGAATCTGGGCGAACCGGACCTCATCCTCTCTTGCTGCATTACTAATGATAGCTGGACGGGCGAGCTGTTGGGAAATTATAAGTATGCCAATTGGACAGAGAATGATATGTGGTATTTCCGCCCGGCAATGGCGCGCCTTTGCGCCACCCTTCGCCTCAATTATCCCAAGGCTAAAGTGCTCTTTATTCTCAATACGGAACTCAAACCGGAGTTCGTGGAATCCATGCTCGTGATTTGCAATCATTATGATTTCCCCGTTCTCCAGTTGCATGATATTGATAAACAGGTGGGCCACCCTTCGCAGGCCGGACATAAGGCTTTTGCCGACCAAGTGGTGGACTATCTCAGGAAAAATATGTAAAATTATTGTCAATAATGTTGCGTATCCCAAAAAAAAGTAGTAATTTTGCATCCGTTTTGTGGAAAATACTTGTATGTGGATAATAAATTTACAAATAATATGAAGAAAATACTTTTCTCTCTCGCAGCTGTCGCACTTCTTGCAAGCTGCAGCCTTTTGAAAGGCACCTCTGCCAATAACGCAGCTGCACCTGCTGCATCAACCACCGCTGACGCTGCTGCTGTCAGCACCACGCTCACGGCTGGTCAGGCTGCCGGCAATGCCCTCCATGCCCTCTATACGCAATACAAGGCGGATGGCAAATATGATTATAAGAATATCAATAATGCCATCAATGCCACGCTCCTTCTTGCCAACTGTGCTGATCTTCCAAAGAATGTGAAGAATGCCGCTTATCTGAAGGAGTTCAGCCAGGGCCTGATTGCTTCATCGGCTGGATTGGTTACGCAGAGCAACGTGAATGCCGTCACCAATAACCTCACCACCATCGCTACCGAATATGCGCAGGGTGTTGCTGAAAAGACGGCTGCAAGCGAAACGGCACAAAAAGCAGCTGCCACCACCAATACCGTGGCTGAAAAACTGGCCACAGCTGCTTCTACTGCCAATTCCATCAGCTCGCTTTTGAGCCTCTTTGGCAAGAAATAAAAATGTATTTTTTTTAAGATTTGGGGCTGCACGAGTGTTCCACGAGAGTTGGACGAGAGTTGGACGAGACCTCGACGATATCTCAAACATCTCCAAAATCACAAAAAACGTACTTTTTTTAAGATTTACGCCTTTTTCAAGGTCTTCCAAAAATTGTTTTTTGAAGACCCTTTAAGCAGGAATATAATTAAATCAACAATATGTATAGATCCGTAACATGTGGCGAGCTTCGTCTCGCAGATGCCGGCAAAATGGTGACCCTCGCAGGTTGGGTGCAGCGCATCCGCCGTATGGGTGGTATGGTTTTTGTTGACCTACGTGACCGTTATGGCATCACCCAACTTTCTTTCAATCAGGAAGTAAACGCAGGCCTCTGCGATCAGGCTGAGAAACTTGGTCGTGAATACGTGCTGCAGGTAACTGGTAAAGTGGTGGAGCGTTATTCCAAGAATGCCCAACTACCTACCGGCGAAATAGAGATTGAGGTGGCTGAAATGAATATCCTCAACGCGGCCGTCACGCCTCCTTTCACTATCGAGGACGAAACCGATGGCGGTGATGATCTCCGCATGAAGTATCGTTATCTCGATCTCCGCCGTTCATGCGTGCGCAAGAATCTGGAACTTCGCCATAAGATGGCGTTTGAGGTACGTCGCTATTTGGATGAACAGGGCTTCCTGGAGGTGGAAACGCCTGTTTTAGTAAACTCTACGCCAGAGGGAGCACGAGATTTTGTGGTACCTTCACGTATGAATCCGGGGCAGTTCTACGCACTTCCTCAGTCGCCTCAGATCCTGAAGCAATTGCTGATGGTGTCTGGCTTTGATCGCTACTTCCAGATTGTGAAGTGCTTCCGTGATGAGGACCTCCGTGCCGACCGTCAGCCTGAGTTCACGCAGATCGACTGTGAGATGTCGTTCGTGGAGCAGGAGGATGTGCTTCAGATGTTTGAGGGCATGAGCCGTCATCTTTTCAAGGCAATCATGAATATCGATTTGCCTGCTCTTCCTCGTATGACCTGGCATGATGCCATGAAATATTATGGTTCTGATAAACCTGACACCCGCTTCGATATGAAGTTTGTGGAGCTTCACGATATCTTCCATAAGGCACCTGGTTTCAGCGTATTCGATGGCGCTAATTATATTGGCGGAATCTGCGCTAAGGGTCAGGCTGTATATACGCGCAAGCAGTTGGATGCACTTACCGATTTCGTGAAGAAACCGCAGATTGGTGCCAAGGGTCTCGTGTATGCACGCGTAGAGGCAGACGGCAACGTGAAATCATCCGTGGATAAGTTCTATAATCAGGAATTGCTGCAAGAGATCAAGACTGCCATGGGTGCAGAAGTTGGTGATCTTATCCTCATCCTCTCTGGCGAAGATGCCATGAAGACACGCAAGCAGCTCTGCGAGCTCCGTCTTGAGATGGGCAAGCAGATGGGATTACGCGATCCAAAGAAGTTCTCTTGCCTCTGGGTGATCGATTTCCCAATGTACGAGTGGAGCGACGAGGAGCAGCGCCTTATGGCTATGCACCATCCATTCACCTCTCCAAAGCCTGAAGATATTCCTTTGCTCGACACCGATCCTGCATCTGTTCGTGCCAACGCATATGATATGGTGATCAATGGTGTAGAAGTGGGTGGCGGTTCTATCCGTATCCACGATGCCGTTCTCCAGCAGAAAGTGTTTGAGATTCTGGGCTTCACGCCTGAGCAGGCACAAACGAAGTTCGGCTTCTTGATGAACGCCTTCAAATATGGTGCACCACCTCACGGCGGTTTGGCTTACGGTTTGGATCGTTTCGTCAGCCTCTTCGCTGGCTTGGATTCCATCCGCGATTGCATCGCCTTCCCGAAGAATAATCAGGGTCGCGACGTTATGCTCGGCGCACCAGGTCTCTTGGATGACGCACAGCTCGACGAACTCCAATTGCAGCTCGATCTCAAGGAGAAATAAACAAACAAACAGCCCGGCACAACCTGTGCCGGGCTGTTATTTTGAATAGTTTACACTATACACTATACACTATAAACTTTAACCCTTTAAACTCTTACATACAGTGTGCAGCAGCATTTCTCATGCAATCGATAATTGCTGCAGGGGCAGTGCTTATCTTCGGCATCGTTCACGCATGGGCAGTCGCCATTGCAGCGGTTGATACCCTTGATAATGCCATTCACTACTTTCTCGTTGGGGTTTAGTTGCCAACCTGGGCGAATGTTCGCCTTCACGTATTCAAGATCTACCATATCTGTTCGTTTTTTTTCTTATTTTCTTCTTGCCCATGCAGGCGTATTATCCATCTCATCTTCGTAGTCGTCGTCGAGATCAAACGTGAAGGTGAAGTCTGGGTCACGAGGCTGCGCCGGCTCAGCTGCAGGTTCTGCAGCAACTTCGTCTGAAGCGGTTTCCTCTGCTGTTGCTTCTTCTTCCGTCTCCTCAGTCGTCTCCTCCAAAGACTCTTCTTCCAAAGTCCCCGTGGCAGGTTCGCTCATGGTTGCAGTCTCCTCTTCTGCAGGAGCGGCAGTTGCCTCTGGCTGTGTTTGCGCAGGTTTCTGGCCGTAAAAATTCTCTAGAGCTTCGTCCACGGTAGGATGCTCTGTCGTTGGTTTTGGTTCGGGCACTGGCGCCTGAGTGGCTGCCTCGCATTCCGTCAAACCCGGGATATTGCTAACGCTATAGCCGGTGGCAATCACGGTGACGCGTACTTCATCGCCGAGCGAATCATCGTAGCTGGCACCCCATTTCACTTCCACGTCGTCGCCCACCTTATCAATAAACTCATTGATCTGATCGAGCTCTTTCATGCGAATGGCATTCTCTTGCGAGCAATAGAATGTGAGCAGGATGCGGCTTGCGCCTCGCACGTCGTTCATATTCACCAGCGGTGAATTGAGGGCCTCATCAATGGCTTTGGTGATACGACACTCTTCGTCGGCTGATTTGCCCACGTTCATGATCGCCATGCCGCCATCTTTGAGGGTGTTGAATACATCCTGGAAGTCGGTATTGATATAGCCCGGCACCGTGATGATCTCGGCAATGGCTTTGGCGGCATTGGAAACCACCTGATCCGATTTATCGAAAGCGTTGGGCAGGTCGAAATCGGGATAGATGATGCGCAGGTTCTCATTGTTGATCACGAGAATGGCGTCCACGTGCTTGGCCAGCTTGGCTACGCCCGTAAGTGCCTTGCGCTGCTGCTTCTTGCCCTCAAAGGCGAATGGAATGGTTACGATCGCCACGGTGAGAATACCCAGTTCTTGGGCCACTTCTGCCACTACGGGCGAAGCTCCCGTACCCGTACCTCCACCCATGCCGGCCGTGATAAACAGCATCTCGGTGCCATCGTCCAGTGCTTCGCGAATCTGCTCGCGACTCTCGTTGGCAAATTCTTCCGCCTTCTCAGGACGTCCGCCTGCTCCCAAACCTGCACCCAACTGCAGCTTATTCACGATAGGGGATTTTACGAGCGCCTGGCGATCGGTGTTGCAAACCAGGAAACTCACATCCTGCACGCCTTCGCGATAAAGATAATTCACGGCGTTGCAGCCACCGCCGCCTACGCCCATCACTTTGATAATGCTTTGTTCGCCTGGGTTTACCTCAATTGAGTTAATCAATTCGTCTTCCATATATGGTGTGTCGTTAAATTTCAAGTATGTGTTAAAAACCCTCTTCCTGTCCATCAAACAAACCAGCTACCCGCTCCAGGAAACTGGTTTTCTTATCTTTCATCACTTTCACGCCCGGGATAGGCTGATTGGGATAACGTCTGCGATATTTGGCGCCGAGTAGCAGGGCTCCCACGGTGGCCGAATATTCGGGGGCGAAATATTGCTCAGGTGTATCCTGGGTCAGCCAGTCGGCATGTGATCCGTATTCCACGGGCAGACTGGTATGCTGCTGCACGTAGTTGATGATGTCGCGCATCTTGCACGCACCGCCCGTGAGGTACACCTTGCTGATCTCGCCTTCAAATTGCTTCAGTTCGCCGAAGATGGGGGCCATAATCTCGTCCAGGCGCGATACGATGATCTCGGATAGGAAATCCGTACGAATCACTACGGGTTCGTCCTCCGCCTTGAGCGGACGGATACGAATGGCTTTCACGTCCTCTTTCTTCTCGTAGGCGCTGCCGAATTTGAGTTTCAGTTTCTCTGCGTTCTCCATGGAGATGCCCTGCATCTGAATATCCATCGTGATGTTCCTGCCGCCTTGTGGCCACACTTTGCAGGTGAGGAATCGTCCGGCTTTGAAAACGGAGATGGTGGTGGTGTCGGCACCCATATCGATGATGGCTACACCCAGCAGTTCGTCGTTCTCATTGGCGAGTGCTTCCAATTGTGCGATAGGACGGGCAAAGATGGCCTCCTGCGATTTGCCGGCGCGATCAAACGAACCATTCGTGCGCTCCATCATCTCCTGCACCGCATAGAAGGTGGAGTATTGGCCCAGCACCTCCTGCCGTGCGATCATGCCCAGAACAGGTTCTTCTTCCAGCACCTCATCATCCACGCGAAAACTCTCCACGCGCACGTCGATTGCGCTCAGCGGTTTGACATCGGCCTTTGTCTTCGCTTTCTCTTGGGTGTATTTCTCTATCTTGGCAAAACATTCCTTGCGCATGTTGTCCAACAGCGGCTTGGAGATGGCGGTAGATGAACCCATGGCGCGTCGCGACGTGAGCGTGGCGCAGCGCATCGTCTTGCCGCCCAGCACGGCGAATGCCGTGGGCATGCTTTCCATACCGATGCGGTTGCCCAGCAGCAACATCGATTCGCGAATCATATAACTGGCCTCGGAGGTATTATCGATAATACCCTTCTTCATGCAGCGATACTTGGTGTTTTCGTCTGCTCCCAGGATGCGCAGTTGGGAATAATCGCATGTAGGGTCGGTCACTTCCGCGGCCATCAGCTTGAAGCTGGAGCCGCCCAGATCGATAGCCACCAATGGCAGGCTGTCTGTTGTGAGTGTTTCTTTCTTCTTTGAAAAAGCCATAATTTTATCTGCATACGATTTGCCCGCGGTAGCGCAGGTCGATTTCTTTATAATCTTTCCATCCTATCTTGGAGAATCCGTCCTGATAGAGCGATTTGAGCTTACGCAGTTTCTGCTTGTATCCGTCCAGCGATCCCAGCAGAATAACGCCTGTTCCCACGCGGGGCACCAGTTCGATATAGCCGGGGTGTACCACGTTGATCTGATCCACCTGGGCCGACCAAAATCCATCCCCTTCCAGCCATTCCACGAAATCGTAGAGCTCTTCCTGCGCCATGCGTTGGGTCACGCGTCCGGTGATGATGGGCACGTCGGAGGCCGTGGTGGAACGCACCTGCATGATGCGTCGGTCGGTGTCCACGAAGTAGTTCTCTCCGCCCAGCACGCGAAGTTGAGGCACGCGTTGCGTCAATTGGAGCTTCACGTCGCCGCCCGTGGTGGCATAGCAGGATGCCGTGCGGATCATCGGGTGCTGCAGGGCCTGATCTTCAATCTGCTGGCAGCGCCGGGTGTTGAGCGGTTCGCCCTCCGGGTTCAGTCCCGATCGCAGGATGAACTGCCGTATTTCTCCAGTTTCCACAAACTGTCGTTTGTCGTGGTCGGTGATCTCTATCACCAGTTGCTTGCAAGTCGGTTCGAGTCGCCGCTCTTTGTGGTAGATGAGGCTGAACGTCAGATAGCCAAGCAGGATGCTGGCGCTGATGCCCACTACCAGTTTTTTCCAAAGTTCCATCGTTAAAGTTAGTGTTAATGGTTAATATATCAAATATTTTCTATCGTAGCTTTTATCTCTGGCAGGAGTCGGTCAATATCACCGGCACCGAGTGTCAGTACAGCCACCGGATATTTGGCTGTTTCCACGATTTTCTTCACCTTATCGCAGAGCTCTTCTTTTTGGCAGAGTAGCTTGTATTTTACGTTAAGATTCTCTAGGATGAGTCCTGACGTAACGCCCTCAATCGGCTCTTCGCGAGCGGGATAAATCGGCAGCAGGAGCACGGTATCCAGGAGCGATAGCGCGTCGGCAAACTCCTTATAGAAATCGCGCGTGCGACTATAGAGATGCGGTTGGAAGATACCCACGAGCTTACGAGTGGAGTAGAGGCGCTTGATGGATTGCACCGATTGGCGCAGCTCTTCCGGATGGTGCGCATAATCATCGATGAGCACGGCTCGCTCATTCTTCGAAAGGATATTAAAGCGACGTACAGTTCCCGCGAAGCTCTGCATACCCAGAAAGAGCTCCTTCTCGCTCACACCATTGAGCCATGCGATGGCCATCGCGGCCACGGCATTCTCGATGTTCACCCATACAGGCACGCCCAACTGCACTTTCTCAATCGTCATTTGCTTGGCATGGAAATCGAAATAGATCTGCTCGTTTCGAACCACGATATGGCTGGCATAAAAATCCGGCAATTTTTCGCTGTCAGTATGGTTGGCGAGCTTGTCGACTCCATCGTTTTCGTCCACCACCCCATACGTATATTCCTTCACGCCTTTCTGTAGTTGCGATGCCAGTGTGATACCTTTCTTCCTCAGAAGTATGCCGCCCGGCTCAATCAGCGAAGTGAACTTGGTGAAACTCTCGCGATAGGCCTCCACGGTGCCGTATATATCGAGGTGATCGGGATCGGTGCTGGTGACTACGGCCATCGTGGGCTGCAGCTCATGAAAACTGCGATCAAATTCATCGGCTTCCACCACCACCAGATTGCTCTCCGGCTGCACGAGCAGATTGCTGCCGTAGTTCTTGCTGATGCCGCCTAAAAAGGCGTTGGTGCCAATCTCTGATTGATAGAGCAGATGTGCGAGCATCGTGGAAGTTGTCGTCTTGCCATGCGTACCGGCCACGCAGAGCGCTTTCATATGGCGCTGCTTGGTGATATCGCCTAGCGCGCGTGCACGTTTATGAATAATGAACCCCCCGGCAATGAAATGCTGATAGATGGGGCTGTCTTCCGGCACGGCTGGCGTACGAACCACCAACGTCAGTTTCGCATTATCAAATGCCTCGGGAATCGTGCGCACATCATCCTCATAGGAGATCGTGATCCCCAAGCGTTCCAACTCTTTTGTCAGCGCTGATGGCGTGCGATCATAGCCCGCCACGGGAAACCCCTTCGTTACGTAGTATCTCGCCAAAGCTGACATGCCAATGCCACCTATCCCCAAAAAATAAATCGCCGAATACCATCCCGACGGCTGCTCTTTCTGTATGTTTGTTTCCTCTTGCATAAATGATAACCCAATAGGCCATAAAAACGGACTACAAAATTACTCATTTTTTTTGAATTATGCAAGTCTTTTTAAGACTTATTGTGAAAAAATCATAAAATTCTTGCGTATTTCAAAAAAATATAGTATCTTTGCACGCAATTTATCATTATGCACGCAATTTATTAATAGTTATCAAAAAATATAAGGTATGGCAACTCAGGAAGAAACATTCAAAAAGATTGTGGCGCACTGCAAGGAATACGGTTTCGTATTCCCTTCTTCAGAAATCTACGACGGCCTCGGAGCTGTGTATGATTACGGACAGAATGGTGTGGAACTCAAAAATAACATCAAGCGTTATTGGTGGGATTCAATGACCCTCCTCCATGAGAATATTGTGGGTATCGATGCGGCTAT
Source organism: Paludibacteraceae bacterium (assembly GCA_045600985.1). Taxonomy (GTDB): domain Bacteria; phylum Bacteroidota; class Bacteroidia; order Bacteroidales; family Paludibacteraceae; genus Colicola. Next base: position 73,549 of record JAZRYY010000037.1, read on the forward strand.
TTTCATGCACCCTACCACATGGAAGGCTTCGGGCCACGTGGATGCGTTCAATGATCCTCTCATTGATAACCGCGATTCCAAAAAGCGCTATCGCGCCGACGTCCTCATCGAGGAGCAGCTCGCCAAATATGAGGAGAAAATGAATAAGGAAGTGGAGAAGGCTAAGAAGAAATTCGGAGAAGCCTTCGATGAGGCACAGTTCCGCTCCACCAACCCTCGCGTACTCGAGAATCAGGCCAAATGGGATGCGCTCCATAAGCGCTATAGCGATGCCATGAATGCCATGGATCTGGACGAACTCAAGCAGATAATCGTGGATGAGGAAATCGTTTGCCCTATTTCTGGCACACGCAATTGGACCGATGTACGTCAGTTCAATCTCATGTTCTCCACCGAGATGGGCTCTACGGCAGATGGTGCTATGAAGATTTATCTCCGTCCGGAAACGGCACAGGGTATTTTCGTGAACTATCTCAATGTGCAGAAAACAGGCCGCATGAAGATTCCTTTCGGTATTGCGCAGATTGGTAAGGCTTTCCGTAATGAGATCGTGGCTCGTCAGTTCGTCTTCCGTATGCGTGAGTTCGAGCAGATGGAGATGCAGTTCTTTATCAAACCGGGAACTGAACTCGATTGGTTTGAACATTGGAAGCAGTTCCGCCTGAAGTGGCATAAGGCACTTGGTCTGGGTGATGAGAAATATCGCTATCATGATCATGAGAAACTGGCTCACTATGCCAATGCCGCTACGGATATCGAGTTCCAGATGCCGTTCGGATTCAAGGAGGTGGAGGGCATCCATTCTCGTACGAATTTCGATCTCTCTCAGCATGCGCAATATTCGGGTAAGAAGATTGAATATTTCGATCCTGAACTCAATCAAAGCTACACCCCATACGTGATTGAAACCTCTATCGGCGTGGATCGTATGTTCCTTTCTATTATGTGCGCAGCGTATAAGGAAGAGGCGCTAGAGGGCGGCGACACCCGCGTGGTGCTTAGTCTCCCTGCTGTGCTCGCTCCGGTGAAGGCTTGCGTGATGCCGCTTGTGAAGAAGGATGGTCTGCCAGAGAAGGCTCGCGAGATCCAGGACATGCTCAAGTTCGATTTCAAAACCAATTATGATGAGAAGGATTCCATCGGTAAGCGTTATCGTCGTCAGGACGCAATTGGTACGCCTTTCTGTATCACCGTGGATCATGATACGCTCACGGATGGTTGCGTAACGGTTCGTTATCGCGATACGATGACGCAGGATCGCATCCGCATTGAGGATCTTCATGCACTTTTGCAAAAAGCCTGCGATATGAAGCAGCTCTATCGAAAGTTGATGGAAAAATAAAACGCACACAGCTGCTTTGTTCCAGTCTTGGTCAAGCCACACAATAGCGACACTTGAACGACACCTGAACGACACTTGAGCCACTCAAGAGAGACACCTGAACGACTCAAAAGCTTCTCAAGTCGCAAGTCCCGCTCAGGTGGCTTGACCAACATTTTTTTTGCTAGTTTTTGCTATCTTGACATGCTAAAATACTACAAAAATGCATAAAATTACACTTTTTTTGCATTTTTCTTCTGAAATATTTGGTCATATCAAAAAAAAGTAGTAATTTTGCACCCGCTTTCGAGAAAGAACTACTTCTCGTAGCTGAAAAAAGGTGCGGTAGTTCAGTTGGTTAGAATATCGGCCTGTCACGCCGGAGGTCGCGGGTTCGAGTCCCGTCCGCACCGCAAAAGCATTGAGCATCGGCTCGATGCTTTTTTGCGTTTAGTGCAGGGCTCTGTTCCCGCGTACGCCGATTGATCGTTCGAACGAAGTGAGATAAGAATATCCTTTATATAACGGAGGTCGCGGGTTCGAGTCCCGTCCGCACCGCAAAAAGCATTGAGCATCGGCTCGATGCTTTTTTTGCGTTTAGTGCAGGGCTCTGATCTCGCGTTATTCCCGATTTAACGATTTGGCGGTTTTACTATGCCTCGGTATCTCTCCAGAATATCGCCTGCAAACTCTATGCCTAATCCGTGGAACTTTTCCGTACCCACTTCTCTTTCTTGATTACATAAAAGCTTTGGTGAGAAACACAAAAAAATGCATTCAAACATGTAAAAACACAAAAAAAGTCCGCTTTTTCCATAGAAAATGCCTCGAAAATTTGGTGATTTCAAAAAAAAGTTGTATCTTTGCGCGATTTATTGGGCGTATTTTGCCCGCGCACGTCCTCCTGCCCGCATGTGACAGGGGGAAAAACGTCGTACCTATACGTTTAAAATTTCCTAATAGTATGCCAGCAAATTCATCCCAAATATGGTGGGCGGTTTACACCCAGCCTTGTCACGAGAAGCGCGTTGCGCAGTCGCTCGCTGCCGCCGGTGAGGAGGTCTTTGTGGCAACCCGCAAGGAGATTCATCAGTGGTCCGACCGCAAGAAGGAGGTCGAGGTGCTCCTCATTCCTCACGTCATTTTCCTCCGTGCCACAAAAGAGCATCGTGAGGAACTTATTCGAACCAATCCTCGCTTAGTTGGCGTGATGAGAGAGGCTGTTTCTCGCACCCCTATCGTCATTCCTGATAGCCAGATGCAAACTTTCATCACTGCCGTTCTATCGTCCTCTACCGAACTCAAGTTCGTGTCAAAGGACGATCCACAATACACAGCCGTCAGTTTCAACCCCGGAGATGAAATCACTATCTTACGTGGCAAATTCAAAGGAACCAAGGGTTATATCATCAACGCCCAAAATGTCAACCGTTTTGTTGTTCGGGTGGGTTCCCTTGGTCTTCTAATTTTACCATGTGTTGATGTTGAACTCGTAGAAAGTTAATTAATCGCTTATCAACTGTATGCAACTTCGCTATTTGCTCTTCCTTTTTGTCACGTTGTTTCTCGTCGCTTCTTGCCGGAACAGAGTTGAAGAGTTAACCGATACTACCTCTCTCACCATCCGCATCTGCGAGGAGACCACCACTCCCAAGTCGGTCTATCCGCTCCAGCTCACGGTCTCTACCGAGACGGGCGTCACGTGTCATGACGAGCGCATCACTTCCCCGGGGGCAACGGCCTTCATGACCCTTCCGACTTGGGCACGCTACCATATTGTGGCCCGTTCTTCGGTCGGCTATTCGGCTTTCTGCGAGTACCTCCTTCGCGACCAACCCGCAACCCTCGTGCTCATGCTTTCGGCCGATCCCGCCCCCTCTACAGGCGACACTATCCATATCAATCTGGATGATCCCAATACACCTCCCACCGCATCCGAGGACTCGCTTCTCACGCCAGACGTCATCCGCATAGATTCGCTCCCAAGTCCATGCAGCCTTTGGCGCGACCATCTCGTGGCGTTCATAGATTCGCTCTCGCCTAACGTCTCTGAACTCACGCTCCTCTCGCTCTACGATTGGGGCGACCTGCCCTCGGCTAACCACACCTCTCGTCCGGATGAGGCCCTCAGCATAGTTTCCAACTACACCGAACTCGAGCTCAACTCCGGTTGGCGCATCCCCACCACCGATCAGGCCAAACGTCTTCGCGACACCTATGGCAGCAACCTGCCTGCTCACGACAGCATCAATGCGCTCCTCCGTTCGATAGAAGCTTCCGAGATAGTGCTCAAGATCGGCAACGACAATGCTCGTTACCTCTGCGATGAAGGCCTCCGGTCCTTCTCCTTCGTCTCCGGCACCAGCATCTCCGCTGCCGGCACCAAGGCCACCAACTACCGCCTCCGCCTCATCCGCACCCTCCGAGTTACAACGAAACAGTAAAATTTAAAAATTATGTCCGATATAGAAATCCAGCAACAAATGGACGCCATGCGTGCCTTGGATGAGCCCATGCCTCAGGTTGGCATCTTCTGGTACGATCCCAACGACCGCATTTTCTTCGGTGTCCGCAAGCAGGAACTCACTCCCAAACAGGTGGAGGAAGCAGCCGACAAAGGTCTGCCCTTCATCAACTACCCCCACCTCCATCGTCAGGTGTGGGCAAAGGAATACTTCCGTGCGCAAGCCACAGGCGAACCCACCAAGTTCATGGGTGACTACACCCAGGTACCAAGAGGTCGTGTCGCTTGGAATATCAACAAGTTCATCGTCTTTGTAGGCCAATGGGCCAAACCCATCGAAGCCGAGCTCTCCGAGATGATCGAGAAAGAATTCGCTCTCCCATACTTCGAATTCGTCTATGACATCCATTGGGACCTTGGTCACGGCTGGTCAGGCGATTTATAATATTAGTTCTAACCCTCAAAACTCCATCAATATGAATCGTCTCGCTTATCTATTCGCTTGCCTCATACTTCTCGCATTCGCTTCTTGCCAAAGAAACGGAGAACCCACGGGCGAAGTGGCCGCCACTCTCAATCTGTCCTCCAACGAGAATGCGGTTTGGCGCAACAATACCACTCGTGCCGCAGCTGCCGAACCAGCCACCATGGATATCTATTATGTCCTCGATGCCAACGGCATCTGTCAGACGGCTGCCAAAGTGGATCATGCCACTCCCGCCACAGCCGACAAACTCCTTGCTTTCGGTGATTATAGTGTCTTCTGCATCACCAATGCTGATCCCATCCGGACTCCCATATTCGGCTTCGATGATCGGTACAGACTTCACCGACCAGCCCATGGTGCTCAACACCCTCACTGATGTCAGCTTCGGCCAGCAGCCGCTTACCATCCTAGCCTCCCAAACCAATTACGACATCAATGTGCCCGTCAACCATATCCTCGCGCAACTCTCACTCACTATCTCCAGCGTACCCGAGGACATCACATCCATAGCCGTTACCCTCACCAATGTCTCCAAGACCTTCACCCTCGATGGTACCTTTGCTGAGGACGGCACCACCCAAACGCTCTACCTCCAATCGGCCACATCTGCCAATGCCGATGGCACCTACGACTGGACCCTTCCCGAGTCCCTCATCTATCCGTGTCCCACAGGCGCAACTGCTACGGTCCTCACTATTGTAGCCACCGACACTAACGGCAATGCCACCACATACACCTCCTCCACTACCACCGTGTGCTCCTCAAGCACCCGTACCAATCTCGCCACCACCTGGCGCACCCTTGCCGACCACCTCTCCTACGACTACACCGAGAACCCTTGGACTACCACCATCCAGCAAGGCTCCTTCGATATGTGATGTGCTGGGTTGTTGTAAAGTCAAGGAGTTGATTATAATTTGTGCGACTGCAGTTATTTAAATTTTCTGCTTAAAACTTTAATTAGCAAAACCCTTGTTTAAGTTTTTGCTCCAAAATTTAAATAAGCTTCCTACTTATATTAAAAATATTATGCAAAATTTAAATTCTGGAACATATAAAGACCAAGGATACATTATACAAACATAATTCATTAATTTGAAAATGGAGAAGAGATCATTATTAGAACTAGAGCAGATTGTTGATGGCGCAACTGACGCTATTGAATACAAACTGGTTGTAGCCTCTTTAATATCAATGATAGGTAAGTTTTCATTCGATAGTAAGTACGATTTAATCAATGTATTGCGCAGCCTCGTTTGTGAGTTTAACTACGAAATGAAGATTGATGTTGCTCGCAGAAAATGCAAAAGTTGCAATAACTGCAGTTTCGATGGCTCTTCAATATAATTAAAGACCTTAAAAACAATGTCTTATGAACGATAGCATTTTTGTTTATATAATAGTTACACTACTATCAGGAGTAGTTGGTGCTTTTATTGGTACTTATTTCGGAGCCATCTTCTCTGCACGAAGACAAGAGAAGTGCCTGAGAGAAGTACGGAAGATGGCATTAAAGGCCATAAACATCTTCAAGAGCTACGCTCATGGAGGTAAGACTTTTGCCGAGACAGCAGATCAGTTCAATAATTCAATGAGCATCTCGGAGAAAAGAACAGTAATTGTTGCATTACATAAACTTGGTATCCCTGTTCAGGTCTTGTCTAATGAGACCTTCAATATATCAAAAGTTACATTTGCTTGTCAAATAATTGATAAGGAAGAGTTGGATGCCATTGCAAGACAAATAGAATCGGGGCATTGTGATACACTATTTCACAGCGATCCGGAGAAGTATTTTGACGATAATATTCGTCAGAAGTCCTTACGATCTGTTGCAAGACGTTGGGTTCTGGAAGTTCTTGTCAACAGCAACATAAGTGAAGATCGCCAAATAGTCACATATCCCAAGGATTGGTTCAACGCTTTTACATTAGGCGAGAGATATGCTCTTTGCGTGATGAAAGAAAGAATCTCTACGGAAGAGTATTTCAATTCTAATGCTCAAATTGATAGCAAGAAAATCGCAGACCTTCTCCGCGACATAGATTGTGGTCTCTGGGACAACTGCTTGTATTGGGACTATACGAACTACCGAAGTGTCGTCAGCGCAATGAGTCTCAATGCAACAGTAGAAGGGATGATTCATAACTCCTCAAATAGCGCACCGGAATAATAGATAGAACTTATGACAACAAATATATTACATTTATCAATTAACGATCTATTGCTGGATCCTAACAATTATCGTTTTATTGATGCAGATCATTATGTCCATACCAGTGAAGAACGATATGCTGACGAAAAAGTACAATCAAATACATATCGACTTGTTACAGGAAAAAATAATGATGGTATATTGGATCTTATTAGCAGTTTTAAAGCGAATGGATTCATCAATGATGGTGAAATTCAGGTTAGGAAACATGAACTGTCAGGCAAGTATCTCGTAATAGAAGGAAACAGACGAGTTTCTACCCTTTTGTATTTCCGTAGGATGTTGAAGGATGGATATGCTTTTGATAAAATTGGTGATGCCGATTTGAGCGATATCATCGTTAAAGAAATAAAAGACATTGATCAGCTTTCCTATAAAATTGCTATGGGATTGCAGCATGTAGCAGGAAAAAAGAAATGGAATCCTATTAATCAGGCACAACTTCTGTATGATCTCATTTATGAAAATAACGTACCAGAGGATGAAGTGTGTGCTTCTCTTGGTTTGTCAAAGCAGGCTGTGCGTAAAAGCATACGTACTTTATTTCTGATTAAAGCATATCGTCAAAGTGATTTTGGTGATCAAATGCAAAGTGCAAAGTACTCCTTCTTTGAGGAAGCTATAAAGAATCCTCAGATGCGTGATTGGTTAGGATGGAATGACGACAGTAAAAAATGTGAAAATTCATTGAATCAAGAACGCTTCTTTACATGGATTTCCAATACGACAGATGAATATGGTAATACCATATCCGCAATAATAGAGAAAAGTGTGGATGTGCGACGACTTACCTCAATTATTACCAACGAGGCAGCATTAAGACATATGGAAGAAGTCCATTCCTTTGAAGATGCTTACACATATACTGCAAATGATAACAAAGCTGCTGTTCAATATGCATTAAACAGGTTGGAAACCACTCTTCCTACATTAATAGCTAATAGTGTTTATTTGTCCAAAAATGAACAAGATCAATTAAGGAGACTTGTTGCAGCATTAAAACCAGTCGTTGATGCAGATGAGATACGTTTGGGCGTTTTCTCCTCTATTAGTGTCTTTAACGAACTGACATGTCATTTTTCAGAAGTAAAGATACATAGATTCAGAGGAATTAGCGAAATGGCACTGTCCACGCTATCAGATGTGAACCTTTTTGTCGGTGAAAATAATTGCGGTAAAACAAGTTTGCTGGAAGCAATTTACATGCTGACACAACAGAACAATATCAAACGCTATCTTGAGATGGAACAATTGAGATCTAAGAATCAAGGTAGCATTCATACAGACTGGTTAGTTAATTATGTTGCAAAATCTTTTGATATAGAGGGTACATTCAATGGATATCGATGTAGTGTAAACTTTTCATGCAAACCTTCAGAAAGTAAAAAACTTGATAAGAATAACTACATTACGACTCTATCATCAACTTCTTCAATTGATATGCCTGATGGCGTATTTAAGTCATACCTGCATCTTTACAATAATAAGCAGCCTGTTCTCAATTACGATAGAATCGCAAACTTGTGCCCGAGTGCATTATCTTCCTCTTATCGAAGAGACTTCAATGCATTTATAACGGCTCATCGTATTGCCGTGGAAAAAGGTGTAATGCCAGAAATCATAGATTTTCTTGTAAAGCATGTTGACCCTGCCATTCAAAATATTCAACTCACGGGGGAAGATGGCTCGAATCGTTTTGTAGTCACTACTCGTAATAATTCGATTGGGCAGGATTTGACTAAGTTCGGAGAAGGACTGCAGCGAGTATTTGAGATTTCTCTTTATATTGCAGCATGTGCAAATGGTTGCTTATTTGTGGATGAGATAGATTCTGCAATTCATAAAAAACTGCTTCCTAATTTTATAAGGCAAGTCGTGACACTTTGTAATCGTTTTAATGTTCAGCTCTTTGTAACCACGCACAGCAAAGAATGTATAGACATTTTCGCTAATGCGGGACTTGGTACACAATTGTCAGCATATAGATTACGTCCTCTTGGTAACGATTGCACCATAAATTATACAGATGGTGAGAATCTGAAAGAAATGATTGACATGTTTAATGTAGATATACGATAAAATGGTAGTAAAGATTCTTTTAGTTGAAGGAAGACATGATGCTGCCTTTATCGGCCGTATCTTAAAAGCCAATGGTTATGAAGATAGCAAATTGACAATCGGTGAATATCCTGAGTTTATCAAAGGCTATCTTACGAAGTTCTTTGAAGGAGCGCATATAGAGGATTCTACAATCAAGAACGTGGTTTCTAACTTATTCCTTCCTTCTTCATCACTTTCAGTATCGTCGGATCCTAATCAAATGTTGATTATTTTCCCCATGGGCGGTGATGCACAAAAAGACAGAAGAAGAGAACTTATTAGAAAGCTGTACAAAATATTTAGCAACCCAATGTTTCAGGATGGAAAAGACTCACTTAAGATTATCTATAATCTTGATGCCGATGAACATGGTATTGCATTTCGAGAGCAGCAGGTTAATGAGGAATTACATGAGATAACAGATTCATCTATTCCTGAAATACATAATACATCTTGGACTCCATTTTGCGGAATTCAATGGGGATTATATGTGTTTGCTGATCCAACCACAGGAAAAGGGAAACTGGAGAATTTAGTACTGCCCCTTATTGAAGATAATAAAGAGGACCTAAAGTCATTAGTTGATAATTTTGTTTTCGAGCGTCCCAAAATGAATTATTGGAACACAAAATACAAACAGTACGATGAAGAGAAAGCCCGTATTAGTATGATGTGCCAAATGGAAATTTCGGGAGCTGCAAATACCACATTGCTCGTCAAAACAGGTCTAATTGATGATAGAAAACTTCAGACAGGTATTTATAAAGCAATAGTTGACTATATAACTTCATGATTGATTATTTGTGTGTTTATTTACCCTAGTTCTTCATCTTGACTCAAGTTTTGAGAATATGATCGAACCATCCATCTAAAATATTCTTCAAATGCTTGATACACGTCCCTTGATACTGCAAGGAACCGCTTACGAGTCCTTCGGTCGTAAAATTTGCCCCATTCTACTTAACCAGTTTATAACAGTGTGTCACACAGTGGATTATGTGTGCTCAAATTCATGATGGCAATTCCATTTGGGACCGATTTGGGACTATGAAGGAAAAGGGTGTGGCGTAGGTGTGAGGGACATCTTGACATTACTCAGAAGACCCTCCCTGTTGCCGAAAGCATCAAATCGTCGAAAAGAATTAAAATCAGGTAAGAACTCTCTCACAAGGAATAAACCATTTCGGTGGCGTCAACGATTTGGTCTCTACCCATATCTTTTCGTTGACCTCACTGATATGATCGTTTCGTCATCGTTACCTTATTTTGTAAAGTCGCTCACCCGTCCCTTGAATGGGATGTAAAATCGTTATCGTAGCAAAGCGTATCGTCATCGTCATCGTACGAAGTGGTACACCCGTCCCCCGTCGCGTGCATTCCGATGCTGTGCTATTGGAGGTGAGGACTTGCTTTTGGGACCTGCTTTGATGATCCGTTGAATGGAGATTTGGATTATATAACAATGAACGCGTATAAGTAAGATCAACTCAATAAGTCATCGTTATCGCCATCGTCTTCGTACGAAGCAAACACCCGTCCCCCGAATATTCTTGGAGTATCTCCACGTTTTTGTCCGCTCGTCATCCTCAAAGAGGTGACGCTTTCATAGCGTAAGCGGAGAAAGAACCCTTCACAACCCCCGTAAGGGCTCCTCAAACAATTCATAACCCCAAATAGAGAACAATAAAACAAAACGATATGTTAATACCTAATGTAAACCTGACCGGTAAGACCTCGGCTGGTGATGCTTAGGTGAAACCGCCCTCCACACCCTATTGCCTATCAGCAACAGAGTGTTCCGGGCTAAACAGAGAACAATACGCCAGAGTCTTCCCATCGCCTGCCTTGAGCCAGTCGAAGGGGTCAGACACAGGCTCAAAAATATAATCCACGAAAATTCGCGGATCATTCACGGACATTCGCGTTAAGGAAAAACAACCCCTCGAACCGTTCAAACATTTCGAACCATTCGAACACATTATAGAATATAATAGAAAAAAATAATTAACAATATGCATATACTCGTAACCGGTGCGAAAGGTTTCGTAGGAAAGAACCTCTGCGCACAACTCAACAACATCAAAGAAGGCAAGGCTAAATGCTATGGCGACCTCGTAGTAGAGGATGTCTATCAGTACGATATCGACTCTACGCCAGAGCAACTTGATGAATACTGCCAAAAGGCTGATTTCGTTTTCAACCTCGCTGGTGTCAACCGTCCTCAAAACCAGGAGGAATTTATGCAGGGCAATTTCGGCTTCGCTTCTACGCTGCTTGATACCCTCAAGAAACACCACAACACTTGTCCGGTGATGTTGTCCAGTTCTATCCAGGCCACGCTTGCCGGCCGTTTCGGCACGTCTGAATATGGCAAGAGCAAGAAGGCAGGTGAGGAACTTTTCTTCGATTATAGCAAAGAAACGGGCGCTAAGGTACTCGTATATCGATTCCCTAATCTTTATGGCAAGTGGTGTCGTCCTAACTACAACTCGGCTGTGGCTACGTTCTGCAATAATATCGCCAACGACCTGCCTATCACGGTCAACGACCCAACCGTAGATATGGAACTTCTCTATATCGACGACCTCGTTGAGGAAATGATCTGTGCACTCAAAGGCGAGGAACACTATTGCACTTTCGATGGTGTCAATGCCATACCACTTGAAACCTCTGAAACTTTGGAACTTGAAACTAAAGGCGAACATGCGTACGCCTACTGTCCCATCACCCATCACGTCAAGTTGGGCGAGATTGTGGACCTCCTCAATCAGTTTGCCGAGATGCCAAAGACCCTCATGATTCCTGAGATCCCTGCCGATTCGTTCGCAAAACGCCTCTATAGCACTTTCCTCAGTTATCTACCTAAAGAGAAAGCCATCTTCGATCTTAAGATGAACGTAGATCCACGCGGTAGCTTTACGGAATTGGTTCATACCCTCAATTGCGGTCAGGTCAGCATCAACATCTCCAAGCCGGGCATTACCAAGGGCCAGCATTGGCACCACACCAAATGGGAGCAGTTCATCGTCGTTTCCGGCCATGGTCTCATCCAACTCCGCAACGAGAATGATCCTAATGGCGAGATTCTTAATTATGAAGTCTATGGCGATAAGATTCAGTCCGTCCTCATGCTCCCTGGCTACACTCACAATATCATCAATCTGAGCGATACTGAAGATTTAGTCACAGTCATGTACTGCAACGAGATCTTTAACCCCAATCGCCCGGACACTTACTTCGATCCCGTGGAGCCAAAGTAGTTTCAAGTTTCATGTTCCAAGATTCAAGATATGGCAAAAGCAGAAAAGTTTGAAGATTTGGTAATCTTCCAGAAAGCACGTGAACTTTGTAAAGAAGTTTATCGTGTGACAAATCAAGAACCGTGGAAATACGATACACGATTTGTACAGCAAATCCATGCAGCTGTTGGCAGCATTATGGATAATATTGCTGAAGGTTACGAACGTGATGGCAACAAGGAGTTCAAGAACTTCCTATATATTGCCAAAGGATCATGTGGTGAGGTTCGCTCTCAGATAATTCGAGCTTCTGATGTTGGTTTTATAGATTCAGAAACATCAACGAAGTTATATAATGATTGTATAGCTCTCAACAAGAGCATTGCAGCCTTTATCAAGAGTCTTCGTGTGGGCGGAATTTCCGGTATCAAGTACATGGAACCTGAATCCTGAAACCACCTGAATCCTGAAACCACCTGAATCCAGAAACTTGAATCCTGAAACCAAAGAATATCGAAAGTATAACAAATAATATAAACATATAATAAACAAACGTTCTTATGAGTATTTTCAAAGACAAAGTCCTCATGATTACCGGTGGTACCGGTTCATTTGGTAATGCAGTTCTCAACCGTTTCCTGAAGACCGACATTGCAGAGATCCGCATCTTCTCTCGTGACGAGAAGAAGCAGGACGATATGCGTCACCTCTATCAGGTAACCATGCCCGAGGTAGCCAACAAAATCAAGTTCTACATCGGTGATGTTCGCGACCTCCAGTCTTGCCGCAACGCAATGCCTGGTGTTGACTACATCTTCCATGCAGCAGCCCTCAAGCAGGTGCCTTCTTGCGAGTTCTTCCCTATGGAAGCCGTTCGCACCAATGTCATTGGTACCGACAATGTCCTCACCGCTGCTATCGAGGCCAAGGTGGGCGCTGTTATCTGCCTTTCAACCGATAAGGCTGCCTATCCTATCAACGCCATGGGTATCACCAAGGCTATCGAGGAGAAGATTGCAGTAGCAAAGAGTCGTTACTCAGGTGATACCAAGATCTGTTGCACCCGTTATGGCAACGTGATGTGCTCTCGTGGCTCCGTTATCCCTCTGTGGATTGACCAGATTCGCAACGGTAATCCTATCACCATCACCGAACCAAAGATGACACGCTTCATCATGTCGCTTGAAGAAGCCGTTGACCTCGTTCTCTTCGCTTTCGAGCATGGTCAGAATGGTGATATCCTCGTCCAGAAAGCTCCTGCCTGCACCATCCAAACTCAGGCAGAGGCTGTAATCGATCTCTTCAAGCATCAGTTCGCACAGAACTTGAATCCTGAAACTCTGAAACCTGAAACCTCAGAACCCGAAATTCGTGTCATTGGCATCCGTCACGGTGAGAAGCTCTACGAGACCCTCCTCACCAACGAAGAGTGTGCCAAAGCCGAGGATATGGGCAACTTCTATCGCGTTCCTGCTGACAACCGTGGCTTGAACTACGATAAGTACTTCAAGGAAGGTGACGAAAAGCGTAACACCCTCACCGAGTTCAACTCCGACAATACCACCCGTCTCAACCTCGAAGAGACCAAGTCCAAGATTGCCGCACTCGAGTATATCCAGAATGAGCTCAAAGGTATCGAAAATATAGCTAAGTAATCCCGAATTAGTGAATTAGTGAATTTTACACTTAACCTATGGCACTTCTATACGAAAAGGAAAGCAAAGAAATCATGCGAATCGCGATGCAGTTACATCGCGAATTAGGATGCGGCTTCAAAGAGAAAGTCTATCAAGACGCCTTTGAAGTCCTCCTCAAAGAGAATAACATACCATACGAGCGTGAGAAGCATATTGCTCTCACATATCATGGTGTTACTCTCGAACATGATTTCTTCTATGATTTCCTCTTGTGGGATAAGATAGGAGTAGAACTAAAAGCTGTTTCCGAGCTTTTCGGGGAGTTTGAAGCTCAGATCATCAACTACCTTCATGTCAGCAATCACAAACTTGGTTTATTGCTCAACTTCGGCACGACCAGTTTAGAGTATAAGTGGTATCCAAACGAGTGGCATCACAGATCATCTGCATCAATAGGATAATTCTGTTATCAAGAATTTGGGAGTTTCTTTTTCCTTGTGTGGAATCAGATAATAATTCACTAATTCCCAAATTCTTGATGGACAAATGCCCAACCGCAAACATAGATTAGAAAATAAATTCACCAATTCACAAATTCTTGATAAAACAAAAAAACAATGGAACTTAGAACAGATTACTCTGATATACATTTCCAGAACAATGGCAAGCTAAAACTCTTGATCATTGTAGGAACCCGTCCCGAAATCATACGTTTGGCTGCTGTAATCAACAAGACCCGTAAGTATTTCGATGTCATTCTTGCCCATACTGGTCAGAACTACGATTACAACCTCAATGGCATCTTCTTCCGCGATCTCAAGCTCGCTGATCCTGAGGTGTATATGGATGCCGTAGGCGATGACTTAGGTGCTACTTGTGGCAATATCATCAACTGCTCCTACAAGCTCTTTGCTGCCACCAAACCTGACGCAGTCCTCGTCCTTGGCGACACCAACTCCTGTCTCTCTGTCATTGGAGCCAAGCGCCTCCACATCCCTATCTTCCACATGGAAGCCGGCAACCGTTGTAAGGACGAATGCCTCCCAGAGGAGACCAACCGCCGAATCGTGGATATCATCTCCGATGTCAACCTCGCATACTCCGAGCACGCAAGACGCTATCTTGCCGAATGTGGCCTTCCACGCGAACGCACATACGTCACCGGTTCCCCAATGGCAGAGGTGCTTCACGAGAACCTCCCCGAAATCGAAGCCTCAGACGTTCATCAGCGCCTTGGTTTGGAGAAAGGCAAGTACATCCTCTTGAGCGCCCACCGCGAAGAGAATATTGACACAGAAAAGAACTTCCTTTCTCTCTTCAATGCGATCAACGCTATGGCTGAGAAGTATGATATGCCAATCCTCTACAGCTGCCATCCACGTTCACGAAACCGTCTTCAAGCTTCTGGCTTCCAACTCGATCCACGTGTACAGGTACAGCAGCCACTTGGTTTCCACGATTACAACTGCCTTCAGATGAACGCTTTTGCTGTTGTTTCCGATTCTGGTACTCTTCCAGAAGAGAGCTCATTCTATGCTAGCATCGGCAAACCAATCTCAGCCGTTTGCATTCGTACAAGCACCGAGCGTCCTGAAGCCCTCGACAAAGCTTGTTTCATCCTCTCCGGTATCGACACCAAGGGTCTCCTCCAGTCCGTTGACCTTGCGGTCAGCATGACAGCCGATGGCAATCACGGCATTCCAGTTCCTAACTATACGGATGATGTATCTGACAAAGTTGTGAAAATCATTCAGAGCTATGTAGGTGTAGTAAACAAGATGGTATGGAGAAAGGAGATGTAATCTCCAAAGTTAAGAAAAGTTCGACTAGTTTGATAAGTTTAGAAAAGAACCCCCTTCAAACCCTTCAAACCCTTCAAACTTCTCAATCAAAATACAAAAAGGTTATGGCAACCATACAGAATTTCGAAGATTTAGCAATCTATCAAAAGTCTTGTGAACTAGTAACACAGGTTTATAAGATAACAAGAACGGGCGAGTTTAAATATGATTCTCGCTTTGTTCAACAAATCAGAGCTTCTGCTGGTTCCGTAAGTGATAACATTGCAGAAGGGTTTGAACGCCAAGGCAACAAGGAATTTATCAACTTCTTGTATATAGCTAAGGGCTCATGTGGTGAACTTAGGAGTCAAGTAAATCGCGCACATAATGTTGGATTTATCAACGATGAAACCTTCAATCAAATGTATGCTGATTGCAAGAAACTTTCTTCTGGCATTCTCAATATGATAAACGTACTTAAACGTGCTGATGTCAAGGGAAGTCGGTTTGCAAAGCCTACCGAAGATTGAAAAAATTCGACTAGTTTGATAAGTTTAGAAAAGAAACCCTTCAAACCCTTCAAACTCCTCAAACCCTTAAACTTCTTAACCCCTTTTACCCTATAAGCGGTTAGCGTGCGCACAGGTGTATGCTCACGCATAGAGGTTCAATACCTCCGCACGCTTCTACAACGAAAGTAATATGAACAACGAATTTATACAACCCATAAACACCTCAGATGGCGAGATAGTTCTCTATCAGCCAAACGAGAACATTACCCTTGAAGTCAAACTCGATACTACTCGCGAAACCGTTTGGCTCACACAACAGCAGATTGCAGACCTCTTTGGCACCAAACAGCCCGCAATCTCAAAGCATCTGTCCAATATCTATAAAAGTGGAGAATTGGATGAAAATAGCACATATTCCATTTTGGAATACATGGGTAACGATGGCAAGCAAAAGTATAAAACCAAATATTACAATCTCGATGCCATCATCTCTGTGGGCTATCGTGTCAATAGCGTCAATGCCACAGTCTTTCGCCAATGGGCCAATAGTGTCCTCAAACAGTATCTCCTCAAGGGTTATTCCATCAACCACCAACTAGTAGCTCTTCAGCAGCATGTGGATGAGCGACTTGTCCGTATTGAGGATCGCCTTCTGCAGCACGATGAGCAGATATCCTTCTTCGTGCGTACCAACCAGCCTCCTCATGAAGGTGTTGTCTTTCAAGGACATCTTCTTGAGGGGCGCGAAGTTGCCGAGGCTCTCATCAAAAGCGCAAAACACGAAGTTATCCTCATTGATGCATACGTGGGAGCTGACACCTTCCATATTCTGGAATCTCGTGAAGCTAACGTTAGTGCCACCATTTATACTGAGAAAGTAGGAGCCAATATTCTCGCCCTTCAGGCTAATCATGAACAAGAATACGGCTCAGTCCGTCATATAGAAGTTCTCCGCTATCGTACCGACTTCCACGACCGATTTCTTATCATTGACGATGATGTGTATCATTTTGGGGCCAGCCTTAAGGATCTCGGTAAACGCCTCTTTGCCTTCGACCTGATGGGACTTCCAAAGTCCCTCATCATGTCGCAAGTGGCGAGATAAACGGTTGGGGCTTTTATCTAGTTGTGGTATCTCGCCAACAATCCTGCCAAGTGGCGAGATAATGACAAACTAACAGGAGAATAAGTGGTGGTGATGTTTGCTACATCCGCTCGTTTCACCCTGAAACATCTCAAACCCCTCAAACCCCTCAAACTTTTAAACTCTTAAGGAGAACCCTCAAACTTTTAAACTCCTTAAACATCTTAAACTTCATAATAGACACCAATGATAATAGATCAAAAACTTCTGGATGAACTTTCAGCTCAAGCGAAAGCGAATCCAAGACTCAGGCAGTCGTATGACCTCAGGACGGAAGCTTCGAACCTTTCAAACAGTTCGAACCTCTCGAACCCGTCCCATCGGGACTCTTCTCAACGCATCCTCAATGCCGTTGAACCCGGGACAGTCCTTCCTATCCATCGCCATCGTAACTCCACCGAAACAATTGTTTGTCTTCGTGGTAAGGTGGTACAGCACTATTATGACGATAAGGGCAACAAGATTGCTTCATATGTGCTGGCTCCATACCCATCAAACCCTTCAAACTCAGCGGATGGTGAGCGAAGTCGAACCACGAACCCTTCTGAACCGATTCCATGTGCAATGAGCGTCCCTGTCGGTTAATGGCATTCATTAGAGTCATTAGAAGAAGGTAGTGTAATTTTTGAGTGCAAAGATGGAGCGTTTGAACCCTTATCAGATGAAGATATAATGAAATAGATGAATATGAATATATCAACAATTCTCACAAGTTTGGTCTCTTTACCTAAGACCATATACTTCAATTTTAGATGCTTGCCGTTGAAGCAAGCTTTGAGACTACCAATATTTATTAAGTACGATGTAAAATTGGGTGAACTTCATCCTAATATGATAAAAATCAATGCTCCTGTCTCACGATTCATGATTAAATATGGATTAGGGGGCGTTAAAGGATTGAGCACTGGTAAAAGTCAGCTTTGGCTTCAGAACGGAACAATTACCTTCAATGGAAAAGCGAACTTCGCAGAGGGTTGTTCTATTAGAAACAATGGTAATCTTATGTTTGGAGATAATTTTGGCGCAGGAAAAAACTGTTTCATATCGTGCTCAGATGAGATAATATTTGGTGATGATATTCTGTTTGCATGGAACGGAACTATTCGTGATTCTGACGGTCACACCATTTTTATGGATGGGATGGAAAAGCCCTCCCATAAGCCTGTGCATATAGGAAATCACGTATGGATAGCATCTGAGGTTAAGATTCTAAAAGGAATTACTATTCCTGATGGATGTATAATCGCCTTGGGCAGTATAGTCACAAGATCTTTCGATGAAGAGAACATTCTTATTGGAGGATATCCTGCAAAAAAACTACAAACCAATGTTAGTTGGAAATCATAAATGTAATATGAAATGAGTACTGTTGCAAGTAATAATAAGAGAATAGCAAAAAATACAATTTTTATGTATGCAAGATTGATGCTCGTGATGTGTGTCAATTTGTTTACTGTTCGAGTTGTTCTTCAAGCTCTTGGTGAAGTCGATTATGGACTTAATAATGTTGTGGGAGGTATTGTTAGCATGTTTAGTTTTGTTTCGACAACATTATCAGGAGCTTCAATGCGTTTTTTCTCATTTGAAATAGGAAAGAAGGATGAAGAAGGACTAAAGAATTATTTTGCTGTAACATTTTGGTGCTATGCAGTGCTAAGTATTATAGTAGTTGCTTTGGCAGAAACAATCGGCTTATGGTTTGTTACCAATAAACTGATAAT
This sequence comes from Paludibacteraceae bacterium, assembly GCA_045600985.1. Classification (GTDB taxonomy): domain Bacteria; phylum Bacteroidota; class Bacteroidia; order Bacteroidales; family Paludibacteraceae; genus Colicola. Next base: position 92,170 of record JAZRYY010000037.1, read on the forward strand.
CCCTATAGAGAGAATGACTGCAGCCCTATGGGTATATCAGTTTTCTATTATAGGTTGTGTGTTGTCTTTTATGACAATCCCTTTTAATTCATTGATTCTTGCGCATGAAAAAATGGGATTCTATGCGTATCTTGGTATTGCTGAGGTAGCTTTAAAATTAGGAGTTGCGTACCTATTGTATGTAAGCAATGGTGATCGTTTGATTTTGTATGCTATACTGATGTTTTTGTCATCTTCTGTCATTTCTTCAATATATATTGGCTATGATGTAATTCACTATTGTGAAAGTAGGGTTAAATGGTTCTGGAATAAAACTATATTCAAGAGTGTATTCAGTTATTCTGGATGGAGTTTGTTTGGTGCAGTATCATTGGTTTTTCGAAGCCAGGGTATCAATATCTTAATTAACATGTTCTTCGGACCAGTATATAATACCGCAAGAGCTATTGCTTACCAAGTCAATAATGCTATCAATACTTTTGTAACAGGATTTTCCCAAGCTGTAAAACCTCAGCAAACGAAGTATTATGCTGCTGAAAACTACGATATGTGTATGGCGCTTACATATCGTGCAACAAGAATGTGTTATTATCTTATTTTTGTATTGTCCGTTCCCCTTATTTTGGAAGCAGGTTTTGTTTTGAACCTATGGTTAGGAAATGCATCTGATGTAACGATATTATTTACTAGATTGGTAATTCTTGTTTCTGTAGTAGAAGCAATCACTTCTCCCCTCAAAGGATTGATTTCGTCAACCGGTGTAATTAAGTATAATCAAATTATAAATAGCGTTATCCTCATTGCTATTTTCCCCATTTCTTGGATTCTATTTAAGTTAGGATATCCAGCGTACACCACAATGATGGTTTCTCTTGTTGCATCTATTTTATGTCATGTTGTAAGAGTGGTAATAAGTTGCAGACTCACAACAATGACTATATATAATTACGTTATAGAAGCACTAATCCCGATGTTGAAAGTAACAGTATTAGGGATAACGCCTTCATTGGCATGTTACCTGTTCATACCTAAAGGATATATTCAGTTTCTTTGCGTATTGACTATATCGATACTATCTGGTTTTGTAGCCATTTGGTTATTTGGCATCACCCATAGTGAACGAAATAAACTAAAAGAAATAATCAAGCAGAAGAGCCCATTTTAAAAAAATACTCATGATAACTATAGATAAAAGATCAGACTGTTGCGGCTGTGGTTCTTGTGTACAATCATGCTCTAAGCAATGCATTGAATTGCAAAAGGACGAGGAGGGGTTCCTTTACCCCTTAGTCGATACTAACAATTGCATCGAATGTGGCATGTGCAATAAAGTATGTCCAATATTATCAAATAAACAGCAGCATGAACCAATTCAAAGTTTAGCTTTCAAAAATGATAATGAGAATGATCGCATGAAAAGTTCCTCTGGTGGTTTGTTTATTGTGTTGGCTAGACAAGTAGTCAACGATGGAGGTGTTGTGTTTGGCGTTACTTATGATAAAAACTGGATGCCCGTCCATTCTTATGCAGAAGACCTGGATGGAGTAATGGCTTTTATGGGTAGCAAGTATGTTCAAAGTCGTACGGAGGATTCTTATAAGAATGCAAAAGAGTTTCTCATTCAAGGTCGTAAGGTTCTATATAGTGGGACTCCATGCCAGATTGCTGGACTGAGGTCATATTTACGTAAGGAGTATGAGAACCTCTTGACTGTAGAAATTATGTGCCATGGAGTTCCAAGTCCTGGCGTATGGTCGGATTATTTAAATAAATTATGCCCCAAGGGCATCGATGGTCAAAATTCGGTTTTCTCATCCCTAAATGAAACACCATTGATAGATGGTATTTCTTTTAGAGATAAGTCGGACGGATGGTCAAAATACGGTTTTGTCGTCTATGGGAAATCCGCCTTTAGGGCGGATCAAAATACGGTTTTGTCGTCTAATTACCCTATTATCAAGCAATGGTCTAAGGAAAACCCATACATGCAAGCTTTTCTTAGTAATGTCATATTAAGACCGTCATGCTACGAATGCAAATTCAAATTAGGGAAAAGTGGAGCTGACTTTTCCATTGGTGATTTTTGGAGTATAGCCAGCTACAAGCCAGAATTAAATGATGATAAAGGTGTAACCTTGGCTTATGTTCTTTCTGAAAAGGGTATGGTATTCCTGGAGTCTCTAAACATCACTTATGAGATTTTACCGCTCGGTGTTGAGTATAATTCTGCTTTCAAACTGAGTGCGAAAGAAAAATATCCTAGAGCAAAATTCTGGATACGGTATAAATCAGAAGGATTTGCTTGTATTAATGAAATATATCAATCTACAAAACCTGGATTCTGGAAGAGAATGCAAATACGTATTACTAACCGGATTCATTTTTTTAATCATAAAATATGAAAGTAGGTATTTTAACAATGCAATACCGCAAAAACTATGGTGGAGTATTGCAGGCGTACGCATTGATGAAAGTTATCGAATCAATGGGTTACGAAGTTGAACATATTGATTTTCGATATGATGCAACCAATAATATTCATCTTATCGTTAAAGCTCGTAATCTTATTGCCAATATTGCGAAGCATATAGGACTTCATAAATCTCATAGTATCAATAAAAAGCGAGGAATATTACCACAGGAACATATACAAGCGTTTGCTAATTTCAGGAATAAATATCTCCGCTATTCGCCTATAGTTGGTAACGAAAATATTCATGAGATATTAAATGAATACGATTGTATAGTAGTAGGAAGTGATCAAGTCTGGAACAATGTAGAGGGTAAGCATCTATTCTTCTTTTTCGATTACAAAGACGTATACAAGGGGAAAAGAATCGCCTATGCGCCATGTTCTGTTTTCTCCGAGACTCCTTGGTATAATAGAAATAAACTTAAAAAACTATTATCGAAGTTTGATTCCATAGGTGTTCGCGACAACACTACGGCAGAACTAGTTCGGAAAGTGTCTGGCATACAACCCCTTGTGGTGTTAGACCCTACTTGCTTATATGATTTTCACGAATTTAGTGAATCTGCTCCAATAGTAGAAGGAGATTATATATTTGCTTATATTTTGGGAAGCGAGATTAAGGGAGGTCATAAAAGTATCATAAACAAGATATGTGATAAGTATGGTGAAATGAAAGTTATCGCTGCTGTCATCCCAGATATCAGTTTAGAGGCGGAAAAATTTGCAGATAAAATAATGTATAATGCAATGCCATCTGAATGGGTAAATTTTGTTGCCCATAGTAAATTTGTTTATACAGATTCTTTTCATGGCTGCATGTTTGCAATGAAGTTCCACAAGCCTTTTTTTGCTTATTATAAAGATGCCAATAGGGCTTCTCGATTGGTTGATATTAAACGTACTTACAATATGACGAATATTTTTCAGTCTGGAGAAGAATATCAAATCAATGAGGTCGACTATGGTGCGGTAGATGCGACTTTATACGAGCAAAAATCAAAATCATACGAATTCTTAAAAACAAGTTTAGAACAATGAATCCTATATTATTAAGAGAATTCTTAGTGAAAAGATACTCTTTTCTCAAGCGTAGAAGGAAATTCTTCTGGATGGCATATCAAAAAAATTGGTTACTTGATCCTGCCACAGGAAAACGAGCAAAATATTGGGAAAAATGTGGTGCACACATCAATGGCAAGGTAAACATTGGCTATGATGTTTACTTTGATGCAAGCAATGCTGAATTGATTACGATTGACGAAGGAGCGTGGATTACGGCTCGTTGCCTATTGTTATGTCACAAAAGGGACATGAAACAATATCATCATGGAGCAGATATAAACAGTCTTCCTTATGATAGGGCTCCTATACATATTTGTAAAGGAGTTCATGTTGGAATGGGCTCTATTATTATGCCAGGAGTTACTATTGGTGAAGGCGCTATTATTGGTGCAGGTTCTATAGTAACAAAAGATATTCCAGCATGGACTATTGCGGTTGGTTCTCCTGCAAAAGTAATAAAAAACGTAGAATAAATATATAGTATGAGAATACAAGTATCTAATAAAATACTAATATACTTTTTGGTGTTTTTATTGGCAGCGTTATCATTCCCTGTAATAGCAGCATGGATTCCTCAGTTGCAAAAAATATGGATTTTACTTGTAACGTTGTTTTTGGTGGTAGTTTTTCTGTCACATAAGATTACATGCGGTAATGCAAGTAGTGCGTTGTTAATATACACCATTGTTGTGTTTGCAAATGCTCTTATGGGCGATGCTTTGATTTCTTCTACACCTATCGCTATAGTTGAAGTATTGCTTTTGTTCGTACCAGCTGCAATTACCATAATGACATTTAAAAGTGAAAGTTTAGACATTATAAAATATACTCTAATAGTTTCAGTACTTTTTTTTGTAATCGAAGCTATAAGTTCATTCATTATGCTTAGAACAGAACCAGGTCTTATTAGAATTCTATATAAAATATCTATAGATGAAGGTGATAGAAGTTTGATGTATAGTTATTATAAGTTTGGATTATTTGACTATTCTATGGCGCATGCAATGCCGATGCTTATCCCTCCGTTGCTATATGCTTATAAAAGGTTCAATCCCAATAAGGTTATTCGTATAGTCTTGGCTTTATTAATCGCATTAACTATTTATTTATCGTGGATTTCGGACTCAACCACAGCGCTAATGCTCTCGGTTCTATTTTTTATTATCGGTATAGTTACAAACACCTCTGGGGTACAAAACAATATTCTAAAGTTAACATTTATTCTATTAATTGCTGTTCCATTTATTGTTAGTGATACTGTGCAGTTGACTCTTCTTGATGGAGCAGAGAGTGTTCTTGGTTCAGAATCCGTTTTCGCAGAGAAGATAGACGAGTTCAGGTATTCTATTATGAATGATGACATGACTGGAGATATGCAAGGTAGAGTGGATCGCTATAATAAATCAATATCTTTATTCTTTGAAAACCCTTTATGGGGCTCAAACAAACAGCCAGGAAATCATGCTTCTTTGATTGATCGATTAGGATCTTTTGGTTTATTAGGATTCATTCCATTAATCCTGTTTATTTTACGGACTACAAAAGAAATCTCCTCATTCTTGACGGACCATTCCCGTATGTTCTTATTTCAAGGTGTCTTAGCGGGAACAATTATGTTGGCAACGAAAGGTATGTGGGTATGGCCTATATTCTTCAATATGTTTATCCTCTTGCCATTTATTCTTTATATCACGGATTTAATAAATAAGGAAAATGCTTGAACCTATATTTAAGAAATCAGATTTCACCTTGTGCGATGTTCCTGTACCCAAGGGATATCCACAGTCTCAGACACATGCAGGCATAGCGATGCATAACGGTTTCTATTATCTCACTTGTTCACCTTATCCGTTAAAAAAAGTGGGGAGATGGGAGGCGTATATGCATGTGTTGCTGCAAAAAATTTCTGGAGGAAGATTCGGTAAGTTTATAGATGCGGATAGTTTTGAAAACCCTTTGCTATATATAGGAGTGTCCACTAATGGTCAAGTGCCAACTTCTTTTAGATTAATTCCTCCTGCTCCTCTTATTCCTCGTCCAGAAAGTAGGACTTGCTTCCAAACATATAACTCTGATCCGGATATATTTATAGATCAAAATAATATATACATATTGAACAGAGAATTTGGTAGGACTCTTTCAAATGATAAACAAATTATATCACGTACAAAAATCCATTTACTACAAGGCCAATTAGAGGATTTATTGCCTTCAATAGATTCCCATAAAATAGTGATCGATACAGAGGAATGTATAATATCCCCATGTCTATGTAAATATAATGATCAATATTTATGTGCCTATTTAGATACCAATAGTGCGCTAGACTCTAATACATTCAACGGCCTCTTCATTAAAAAAATGAATGAAATTAGCACGTCTTCATTTTCAATTGAACCATACAAGGTTGTAGTTAATACTGATAATCTATTACCTTGGCACATGTCTTTATTCTGCTATGAAAATAATCTGTATTCAATTATTACCTGTGTGCAACGTGGTGATAATTCTACACTTTGGCAGCATTTGGGAGTGTTCAACAAAGATGTTAGTCAATTGTATATTTACAAAACACCTTTGACTGATTATAGTTCCTATCGAAGTGCAGCATGTGTCACAGATAGTGGTGAATTCGTATTATATAATACAACGCTCAATGAAAGAATAAAAGGAAGTAGGTCCTGTGATGGCCGAGATGTTATAATGGCTCGAACAGGCTTTAAACAATTAATATATAAATTGAAGAGAAATGAAAATTCTATTAAGATTTAAAAGACTATTTGGACACCTTAAGAGTGTCACAGATATCAAGAGTTATCCACATATTCATAAAACAGCTATTGTCCATCCTCATGCGATTGTTTTAAATCCAGAGAACTTGTATATGGAAGAGCAAACGAGTATCCAACATATGTCTAGAATTGGAAATCTTCGTTCTAAGTTCGTTATGAAGAAATGGTCTGGATCGGCTGCGGGCTTATATGTTATTCCGGGGAATCACATGAGCGTGGTTGGTAAGAATATCAGAGAGGTTACAGATGAATATAAGGATGAATTTGATACAAACAGCGAATTTGATAAGGATGTAATAGTAGATGAAGATGTTTGGATTGGCGCGCGAGTTTCTTTACTTAATGGGGTACACATTGGACGTGGAGCTATCCTTGGAACAGGAGCGGTAATTCGTACTTCTGTTCCTCCATATGCAATTGTAATTGGTAATCCTGCGAAGGTTATCGGTTTTAGGTTTACACCACAAGAAATTATCGAACACGAGATGGCACTTTATCCAGAAAACGAAAGGCTGCCATTAGAGTTGCTTGAGAAGAATTATAAGAAATATTTCAAAGATCATTATAAAGAAATAAAATCTTATTTGAGTCTTATATGCAAATAAAGCAAATAAATATATAGTATCTATAATAATTTTTAAAAGTTACAACAATGGAAATCAAAGAATTTATCCAGAATTTTGCCGATCAGTTTGATGATACTGAGGCTAGTGTATTAACCCCTGAAACCAACTTTCGTGAGTTGGAGGAGTGGTCTTCGATGATTGCTCTTGGCGTAATGGCAATGGTAGATGATGAGTATGACGTGCAGCTGAAGGCAGACGAAATGCGCAAGACTACTACCATTCAGGAGTTGTTTGACCTCGTAAGCAGCAAACTCTAATGGGAATGCTTGAAGGCAAACATATCCTTGTAACGGGTGCATCATCTGGTATGGGGCGCGTGTTCTGCCAGATGATAGCACGCGAAGGTGCTACCGTAACGCTGGTGGCTCGTAACGAGGAACGTCTGCAACAAACTCTTGCTTCGATGGAAGGTAAAGGTCACAACTATGTGATGTGTGACCTCACCTCCGAAGAGCATATGAAGGACTTGATAGGTCAGTTGGCCGCATTGGATGGAGTAGTATTCTGTGCCGGTGTTAACGACTATGTGCCTGTCAAGTTCGTTAAACAGCAGAAAATAGACAAAATCTTCAAGACCAACTATTTTTCGGAGATACTACTCACGCAGATGCTGTTGAAGAAGAAGTTGATCAACAAGAAGGCAAGTCTTGTTTTTATATCTTCTGTTTCTTCTGTTCTTGGTGTCCCTGGTACATTGCTCTACGCATCATCAAAGGGTGCACTCAATACTGCCGTTAAAGTAATTGCATCTGAACTTGCTCCTCAGGGAGTACGTGCAAATGCGATCTGCCCAGGTGTTGTGAGAACCGAAATGCTAAGTGGAGCAAACCTTGATGTAGAGACATTTGACAAGCAAGAGGTGGAATACCCACTTGGATATGGTACTCCTGAAGACGTAGGTAATGCCGTTCTGTATCACTTGAGCGATGGCAGTCGTTGGCTGACGGGTAACATCATGATACTGGATGGTGGTTATTCACTAAAGTAATCAAAAACAAAAATGAAAGTAGTATTAAATAACGTACAACTGAAGGCTGTCAGCAGTTGGTTGCCCACCAATAAACTGGAGATGACTGACCTTGGCAAGGTGTATGGTGATGCAGAGGTTGCCAATATCATCAAGGCAACCGGTGTGGAGCGTGCACGTATTGCTGATGCAGACATGTGCTCTTCAGACATGTGTCAGAAGGCAGCTGAGGCTTTGATAGAGAAGGAAGGCATCGACAAGGCTGAGATTGATGGTCTTGTGTTTGTTTCTCAGACTTGCGACTGGATTCTTCCTGCTACCTCTATCTCGCTTCAAGATCGTCTTGGGCTCTCCAAGGATACCGTCTGCATTGACATACACTATGGTTGCTCAGGTTTCATCTATGGTTTGTTCCAAGCTGCTACATGGATAAGTACGGGGGCATGCAAAAATGTGCTGGTGCTGGCTGGAGATACCACTTCACGCATGTATAACGAGAATGATAAGTCATTGCGTATGGTGTTCGGTGATTGCGGTACAGCTTCGCTAGTATCAGCAGGAACCGGCTCTATGGGCTTCCATATCCAGAGCGATGGTAGTGGTGCCGATCGTCTGATTGTGCCTGCTGGAGGCTTCCGTACTCCTATCACCGAAGAGACATCAAAACTCGTATGGGATGAGGACAAGAACGGACGCACCCAGAATGACCTCTTCATGGATGGTATGGCTATCTTCAATTTCGCCATCACCAAGGTTCACAAGAACATCAATGCACTCGTTGAGCATGTAGGTTGGACAAAGGAAGACGTAAGCTTCTATGCCCTCCATCAGGCAAACGAGTTCATGGTGAACTATGTGCGCAAGAAGCTGAAGGTGACAGCCGATGTGGCTCCTACCAACTGTAAGGAATATGGCAATACTGGTCCTGCGACCATCCCATTCCTTCTGAGTGACGTATGCAGTCAGAAGCAGTACGACCTGAAGAAAACCATCATGTGTGGTTTTGGTGTGGGGCTCTCTTGGGGTAGTGTAGCAGCTGACCTCTCTGAAACAAAATTCTATGAACCAATAAACAAGTAAATAACAATGAAAGAAAAAGTTTTGGAAATCATCAACGATATTCGCGCAAGCAAGGAGCTCGCTCCTGTAGCAACCCTCAACGAGTCTGACAACCTCCGCAATGACCTCGGTCTCACCAGTTTTGATTTGGCTGAGTTGACCGTTCGCATTGAGGATGAGTTTGACATCGACATCTTTGAGGATGGTCTTGTTAACACCGTCGGTGAGGTTTACGCTAAACTCGGTTAATCGCGATGGCAGTATTCCTTATTGACAACGAGAAGGCATACTCCTATACTGACTTGCTGGATTCACTCAATTCGGCAAGCCAGTATTATCCGCTCTTCAAGAGCAAGGATATCTATGCCTATTTCGTGAACCTGATTCAGGCTCTGGCTGCAAGCAAGCCGCTTGTTCTGCTCGATTCTGACCTCAATCCTTCGGAGATTGATGGTGTAGATGAGAGTCTGGTGAATGTGTCTGAGGCAGCAGAACATCCTGCATACGCAAGTATGGATGATGTGGTCGCTGCCCTCCAACAGTCAACATCCGAAATCACCATCTTCACATCTGGGACCACAGGACAGCCAAAGAAGGTTGTGCATACCGTTCAAACCTTGACCAGAAGCGTTCGCCTTGGCGAGAAGTACATGGGTCAGGTGTGGGCGTACGCATACAACCCAACGCACATGGCTGGTCTTCAGGTGTTCTTCCAGGCATTCGAGAACCTGAACACGCTCATCAACGTATTCAACAAGCAGAGAAATGAAGTGTACGAACTGATTGCAAAGCATTCGGTTACGCACATTTCAGCAACACCAACCTTCTACCGCTTGCTCCTTCCATTTGAAAAGGCATACGAGAGTGTGATTCGCGTTACCCTTGGTGGCGAGAAGTCCGATCAGCACCTGTATGACAGTATCGTGAAGATATTCCCTTCTGCTAAAATTAACAACGTGTATGCTTCCACAGAGGCAGGTTCGTTGTTTGCAGCCAAGGGTGATTGCTTCCAGATTCCAGAGAAGATTCGCGATAAGTTTACGGTGGTTGATGACGAGCTGCTCATCCATAAGTCACTCCTTGGTCGTTCGGACAGCTTTAAGTTCGAGGGTGATTACTATCACTCGGGCGACCTCATCGAATGGGTGGATATAGAGTCAGGTCTCTTCCGTTTCAAGAGTCGTAAGAACGAGCTCATCAATGTGGGCGGTTATAAAGTCAACCCGGGTGAGGTAGAGGATGTAATCTCGGCTATTGATGGCGTGAAGCAGGTACTCGTATATGGTAAGGCAAATTCCGTGTTGGGCAATGTGCTTTGTGCTGACATCCAGTTGGAAGAAGGCTCGGAACTTACCAATGTGGACATCAAGAAAGCCCTTGCCTCACAGCTTCAGAACTTCAAGATACCTCGCAGAATCAAGTTCGTGGAACAGTTTGAATTAACAAGAACCGGTAAACTCAAAAGATCATAACTCTATGGCAAAGAATATAATTGTAACTGGTTGTTCTCGTGGTGTGGGTCTCGAAATCTGTCGTGTCCTGCTCGAACAAGGCAACAATGTCTATGGTATCGCTCGCAGCCATACAGATGAATTCAAAGCCCTTGAGGCTGAATACGAAGGTCATGTGTTCTTCAAGAGTATTGACCTTGCCGATTGCGAAAATGTTCGACAGAATGTCTTCAAGGACTTCTGTGGCAACAAGGTACAGATTGATGGCTATGTGAACAATGCAGCTATTGCATACGATGACATTGTCACCAACCTCAATCTGGAGCGTCTGCAGGCAATGTATAACGTGAACGTCTTCACCCCAATGATGATGACCAAGAACGTAATCCGCAACATGCTCCTTCATAAGACCAAGGGCGCAATTGTTCACATCTCTTCTATCTCTGTACATACAGGCTACAAGGGATTGGCAATGTACGCATCCTCAAAGGGTGCTTTGGAGGCATTCAGCAAGGATACAGCTCGTGAATGGGGACCACTTGGCATCCGCTCTAATGTGGTAGTTCCTGGATTCATGGCAACTGCTATGAGTTCCACACTCACCGAAGAGCAGAGGAGCAAGATCTATGCCCGCACGTCATTGAAGGCTGCTACCAGTATCCGTTCGGTTGCAGAGACCGTTGCTTTTCTTGTGAGCGAGAAGGCAGAAAGCATCACTGGACAGAATATACATGTAGATAACGGAACAATCTAATGGTTGTAGAATCTGTTGTAAATTCTGTTTTACAGTCTATCACCTACATTCTTCTAGTCGACAGTTCTCGTGACTGCTGGCTGGTGGATTGTGGGGATATTGATAAGATTGCAGCACAAGGTTGGCATGTTCGTGGGGTATTGCTCACACATGCCCACTTTGATCATATCTATGGATTGAACAGACTCATAGAGTTATTCCCTGAGGCATTGGTTTATACGAATGCGGAAGGAAAAGAAGGGCTGATGAGCCCAAGATGGAATTTCTCACGCTATCATGATGAGGTGGATGAGTTTATTTTCTCAAAGCCCGAGAATGTTCGTGTGATAGAAGGAGAAGGATGGCTGATGTTGGATGATGGATTCAGGGTGGATGTGTTGTTTACTCCTGGGCATGATCCAAGTTGCGTGAGCTATCATATAGACGATTGCCTGTTCACTGGCGATTCGTATATCCCCGGAATGAAGACTATAACTAATTTCCCCAATAGCGTGAAGGAACATGCAAAAGTGTCCGAAGAACGGATAAAAGAATTGGAGATCGTGTTTGGTTGTAGGATTCGTTCTGGGCATCGGATTGAAAATAATTAAAATAAAAGATATATGGCAAAAGCATACGTTTTCCCCGGTCAGGGAGCTCAGTTCGTGGGAATGGGCAAAGACCTTTATGAAAGTAACGCTCTGGCTAAGGAGTTGTTTGATAAGGCCAATGAGATTCTTGGCTATAAGATTACGGACATTATGTTCGAGGGTACGGATGAGGACTTGAAGCAGACGAAGGTGACTCAGCCTGCTGTGTTCCTTCATTCGGTGATTTCGGCTCTGTGCCTTGGAGATGAGTTCAAGCCCGATATGGTGGCAGGTCACTCGTTGGCTGAGTTCCCGGCTTTGGTGGCTTGTGGTTGTCTGAGTTTCGAGGACGGTCTTCGTCTGGTGTATGCTCGCGCTATGGCTATGCAGGCTTGTTGCGAGAAGGTGCCCGGAACTATGGCTGCCATCATCAATCTGCCGGACGAGACCATCGAGAAGGTGTGCTCGGAGATTGAGGGTGTGGTGGTTCCTGTGAACTACAACAGCCCTGGTCAGGTGGTGATTTCGGGTGAGGTAGAGGCTATCAAGGAGGCTTGCGCCAAACTGAAGGAGGCTGGTGCAAAGCGTGCCCTTCCGTTGGCAGTTGGTGGTGCATACCATTCGCCATTGATGGAACCTGCTGCCGTTGAGTTGGCTGCTGCCATTGAAAAGGCAGCGTTCAAGACTCCTCGTTGCCCTATCTATCAGAATGTGGATGCAAAGCCTTACACCGATCCAGAGCAGATAAAGAAGAACCTCTTGGCTCAGTTAACCGCTCCTGTACGTTGGACTCAGACAGTCATCAATATGATTGGCGATGGAATGGACGAGTTACAGGAGTGCGGCCCTGGTCAGGTGCTGACGGGACTGATTGGAAGAATTCAGAAACCACTTAATAGAGAATAGAAGTTTGGACAGAATGATGCCACAAAGATGTTTGCATAGTACCAAGTTGAATATCAATTTGAGTTATCATCTGTAGAATATTTAATCATTGAATATTCGTTATTTCCATAATGAAAAAAATCGCTATAATTATCAATGGCGATCTTACCAAGAATCGCCAAGGACAGATAAATTCTGCACTATCACGAGCCAAGCATCTTAGAGGACTTGGTGGTTTTGAAATTGACTTTTTTTGTATTCAAGAGTATGATTCTTTTGTGCTCCGGCTATTGAGGAGGTCTGAAAAACCTTCTTTTAAACATTCATATGAGATAGAAGGACAAAAGATATATGTTATTTACAAGCATGCAACTTTATTTGAACTATTATATCAAAAAGTATTTAAACGCAGATCTTTTGTCGAGAAATTACAATATCGTTGTTTGTGCAAACAATTTAAGGGCTATGATATGCTAAGTGGTCATGCTATAGTTGGAGGTATTGTAGCCAATACAACTAGTAAATTATACGATATACCCTATAGTGTCACATGGCACGGATCTGACATACATACATACCCACTTGTGAGTTACGACAATAAATGTATTATCAATAACATAATACAGCATGCATCATCGAATATATTTGTGAGCATGTCCTTGCTAAATACATGTATGTCAATCTTTAAGGGTTGTCCTAGTCCTCATATTTTGTATAATGCTCCAGATTCCAGATTTTTTAGATACGATGAGGCAAAGAAGAAAGATCTAAGACGGAAGTTTAACGTTGGAGACAGCAAGGTGGTTGCTTTTGTGGGTAATCTTGTTAATGTGAAGAATGTATTCACACTCCCAGACATATTTAAAAAGGTATATGAGCAGTGCCCTGAAACAACATTTTGGGTAGTTGGTGATGGATACAATCGCTTACGATTAGAAAAAGAGATAACCACAACTGATGTTTCTTGCAAATTCTTCGGAAACCTGCAGCCTGAGTCAATGCCCGATATTATGAACTGCATAGATGTGTTAGTTCTGCCAAGCAAGAATGAGTCATTTGGAATGGTATTAGTTGAAGCGATAGCATGTGGTGCAAATGCTGTGGGAGCAAATGTAGGTGGGATACCAGAAGTTATTGGTCGAAATAACTGTTTTGATTTGAACGATTCTTTTTGTTCCAAAATTTCCAATCGCATTTGTGATATGCTCACAAACTCTGTTGCTCAATACATAAACCCTGATTTCGATTGGATGGCAACAGCTAAGGCAGAAAAATCAATCTATACTAATATTGTAAATAATGATAAACATGACTGCTAAAAGACTGAAGATACTCTATTATAAGGCATTATTAAAGTATTTTGGACGCTTCACCTCCAATGAACTATACAATAGGATTCTAGAAATGGAAGGTTTTACAGTCGGCAAAGGTACTATCTTTTACTCACCTGAAACCATTGTACTTGACCGTCAACGTCCTTGGATGCTCAAAATAGGTGAGTATTGCAAGATTACTCGAGGTGTGACCATCCTAACCCATGACTATAGCCGTTCTGTACTTAGGCGAGCTTATGGTGAAATAATTGGAGAAGCGAGAATGACCACCATTGGCAACAACGTTTTCATTGGTGTAAATAGCACCATCCTCATGGGCGCTCAGATCGGTAACAATGTCATTGTAGGAGCCGGAAGTGTTGTAGGCGGAAAAATACCAGATAATGTAGTTGTGGCAGGAAATCCTGCAAAAGTCGTTCGAACTCTTGATGAGCATTATGAACGTAGGAAACAAAATGTCTTGAAGGAGGCCAAGATCTGGTTCGACTCATATAAAGATAGATATGGGCATTATCCAATTGAGAGACAGGCAGGCCCGTTCTTCCCTTTGTTCACAAATCGTGAAACATTTGATTATGAAAACGATCATCGTTTGTATTGTAATGGTGACAATATGGAAGATGTTATTGCTGATTTCAAAAAAGGTCAGCCGATGTTTGATTCTTTTGATGAATTCATGGATTATATAAAACAAAAGTAATATGATAGTTCTAAATCCGTTAGTCAGTGTCGTTATACCTACCTACAAGAGACCCGACACACTTGATAGGGCAATTAAGAGTGTGCTTAATCAGACCTATCAAAATATAGAGATATTCGTTGTTGATGACAACAATCCAGATACCGAAGGTCGAACTCTAACCATTGAGAAAATGAAAGAGTTTGAGGACAACCCTAAAGTGCATTATATCAAGCAGCCTAAGAACATGAACGGTTCGGTAGCTCGCAACACAGGTGCATGGGCTTCCAAGGGAGAATATATCGCCTTCCTTGATGATGATGATGAATTTCTTCCAGAGAAGATAGAAAGTCAGCTAAAAAGGTTCGCTGAACTCCCTGAAGAATATGCCGTTTGCTATAGCCGTTATTATACCGTAAAACCAGGAGGTGAAAGACATTTGGCAGGAGAGGCTCGTGAGGGCGATCAATATCTGAATGCACTTACAAGAGAATTATCCTTCCAAGCTGGCTCAAACATGCTGATTAAGCGTAAGGCTTTTGAAGACATAAAAGGATTTGATGAAACATTCCTTCGTAGTCAAGACAAAGAAGTTGTTACCCGTCTGCTAAAGAAATACAAGATTTGCTGCTGTCAAACACCAGGACTTGTAGCTTATATGCACTTTAACCATGGTGGTTTTGATCCTATCAAGATTGCTGACTACTATGAAGAGAAGATGGCGAACTACATCAACGAACTTTCGCCTGAGGACAGAAAAGTATATGACCGCGGCATGGCAAATCAGCGATTCTATTATTCATTCTCTCGTCATAGATTCGGTTATGCATTAAAGGTCCTGATGTCTGGTAAATTGCCAATATCAGATGCATGGAAGATACTATCTCATGGTTTCGTTAGTAAGTACATAAAGAAGTAAGGCATGAAAAATAACGCAATATGTTTCTTCGTAGATTCCGTAACATGGAACTCTATGGGGACTCGTCAGGCAGCAGTGAGTCCTACTCCATTTTTGGACTCTCTGAAAGAAGAGAGTTTAACAACGACAAAACTCTATTCACACGGTCCTTATACGGATGCTGCTACACATAGTCTTTTTACCGGTCGTGATTGCTTGGATGATTATAGTTACTACTTCAAACTGAATACAGCACCTATTCATCATTACAAAGCATTTCATGATGCAGGTTATGAGACTTACGACTTCGATTATCCTTATTACATAATAGGTAATGATGTCGCAAAGTATATTGACCATGAGATTCACTCAACAGGTTTTATTTATAGTAGCGAATGGGGCGGCATATTCAGCTTTTATCACGACATCATTCAGGAGCGTCCTCTTAATGAAGACGAGCATCTGCTGTTGAAGAAGCGCCTTGATGTAATGTTTGAGTCTTGGGGACGCTATCTTAGCAATACCATCAACAAACCAGAGACGATGGTGATTCATAAGGAGATTCTGAAGACATACGACACTCGCTTAGCTTTGGATACACTTAAAGCTGAGGATGCTAAGTTCCGCCAGAACCCTTATGAATATATCGATGACTTCATCAAGCAAGGGCAGAATCATGTATTAACAACACTTGATACTTCTGGCATAGAAACATACATTGACAATGATTTCGTTGATAACTATTGGGAGCAGAAGTACGGAAAGTTCTTCGACAAAATTGCACGTTTGAATTTTAAAGCGAATGTATGGAAGAATCTGCCTTCTCCCAAGCGAATAGCGTTTGGACTCAGAAAGTACCTTAAGACAAAGGACTCCAGCAACCTTTTGTTCTTTGAAAACTACATGGGCAGTCTTACGACCATGCAACTGATGCGTAAGCGCTGGAAAACTCAGGGATGGCAGAACCAACATACTGCACATACAATGTATCAGGCAGGCCTTGACATCTTGAAAGAACGTAAAAGTGATAAGCCATTCTATTTCTTCTTTGATGTAGAGGAACCACATAACAACATTGCTTTCTTCTCATACGATACTCAGGATAAAGAGGTGATAGATGATGAAATGCGAGTGTTGCAGGAATATGTGGATCAAGTTGGCTCAAACTTCAAGGGTAATCTCGTCTATCTCCTTTCTTTGCGCTATTCTGATTATAAGATACAGAAGTTCTGCGAGTCGTTGAAAGAGTTGGGACTCTGGGACACCACTACCATTATGTTCATAGCCGACCATGGCTCTTCTTATACCTTCAACCCTATTCACAACAGACGAGTGAATAACTTTGATGACGAGTGTTACCATATACCGATGCTCATTCGTCATCCTGGTTTGAAAGGAAGAGAAGTGACAACCTACCAGTACTCAAAGGATGTGTTACCTACCTTTATGGATGTGATAGGATTGGAACCTTGCAAGGAGTTCAAAGGTCGTTCAATGCTTCGTGAATCAGAACCAAGAAAGTATGTAATTGGCGAATATATGGGTCCTGGTTGTCCGGATATGATTAGCGATAAGAAAAGGATATGGTTCAGTGCTCGTGACGAAAACTATATAGTTGCTTACAAAGTAGGTGTGTTTGAGGATTTCGATAAAGGAGAACTTGCAGAAGTGTATGACCTCAAAAAGGATCCAAAGGCATACTATAATATCAATGACAAAATAGATAGAAGAAAAATAGAGTATTTACTAAAACCATTATGTGTTCGACATGCAGAAGTTAGGCAAGATGTTGATGTGTTTATGAACAAGTTAAGAAAAGATAAATAGAAATATGATCAACTTTACAGTAGGTCCCGTACAGTCGTCTGATGCTGTACGAGCAATTGGTGCCGAACAGGTGCCTTATTTCAGAACAGCAGAGTTCTCCGAGACAATGCTGGAGAACGAGCGTCTTATCAAGAAGTTTGCACACACCACCGAGGACTCTCGTGTGGTATTTATGACTTGCTCTGGTTCGGGTGGTATGGAGACTGCCATCATGAACTGTCTCACCAAGGAGGATAAAGCCATTGTAGTGAATGGTGGTAGCTTTGGCGAACGTTTCGTGGAACTGCTTACCCTCCATGAGATTCCTTTCACAGAAATCAAGTTGGAACATGGAAAGGCATTGAAGCCAGAACATCTTGCAGAATACGAAGGTAAGGGCTATACCGCTTTCCTTCTCCAGAAGCACGAGACCTCAACAGGCGTGCATTATGACATCGATATGGTTGGCGACTTCTGCAAACGCAATGGTTGCTTCCTGATTGTCGATACCATCTCTACTTTCCTTTGCGATCCATTTGATATGACGGCTTGTGGTGCAGGTGTGATGATTACCGGAAGCCAGAAGGCACTTGCTTGCGCCCCTGGTATTGCAGTTATGGCTCTTGCACCTTCTGCTCTTGAGCGCATCAAGAAAAACAAGTGCTGCTGCCAGTATCTTGACCTGAAGCTTGCTCTCAGCAATATGGACAGAGGTCAGACACCATGGACGCCTGCTGTCGGCATCCTTCGTCAGATTAATGTCCGTCTGAAGGAGATTGAGGCTATGGGTGGTGCAGAAGCTGAGATTGCACGTTGTGCTGGTCTTGCAAAGTATTTCCGTGATAAGCTCGTTGAGCACAATTTGCCTTTCGAGATTATCTCTGAGTCTTTGAGCAATGCTGTTACTCCTCTTCATCCAACCACTCAGAGTGCCAACCAGATATTCCTTAAGATTAAAGATGAGTACGGCATGTGGATTTGTCCTAATGGTGGCAGCATGAAGGATACCGTCTTCCGTGTGGGTCACATCGGATATCTCCAGAAGGAGGATTACGATAAGCTGATTGCAGCTTTCTTGGATTTGAGAGAGAAGAAGTTTATCTAAAATGGACAGCTGGCTGTATCAGGTTATCCTTCGACTCCGCTCAGGAACCGAAGCGTTGGAGTTCGACTCTCCCAGCCAGTTCTAATAAGTACAAAATAATTCATTATGAAAAAGGTAATTACATACGGCACATACGACCTGTTTCATCAAGGACATTACAACCTCTTGAAGCGTGCAAAGGATTTGGGGGACTACCTAATAGTAGGTGTCACTACAGATAACTTTGACTTGGAAAGAGGTAAGATGAACACCTGCAACAATGTGATGGAGCGTATCGAAGCCGTCAAAGCAACAGGGCTTGCTGATCAGATTGTAATAGAAGAGTACCGTGGTCAGAAGATTGACGATATTCAAAAATATGGAGTTGACATCTTTGCCATCGGTTCAGATTGGGAGGGGTATTTTGACTATCTGAACGAGTTCTGTCAAGTAGTCTATCTCCCTCGCACACAAGGAATATCTTCAACACAGTTGCGTGAAGAGCGTCCACAAGTTAGCATTGGCATTATCGGTACCGGTAGCATTGCATCCCGCTTTGTTCCAGAGTCAAATAATGTTAACAGTGCGATCATAACAGCAGCTTATAATCCTAACATGGGCGATAACATGGTGTTCTGTGAGAGATTCCAGATACCGACCATGGCTCATAATCTCGATGAACTGTATGCCAACTGCAATGCTGTATATGTTGCCTCTCCACACTACACCCACTACGATTATGCTAAGTCTGCTCTAATGGCCGGCAAGCATGTTTTGTGCGAAACGCCATTTGTATTTAGTCGTTCTCAAGCAGACGAACTGTATCAGATTGCAGAGGAAAAGAAGCTAGTTTTGATGGTTGCATTAAAGACTGCATATACACCTGCTTTCGGTCATCTGTTCTCATTGCTGAAGTCTCGAGTGATTGGTGATATTGTGGAGGTTAATGCTTCCGTTACAACATTGACCGATGAGAGTTCAGACAAACTCGACAGCAAGCATTTTGGAGGTAGCATGAGCGAGAACGCATGTTTCCCATTGTTGCCTATTTTCAAGTTCTTGGGAACCGACTATCGCAACATCAACTTCTATTCAAAAATGAAAAATGATGTGGATATGTTCACCAAGGCTGTTTTCCGCTTTGATCATGCAGTTGCTTCATTTCAGGTCGGACTTGGTGTGAAGACAGAAGGCTCTATGACCATTGCAGGAACAAAGGGTTACGTGTACGTACCTGCTCCATGGTGGAAAACCGACTATTTTGAGGTTCGCTATGAAGACCAGAATCAGAATAAGAAGTATTTCTATCCTTTCGTTGAAGAAGGTTTGAGGTACGAGATTAAGGATTTTGTGGCAGCAGTTTTGTCAGATGGATACTACCATAGCAAGGTTTCGAAGAATGAGAACCTGAAAATGGCAGAGGTGCAGGAAGCGTATATTAATGGAGTTAATTTATTCAAACTGTAATGCCAAAACTTTTACAAATAAACATCACCTCCAACTGGGGTTCGACAGGAAAGATAGCAGAAGCGATAGGAATAGTTGCCATGAGTCATGATTGGAAGAGCTTTATGGCCTATGGACGTATATCAAATCCCTCAAAATCAGTGATTTTGAAGGTCGGTAATAAAATGGATACGTATATCCATTATGCTTACGATCGACTCTTTGATATGGAGGGACGTTGCTCAGATCGTGCAACTAAGGCATTGGTGAAGCAGATTGCAGATATTAGACCAGATGTGGTGCAGCTTCATAATATCCATGACCATTTCTTGAACTATCGTATCTTGTTTGAATACCTCAATCAGACAGATATACAGGTAGTGTGGACATTCCATGACTGTTGGGCATTCACTGGACATTGCTATCATTTTGTCCGTCACAACTGCATGAAGTGGCAGACAGAATGTGGCAATTGTCCTCAGAGATATAAGTTTATTGATCGCTCACGCGAGAATTTCCTGTTGAAGAAGTCTCTCTTTGCTTCAAATAAGAATCTCACCATTGTGCCTTGTTCAGAATGGATGGGAGATTTCGTCAAGCAGTCGTTCCTAAAAGACAAGCGTGTTCGGGTTATTCATAATGGTATAGATCTGAATACATTTAAGGTCTTACCCAATGGCAAGATACTTGATGGTCACGTTCGTATTATAGCTGTTTCAAACGTTTGGCCTGCATATAAGGGGATTTTTGATATTTTCAAACTCCGTGAGATGCTGTCTGACGAATATGAAATTACTATGGTTGGTCTTGCTCCAGAACAACTCAAGACTCTTCCCAAAGGCATTCGTGGAATTACTCGCACTCAAAACGTGCAACAGTTGGTAGAACTCTATAATGAGTCTGATGTTCTTATCAATCCGACCTATTCTGACACCTTCCCAACGGTAAATCTCGAAGCCCTTGCTTGTGGAACTCCAGTTATCACTTATCGAACAGGCGGCTCGCCAGAGGCAGTAAATGAAAATACTGGCATTGTGGTAGAACAAGGCAACGTCGCAGAACTTGCCAATGCCATCATGCAGATGCGGGAGCATCCCCTCTCATCCGATGCCTGCCGCCAACGTGCCGAGGAACTCTTCGATAAGGATAAGTGCTTTGAGAAGTATGTGGAGTTGTATGAGGAGTTGGTGAAGATTTAATGGAACTCTGCCTGCACAGGAGTCTGAGCAATCATAATGGTTCTTTCTCCGCTGGCACTATGAAAGCGGCAGAGCCGAGCGCAATACCATCAGGCAGAACAAGATAGAAATCAATCAAATATGGAACGAATAATAGCCCTATACGGACATGCTGAATGTGGCAAGTCCAGAACAATGAACATACTTCGTGAACTTATTCGCGAGAATGGCGAGAGTATTTCATCCAATCCTCCATGTTCTGGCGAACAGAGAGAAACGTTCTTGTTCAAAGATCAAGTGGTGTGCTTATGTCCCGGAGGTGATGATGGAGAGGTAGTAAAGGATAACTTTGCCTATGCTGCGTCTAAAAATGCAGACATCATTATTACCGCCTGCCGTACAAGAGGCGCGAGTATCAATGAGGTCTATAAGAAAGAGAAAGAGCTCAACGTTCGAGCAGAATGGTTCCGCAAAAGTTATGAATACCACTTGTGTCAAGATACTCTCGAACTTTGTAACCAAGAGTTCGCCAAGGTGATGTTTGATGCATTATCCAAGTAGTGTGTTGTATGGCAGGTAAGACTGAAGATAATTGGCTCGCCAAATATACCGCCCTCCGTGAACATGTAGAGGCTCATGGGCATCTGACCGATCGCCATACCCAACTCAACCACTGGTGGAAATACCAGAAGAAGAAACGGAAGGAAGGTAAGCTGACGGATGCGCAATGCCGTTTGCTGGATGAGCTGATTGGATTGAGAACAACTGAGCATACTGGAGGGCGCAAGCGCCGGAAGTTAGGAATTTAGGAAATTAGGAAACTTAGAAATCAAGGAAATTGGAAGTTTAGGAATATAGTTCAAGCAAAAACTATGTTAAAAACGCCTCTGGAGACTGTTTTTTCTTGGTGGAATGAAAGAAAATGTGTAATTTTGCACCGTAACAGTGCGATATTCTGTAAAAGCGTGCACTTTGGAGGTGCATCCGCGGGATATGCTCACAATCGATGAATTCAAATATTATCGCTTATGCAACAACTGATAGAAAACTACAAAAGGCTTTTGAGGCTGACGGAAAGTAAGTTCCGTAGATATATGTTTGACAGGGTGAACTGGAATGGTCGCCTTGTTGGTATTCTGGGTGCCAGAGGTGTGGGCAAAACGACTATGATACTGCAGCATATCAAGGAGAAGATGGATGTAAACCGCTGTCTGTATGTGAATGCCGAGGACTTCTATTTTGCTTCGCATAAGCTGGTGGATTTGGCAGATGAGTTCTGCAAGATGGGGGGTGAATACCTATGTGTGGATGAGGTGCATCGCTACGAGGGGTGGTCGAAGGAACTGAAACTGATTTACGACTATCACCCGGATCTGAAAGTGCTCTTCTCGGGTTCGTCTATTCTGGACATCAACAAGGGTGTGCAGGCTGACCTCTCGCGAAGGGCCGTAACATACACGATGTATGGACTCTCGTTTCGTGAGTATTTGGAACTATTTGAGGGTATAGAGAGCCGCACATACACCTTCGAAGAGGTCTTGCAACATAAGGTGGAGATGCCGACTGATTTTCGCCCTCTGATGTATTTCCAAAAATATATTCGGAAAGGATATTATCCTTTTGCTCTGGAGGATGATTACGAACAGAAACTTATTAGCATTGTTACGAAGACGCTGGAAACAGACATCCCTGAGTATGCCAATATGAATGTCTCTACAGGACGCAAACTGAAGCGCTTGATGGCTGTGATTGCTGAGAGTGTACCATTCAAACCGAATATGGCAACGTTGGCTGAGGTGTTGAGCATTTCGCGTAATAATGTGGCAGATTATCTGCTATATATTGAGGAGGCTGGTCTTATCATCCAACTTCGTGACCTAACGGGTGGTGTGCGTTCTTTGGGAAAAGTTGACAAGGTGTATCTGGAGAATACCAACCTTATCTATGCCCTGGCGAAGGAAGACAGAGCAGAGATTGGCAATGTGCGCGAGACGTTCTTTATGAACCAACTCCATGTTGTGGATGACCCTATAACATCTGCCGTTTCTGACTTCATGGTGGGTGACCGAACCTTTGAGGTGGGAGGTCGCAACAAGAAGCAGAAGCAGATTCGTGGAGTGGAGAATGCCTATGTAGTGAAGGACGATATAGAGTATGGTGCCCTGAACGTGATACCACTTTGGATGTTCGGAATGATGTATTAGACTAGCAGCACGATCCTTCTACAGGTTCAGAAACCAAAACGAAATCCAATGAGCCAGCACGATGAAAACTTCATAGCCTTCTGTGATGAGTTGAGGGCGTATGTGGAGGAGCATCATCTTTTTCCGGATAAGCATACTCGACTATCGCACAAAATCAAATATACTCGTAAGAAAATCAAGGATGGTACGCTGGAAGAGTGGAAGCGAGTGATGTTTGAGGAGATTGCTAATGCAAGGGACTTGAGTATACATACCGGAGGGAAAAGGAAAAAGGGCGGAAGTTAGGAACTTCTTCTTTGGAATGTAGAAACTTAGAAATCAAGGAAATTGGAAGTTTAGGAATATAGTTCAAGCAAAAACTATGTTAAAAACGCCTCTGGAGACTGTTTTTTCTTGGTGGAATGAAAGAAAATGTGTAATTTTGCAGTAGAAAATCCACAAGCTGACTAATAGAATGTCAATATATTGACGAACGGTGAACTATTAAGTTGACTATATACTCACCCGTAAAATGACCAAACAAGTATGGAATATAGGCATAGAATAGCAGATAAACTGTTGGAAAATAAGCTAAAGGGCATGGGGGCTGTGCTCGTTGAGGGCGCTAAGTGGTGTGGTAAGACGACCACTGCCGAACAGCAGGCAAAAAGCATACTATATATGGATCAGCCTAAGGATAGGGCTATGAACCTGCAGTTGGCACAGATTAATCCTGATTTGTTGCTAAATGGCGATAATCCAAGGCTGATTGACGAATGGCAGATTTGATGAGCGATCTGAACACATTCGGCTTGTTCTTTGAAACTCTATGTATGCGCGACCTGAGGGTTTATGCCCAAGCTCTGGATGGTGAAGTATATCACTACAGGGACTCCGATGGACTCGAATGCGATGCCGTG
>JAZRYY010000038.1:0-2005 GCA_045600985.1 Paludibacteraceae bacterium
GTATTATCTTTTGCATCTTCCCAAACGCGCTCGCATCATTGCTCGTCGATATGGTGTTATGAAGATCCGTATACGAATATGCCAGGGGTGGTGGTGACGCCGCAGCCGTCGAATTCGGTGCTTCGCTGTGTTGTTCGCGGAGGTACATACGGGGGCGTGCTGACGGTCTCGTTTGATCCTGGCGCATCGAAGATTGTGCGAGTCAGTGGTTCGACGCTTCCGCACGAAGCAAGTATCGGCGTTGGAGCAGAGCGTATATTTGAGATAGAGTATACGCCGACTGCACCGAGCGATGCGTTGGAAGATATTGTTGTACGAGCGGAGTATGTCGAGAACTTTACACGAACGCATCATGAGCAGACGGCAACTCTTACGTCAGTCAAAGTTCAGCTAACCGCAGTCTATGATGCACCAGAGAACCACAATCCAAGTCGGCATGTGTATGGGGTAGGAGAGAAGGTTGTGATGGACTGCGTTCCTAAAGCATCCAACATTGAGTTGTCGGTGGATAAGGCAGATGCGGGGGATTACATTACTATTTATGACACATTCGCAGGTGAAAGAATGGTTCAATGCAGTTCTCAAATAACTTATACTTGTCCAGCTGCAGGAACAAAACCAAATGTCACATTGTTTTACTCAGGAGCGTCCTATGCGCTAGAGATGACAGTGATTGAGCCACAGTCAATCTCTACTCCCTCTGCGTGGCGTGAGGGATCCTTTGATTTGGGAGAGGTATGTATGGGCACTTTGGTTACGCAAAATTATCTTGAGCCAAAGACAGTGTCTTTTAGAGGGGTGAAAGTGTTTGAGGCACCTTGTACTAATGCAATTCCGCCCGTAGGTTATTTTTCAACGACGAATTTCAATGGCAATTTAGTACATGACCTCAATGCTGAAGCGGGTTGGATTCATCCGATAGGAGCAGATAACTATTGGGCTACAGATCGTGCAGGGCGAACAGCACCATATAAAAACTGGTCAGCAGGTCGGCTGGAATGGAAGATTCCAATTGGTTGGGCACGATATCGCTATGAAGGTGATAACGCGATACGAACGGATCAATGTGATTATGCTGAATACCTTAATAAGAATTCGCGCCCATTACTTATTGGGGGTAGAGAAGATGCTTATATGCAAATTTTTACGATAAATGAAGATGGCACATCCGCAGTTGAGAAATTTGGTTATAAATTGACGCGCCATCGTTTTCTTCCGTTCGGAAGTGTGTCACAAGCAGGAGGGAGTGAATGAAAAACAAGGTAATTATAATTCTTTTTCTTGTAATTGTCGGTTGCATTGCTACCGTTGTGATGAAGTGCAAGGAGACGGCACGGCTTCGTGCTCGATTGGCCGAGGATCGGGAGTTGCGGCTTAACCTGCTGAAAGAGCTGAAAGAAGAGTACTCCCCGTCATGGGCTTATGGTGTTCATGAAAAGAATCCAAGAATCGATGTGGCATCCATTTATGCTGATATTGTTATCGCTTACACTAATCGAGATTTGTTGGCAATGAGATCTGCAATATCCAAATTGCCTGTAAATGGAAATCAGCATCAATGGCAAGCCGTAGGCGCGGTTGAATCTCAGTTTTTAGGGGTATTGAATGATTCATTTCTGCGCATAAGGACTCTGCGTGATTTTAAAACCGTCGATGATTTTGAGCAATATGTGAGAATGGGGATTGCGGCTGCACGATTTTATGGTGAGTCGGAAATGTATAGAAAGTCCTGCGAGATTCCGATAGGAGTGGAGTATCTGACTTTTAATGTCCTCAAGGAGTATCGCAAAAAGTTTCTTGACAACGGACAGGACGATTTGAAAGCGGTCGCTGAATATTACTTGAAGTGTTGGATTACGCAGATCGAAAGTCCCGATGGCCTTACGCGCCAATGTGCGCGGCATACGTTAAAATATAATACAGTTTACATCAAGGCACTTAGGCCCGAAAAGGCATTGTCAGAAGAGCAGGGCGTGCTCATGGCGCGAGCGACGGCAATTGGCCT
>JAZRYY010000039.1:0-41517 GCA_045600985.1 Paludibacteraceae bacterium
GCAAGCATGTGTATGCGCAATTTGGAAATCGCTTCCCTTTGCTCTTCAAATACATTCAGGCCGATGAGGATCTTTCCGTGCAGGTGCATCCCAATGATGAGCAGGCCGAGGTGATGGAACATGGTTTGGGCAAGAATGAGATGTGGTATGTGCTGCCGGGCACAAACGAAAGCGCCAAGGTGGTGTTTGGATGGCAAAAGAAAACATCTCCCCATCGTGTAGCCAAAGCCATTGAGGATGGTACGCTGATGGATTTGCTGAATGTGCAGCGGGTGAAAGCCGGCGATGTAATGCAGATTAATGCAGGCACGGTGCATGCTTTGAAAGCCGGTGCACGCGTGGCCGAGATTCAGGAGAACAGCGACGTAACGTATCGCCTTTATGATTATAACCGACGCGATGCGGCAGGCAATCTGCGTGAACTGCATATAGAGAAAGCGCTCCAGGTGCTTAATTACGACACGGAAAAGCAGGGCATTATGCATATTGATGCACGTCCGGATCTTTCCGTGGGACAGGTGCACACATCTTTCTATGCCACTTCCCTGCTCCATCTCAGTCAGCCCGCTTTGCGCGATTACGAGGGCTACGACAGTTTCGTGGCGCTGCTCTGCGTGAAAGGTGCGTTGGACGTACAGGCCGGCATCAATGGCGAAAAAGTGGCGCTTCGCGAAGGTGAAGGTATGATTATTCCGGCTTATTTAGCCCCGATGGTGAGCCACGTGATGCTCACGCCGCAAAGCGAAGATGTTCGATTGCTCGAAACGTTCATTCCATAGGGGAAGTTGTGATTTTAAAGGGTTAAGGGGTTAGAGTTAAAGGTTTAAGAGGTTAAGAGGTTTAAAAGGTTTAAGAGGTTAAAAAGAAAACAATATATGAAGAAACATTTCATTCTCCTGGCGCTGGCTGTTTGCCTGCTGCCGGGATGCAAGAAGGCCACACAAGAGGCATGCAGCCCTGCCGACAAACTGATTATGAACATGCAGAATCTCTCTGCCAAAGGCATTATGTATGCCCATCAGGACGATCCATTCTATGGCATCACCTGGCAATGGGAGCGCGACCGCAGCGATACGTATGAACTGGTGGGCGATTATCCTGCCGTGATGGGTTTTGACCTTGGCGGCTTGGAGGAGCACCATGATAAGAACCTCGATTCCGTGCCTTTCACATGGATGCGCGAAGAAGCCATCAAGCATGTGGAACGTGGCGGCATCATCACGTTCTCCTGGCACCCGCGCAACCCTCGCACCGGAGGTACTGCATGGGATGTAAGCGACACGCTTGTTGTGCGCAATATTCTCCCAGGCGGCGAGCAGCATGAGCTCTTCCTTGGCTGGATGGCAGATGTGGCTGATTTCCTGGAAACACTCCGCCACGAGGACGGTACGCCCGTACCTTTTATTTTCCGCCCATGGCATGAATATAATGGTTCGTGGTTCTGGTGGGGGCAGAAGCTCTGCAGCGACGAAGAATATAAGGCCTTATTCTGCATGCTGGAGGATTACATGAACGAGCGCATGCCGGGCCAGATTGTATGGTCGCAATCGCCCAATATGCAGGGCAATTGGACCGATGAGACCTTCCTGCCCCGCTTTGTGGGCGAAGACCGCGTAGATATACTTGGTTTGGATTGCTATCAGTGGGGCTCTGAGGAAGATTTCATTGCAGCCACTTCCGCTGATGCCGCTTATCTTTCCGCCTTGGCGCACGAGCGCGGCATGCTTTTTGCATTCACCGAGTGCGGCCGCGTTAATTCCGATATTCCGGATTGGTGGAGTCGCGTATTCCTGCCTCTCACGGAAGGCACAAAGGCTTGCTATTTCCTGCCTTGGCGCAATTGGCACAAAGAGCATTTCGGTGCATCCAAAGATGCTCCAACAGCTGACGATTTTAAACGTTTAGCAGAAGAGCACGCTTTCCTGCTGCTCAATGACATTAAATAACGCCCCTTCCTATAGTTGAATAACATAGAGATTATGACTTTTGAAGAAAGAAAAGCCTTTATTGAGGCTCGTCACGAGTCATTCGTGACTCGCAAAAACACACCAGTGGAAGACAACGGCATCGTGTGCCGCTATCAATATCCAATCATTGAAGCAGAAACGGCACCTCTGATCTGGCGCTACGATTTTAACCCCGAAACGAATCCATTTTTTATGGAGCGTATTGGCGTGAATGCCACCCTTAACTCGGGTGCCATCAAATGGGGCGATAAATACGTGGTGGTGGTTCGCGTGGAGGGTGACGATAGAAAATCCTTCTTCGCTGTGGCCGAATCAGATAATGGCATAGATAATTTCCGTTTCTGGCAGCATCCTATCACCATGCCAGAAGCGCCGGAAGGCACCTGCGTGGCCGGATTGGACGCACCTGCCACCAATGTATATGACATGCGCCTCACGCGCCACGAGGACGGATATGTATATGGCCTCTTCTGCGTAGAGCGTCACGACGACAGCAAGCCGGGCGATCTCTCTGCAGCTACGGCTACCTGTGGCATCGCTCGCACCAAAGATCTCGTGAAATGGGAACGTCTGCCGGATCTTCAGTCGCGTTCACAGCAGCGCAATGTGGTGCTGCATCCTGAGTTTGTGGACGGCAAATATGCGCTTTACACCCGTCCGCAGGATGGCTTTATCGACGCCGGAAGTGGTGGCGGTATTGGTTGGGCACTCGTGGAGGACATTACCCATGCCGTTGTAAAGGAAGAGAAAATCATTAACGCCCGCCACTATCACACCATTATGGAAGTGAAGAATGGCGAAGGTCCACATCCCATCAAAACGCCGGAAGGATGGCTTCATCTCGCGCATGGCGTACGCGGATGCGCATCGGGTCTGCGCTACGTTTTATATATGTACATGACCGCCTTGGACGACCCAACGCGCGTGATTGCCCAGCCGGGTGGCGCTTTCATGGTGCCGGAAGGCGGCGAATATATCGGTGATGTGATGAACGTGCTTTTCACCAATGGATGGATTGCCGATGGCGGTGATTCCGAGCATGGCGGAGCTATGCATCAGATGGAAGATAAGGTGTACATCTACTACGCATCTTCCGATACACGCATGCACGTGGCCACTTCCACCATTGCGCAGCTTGTGGATTATTGCAAGCATACGCCTCAAGACGGCTTGCGCACCGGTCTTTCCGTAGAAACGCGCAATGCCCTGATTGATAAAAACATAACCTTTCTGAAGAAATGAACGAACAGATTTCTACCTTAAAACATGAGATGCAGGACGTCGTGGAGCACAATATCCTGCGCTTCTGGCAGGATAAGATGGTAGACCATGAGAATGGCGGCTTCTATGGCCAGATGACTGGCGATGGCCTTCTCGTGAAAGACGCAGAAAAAGGTTGCATCCTCAATGCCCGCATCCTCTGGAGTTTCTCGGCGGCATACCGAGTACTGCACAATCCGGAATACCTAGCCATGGCCAAGCGTGCCAAGGAATATATCATGATGCACTTTATCGACCGCGATTTTGGCGGCGCATATTGGTCGTTGCAGGCCAATGGCGAACCAGCCAACACGCGCAAGCAATTCTATGCCCTCGGCTTCGTGCTGTATGGTCTCACAGAATATTGCCGCGTCACGGGCGATACGGAAGCCTTTGAAGAAGCTGTGCGCATCTTCACCTGCATCGAGAAACATAGTGTAGACCCCGTGCATGGCGGCTATATTGAAGCACTTTCTCGCGATTGGCAGCCGTTGGAAGACATGCGTCTCTCGCCGCTGGATGCCAACTACCCCAAATCGCAGAACACCCATCTTCATATCATTGAGCCATACACCAATCTCTATCGCCTCATGAAAGAGAGAGATGAATTGCTGATTGGCCATCAGGCCTTCTTCTGCCAGGTGGAGCAGGCGCTGCGCAATCTGATCACTATTTTCACGGATCGCATTCTCAACCCAGAAACCCACCACTTGGACCTTTTCTTCGATATGGATTGGACACGTGGAGCCGGATGGCTGGAATCGTACGGACACGATATTGAATGCTCCTGGCTGCTGCACGAGGCTGCCCTTGAATTGGGCGACCGTGCCGTGCTGGCCAAGGTGGAACCTATTGTGAAACTCGTGGCGCAGGCCTCGGAAAAAGGATTAAATGAAGATGGCTCCATGACGCATGAAGCCAATCTCGACACCGGTCATATTGACGCCGACCGCCACTGGTGGGTGCAGGCAGAAGCGGTGGTTGGTTTTATCAATATCTATCAGCACTTTCACGATGAGAAAGCCCTTGAAAAAGCCATTCACTGCTGGCAGTATATCAAAGAAAATCTCATCGATTATGATATGGGCGAATGGTATTGGAGCCGCGATCCGGAGCAGCACATCAACAAGAAAGATGATCACGCCGGCTTCTGGAAATGTCCGTACCATAACTCTCGCATGTGTTTCGAGGTGATCGAACGAGTGTTTTGAAGCGTGAAATTGTAAAACCTTTAAAATAATAATATCATGGCAAAACTTTCAGAAAAAATTGGCTACGCACTTGGCGATGCCGCAGCAGGCGGTATCACCTGGAAAATCATGTCCGTAGCATTTCCTTTCTTCTTTACAAACGTTTTTGGTCTTTCTTTGGCCGACACGGCAATGCTGATGCTCATTGCGCGTATGTTTGACGTAGTCACTGATCCGATGATGGGTTCTATTGCCGATCGTACGCAATCGCGTTGGGGTACATATCGCCCATGGCTGATTTTTGGTGCCATTCCATATGGTCTTTGCTTCGCATTGCTTTTCATCACGCCAGATTTGGGTATCGTGGGCAAGCGCATCTATGCGTATAGTTTTTATCTGCTGATGATGCTTCTCTATACGGCTGTGAACGTGCCTTACGGTTCGCTGCTAGGCGTGATGTCGGATGATTCAAATGATCGCAACGAATTCTCTGCATACCGCATGGTAGGTGCCTACGCGATGGGCTTCATCTCTTTAATGAGCTTCCCTATCATCATGAAATGGATTGGCGATGAAACGGACCCATCTCTCTCGTTGGCAGAGGTGCAGGCTCTTCAGCAGCATCAGTATGCCATCATCGGCATTGGCTTCGGTATTCTGGCAGCCGTAATGACGCTTCTTTGCGGTCTTCTCACCAAGGAGCGCGTTGCACCCAAGCGTACCGAGAAATTTGAATTCAAGCAATTCGTGGATCTTTTCAAGAATAAGCCTTGGGTATATATCACCCTCACCGGTTTCTGCACCAATTTCTTCAATGGTTTCCGTTATGCCGTAGCTGCTTATCTGATCGACTATTGCCTTGGCGGCAACGTGGATATGGGCTTCCTTATCATCAACTACACCGTGCTGATGGCCTTCGGCGAAGTAACCTGCATGATTTTCGGTGGCCTTTCGCCTGCATTCACCCGTTGGGTGGGTTCGAAGCGCATGGCTTTCGTATGGGCAGCCGTTATCTGCTGCGTATCTTCGATAGCATTCTTCTTCATTCCGCAAGACCCGGCCTACATTTGGCTGATTATCCTCATGGTGGTTGTCACTTCTATCGGTGCGGGCATTTATTCGCCACTCCTTTGGTCGATGTACGCCGACGTGGCTGATTATGCCACCGAGAAATTTGGCGCATCATCCACCGGTCTTATCTTCTCTTCCGGCACCATGGCACAGAAATTTGGCGGTGCTATCTCTGGTGCGTTGATCACTATCCTGTTGGGCGTGGCAGGTGCACGCATGTTGGAAGATGACATGGGCAATCAGATGATGGACCCAGCTTCCATTACCGAGTCGGTTAAAACGATGGTATGGGCACTCTTCTCGCTCTTCCCTGCCCTTTGCGCCTTCCTGATGGGCCTGCTGGCATATCGTTTCCCAATCAAGAAATAATATTCACCTTACAAACATGTAAAACGAGGATTTTTTAGATACCCATTAACACGAATAATTCATGAAAAAGAGTCTCTTAACGATAGCACTTATAGCGTTGACAGTATGCAGCGCCAAGGCCGAGATTAAGCTCCCGGAGCAATTATCAGACCACATGGTGTTGCAGCAGCAAACCGAAGTAACCCTATGGGGTAAAGCCGATGCAGGCAATACGGTCAGTGTGTATTCCTCATGGGGTGAACAGGCCGTTGCAGCAGTAGATAAGAACGGCAATTGGGAACTGAAACTGAAAACACCTAAGGGCAGCTATACACCACAGACGCTCACGTTTGTGGAGACCCCTAAAGTGCGCGTATACTATGCGCCATCGCCTGTGCAACTGAATGATATTCTCATCGGTGAAGTATGGCTGGGTGGCGGCCAATCTAATATGGAAATGCCGTTGCAGGGCTTTTGGCAATGCCCTGTGGATAAGAGCAACGAAGTGATTGCATTGGCAGGCAAGCATGCGGGCCATATCCGTTTTTGTACTATCCAGCGCAAGACGTCCTTTGAGCCTACCGAAGAAGCCTATGGTTCATGGCAGGAGTGCAACAGCTTCAATGCCATCAATTTCAGCGCTACGGCTTATTTCTTTGCAGAGCGTTTGGAGGAAATATTGAACGTGCCTGTGGGCATCATCAATTGCTCATGGGGCGGTACGCGCGTAGAGGCATGGATGCCACGCGAGCTCCTCAACGGCTATAAAGACATTGATCTCTCAGAGAAAGGCATCATGGGCATCGAAACGGAATGGATGCGTCCGCTCATCATGTATAACGGCATGCTCTATCCAATCCGTCACTACACCGTGAAGGGTTTCATTTGGTATCAGGGATGCTCCAACGTAGGTCAGGGCAACGAATATGCCAATCGCCATGCTGCCATGATTCGCCATTGGCGCGAGCTCTTCCAGAATCCGAATGCACCTTTCTATTTCGTGGAGATTGCACCATTCCGTCACGGCGATCCTGATGCTATTTGGGCAGCCGAACTGCGTGAGGCACAATGGCAGACGGCCCGTTTGGTAGACCACTGCGCCGGCGTATGCACGAACGATCTCGTTTATCCATATGAATTGGACAATGTGCACCCTGCCCAGAAGCAGGAAGTGGGACATCGTCTTGCCTACCTTGCGCTGCACCACGACTATAATTTTTGGTCGGTATATGGCGACTCACCTGAGTTGGAGAAATATGAGATTGTGGGCAACGAAGTGCACGTATATTTCAATAATTGTTCTGATGGTTTCAATCGTTGGGCCGACCAGCAGGGCTTTGAGATTATCGATCAGGATGGCAATTCACATCCTGCCCAGATACACGGTATTGAGGGCGTTTCAAATGCGTTGGCACTCTATGCTGAAGGCGTGGATAAGCCTGCAGCTGCACGCTATTGCTTCCATAACTGGATGCTCGGCAATATGACCAATGCACGCGGTCTGCCAATCGTGCCTTTCCGCACCGATAACCCTAATCGTGATCTTAAAACGAAATAAAAATGAAAAAGATTATTGCCTGTTGCCTTTCTGCAGTACTTCTTTGCTCATTGGCGTCCTGCCATAAGCAGCACACCAATGAATATGCCCGTTTCAGCGATGATACGTATTTCGTAGGCACCAACTTCTGGTATGGCGCCATCCTTGCGTCTACCGGCGTGGGTGGCGATCGCGATCGTCTCGCTCGCGAATTGGATGCGATGCAGGCAGTGGGCATCAATAATCTGCGCGTACTGGTGGGAGCCGACGGACTCTCCGGCGTAGAAGCCAAGATTGAGCCCACCCTTCAATGGGAACCCGGCGTATATAACGATACGCTTCTCGATGGTCTGGACTATTTGATGGCAGAACTTGGCAAGCGTCATATGTATGCCGTGCTTTTCATCAATAATGCTTGGGAATGGTCGGGCGGCTATTCGCAGTATCTCTCCTGGGCAAAAGGCGAACATTGGCCAACGCCACAGGAAGTAGGCTACCCCCAATACATGGCATCATGCGCAGAATGGTCGCGCTGCAAGGAAGCGCAGGAACTTTATTTTAATCATGTACGCTTCCTCCTCGGCCGCACCAATCGCTATACCGATAAGCCATACACGGAAGATCCTGCCATTTTCTCATGGCAGATTGGCAATGAGCCACGTGCCTTCTCCATGGAGGTGGCAGACGAGTTTGCTGAGTGGATTCACGCTTCAGCCAAACTCATCAAAGAGCTCGATCCGAATCATATGGTGTCTACCGGCAGCGAAGGCATATGGGGTTGCGAAGGCGACAGCGTGCTTTGCCGCCGCATTCACGAATTCCCGGAGGTTGATTATATGACCTGCCATATCTGGCCTTTCAATTGGGGGTGGATGGATGGCGATTGGCAATCCAAAGTGGGCGATTATATTCAGCAGCACATGGACATTGCCGAGCGCATCAATAAGCCTTTCGTGATTGAAGAATTTGGTTTCCCACGTGATCTGCCAATGTGGCCGGGCACGCCAAACGCGCTCCACGCCACCACGATGGAACCTCGCGCCATGGAAGAGTGCCCTACCAGCAATCGCAATATGCTCTATGCCTTTATTTTCGATCACGTAAAGGAATCGGCCAGCCAGCATGGCTATCTGCGTGGCTGCAATTTCTGGGGTTGGGGCGGCGAGGCCGTACCTGTGCATCAGCAATGGCTTCCTGGCGATCCGTACACGGGTGATCCAGCACAGGAAGATCAGGGCCTGAACTCCGTATTTGCATGCGATACCACTATGCTTGAACTGATTAAAACCACTAATTCTGTATTCCAATCCAACTTCTAGAATATGAAAAACTCTTTTCGTTTTCTCAGCCTTTTCTGCGCACTCTGCGTAAGCATTGCAATGAGTGCGCAAGACCCGCAGCCCGTAAAAATCAATCGTGCTGCCACTCCAAAACCAAATCTCTGTCCTACTCCACCTATGGGCTGGAGCAGCTGGAACGTTTTCGCATGCGATATTGACGAGGCACTCATCAAAGAGATTGCCGACGCCATGCTCAATAAAGGCCTCAAAGATTGCGGCTACACCTATGTAAACATGGATGACTGCTGGCATGGCGAACGCGATGCAGACGGCTTTATTCAGGCGCATCCGGAGCGTTTTCCCAATGGCATCAAGCCTGTGGCAGATTATGTCCACAGTCTCGGTCTGAAAATAGGTATCTATTCCGACGCTGGCAGCGAAACCTGCGGCGGTAAGCCCGGTTCACAAGGCTACGAATTTCAGGACGCCCTCACCTATGCGCGCTGGGGCGTTGATTATCTCAAATATGATTGGTGCAACACGGAGAACGTGAATTCCAAAGGCGCCTATTCATTGATGGCCAAGGCATTGCGTGCCTCGGGTCGTGACATCGTTTTCTCGCTTTGCGAGTGGGGCGATACGAAAGCATATAGTTGGGCATCAGAGATTGGTCATCTCTGGCGTACCACGGGCGACGTGAACTGCTGCTTTGATTGCGAACTCGATTTCGGCGGTTGGAAATCACTCGGTGTACTCCAGATTCTGGATAAGAACGAACCGTTGCGCCGTTTTGCCGGACCTAACCATTGGAACGACCCGGATATGCTGGAAGTGGGCAATGGCATGAGCGTGAATGAAGATCGCGCACACTTTACGATGTGGTGCATGATGGCTGCGCCTTTGATTCTTGGCAACGATATCCGCACCATGAGCAAAGAGACAGCAGAGATCATCACCAATCGCGAGGTGATTGCCATCGATCAGGATCCTCTCGGCATTCAGGGCTTGCGCTACCGCGTGGAATCGGGTTTGGAATATTGGCTCAAGCCTCTTGAGAACGGCGATTGGGCGTTCTGTATTCTCAATAGAAGCCTCACCGACCGCACCATCACTCTGGATTTCAAATCCTTCAATATGCGCGATGATTTGAGTAAGCGTCAGTTTGAATCATCCTCCCATACCTATCAGGTTCGCAACATATGGAGCCATAAGGATGAGGCCGACTCATCCAAGCCTCGCAAAGTAACGATTCCTGCTCATGACGTAGTCACGTATCGTTTATCGTACTAATTCTAGCAATCCGAAAATGAAGCACTTCCCTTTCCTCTTGGCTGCGATGACTGCACTTATTAGCGCATGTTCAGCCCCCAAGCCTGATGGCGCTATCTGCATCGACGTGAAGCACCCTGTTGCATCCGTGAGCCCCGATATGTACGGCATCTTCTTTGAAGATATCAATTATGGTGCCGATGGCGGCCTCTATGCCGAGTTGGTGAAGAACCGCTCTTTCGAGTTCCCCGATCATCTGATGGGTTGGACCACTCAGGGCAAGGTGTCGGTTGTGGAAACGTCTCCTTTTGAGCGCAATCCACATGCGCTTCGCATGGAAGGTACGTCATCCATCACCAACGAAGGCTTTTTTGGAATGGGCTTCCGTGCCGGCGAGAAATATCGCTTCTCCGTATGGGCCCGTTTGATTGAAGGAGAAGAGGCCACACTTGAGCTTGAACTCGGCCGAGACGGCGATCTTCTGGGCGAGCAGCACCTGCAAATCGTTTCAAACGAATGGCAGAGATATACGGCTGAACTGACGATCTACGACACCGATATCGCCAACGGAAGTCTCTATATCGCCCATCAGGGCGCTGCGCTGGAACTTGATCACGTCAGCCTCTTCCCCGTGAACACGTTCAATGGGCATGAGAATGGCATGCGGGCCGATTTGGCACAGGCATTGGCCGACCTTCATCCCGGCGTTTTCCGCTTCCCTGGTGGCTGCATTATTGAGGGCAACACGCTCGCTACGCGCTACCAATGGAAGAACTCAGTTGGAGCGGTAGAGAACCGTCCGCTCAACGAAAATCGTTGGCTCAACGCCATCCCTGATCGCCCGGCACCCGACTACTATCAATCGTATGGTCTTGGATTCTATGAATATTTCCTCCTGGCGGAAGAAATAGGTGCACAGCCTCTGCCCGTACTCAACTGCGGCATGGCTTGCGAATTTGCCAATGACCCCAGCCAAGAGGGCGATTGGCTGGTTCCTCTGGACGAACTTCAACCATATATTGATGACGCGTTGGATCTTATTGAGTTCGCCAATGGCGACCCTGCAACGAATGAATGGGCCGCACTCCGTGCTGAGATGGGGCATCCCGCTCCTTTTGGGCTCAAATATCTGGCCATTGGGAACGAGCAATGGGGCGAATTTGTGGCACCTCGTCTGAAGATGTTTTCCGATCAGATTCGCAATAAGTATCCCGACATCGTGCTGGTGGGCACAGCTGGCCCATCCCCCGAAGGAGAGGAATATGAGCGTATGTGGCGCGAGATGCGCACGCTGAAGGCTGATCTCGTGGATGAGCACTACTATCACACAGCCGAATGGTTTCTCCAAAACGCATGCCGCTACGATTCTTTCCCTCGCACCGGTCCGAAGGTGTTTGCGGGAGAATATGCCTGCCATGAGCAGGGTCTCCTCCGTTCGGTCAACTGCTTCTGGGCTGCTCTCTGCGAAGCTGCTTTTATGACGGGCTTGGAGCGCAATGCCGATGTGGTACGTTTGGCCACGTATGCACCACTTTTCGCCCACGTAGAAGGTTGGCAATGGCGTCCTGACCTTATCTGGTTTGATGCGCTGCATACCTATCGCACCGCATCCTATTATGTGCAGCAGCTCTATTCGCTCAATAGCGGCACCGATGTACTCCTGACCCAGCGGGATGGACTGCCTGTGGCAGGACAAGACAGCATCTATGCTTCTTCCGTTTATGATGCCGCTACGGGTGATATTATCGTGAAGCTGGTGAACGTGGCCACCACGGAACAGCCGTTGACGCTCTTCTTCGAAGGTTTGCGCGGCAGCCGCCTGGCTTCCGTTACAACACTTTCTTCCGACGATTTTGCAGATAATATCGCGATGCAAGAAGAACAGGTAAAGCCGGCGTTTTCGCCTGATTCCCTCTCGATTTCCCAAACCACCTCCCTCACCATCGCACCTCGCACATTCTGCCTCCTCCGCTTCCGCAAATAAGGTAAGCCCCTTTACAAGAATTACCTAATTTCGCAGTAGTGCTGTGGTAGCCTTACATATGCACAAAAAATGCACAGCATAATTCGCCTTTATCACCTCTATCAAATGTCTGTCCGTCCGTCCACCTATATATAGGTGGACGGACGGACAGAGTCATTTTATTCGATTTTTGCTATTTTTTTGTCACACTTTTCACTTTTTGACGTATAAGATATAGTGAAGACGGCCAACTTCCTGTACGGTCACACTACGACCACAACACGGACTCATCACGGTAGCATTTCGGTTGCGTCCTTACCAAATGATGCTTACTGGGCCGTACTCATCATCTTCGAAGGTATCGATGGTTCCTCCAGTATAGCGGTCAAAGGATTTGCCACCATAGCCTTTGATGGACGACAACGAATTGGTGGAGGCCATGCCAAAGGTGGATGTAGCTATCACATCGTTTGAGCGAAGTGCTATAATCGTTAATTGAGCTGAACTATATTGCTTTTTCATAATTATTCTTATCTGACTTACTTTTTAACGCAAATTACCATGAATTATCTCACTACAATCTTTTTACCATTTTGAATATAAATGCCCGGTTGCGACATGCTGCTTACAGGCAAGCCCATGATGGTGTATATCTGGCCATCAAAACGTGAATCCGCAGCATGATCCTCTTCCGCCCAAACAGGCACGAGAGCCGTGGCTATATCTTCCGCCATGCGAATATCAATACGCTGAGGAGCTGCACCACCTTGCGATTTCTCCCACGCCAACACCACTTTTCCTGCAGGAATCGTTCCGGTGTACTTATAGAACGCCACCTCATTTGAACCATTTGCACCCAAGACGTAATAATTATAGGCTTCGTTATCCTGACTGAATGAGCCACCAGTATAAACGAAGGCGTTGGAAGCACCAAGGTTTGGTGCAAGGGTTGGATTCACTTCCACCTTGTAGGTATAGAAGTCCTCTTCCTCATTGTAAAGCAAGGCTGGAGTTTCTTTTGCCAAGTGCTTATTGCCGTCGCCATCCACATCTTGCAAAACTGACACCAAATTAAGCATCGTTCCTTCTGGATCATCTACCCACTGTGCGATATAGGCTTGTGTGGCTCCACCAAGCAGCAATTCTTGCGCATTGTAGACCATTGCAAAGCCGTTATTGAGGTCGCCGTAAGGCATGCTAATCTGCACTTCGAGAGGAATTTGGACACTGGTAATTGCGCCTTCTCGAGCACCTGCAGAGAGGACTAAATAGCCGCTATATGAATACTTGTTTTGGTTGGTTGACTTGGGCTTGAAAGTTAGCAAGAGACTTGCATTATCAGACCAATCTCCGCAACCCTCGCCCACAACATCGCAAATCAACTCCACCTCTGCATTTTCTGCATCATCAAGAGAAGCACTAATCGCTGTTGGCATATCAGAATACTTGAACAGAACAGTCGTTGACGCCTCGTATGTACCTTCAGCAGAGAGAGACGAGGAAAGAGCTGTTAGGTATTTTTCTTGCTCCACACTTACGCTTTGAATGTATTTATCCAAAGAACCAGTAGCAGAAAACTCCAAACTCTTTGTTCCAGAAGGAAGCACCTCCGTGATTCTGGTAGAATTAGTTTTTATATTGCCGTTTGAATATGAATATGTTTTGAGCGTAGTGCCATTTGCATTTTTGCATTCCACCTTTGCTCCTTGGGTACCAGCCCCTTGTTTCCACAAATTAAATGAGAACGTTGCGCCCGCAGGAGCCGTCCATGCATACGTTTTGGTAGATTGATACGCACCAATTGATACTTTCGAGCCATCATCAACCAACATTGTTGTACACATACTGCCATCGCTGACAATGACTTGCTTGATATTCATAGCAGGCGTGTAACCTGCTGCACCCGCATAATTTGCATTTATGGTGGTCTTTCCGTTGGCAACAATAGTGAGTACATTGCCATTGATGCTAACTACGGAAGGATCATCCGATGAGTAGATGATTGTAGCACCATTGATTGGGGCATCATCTGCATCCACGACTTGCGCTGCCAAAGTAATAGTTTTTTCATCAGCAGTTGAAAGCAGATTGGTGAATTTTTGGTCCCATCTGATAGAAGTAATCACATCAGCTGTTACGGTAGCAGAGACGGGGAAAGAACATGTTTTTGCGCCTGCCGAAATGGTGACAGTGGCAGAATATGTGCCTGCTGCAGTTTCTTCTGTAGGATAAAACCATGCCGTTATGCCGAATGTACCACTACAATCCAACGAACTCTTGCTATTGGTTACCTGAAATAAAGAGGCATCGTCTCCAGTTATGCTCGTAGTCACTACCGCGCCATCAAGATTGGAATAAGTGATGGTATTGTTTGCAGAAACTGCCGTTCCTGCAGAAGTGGTTGGCAACGTAACAGAAGAAGAGGCTGCCGAAAGAACTGTAGCCATGCCTATCTTAATATTCGAGAATGTATTTGTATAAGTTCCTCCGAGGATATTATATTTGCTTACATTCACAAAACGAACGCCAATAGATTGCGTAGAGATTGTACATGTATAATTAGCGTCACGGTTTGTAATAGATTGGGTTTTAGCATCCATCCATGCAGAACCATCGGTCGTATATTGAATCTTTATATCCAAACCGCTTCTGCTTGTTTTAGCTGTATATGCAACTGATCCGTTCGTGGGCAAGCCATTAAACATAAATGTACCCATCACGGTGCCTGCCGCAGCGGTAGTACCTGAGCAACTTCCTCCTTCTACGATGTAGCACTCTGCGTAGGTGGTGAGGCATAGCAATAAACTTGCAATAATGAATAAACTTCTTTTCATACCTTATTTCCTTTCAACATTAATCATTCTACCATTTCTTATTTCCCTTTTTGAAAGAGGATGGCATAAAAAAAGGCCGTACCGAGGGGTACTACCTTACAGAATAAGCCTATTACTCTTAATCATCACCATAAATCCCCTTCAACAATCGATTCCCATGAATCACG
The DNA here is from genome assembly GCA_045600985.1 of Paludibacteraceae bacterium. Classification (GTDB taxonomy): domain Bacteria; phylum Bacteroidota; class Bacteroidia; order Bacteroidales; family Paludibacteraceae; genus Colicola. The sequence goes on from JAZRYY010000039.1 coordinate 14,887, forward strand.
CCGCAAAAGTACTTTTTTTTTGCGAAGCTGCAAAATCTATAATAAAAAATGCACACTTTTTATTAACAAACAACAAATAAAACAATAGAAAGGCTTGAAAAATGTACTATTTTTAAGATTATATATATTTATACAGAAATGCAGAAATGCAAAACAAACATTTGCACTTCTGCATTTTTGTGAAGGCTTATTTAAATGCCGTTATTTCAAATCAGGCATTTGATCGCGCGAGATGACGTATGGGCACGACATGGCGTCTTGCCACCATGCGGTGTTGCCATGCTCATGGCCATCCAAGGTGGTAGCATTATACTGATACCATGGCATGAAATACGACCAATATGCGCCTGCAGCCCATTGTTCCGAAATCTTTCCCACATTGCCGCACTCGCTGAGCGTGACAATCTTATTGGGATACGTAGCCTGCAAACGGGCAAAATCGGCAGCGTTGGAAGCAGCACCTTTGTTGTAGATATCCTGTCCGATGATATCCACATAATCATCGCCCGGATACCAATCGGTGTCGCCATTATTTTGCGAAGTCCACACCCAGATAAGGTTGTTGACGCCTGCCTGATGGAAATAATCGAACATATAGCGCCAAAGAGCTTTGTAGGCCTCCGCACCTTCTATGCCCCACCAGAACCAAGCGCCACCTCCGGCCCATTGGCCATAGGTATTGCCGGATGCTTCGTGGAGAGGACGCCAGATAACCGGGATGCCCTTATTTTGAAGGAGCAGAAGCAGCTCTGCCATCTTGGCTAAATCTTCATCCGCAATTCGCTTTTCCCATGTGCCTTCTTTCATCACGTTGGAAGGCTTGGCGCAAGTGGTAGTTTGATTTCCTACCGTTCCCGCGCCTGGCGTGCAGGTGTAGCCATTCGTATTGTTGATAGCATCCTCATTGGCTGGCATGTTCCAATGCCAACCTGCTGCTATGAGGCCATTTTTCTTCCACCAATCCTCTACAGCACGCGTGTCGTCGTAGCGGACAGTCCAACCATTGAAAGGATTATGCGAGGTGAGGGTGAACATATGGATATAATCCATCGTAGCGATAGCAGGGTACTTGCCCGTAGCCTTATATACGAGTTCGGCCTCGTCGAAATTCCAATTGACATTAGCAATGGTGGAAGAAAGAATCTTCCTTCCGTATTGCTCATGAAGGAAATTGAACACCTTCTGTGCCGAAGGAATAGCATCCGGATTGCAGAGAGCTGCAATCACCTCCTGCTTCTCCTTCGTGGAGAAATGAATCGTGATTTCACGAGACGGACGCTTCTCCTCGCCATAATCTGCCAGCACAGATCCCTCCGCCAGATGGAGCACGTATTGCGTGCCCGGCATGAGCGAAGGGAAGTGAAGGAGGAGCATCTTGGCGTTCTCCTTGCTGACCGATGCCTCAATGGGCTCGTTATTGAGCGTTATCTGCTCGGCGTGCGCAATAGAGATCGTGCGGAAGAACGTGATGTTGGCTTCCGTGAACAATTCTGCATTCACTTCCTGCCCTTCTGCAATGGATGCCGACATCATATCTGCCAACACCGGCTGAGTTGGTTCTTCTATGGTTGGCTTGCAGGCGACAGTAACCAGCACGATTAGCAGGATGGCCCAGAAAAGTTTGAAGCACTTCATCTTCTTCGTTCCTAATGATTTATTTTGGAGCCTTTTCGGTGTAGATATAGTCCAACGTGTACGTTGCATCCTGATTAGTCATGGCATTCACCATGATAGGGATGAGAGTTTCTGCATCCTGGAGGAAGCTGCCATTATTGTGATCAAAGTAATCATGGCATTCCGCACCACCTGATTTCTTGGTGTAGTTATCCCAAAGGCAACCGCTCAAGCCGGCAAAATAGCAGGCACGGCAGAAATATTCGAGATAATACTTGCGGAAAGCGTTGCCAACAGCGGTTTCATGAACCGAGCATCCAAATTCGCCCATGTAGCATGGGATGTTTTGGTCGATATAGGTAGCCTTCACTTTCTGCAGCAGATCGTTGATTTGCTTCTCCGTACCGCTTGACTTGTTTGCCGTGGCTGTATGTCCCCATTGCTCTTTGAGCGGATCAGCCAGCGTAAAATCGTATGGGTCATAGCAGTGAATTGCTACCACAAGTTTGTTGTCGGCTGCGTCCGTTGGAAGCGAAGCGCGATCAGGATAGGCCTGCATGGTGAGCGCAGGGCTGGCAGCGTAGCCAGAGATAGCGATATAGCGATCGGCATTGTTGCCACCAGTGGCACGAATAGCATTCACGGCAGCCTGCGTCCATTCCTTGAGCACGCGAACGTGCGAAGCAGATGGATTGCCCCAGTTCTCATTCTTGCCATCAATAGCATGTACCTCATTGAAGGTTTCCATTATCAGATAGTCGCCTTCGTTTTTGAAATACTCGGCAATCTGCGTCCAAGTGGTAACGATACGAGCCTGAATATCGCTGGCAAGATTAGGATTAGATGCCGCATTATGGATATCCAGCCAATACTCATCGTGATGGGTATTGAGGATCACCATCAGGCCGGCCTCACGTGCCCATGTCACATTCTGTGCCACCTCCTCCATATAAGAAGGACGGATAGCATAGTTGTTGGCTGGGTCTTGATAGTTACCCCATGTGACGCAAATACGAACTGTCTTCACGCCAGCTGCCGCCAAACGCTGATAGAGGATGGCTTGTGGTTTGGAATTGTTGTCCCAATACCCCCATGAGTTAGGCGCATTATCTTTGCCTGATGACGAGTCAAAGTGGTTACCGAGGTTCCAACCAAAGCCCATGCGCAGGGTCAATTGGTAAGCTTCGTTGTTGACAAAACCACTGGTATTGACATCCTTCGTGGAAAAATGAAGGTTGAGCGTTGGGTTGGTCTTCAGGGAATCGGCCAAAGAACGGATAGCCCCTGCAGGAACAACCAAAGTGTATTCCTTATTTGCTTCCAGCTCAACAGGAATTTCAATGACAGACGTTTCTCCAGATTTCTTTTCAGCCTTCACCTCTGTGCCATTCAAGGTAATCTGCGCGTTCTTATGCACATCAACCGGCGTGGCAAAACCAAGAGTGATGGATTTTACGGTATGAGCCACCACTTCATCGCCTTCAGCTGGCGAAGTGGACGTAAGACGCAATGTTTCCTGCAAAGCAGAAGGAACATCCGGTTCTGGCTTTGGCTTACAAGATAAAAACAGGATAGAGATGCACAACGTAACGAGTGCAAAAAGGATAGAAGAGTGTTTCATTAGTATGTGATTTATATTTGGTGCAAAGTTACTAATAATTTTTCACATACGCAAATATTAGTGCAATATTTTTGAGATAACACGAATAAATATTCGAAAAAGGGGGTGTGCCACCGTGGCACACCCCCTGATTGTATTGGTTTTCTAAAGAAATTACTCAATAGTAATCTTTGTGCAGATAACATTGTCACCATTCAGGATGAATACGTTGCCCCAGCCACCTACGGTGGTTGCAACATCATATATCTCTTGAGTTATTTCAATAACTACCGCACCATTATTAGCAGCGAGATCGTAGCTATCCTGGCTGAGATCGCACCATTTTTGTCCCAACCAGTGTCCCTCAACCACTTGGAGATTCCAAGCGTCTTCGGTAGGAGTAATGTAGAATCGCATAATGCTACCCACCTTGAAGCCAGCTGCAAGCAAATCGGTAGCACCATCCTCAAAGAATGCAGGTTGGTTGGTCCAATCGTCGGCTACTGCTGAGCCGCTCCAAAGAGTTTCCTCAAGAGAAACGTGCTCAACGATAGAAACCTTGGTGAGGATGAACCATGCGCCGCAGATTACGAGACCGCCATTAGCGTTCATCTCAGCGATCATCTCCTCAGTGAGAACGAAGCTATATTCAGTCAGATCATCAGCCATAGCGATGTTGCCATCGTTATCAGCACCTTCAAACTCCTTGGTGCCAGGAAGTGCAACCCATCCGTCTCCTCTAGCAAAGCGGATTTGGCAGCCATACTCCTTAGCAGGATCCACCGTGAACTGAACCTTGAGTTCCATGCCTGGTTGAACAGTGCTCCAATCGTAGCCACCCCAAGCGAGTTCTTGCATACCAGCTTCCCAAGCACCTGCCGAGTGCATGCCCGTCCAGATGACGGTCTCAATCTCGGTGTTAGGCTTGAGATCATACTTATATGAAATAGAGCCATTATCAGAGATGAGGGTGAACTTCGTGCCAGGCTTACCATTATATGGGGTAAGGATATAGAGCGTATTGCCGTTCACCATGAACTGCGTAGCCTGGCCGTTAGCTTCTACGCTGAGAAGACGATCTGCATGATCTACCGTAACGATAAGTACGCTACCTGCGCGGATAGGCTCGCCGTCTACCAATTCTGGCCACTCAAGAACGTAGCAGAACTCTGGGAGGTTAACGGTAAGGCTACCAGTCTCAACGGTCTCGCCATTTGCCATGGTGAGGGTGAGCACACCGGTCTCAACCTTCTCGGTAGGCATTTGCACCTTGATGCAGGTAGCAGTTGCCTCCTCGAGGAACTCTTCAACTTCAGCACCACCGGTGAAGCTTACCTTGGTTACGAGATCAAGATTCTTACCATAGATGGTAACCACGCTACCAAGCGACAATTCATTGCTTGCAAAATTCTTGAAGGTAGGCTTGAGAGTGAGATACTTAAGGCCAGCTTCGGTGGTGCCATCCACGCTGATATTTGCAGCGGTATTGAGGATAACATGACCGGTAGCGATTCCTTCAGGAACGGTAACTTTCAAAGAAGTAGCAGTAGCGCCAGCAGCAATTTCTGCATCCACTACGCCAGCAAGCGTTTGGAACTGAACGCCCTTTACCAATTCAAGGTTCTTACCAGCGATAGTAACCACTGCACCAGGAACGAGATCTTCATCAGGAGTCATCGTGATCTCCTTAGGAAGAGCCACCGTTACGTTAGCAACCACTACTTTCACGCCAGAAGCGGTAAGCACGCAGATTTCACCATTGGTAATATTGGCAGGAAGAGCAAACTGAATGCTCTTGTCATCCTCGCTCTTCATATAGGCAATAGAGTCGCCAGTAGGCATCACTACAGCCGTGATGAGATCGAAGTTCGTGCCTGACACTTCTACAGCATCCCCAGGTTTAGCGTCAACAACTTCCTTAACAGCCTCAACTGCAGGAACGAGCACCTCAATTGCAACTGGAGAAAGAACGGAGTTGTAGATTGTATCTTCCTCAACAACCTGAGGCTCGAACAATACGCTGAACTTGCCAGACTTAGCAGCCGCAGGAACGATTACTTCAAGCGTTTCATTGAATGGATCCTCCTGATTGACCTCAGCGAGAGGAGTAGCGGTTGCACCGCCTTCAAACTCAACGAACTCTACAAGGTGGAGATACTGACCCTTGATAGTCAGCTTCTCGCCTGGCTTAAGAACGAGCGGACTAACCGCATTTTCCTTAGCGAAAGCTACAGGCTCGGTAAAGGTGAGAGGAGTTTTGGTAACAAGTTCCTTATTGGCCAAAGTAAGAGTAACCTCACCAACTTGAGCGGTAAGAGGCACAATCACGCGAATGTCCTCAGCGCTCACCTTGTTGATCTCGGTTACGTCAGCAGCACCCACGAAGGTAACCGACTTTACCTGATCCAAGCCCACACCCACGAAACGGAGTTCACCGCCACGTGCTACCGGGTTAGGACCAAAAGCAATCAATTTTGCCTCGCCAGTGAACTGGTTGGTGTCCAAATCTTCTGTCTTACAAGAAGTAAAAGCCACACTGGTCACCAGCATCAGCATTGCCATCAAAATGGCTGAAAATATATTCTTTTTCATTGTTTGTAAGTATTAAAGTTTTGGAGCGATACGTAAGTTGTCGTAATGGAAGATAGGATCGCACTTCTCGCCAGCCATACCACCAGCCACAGGCCACATCACGAAGCTATCAAAGCTATCTTCAGCAAGGCGCTTAGTGGTTGGGGTGCCGTCCATATTGTAGACGAAATCAGAGAGCGGCATGGTAACGGTGATCCATTCATCCCCCGTTAAGAATGAGCCAGTCTCAGCCCATGGGCGATAGATACCACGTGGGAGATCCTGGCCGCCATCTGCAGCCGTATGGATGTACGTATTGTTCTGCCAGCTATCATTAGCACAAATCAGGTTGTTGACGAAGAGCACCTGAAGCGCACCAGCCTTCCATGGGTTATCCTTAGGAATACGCATCTCAAACTTGAACACGAGATCCTCTGGTTTAGCGAAGTAGCCAGCAGGGAAGAGGTTACGGAGAGGAGCACCTGCACCTGAAGTGACAGACATAGGATCGCCATTCCAGTTACCGCACCAATAAGTAACCTTGTAATACTCGGTCCAAGCACCATCAGCAGGCATACCTTCAGCATTCTTGGCTGGGTCTGGATATTGTACATAATTACCAGAAACGGCAGTAGGATCGTCTGCTACGAACAAGTGAGCAGAGTTCCAACCCTGTGGTACGAGACCATAAGGCTGATCGAACTTCTCGCCTTCGTAGTTCAGGAAGATACCGCGTGAGTCGTGGTAATAGAAGTGAGAAACGCCAGTACCATATACGGTGGTTACCTCAACGTTGCCTTCAGGAGCACCTGCAGGTACGGTGAAAGAAACAGAAGCATTGTTCTCTGCCACAGTGATGGTGGAAGGATCAACAGCAACGCTTGCTGAATTCTGAATACCGGTGAAGGTAATAGTAAGTGGAACGTTAGGATCTTGCACGAAGAAGTTACCGATGATAGTAGCGGTAGAACCTTCTTTTGCATACTCATTCTTCATGAAGTTAACGCTTGGAGCAGGCACGATTACGTGGAAATCATAACGGCAGGTATCGCCATCGCGAGTTACCATCGTGATCTGATCAGATACCTCACCAGGAATATCCTTAGGAACAGACACGAGAAGTGCATTCTTGGTCATATGGCTGGTGTTGAGGACAGCAGCCTTATCGTTGAAGTACATCTCCTTGATAGACGTCAGGTTCTCACCAATGATGGTAAGGCCAGTTTGTACGGAAGCTTCCGTAACAATCGTCTCGCCCTCTGTAACATCTTGGAGACGGATGTACTTGATGGTAGGCTGACCAGCAGTGAGGTGGAAGAGTCCATTAGGCTCCTTCTGGCAAGAAGTGAGGCCCATGGCAACAACGCCTAATGCGAGTGCAGCTAATTTAAAATATTGTTTCATATTATATTAGTCTTAATCGTTATACTTGAAGAGTTCACGAACGTTGATGGAATCAGCTGGCACATCAGAGCCCAAGTTTGGATTCAAAGCAACGTCTTCAGATGGGAAAGGCATGGTGAACACGTTCTTATCGATGTTATGAGGAACAGGGAGAGCATTGTTGTAGGTCAACATGTCGTCACCGCCGTTATACATCAAATCAGATGCCCAGTTGCCAGTGTTATAATACTCCTCATAGAAATCAGAGCAACCCCAGATCTGGTTACGATATTGAGCTTTGAGTTCTGCAAGGCAAGCATCAGCGTCGTAGTATGAACGACGAACGTAATCATACCAGCGGTCACCTTCACCTGCGAACTCGAGACGACGCTCTTTCCAGATATTATCGAAGGTGAGAGGCAATGGATCAAGACCAGCACGGTTACGAACTGCATCGAAGTTCTCTTGTCCCTGAGCCTTGTTGCCACCAGATGCAAGGCAGTTAGCCTCAGCATTCACCAGATAAACGTCAGCAAGACGGAGGATATGGGTAGCAAAAGCGTATGCCATACGGCCAGGAGCGAAGCCGCACTCTTCCGTGTGGTCAACATCGTTGCCATAGAGGTGCTTTACGTTCTGGCATCCGCATGGGCCCTGGAATGAGCCGGTAGCTGCAGGGTTGTAGGTCTTATCGAAATAGAACTTAAGCACTTCAAAGCCACCCTTGTTGCGCCAGAAATAATCATAGTGGAAACCAGGGAGCATCAGAGTTGCCTGGCAGCGAGCGTCCTTAACGGCCGCAATATTATTCTTAGGCTCATCAAATTTCTTGAGAACAGCAGAGTCAGGCGTTACGCGTTCCATTTCAATCACATTGAAAGCAGCCATCAAGTCGGTAGAAGGGCCACCCCAGCCACCCCAAAGGTCACCTTGGTCGCCGAAGCCTTCGGCCATCAAGTCGGATTGGAGCGTATTTTGGCAAGTCCACTGTGCACCAACCGTCCAACGCCATGCGAAGAGAGATTCACCATCGTTGTTGTGGCTACCGCGGAAGATATCAGAATATACAGGGGTGAGAACACGACCTGAGCCTTCAATCACTTCCTGTGAAATTCTTGCAGCTTCGAGAAGGTCATTCTCGTTGAGCGAGCCAGAGAGGCCTGCACGGGTAAGATACACCTTAGCGAGAAGACCCTTAGCGCAATACTTATCAATACGGCCAGGAGCAGACGTAGCAGGAAGAAGACGGATAGCCTCATCAAGAGTCATGATGATGTATTCATACACGTTCTCGCGGGTGTTCTTCTTAGCAGAATTGTAATCACCCTTTGCCAACTCAGCAGAGTTGTCGTGCACGATAGGTACTTCGCCAAATGAACGAACGAGGAAGAAATATGCCATTGCCTTCCATGCGAGGCACTCGCCCATAGCCTGATCTTTTGCAGCCTGGCTTGGACCTACAGCATTCTTGATGTTGCCATAAACGGTAGAGCAGTGTGCAATCTCAGCCCACAATGAATAAGACATGTTCACCAAGTCTTGGTCGGTACCATTTACAGAATAGTTGAGATATGGAGATGAACCCCAATACATATTACCAGAGAACACCTCACCCACCTTGATGAAACCACGCTGGAAATCATACCAAGGCGAATTATAGAGGTAGTTAACACCGGAAATACAAGCATCATCGGTAGTATAGTAGTTACCGGCGTTATAGTTGTCCTCAGCTGGGCGATTCAAAAATGCATCGCACGAAGTGAAGAGCAAGCAGGCAGAAGCCACCAAAGCTCCAAAACCTAATTTAAATATATTATTTTTCATATACTTACTTTATTTATGCGATTAGAAAGCAAGATTCAAACCAAAGCAGAATGAGAATGGTGAAGGATAACGTCCGTTATCAAGACCAAACACATTGCTACTTGCCGTAGAAGCACCAACTTCAGGATCGTAACCGGTGTACTTGGTGAAAGTAGCCACGTTGTTTACGGTAGCTGAAAGGCGGATGTTATCAAGATGAGCCTTCTGCATGAGCTTCTTATCGAAGGTGTAGCTCAAGCTGATAGACTTAATACGGAGATATGAACCATCTTCGATGTAACGGCTTGACCAAGCGTCGTTGTCGTTAGGGTCGTTGAGAGATCCACGTGGCGTCATGGTGCCCTTGTTGGTAACGGTTACGTTCTCGATATGGGTGTACCAATCCGTTTGGGTTGCATCGATAGCTTCCAAATGCGCACGCTCGTTTACGCAAACCTGCTGGTTCTGCCATACAGAGTTCATATGCGTGGTGAGCATCTTGGTGTAGTTACCAAGTTTATTGCCAACTGAACCATTCATGAAGATAGAGAGATCCCAGTTCTTATAGTGGAACGTGTTGTTCCAACCGAAGGTGAACAATGGGAGTGGAGAACCGATATCGGTTTTATCCTGCTCGTCGATCTTGCCGTCGCCGTTCACATCCTTGAACTTCAAGTCACCTACGAAAGTGGTGTTCTGGAAGTTGTAGTCGGCAGGGTTGGTAGACCATGCATAAGACTTGGTGCCATCAGCGTTCTCAGTAACGGTGTACTTATTGTTCTGCTGGAGGGTGTTAACCGGAGAATTGAGAATATCCTCAAAGTCGGTGTAAACGCCTTCTACCTGATAACCATAGAAATTATAGAGGCTCTTGCCTACTTCAGAACGAGAAACAACGTCAGTCCACTGGCCATAACCTACGAGTGCAGTTGAATTAGAAAGGCTGAGGAGTTTGTTCTTGTTGAATGAAATCTGGAAATCAGAGTTCCAAGTGAAGCCACTTACGTTAACTGGCTGCGTGTTCAACGCAATTTCAAGACCTTGGTTGAGAATATCGCCGTAGTTGCCATAAGGAGCAGCGAGAACGGAAGAACCGTTACCCAACGTACCCATATATGAAGGCAAAACGAGCTGCATCAACATATCCTGAGATTTCTTCTGATAGAGGTCAACAACGAGATTCAAACGATCGCGGAGGAAATTGATATCCAAACCAACGTTGAACTGTTCCTGCGTTTCCCAACGTACATCCAAGTTAGGAATATTGGATGGACGGTAGCTCATGCCGAGAGCGGTAGCCATGGTTGACATAGCAGCACCCCACTTATAGCCACCAATGTTAGAGTTACCGGTTTGACCCCAACCGAAACGCAACTTACCGTTGGTGATAGCGCCTGATTCCTTAACATCCTGGAAGAACTTCTCTTCAGAGAAGCGCCAAGCGGCTGCCACTGAGTGGAAAGGAGCCCAACGGTTGTTAGGACCGAAGTTGGAAGAACCATCATAACGGAAGGTATAGGTGAGGAGATAACGGTTGTCGTAGTTATAGGTGCCACGAGCAAAGAATGAAGCCATTGCTGCGCTACCATTACCGCTACCAATTTGTGGTTCACCATCACCGAGAGCAGGGTTTTGAACGATATCAAGAGGCAACTTGGTGTTGTAAACTGAGATGTAATCCCACTTTGATTCCCAAGCTTCCTGACCAGCCATTACTGAGAAGCTATGCTTGCCAAAGGTATTAGCGTAGGTGACATAGTTCTTAACCGTCCAGAACAGATTAGAGTTCTTCTGGATGCGAGATTCATTAGCATTCTTCTTCAAGAGCTCTTGGCTGGTTGGGTTGAAGGTAGTACCCTTCGACCAACCGAGATCCCAACCAAATTCAGTATGCCAGGTGAGACCCTTAACAGGATTAACTTCGAAGAAGATGTTACCATTGAGTTTCTGACGATTCAACTTGATCTCGTTCAACTCAGCCACAGCAATTGGGTTAGGGTTGTTAAGACCTTCCTTTGAAACAGAAGAATAGCTACCATCAATGTTGTATACCTGAATATCAGGAGGAGTGGTAAGAGAGTACGTGATCAAACCTTCATCCTGGTCAGCCTTCTGGAGGCGCTCGTTGGTGTTAGCGAAAGAAACGTTCACACCCATCTTGAGCCATTTCTTGAGGTCGGCATCGATGTTGGCACGAAGAGAGATACGCTCGAAATTAGAAGCGAGCACAGTACCATCCTGATTCATGTAACCACCAGAAACATAGTATCTTACCTTATCGGTACCACCCTGAGCAGAAACCTGATGGTTGTGCTGAATAGCGGTACGGAAGATAGCGTCCTGCCAGTTGGTACCACGTCCGAGAACTGAAGGATCAGAATATGCAGGATCTGGCTTAGAGATCTCGCCCTGACGGGTCATATCGTTGTAGTACTCAGCGAACTCGCGGAGGTTCAACATCTGAATACGTTGCAACTGGTTAGCCACCGTGATAGAACCATCGTAAGAGAACTTAGCTTCGCCTGCTTTACCACGCTTGGTGGTGATGAGGATGACACCATTTGCACCTTGTGCACCATAGATAGCGGTTGCAGATGCGTCCTTGAGGATTTCCATGCTGACGATGTCAGCAGGGTTGATAGTAGAAAGAGGAGAGATGGTAGACACTTCGCCGTTACCCAGTTTGTCGCCCAAACCGAAAGAAGCACCAGATGAACCACCACCTTGCACGATCACACCATCAATAACGTAAAGAGGTTCAGCACCTGCATTGATGGTAGCCTGACCGCGGACACGGATAGAGCTTGAAGAACCAGGAGCACCAGAAGTTTGTACTGCAGTCACACCTGTTACACGACCAGCAAATGACTGGTCGATATTGGTGATAGCGGCATTCTTCAAAGCGTCCTCACCAAGAGAAGATGAAGCGCCGGCAAGGTCACTCTTCTTTTGAGTACCATAACCTACGACTACGACTTCCTCAATGACCTCCGTATTAGAGGCGAGCTTAACATTTACCACTTTACGTCCGTTAAGGGCAACTTCTTGAGTTTCCAAACCAACGTAAGATACAACTAACGTGGCCTTTGCGTTTGTGGCATTGAGGGAGAAGTTACCGTCAAAGTCTGTAACGGTACCATTGGTTGTACCCTTTTCCAAAACGCTGGCGCCGATTACCGGTTCGTCGTTCTCATCGGTAACAATACCAGAGACAGCGACCTGTGCTACAATTGCCAATGGCAACATAAACATTGCCAAAAACCACATTGCAGCGCGCTTTACCATGGTTTTTTGAGTATTCATATTATAATTATTAGATTATTTTGTTTTATTTTACAAGATGACCAAGGATGTCATACATCTGGTTGTTGCGGATGATGTAGATAACGCCATCACGGAGCACCTTCATTGCGCCTGCCTCTGCCTCGATATTATCCAAAGCGGTTTCCTCGGTGTAGATCTCAAAAGTCTTCACGATAGTACCCTTATAATTGCCCTGGAAAGTAACGGTAGCCGTTGCATTCTTGGTAACCTGACGGTTGTTGGCATATTCTACCATGTAGTCCACATCCTCAACAAGGATGTTCTCGCCAGCTGTAACGGTGACGAGTGGACGAACAGAGAATCCGGCGAACTCGTAACGCTCAGCGTCGAGCACAACCATTGAGTCAACGATTTCCATTGGCTCGATAGTAAAGAGGGTGTCAACAGAACCGGTGTAGTAGCCAAGACCCTTGATGGTCAGCATAGCGGTGTCACTTGCATTTACGTTGTTAGAATAAATCAGTTCATAATCAACGCCTGCGACCAAAGCAGTGAAGAGCGTATCACTCCATACAACAACATCTACCATTGGCTCAATAGCGCTACCCGTGTATGATTCAACGGTGCCTATGATTATCATCTCAGCGGTAATCGTGAGAGGAGCTACTACTTCGAAGGTTCCCTCAACAGTACCGGTGTACTTGCCGCGGAACTTGAGAGAATAGTTTGCAGTACCTACAGCATCGTTGTTAGCAAACGTAGCGGTGTAATGCGTACCAGCCACGAGGGTATCATTGCCACATACGATTTCAATAGCAGGCTCAACTGCCTCGCCATAGAATGGAACAGAAGCCTCTACCTTCACCATTTCAGCAGTAACAGTCTTTGCTACGATAGTGAATACGGTATCAACAGTACCGATGTAACGGCCCTTACCGGTGATGATAACCTGAGCAACGCCAAGATCGGTGTTGTCGAAAGCCTGCACGGTGTAGTCTTTATCAAGCTTAAGCGTTTTGGTGCTATCAGCGTTATAAACGGTAATCTCTGGAAGAACTTCCTTACCGCCTGCATATTCAACGTATGCATTATCAAGCTCTACCTGATGAGAGAAGATAGTGTCGCGGGTAGCAGCAGCTTCGCGATAGAGGGTAATCTTGCTAACGAGGATGTTGCCATCACCGTTGCCAAGGAAAGTACCACCCCACCATTGCTGAACCATAGCAGTTTCGATCATTGCCTGAGTCAAAGTCAACTCCACGTACGGAGTTACGCTCAAGTCAACAGGCGTGATGCCCTTTGCTGCAAGAGTGTCTGCATCAATGGCTGCATCGCCAAAGAATGCATACTGACCATTCCAGTGGCCCTCAAAAATCTGCAATTGCCACTCGGCATTTGCGGTCATATAGAAGCGAACTTTATCGCCTTCCTGTGCCTCTGCCTCTGCGAGTTCAACACCAGCGTCAGACAACAAATATGGCTGTACGCTCCAAGTGTCGATCAATACATTTGCAGTATCATAGTTGGCAAGTATGGTTTCAGTGATGATTACCTCACGAAGCTTAATCAATTCGATTTTATTAATGAGGATGTTGCCATCGCCATTGCCGAGGAAAGTACCACCCCACCATTGCTGAACCATAGCTGCATCAATCATGGCCTGAGTAAGAACAAGATCAACATAAGGAGTTACGCTCAAGTCAACAGGAGTGATGCCCTTTGCTGCGAGGGTGTCTGCATCAATGGCTGCATCGCCAAAGAATGCATACTGACCATTCCAGTGGCCCTCAAAAATCTGCAATTGCCACTCGGCGTTTGCGGTCATGTGGAAACGAACGATGTCGCCTTCTTCTGCACCTGCCTCTGCGAGTTCAACACCTGCATCAGACAACAAATATGGCTGTACACTCCAAGTGTCGACCAACACATTTGCGGTGTCGTAGTTAGCGAGCACAGTTGCATCCTCAAGGACGGTAATATCGTCGTTGAGAGTAATCTTGGTGATTTGGATGTTGCCATCGCCATTGCCAAGGAAAGTACCACCCCACCACTGCTGAACCATAGCAGTATTGATCATAGCCTGAGTCAAAGTCAACTCCACATAAGGAGTTACACTCAAGTCAACAGGCGTAATACCCTTTGCAGCAAGGGTGTCTGCATCAATGGCTGCATCGCCAAAGTATGCATACTGACCATTCCAGTGACCCTCAAAAATCTGCAATTGCCACTCGGCATTAGCGGTCATGTAGAAACGGACCTTCATGCCTTCTTCCGCACCAGCAGCAGCGAGTTCAACACCAGCGTCAGACAGGAGGTATGGCTGTACGCTCCAAGTGTCGACCAAAATAGGCTCTTCGCTGTAGTCCGCAAGCACGGCAAGTTCTTTAGCGTTAGCGGCAAAAGCCACCATTGCTACCAATAAAAAAGATAAGAACTTTTTCATGTTTTTTTGGTTTTTGATTAAGTAAATAAATAAAGATTGATTTGAAATGTCAATTATTCAGCAGCCTGAGGAGCACGATTATAAATGCTCTCAAGCGTATATTCTGGATCTTCGTTATTCCATGTATCCACGATAAGGCGCACAATCTCTTCGCCATTATCGATATATTCGCCAGTAGCGTGATCGATCAGGCCGAACGCGTCGTCGCCAGCGATTTTATAGCTGTTATCCCAGAAGAAAGATGGCATCTTGCGATCCTTGCGCGCTTTCTCCACGTATTCCATATAATATTTGCGGAAGATTTCTGCGTGCTCGGTGGTGCGATGTACGCAACCCCATTCTCCGAAATATACCGGTACGCCCTTTGCCACGAAAGTATCGTAGAGCTGATCCAGCATATAGAGATAGTTTTCTTCGCTTGCACCTTCCACGATATCCTTACCGGTATGCCCCCATTCGCTACGCAGACCTGAGCCAGCATAATCCCATGGGTCGTAGCTATGAACAGCCACGAGGAGCTTATCCTCTACTACATCGGTAGGAAGAACGAGATGTTCGCAAGTGAGATGAGGACTGGTCACGTAACCAGGAATACCCACGAATCGTGTTTCATTTTCGCCACCAGCAGCACGAATACCATTCAATGCTGCCTGGTTCCATTCATTCATAATGCGATATTGTGCACCTCCATCCGTCAAGTTGCGACCCTGGCCCCAACCGCCGTCCTGGATTTCATTCATTACCTCAAACATCAGCCAAGCGCCATCGTTGCGGAAATAATGAGCGATGTGCAGCCAAGCGCCGAAGAGTTTGGCCTTGATAGCCTCATTCTTCAAAGAATCTGCAGCAGCACCTTCAATATCCAGCCAGAAGCATTCATGATGCTCTGGATCTGCGCCAAAACCATCATGATGGATATTCAAAATCACTTTCAAGCCTTCTGCATGTGCAGCATAAACCAATTCAGCCACACGAGCAAGGCGAGCCTCATCTACGTGATAATCGGGAGCTTCGCCGATGTATTGCATCCAGGTGGCAGGAATACGAACGGCTTTAAAGCCAGCCTCTGCTACTGTTTTGAAAACAGCCGCCGTGGCAGGTTCATTGCCAAAACCATCTTCGCATGCCAAGCCATTACGATGGGCATCCATGTTGTTACCAAGGTTCCAGCCCGGACCTAACGACATGCAGAACTCCTGCGCCGTCATCGGTTTTTCGGCCTCTTTGCAGCTTACCACCAATGCGGCGATTACTGCCATTAAGATCAAGTTGAGTTTTTTCATATACGCGTATTATATATAAGGTGTATCAAAGTACCACTTCATACTCATGCTTACCGGGAGCATATGGAAGGAGAGTTGGCTTATCAGCCTTCTGCTTGCCATTAGGATTCTTCACGGTAATCATATATTCAGCATCACGCCACTTGCGGACTACAGTAAACTCCTTCAACGTTTCAGGCACACATGGGTTCACTACGAGACCTTCATAAGAAGGCTGAATACCCAGAATGTGCTGCGTAACGGTAAGCCAGTTCCAAGCAGCCGTACCTGTCAGCCATGAGTTTTTGCCTTCGCCCGGCTTGGCAGCCTCTTTGCCTGCCACCATCTGGCAATAAACGTATGGTTCCACTTTATGGAGCTTCTGATCTTCAATCCACGCCGGAGCAATCTTCGTATAGAGCTCCCAAGCATCGTTGCCACGGCCGGCAATAGCCTGACCGATAATCACCCAAGGATTATTGTGGCAGAAAATACCACCATTCTCCTTATAGCCTGCAGGATACGTGGATTCTTCGCCCATCTCAATATGGTAGCGGGTGAAAGCAGGATAGTTCAGCACCATGCCGTGCTCGCTATCCAAGAGACGCTTGGCTGAATCAAGTGCCTTCTCCGGCATACCCAATTCCTTACCAATCTCAGCCATCGTGCACCAGCCCTGACTCTCAATGAAGATCTTACCTTCTTCATTCTCATGCGAACCAATCTTATTGCCGAAGAAATCGTAAGCGCGGAGATACCATTCGCCGTCCCAGCCGTGCTTCTCCACAGCCTCAACCATCGCGTTGATGTGCTTCTGAGCTCGCACAGCCTCTTCCTCCTTACCCAATTGGCGGCAAAGTTCCACATAATCACGTCCGCAGTAAACGAACAAGCCCGCGATCATCAACGATTCTGCCTTGCTGCCCTCGGTGCGATTACCTGTGGTTTGAAATGATTCATTTGGATCATTGGAGAAGCAGTTTAGATTCAAGCAGTCGTTCCAGTCGGCACGACCGATAAGTGGCAATCCGTGAGGACCCACATTCTCAATCACGTGGTTGAACGAAATGCGTAAGTGCTCCATCAACGGCACTTCTGAGCCCGGTTCGTTATCCCAAGGCACCATCTCATCCAGGATGGACATATCGCCTGTTTCCTTGATATACGCCACGGTGCCGAAAATAAGCCACATTGGATCATCGTTGAAGCCGCCGCCGATATCATTATTTCCACGCTTGGTGAGCGGCTGATACTGGTGGTAGCAACCGCCGTCAGGGAATTGAGTAGAAGCAATATCTATGATACGCTGACGCGCACGTGTAGGAATCTGATGCACAAAGCCCACGAGGTCCTGGTTGGAATCACGGAAGCCCATGCCTCGGCCAATACCACTCTCAAAGAACGATGCAGAACGGCTCATGCAGAACGTAACCATACATTGATATTGGTTCCATATGTTCACCATACGGTTCAGTTTCTCCTCAGAAGACGTCACAACGAACTTACCTAACAACTCATCCCACATAGCGGCGAGTTCTGCAAAAGCAGCATCCACTGCCTCTACAGTAGAGAAACGCGCAATCACAGTCTGCGCTTTTGTCTTATTGATGATGGTGTGGTCCAGTTCACCGAGGGAGGTGAGCAAACCAGGAGTTTTCTCTGCGAACTTCTCCTCTTGCGCATTCTCCTCATAACCGAGCACGAAGATAAAATCTTTCGTTTCTCCGGCAGCCAACTCTACCTCCAGCATATGCGATGCGATAGGCGACCAGCCATGAGCCACCGTATTCTTGGCAGCACCTGCCATTGGTACGTCCGGCTCAGAGAATTCGTTGTATAAGCCCACGAATGATTCGCGATCAGTATCAAAGCCTTGCACAGGTACATTCACGCTATAGTAAGCATAATGATTACGACGCTCTTTATATTCCGTCTTATGGTAGATCACACTACCATCGATCTCCACTTCACCCGTGGACAGATTACGTTGGAAGTTCTCACCATCCGTAGCGGCATTCCATAAGCACCATTCTGCATAAGAGAACACCTTCAGATTTTTCTTCTCTGCGCCTTTGTTCGTCAGCGTCAGGCGATGAATCTCAGCCTTCACGCCGTTTGGCACAAAGAAAAGCACGCTGGCTTCTACCCCATTTTTCTCTCCCGTTAAGCGAGTATAGTTCAAACCGTGGCGGCACTCATATCGATCAAGAGCCGTCTTGCATGGCTTCCATCCCGGATTCCAAACGGTGCCGTTGTCATGGATATAGAAATAACGACCTCCGTTATCCATCGGTACGCTATTGTAGCGATAGCGGGTCAAACGACGGAATTTGGCATCCTTATAGAACGTATAGCCACCTGCGGTATTGCTAATCAATCCAAAGAAATCTTCATTACCAAGATAATTGATCCAAGGGAATGGTGTTTGAGGATTGGTGATTACATACTCACGATTTTTATCATCAAAGAAACCGTATTCTTGCATGGCTTTTTAGTTGTTTTTTAATTGTTTTTTTCTTAAAACGGGTATAATATACCCTACCCAATTAATTTCGGCTGCAAAGTTACTGCTTTTTTGCGAAATAAAATAATACTTTTTTAACCACATTTGCTCTTTTTTTGCTTTTTTTCTTGCTAATATAAAAAAAAAGTAGTACCTTTGCATGCAGTTACGGAAAATAGGCTAAAATAGTATCACTAACTGACATATTTTAATCCCCGTTTTGTAACACCCGTTTTGCAAAATCCAAGATAGGGGTACTCTAATAATTCCCCGTTTGACAAGTTAACTATATAATTGGGTAGTATACCATGCAAAAAGCTTTTAATGAAATCACGGCCTTGCAACCACTCGATATTTTCTACGTGGGCGAGCGCCATAAGACTCAATTCAACTATCCGCCTCATTGCCATGCCGATTTTGAGCTCAACTTTGTAGAAGGAGCCAAAGGTGCGAAACGCATCATCGGCGACAGCATCGAAACGATTGGCGATTATGATCTCGTTTTCATGACCGGCAGCAAACTGGTGCACGTATGGGAACAGGGCGATTGTCCTCCTACCGATATTCATGAAATCACGATTCATATCGTGGCAGACGCTTTGCCGCAAACCCTGCTTGATAAATTGCCTTTTGCACTACTCAATCGCCTTATGCAACGTGCACAGCGTGGTGTGGCATTCCCAAAGAAAACCATCCTCGCCGTCAGGAAGGACATTCTTGCCCTCGCCAAAGATTATAAATCCTTTGATGCGGTAATACGATTATTCACCATGCTTAACAAGCTCGCCAACGATCATGAAGCTCGCGAACTCTCTTCCGAGCAATACGATATCAATAAAGTGGCGAATGAAGACCAACGCATCACGTTGGTGAAAGAATATTTGAGCATGCATTATGCCGAAACGATCAAAATGGAGACGCTTGGCCAACTCGTTTGCATGACTCCTGAAGGCTTCACCCGTTTCTTCCATCAGCATACCGGCAAAACGCCTTCGCGCTACCTTATCGATTATCGAATCGGCATGGCAGCACGTATGCTCAAAAACACACAGGAACCTATCTCTGAAATCAGTTTCAAATGTGGCTTTAACACGCTCAGCCATTTCAATCGCCTCTTCCGCGAATCGAAAGGTTGTACGCCAAAAGAATTTCGCCACAATTTCTAATGCAACACAAGGGACTGACCTGCCATTTTTTCATACGGCAGGAAGGACAAATAAACCATTATTTCTTACGGAAGGAAGGACAGACAGACCATTATTTCTTACGGAAGAAAGAATAATCAGCCTCAACCCAGATACTTTTCAAGAGCAACGGCTACGCCATCCTCATCGTTTGAAAGGGTGACGTAGTCTGCTACGGCTTTTACGGCATCTTCGCCATTTGCCATGCAGACGCCAATTCCGGCCTCGCGAATCATGCCCATATCGTTGTAGCTATCGCCAAAAGCCATCAGCTGCTGCATCGTGAATCCGCAGGCTTCAGCCAATTGCTTCAGGCCGTTCGCTTTATCTACGCCAAGCGGCATACATTCCAGGAAAAATGCGCACGAACGATACACCTCCATACGCCCTTTCATTTTCTCCTGCAAATCCTGCTCCACAAGGGCCAAATCAGGTGGGTTGCCGACTATCAGACACTTATTGATCGGGTGCTGAACCTGATGCACAAAATCATCGTATTGGACGAGCTCCATTTTGTTGATATTGCTCTCTTTGTGCACATATTCATCATCTATGTTTGTAGCTGCAATTTTATCACCTTGAACGGTAAGAATTTGCACGCCTCCAGCCATGGCAGATTGATACAATTCCGGCAAGAATTCTGCCATTAAATATTGGTTGTATACCTCTTCTTTGGTCTGCCAATTGATCACTTTTCCGCCGTTAAAAGCCAGCACAAAACCGCCATATTTGGCCAATTCCAACTCCTCCGCCAGTGGCGCCATTCCGTACACGGGTCTGCCAGATGCGAGAATCACGCGCACGCCATTTTCCTGCGCTTTCATGAGTGCAGTTTTCGTGCGTGGAGTAATTATCTTTTGGCTGTTGGTAAGCGTTCCGTCCAAATCGAGTGCAATGGCTTTTATAGCGGTCATACAGGGGTGAAATTTATATGGGGCGTTAATTATAATAATTATTAAGGAGCACGTGCGCGTGCATACGTGTGGCATGTTTAGAGCAGGGACTTCACGAACTCGTCGCGATTAAACACCTGCAAATCCGTCATTTGTTCGCCCAAACCGATATATCGTACCGGTATCTTAAACTGATCGGATATTCCAATCACCACGCCCCCTTTGGCTGTGCCATCCAATTTGGTAACGGCAAGCGACGTGACGTGTGTTGCTTTGGTAAATTGCTTTGCCTGTTCAAAGGCATTCTGGCCCGTAGAGCCATCCAGAACGAGCATCACATCGTGTGGCGCATCCGGCACCACTTTCTGCATCACGTTACGGATCTTTGTAAGCTCGTTCATGAGGTTAATCTTATTGTGCAAACGGCCAGCTGTATCAATCAGCACGACATCGGCGTCTTGTGCCACGGCTGACTGAAGTGTATCATAGGCCACAGAAGCCGGATCGGAGCCCTGCTGCTGCTTCACCACAGGCACACCTACTCGCTCGCCCCAAATGCAGAGTTGCTCCACAGCCGCAGCACGGAACGTATCGGCTGCACCGAGCACCACTTTCTTGCCCGCGGCTTTATACTGATGAGCCAGTTTGCCGATGGTAGTGGTTTTTCCCACACCATTCACGCCTACCACCATCACCACGTATGGTTTGGCTGGCAGCGGTTCTGAAAAATCCGGTTGCATCACAGGATTATTCTCCTGGAGGAGGGCCGCTGTTTCTTCACGAAGAATGGTGTTGAGTTCGTCTGTGCCCACATATTTATCACGAGCTACACGTTCCTGGATGCGTTCAATAATGCGGAGGGTTGTTTCCACGCCTACGTCTGACGTGATCAATGCCTCTTCTAGATTATCGAGCACATCATCATCTACCGTGGATTTGCCCACCACGGCATGTGCTATCTTTTGCAATACGCTTTCCTTGGACTTTTCCAGGCCCTTATCAAGCGTCTCTTTCTGTTCGCGACTGAATAGTTTATCAAAAAATCCCATAGTGCTTCAACATTAATTATTTCTTTGTCGTACTACTTCATACATAAAGACGCCAGCGGCAACTGAGACGTTGAGCGACTCGATCGTGCCCTGCATGGGCAGTTTCACGCGCTGGTCGCAGAGATCAAGATTAGCCGGGTAAATACCCTTATCCTCAGAGCCCATCACGAGGGCCATCGGTTGACGGAAATCAGCTGCGGTATAAAGTTTGGTGGCATGTTCGGTGGCGGCCACAAGGCTGAGACCTGACTCTTTCATATAGCGGAGGGCTTCCTGCAGATTCTCCACCTTGCAAACCGGGAGGGAATGAAGCGCACCCGCCGACGTTTTGATGGCGTCGCCATTAATAGCCACACCTCCACGGGCTGCAATCACGATGGCGTCTGCGCCTGTGCATACGCACGTGCGGGCAATAGCGCCAAAATTGCGCACGTCGGTCACGCCGTCGAGCACCACGAGGAAAGGCACCTTGCCCTGCTCAAAGAGCGTAGGGAGCAGGCTTTCCAATGGCGTGAACTCTACCGGAGAAAGGAAAGCAATTACACCCTGATGGTTCTTATCAGTAAACTGATTAAGTTTCTCTACCGGCACTTTCTGCACAGGCGTAGTGGTTCCTTCCAATTTCTGCAAGAGCTCACGAGCCAGAGCAGACGTCATATCGCGACGCAGCAGAATCTTATCAAGCGTCTTCCCAGCCTCTATGGCCTCAATCACGGCACGAATGCCGAAAATCATCTCCTTCTCTTTAGGACGACGCGTTTCGTAATCACGTGGCGAAACAGGTTCGCGACGGAAGTTATTATTTTGCTTATAAAACATAATCTATTTTGACGTACTTTGGAGGGTACTTTACTTAGTACTTTTTATTTGTTTTTTGACGTACTTTATAATTTCAAGCATTCAATGAGCATTCAATGAGCATCCAATGAGCATTCAATAAAAACTTAGGGCGCTATTAGGGCACGACAATGGCATTTTTAGAAGAAGGTGCAAAGGCCGATGGATGGCGATAGCATACCCACACAGGTGGACCTGGTTTCAGCAGGAGTCACGATGGGAATGGAAACAACCTTGTAAGTATCCCAAGGCTGTGCTTGCAGGTGCTGAAGGTAGGAGAGGCCCACAATGATATTGAACTGCTTGCTCAAGAACCATTCAAAATTAGCCGAGAGCTTCATAACCGGGTGCACGTAGGTTTTGCGTCCCACTTCAAAACTTGCCCCTTCAGTAACAGGATAACCGGCAGCAGGCTTCACGTCGAAGAGTTTGGAGATCTCCGGTCCGAATTGCACGCCCAAACCGAGATTGAACTTCGAGATGTATGGATGCTCGTAGTAGTCCTTAATGTCTGGCACCAGCGGGATGCGATAACCGAGACCGAGGAGAATGTCCATATTGAAAACCGTACCGGATATGGCATTGGAGGCAAAACCATTCTTATCGGCAGGGAATTGGATGTTCTCAAAATCGTGGTCGTGGGTATCCATGCCAAGCATCACGTACCAGCTGTAGGTACGGAAATGACGCCACTCCAGCAAGAGCTGTGAATTGAGCGTCATGCTGTTGGTTTTTCCTGAAGTTCCCTGTATAGGCAGGAAGCCGAGGCCAAACATGGCCGGCAGATCGAGCGCATCAAAGAAATCGCCACCCGTGTAGCGGCCCACCTGCGGCTCATAATAGATACGCCCGCTCACATACCAGCTTGCGGTCGTATCTATAAGAGATGGTTTGATTGGGTCTCGCTCCACGGCAGGGTTGCCTGCGAAAAGAGGTGCTGTGAGCGCCAACGACAGAACTAATCCAACTAATTTTCTCATTTTACTTTGTAAGGGGGGACTCTAAAAATCCCCCCGTTTCTCATGTTAAACAACTTAAAATCCCATTTATCAAGCCCCGTTCACCTTTCATTATTTAACAAACGTCACCTTCGAGCGGATGTCGCCGGAAGAAGCGCCTACGAGGATGTCGTATTTGCCAGCATCCACGCGCCAATCATGTGCCTCGGCATCAAAATATTGGAGCATCTCGTCGGTAATTTCAAACGAAACGGTCTTACTTTCGCCCGCCTCAAGTGCGACTTTGGTGAAGGCCTTCAGTTCTTTTACCGGACGTTCCACGGCAGGCTTGATTGGTGCCACATACAGCTCCACCACTTCCTTGCCTGCACGGTCGCCGACGTTGGTGATGGTAAGAGTAACCGTATTGCCGGCAAGCTTGGCTGGACTATACGCAAACTTCGTATAGCTGATGCCGTGGCCGAATGGGAAGAGCGGCTTCATCTTGTTGTCGACGCCCGTGAGTGCCTTACGTGCCTTAGGAGCAAGATCAGCATAACGATAACCCACGAAAAGACCTTCCTTATATTCTTCCTTCATCAGATGGTTCTGCTGAGGAGTGTTAGGATCGTCGGTCTTGTACGCCTCGCCTTCTTCCGGTACGCCCGGATAGCCGATTGCGCCAAACTGATGGCTTGGATAATCAGTAAGGGCTGGGAAGATAGAGAATGGCAATTTGCCGGAAGGGTTCACGTCGCCAAAGAGTACGTCAGCCAAAGCATTACCGGCCTCTGAACCGGCGAACCAGCCGTACATCAAAGCAGGCACATCATTGAGCCAAGGCATAGCAACGGCATTACCCGTGAGCAATACAACGGCAAGATTCTTATTGGCTTTTGCCAATTCTGCGATCAGTTCGTTCTGGCCGTAAGGGAGATCGTATTGCAGGCGATCCACACCTTCACAGTCTTGATGGCCTTCTTTATTCAAACCACCCACGAAAATAACCACATCGGAATTCTTAGCTGCTTCTACGGCCTCCTTGGTGAGTTCGACAGCAGAGCGGTTGTCCACCAGATTGCCGCCGGTGAGCATACCATCCTGCTGGGTGGTAGAGGCGCCCACATAACCACGTACCCATTTCACGTCAGCTTCCTTGCCGGCGCGAGCCTGAATGCCGGCGAGAGGAGATACTTCGTATTTCACCTTCAAAGAAGATGAACCGCCACCAATTGTCATCGGTTTCACAGCATTTTCTCCCACTACGAGGATTTTTGGATAATACATATCCAGCGTCATGATGCCGCCCTCGCGCATAGAATGACGACGAGAAATTTCCACCAGATTGATAGGCAATACGGCTGCTTTTTCTTTCTTGGAAATGGCAACCGGCTCATTCTTAAGGAGCGTCATACCCTCCCCTGCAATCTGACGAGCCGCAGCTGCATGTTCCGGAGAGCAAAGTGCACCAAACTTACGATTTGGATTCATAGATGTACGGAAAATAAGACGAAGCACGTTGCGTACTTTATCGTCCAGCTCTTTGGTTCCCACCTTGCCGGCAAGAATCAAATCTCTATACGGGTCTGCCATATAATAGCTGGCATATGCATTTGATTTGCCTTCGGTCAGGCCATTGGTCCATGAGCCGTATTCAAGGTCAAGACCATTGGTGATAGCTTCGCCGGTATTGCAGCAGCCGCCCCAGTCGGAAATAACGGCACCATCGAAATTCCATTCGCCACGAAGAATATCCATCAAAAGGCTCTTATTATGGCAGCAGTATTGGCCCTTATAACGGTTGTACGCGCCCATAATCGACCAAGCTCCGCCTTCTTCCACAGCGGCTTTGAAGGCTGGGAGATAAATCTCATAGAGGGCACGATCGTTAACGATCACATTGGTGGTGTGGCGGCCATTCTCCTGGTTATTCAAAGCATAGTGCTTCACGCAAACAGCCACGTTCTGCTTCTGTACCTCTTGAATATAAGGCACGCACATGCGGGAAGACAGGTATGGATCCTCTCCCATGTATTCAAAATTGCGACCGTTCAATGGCGTACGATAGATATTCACGCCAGGAGCCAGGAGCACGTTCTTGCCACGATAAAGAGCCTCTTCGCCAATCGCCTTACCATATGCGGCCGACATTTCGGGATTCCAGGTAGCAGAAAGACAGGTGAGGGCTGGGAATGCCGTGCAGGAATCGTTGGTCCAATGGGCAGTATTCCATTCATCCCAAAGCACCTCGGCACGAATACCGTGAGGACCATCCGTACACCAGATTCCAGGAATACCCAGGCGTGCTACGCCCGGAGAAGAGAATTTTGATTGTGCATGGATGACGGCAAGTTTCTCATCAAGCGTCATGCGGCTGAGCGCATCTTCTACACGGCTCTCCAAAGGAGCATTTGGATCAAGATAAACCTGAGCACATACATTGGCCGCCATTACGGCGCACACAATAAAAAAGGCAAATAAACGATGTTTCATTGTATATGGTATTTAAATTTGGCTGCAAAGGTACAAAAAAAAAGGCATATATGCAAATTATTCGTAAAATATTTGGTCATTTCAAAAAAAAGCAGTAATTTTGCAGCAGTTTTTCGAAACTACTGCCGGATTGGTCCTTCTCGATGTTGCGCAAACCTGTTTGCACATCGCTTGAGCCAAACTGCGGTCGATTTTGGGAATCAGCTGCCGGATTGGCGGTTGAGAAATCAAATAAAATGTGCCATTGTGGCGACAGAAGGTTTCTGCAAGGGCATCATCGTTTAACTCATTAAATTCATACATTATGTATTTGGATTCTGCAAAGAAAGCTGAGATTTTTGCTCAGTATGGCAAAGACGCCAAGAACACTGGTTCTGCTGAGAGCCAGATCGCACTCTTCACCTTCCGTATTCAGCACTTGACTGAGCACATGAAGAAGAACCACAAGGACGTTGGTACCGCTCGTGCTCTTTCTGCATTGGTAGGTAAGCGTCGTTCTATGCTTGACTATCTCAAGGCACAGGACATCGAGCGCTATCGTGCACTTATCAAGCAACTTGGCATCCGTAAGTAATCTCAGTTGTTATTTACAAAAAAGGGGAGCGATTTGCTCTCCTTTTTTTTGCTTTTTGCTTGAATCTTGCTGATTTTTGGGAGCATGGTAAAAGTTCCGTGTGAGAAAAATTTGCATAATTGGGGAAAAAGTGTTACCTTTGCAGAAAATTTCAGATTATGCAAGAGAATCCCTATCGTGTGTTAGCAGAGTGCCTCCTTCCTGATGAGGTGGTGAATAA
>JAZRYY010000040.1:0-29178 GCA_045600985.1 Paludibacteraceae bacterium
TAGGCATATACCAGCACATAACTGACAAGAAGAATCAATGTTTCTTGCCACATCTTGTGCCAGCCGTAGTGGGCTACGATTAAAGCAGGGAAGAGGAAAACTAACAGCGTCAGGAAACTGAGCGCCAGAAGATTTCTTGCTTCAAAGAAATTTTTATCAAAATCAAATAAAGCCATACATCAGAACGTTGTCGGATATTCTTTCCTTGTATTCAGTCATAATAAGTTTGATAGAATCAAAATCGGGTACAAAGTTACGATTTTTTTATGACATACGCAATTTTTTTGCAATTTTCTTCATTTTTGTTTGGCAATTTGGCTTAAATCAACTTGGCAATTTGGCTCTTTTCTGCTTGGAAGTTTGGCTCGATTTTGTTTGGTGATTCGGAGCGATTGATGAGGGCATCCATAGCCAGATTGTATAACGATGAGTTTGCGTAGTTGTTGACAAAAAAGTCATTTGGTTTGCACAAGGTTTGCTGGAGGTTTGCAGGAGGTTTGCTACAGAGCCAAGGGCACTACGCGGGCACAACACGGGCAAGTGGCTGAGCAGGTCAGCAGAAGAGAGAACGGCGGAGGCCCTTCTGAGCGTATTGGCAAGGTATGTTTGGGAGCGTTGCTGCTCGTATAAGATAGCATTTATGCAAGGCATGGGCTGATATGAGACGTCGTTATTCAAAGTGGCGCGCAAACGCTATGCAAAGGAAGTAGAAAAGATGAGGTTTGCAGAGAAAATTGACAAAATCGTCAACTTTTTGACTTTTTTGTCAATTTTCATAGGGAAGAAGGCATGCAGGCGCAAGGGCTAATTGCCGGATGTTATCCGGCGCAATAGACGAAGTTTATATTGCTGCCAAGTTGTATGTAACTATCCCCAAAACTAACATTGCATTATTACATTATTGCATTATTACATTATTTAAGTTTTGCAGGTGACCCATTAATTTCTCACTTTTTGCTCAAAAAATTTGCGTAATTCTAAAAAAAGTTGTACCTTTGCAGCCGATTTGAATTGAAACAGCCTATGAAGCAAATATACTAAGTTATGTTCTACCCGCTTGCGCAACCGTAGCAAGTGATATATCGTACTTATTATATTATGCTTCAAACTTCACTTTTTGCGCTTTTTTCGCGCACCAAAATCCCCATTATTCTTTTGCTCTTATTGCCGCTATGCGCCTTTGCACAGCGTCATACGATTAATGGTTATATCAGTGATGCACAGTCGGGCGAACGTCTGATTGGAGCTTCCGTATACGACACCATTTCGCACAAAGGTACAGTTACGAACAATTCCGGCTTTTATACCCTCACGCTCAACGAACCGAAAGCAGCCATTCAGGTCAGCTATGTCGGCTATCAGGCGTCTGACATTCGGCAAGTCTCTTTATCTCAGGACACGCTCCTCAACATCCGTCTTTCCGGCAATACCAGCCTTGACGAAGTGGTAGTTACCAGCCGGCGATCGGTCAGCAGTCCCGAATCGGTTCAGATGTCAGCTATCGAGATTCCGGTGGCACAACTCAAGAACATCCCTGCCATTGGCGGAGAGGTGGACATCATGAAGGCCATCCAACTGCTGCCCGGCGTGCAGAGCGGATCGGAAGGTAGTGCCGGGGTATACGTGCGAGGCGGTGGCCCCGACGAAAACCTCATCCTCCTCGATGGTGTCACACTCTATAGTGTGAATCACATCATGGGTTTCTTTTCCGTTTTCAACGCCGATGCCGTAAAGAATGTCACGCTTTACAAAGGCAATTTCCCGGCGCAATATGGCGGTCGTCTGTCGGGTATTATTGACGTACGACAAAACGATGGCAATACAGAGAACTACCATGGCAATATATCTGTAGGTCTATTGGCAGCACACGCCAATTTTGAAGGACCTATCCCGCACAAGCACGATTCCACCGGCACCACCACTTTCAATATCTCAGCTCGCCGCACCTATTTCGATCTCTTCACCACGCCGATCATGATGGCCATCACCAGCAAGAACGGTTACAGTTCGTCTGCCGGTGCCTATTTCTACGATGTGAATGCCAAACTCACTCATACTTTTGAGAATCAGAACGACAAACTTTCCGGATCGTTTTATATGGGCGACGACGGGGTTTATATCAACAACGACTACCGCGAAAGCCGTCCTCGCCCATACTCTGAGCACATGCAGGTGCGCATGAATTGGGGCAATATCCTGGCGGCCGTTAATTGGGAGCATCGCTATAATGCACGTCTTTTCTCCAATACGCAGCTCTCTTATACCCGCTATCGCTATCGCCTTCGCGAGAACCTTGCTACTGAGGAACAAATGGATTCCGTCAACTATCGCTTTGATCAGCAGATGGGCTATAATTCGTCTCTTCGTGATCTTACCCTGCAAAGCCATTACGATTGGACTCCTCTACCCAACAATTCGCTCCATTTTGGCTTCCAATACACCTACCATCAGTTCCTTCCGGAAGTTAGTCGCGCCTTCTCTACCGAATCGGGAAGTACGACTCCCAACCATACCGACACCACGTTTACCGACGGCACGCTCCACGGCCACGAAGTGGCTCTTTATCTGGAGGACCAATGGTCGCCTTGGCGATGGCTGAAAGTCAATATCGGACTTCGTGGTTCGCTCTACGCCATCGACGGCAAGGTCTATCCTTCGTTTGAACCTCGCGTGGGCCTGCGTGCGCTTATCATTAAGGACTTGGCCTTCAAAGCTTCTTATAGTTACACCACGCAGTACGTCCATATGCTCAGCAACAGTTCCGTTGCTCTTCCTACCGACCTTTGGGTGCCCGTCACCAGAAATATCCTTCCCATGCATTCGATGATCGTGGCGGCCGGCCTCAGCTACAACATCCTCGATCAGGCAGAAGTATCTATGGAGGGCTACTACAAACGCTCCGTCAATCTGCTTGAATACCGGGATGGCGCTTCTTTCTTTGGTGCCAACACTTCCTGGCAGGATAAAGTGGCGATGGGAGATGGATGGAGCTATGGTGTGGAACTGCTTCTGCAGCGAAAAGTAGGCCCCGTTACCGGATGGATTGGCTATACATGGAGCCGCACGATGCGTCAGTTCGACCGCGAGGGACAGGTGATTAACGGCGGCAAACCTTTCCATGCTAAATACGACCGCGAGCACGACCTGAGCGTTACGCTCCAGTATCAGATTACGCCCCGTATCGATATCGCCGGCACATTTATCTACGGAACAGGTACGCGCGGCTCGCTTACGATGTACTCCTATTACGACCCGGCAGACAACATCAATATCACCCAGCAGCAGGAGCGCAATAATTTCAAGATGCCCGACTATCATCGCCTCGACTTCGGCGTCAATTTCCATTTCCCGCACGCTTATCGATGGTGTGCGGACGCAGAGCATATTCTCAGCCTATCGGTTTATAATGTGTATTGCCACGACAATCCCTACATGATGATTTCCGAAGGCCCATACATCAAGCAAATATCTATTTTTCCCGTTCTGCCAAGTATCAGTTACACCTTTAAATTTTGAATCATATGACTCGACTACAATATCTTCTCATCAGTTTTTCGGCCATCGCATTGACGGCCTGCTATAGTGGCGACGACACATGGTTTAAGCACACGCTCGACTATTCGGGCAACGATCAGGAGCAGAAGCTCGTCGTCACGTCTGATCTGCACGTGGGCCAAAAGCCGGAAATCTGCCTCTCTACGGCCTATTTCATTGGCGATCCGGCTCGCGTAGATACTGTCTATATCGAAGATGGATCATTCTCCCACTATCAAACGATCCTTCGCCCCGGTTATCTCCATAATGCCGATGTACGCATCCGTATTAATGGTGGCGATTGGCAGACGCTGACGGAGCAATCTGTCACGTGGCCCGTACCACCCCACCAGCGCATCCATCATGCTACCACCTACGATACGTACGTCTACACCTGCGATTACGTGCTCCAGCCGCTGGATAGCATCGATATTCTTGCACGAGACCCGCTAACGGGACGTGAGGCCAAGGCGTCTGTTCGGATGCCGCAGCAGATCGTCGCTACGATCTCCCTGGCCGATTCCACCGACTATAGTTTTGTGGAGGAATACGGGAAAGAGGATATTCTTTTCGTGAATCTTCATCTGCCGGCTTCGGCCACGACATCCAATCTGCTTCAACTTCGTGCTACTACGGCTTTTCATGAGGTACACAACACCACGATCGCCTCGGGATCACGCACGGTCGTCAATTACGGCATTTTTGCCCACGACAGCCGCTTTGCCCGCTATCCGCACGTATGCAAGGCGATGTCGCAGGGATGGTATGGAAGCACGAATATCGGCCTTTTTGCGGATATACCTACCGAGGATTGCACGCTCCTGCTGGCCATGCCGTATCAGGCCATGAGCAAGATGTACGTAAATGGTGAACCTGTCAGAATAGCTTCAGAGCTCGATTCGGTCGTGCTGGAAGTGGCAATCGCATCACCCCACACCTACACCTATTACGCTTCCATGGCGCAGAATGGCTTAATCAGTTATAAGCCTTATTATGACTATTGGCTCAACTCCGAAGCCAACGAAATCGAGCAGGCGGTCGACGATATAGAGGATATTTTCAATCGCTTGGGTGATCTTGAGGCCGTACCCGTTATCGGCAACGTAGAGAATGCATACGGCCGCGTTCTTGCATCATCCGCCTGCCGGATAATCATTAAGCCATAATGCTTCTGCAGCCCTTATCCGGGAATATTCTTACACTATAAAACGTATAAAACAATCCCCTACTTCCGCCTTAAAGCAAAAGCAGGGGATGTTTTTATAAAGATTATTCCGCTTTGGCATCAGAGTGCCTTCTTGATGCTATTGAGAATACGGTCAAGTTCGATTTGGCATTGGTTGAACGAGTCAGAGGTATTCTCCATCTGATCGGCAGCCTCTTTCTTATCTTTGCCTTTCAATTCACCAGCCTTGAGTTTAGCCTCATTCTCTTCGTATTCAGCAATCTTACCGCTGAACGACTCGCTGCGAGTATTTTTTCCATAACCTTCATACTTGTTGATCAGGTTGAAATCATACATCTTCACCACGATTGCGCCATTCTCGTAACTTACCACCATCTTAAACGCCATGCTTTCCTGGAACGAACCAGCGAATGGATTGTAGTTGGATTTGGTGTTCTTGGTGAAATCAAAAGCCATGCTGACACCGGCTTCTTCGGCTACCGTTGAGCGCTTCTCAAACGACTGCTTGTTCAGGCATGCCTTTACTGCCTTGAGAGCAGTTGCGGCATCTTTGCCGGTTTTGAACGTTTCTTCTACTACGCACTCGCCTTCATCGTTGAGCGCAAAATTCCATTCCTTAGCGGTTTTGCCAGCCAACATTGGCAACGCCATAAGAGCACAAAGTGCTACTGCAAAAATCTTTTTCATATTGATAATTTTGATTACTGTTTATCTACCATCTGTATCCTAACGCCAAAGAAACGCCGTGCTGACCTACAATAACCCCATCTGCAAACTTGAACGGAGCACCATGCCAATCGTTATCTACCGATAAATTGGCGGTATAGGAATAGTATGCGCCAAGCGTTATCATCTTATCTTCTATTGGGAAGGCACTTTGCCAACCGGCCTTGAAATATACTTGACCCAAGCCACGCCATTTGGTGGGATTTCCCGAGAATTCCCGATTATGCACATATCCCTCGTATACGGCTCCGCCTGCCATGCCTATCATGGCACGTGGGATGAACCATGTATTATTGATACCCACTGGCAATTGTGCACCAAAATGTATGCCAAACAATGGTCCTTTTGCCCAAAATGCTTCTTTTGTTTTGTAGCTGGTGCCACTTTGCATTTTGCATTTGGCGTCAATGCCAAAGAGGAAATAATCGCCATTAAGGGTCAGGCTGGCCGCCACTTCCATATTATTGTCGCTACGCCCGTTCCACGCGGGAGCATACGGGAAATACGTATAGGTTACTTCGGTTTCATATACGCCATAATCGGGTGCTCCTATGCCATTATCCACCTGCTGTTCCGTCTTTCTTGCCTTACGCACCAAGCTCTTATCCAACTTCTTATCCTCGCCTGCATCAATCGTTTCCAACGCTTGCATACCCTGTCGTTCACACCAGGTCAGTTTGGCCTGCGATGGATCTGGCATTTGCTTGTACAACTTCTGCAAATAATATGCCACGAGGGTGGTAACTGGCTCTATTGGATAGGCTGAAGCATCGGCTATATCCTTCTTTATAGAGTCCGGCATAGTGGCATACATTGCCGTAAGGATATTCGTCTTGTAGTTCTTATGCAGAAACGGCAGAGTGATCAGCTGTGCAGCCTTCTTATAGTCGGTTTCCAGTAAGCGAAAGAACTGCTCGTCCGTCATGCGATTATGCATAGTGGCAAGCATCTCGCGCACCTGCTCTGCCGGAATGCTGATGGCTACACGATCACGTTGCGTCACTCCCCATGTATTGATACCCACGATCTCCAGTTCGTCATTGTTCTCCACGAGCAATGGACCACCGGAGTTGCCGTGATCGATAGGAGCAGTATGCTGGATATTGGGTAGCGAATCGCTGGGCAACTCATGACTGATCATGTGATTATTGCTTATCACGCCTTCCGTCAATTGCCACGTTGGCTCCCCAAGCAAGCCGGGAAAACCGGCGGCCATCACAGGTGTGCCTTCGCTCCACGTCGTTGTCGTGAGTGCTAACGGGCGTAATGGGCAGGAGTCGGGCAAAAGAAGAACGGCCAGATCGGTCTTCATGCTCATACCCAACACGCGACAACTGTCATACGTATGCTGCCCCAACGAGTCTTCCACCACTACCGAAGCATATGAGGCAAAACCTACCACATGCCGGTTGGTGAGCAACCAATGCTCCGTGCCGTCCGGACTGGTGATGGCTACACCAGAGCCGGTCACAACATTCTTATAGGGGCTCACGCGTCGGGCCTGAGCATAGAGTTCTTGATGGGCCAACCACATGCTGATATCGCTCAGTCCGGCCAACTCTTCCTCCGAGGGCGTAGGCTTCACTATAGCCACACTCTCTTTGGGATTTGCTGCATAAGAGGTTTGGAAGAACGCAGCAATCATGAGCAAAAGAATGAAGGGGAAACGCCTCATTTCTCAGGATTATAATGGTCGAAGATATACTGCATATCAATCACATCCAGCTTGCCTGCCGCAATCTCGGCCGCCAGAACAGGGTCTGCCGCAAACCAATGTGAACCATGCTTATACGATTTATACCAACCGCCGATATTGCTGCCGGTATTGCCTACGTATTCGGCATACTGCATGTGAGGCAATTTGATATACACCAGCATATCCTTACCAAAATTTGGTTGCACCTTGCCCAACATCATCTCATCCTCATTGAAGCCGTAATAGCAAGGCTGATATGCTATGCATGAGCCATCTTCGCTGGCTGCATAGATCTCTGCCATCATATAGCTTTTCTTGTTCTTTTCCGGCATAGGATAGAGAACCACATAATTATCTGGCGCCAAAACTGACCACATCACTACGCGATGGATATCCTGATGAGGAATCGTGTCAGCCTTCTCGTCCTCGTAGAACGCCTGAATGCTTTCTGCTGCTATGGTTTTTTTCTCATACAATGTGGTATATTTCAAATAACCATACTGCTTCATCGTGCCATCTATCAACTCAATAGCACATTGCCAATAGTGAGTGGGATAGCCGCCCTGTGGTTTTTTGGCTGAAACGGAAAGACACGCCAGCGAGACTAATAATAATACTAATACCTTTTTCATCGTGAACGTTTATTATCAAAAGCGGGAAAACATTTTCGGCTGCAAAGTTACAACTTTTTTTTGGAACACGCAAGAAAAATCGTATTTTTCCAGCAGTAACCACCTCTGCATTTTGCAGTAAAATGGCAAAATTATGCATTTTTTTCTTGCACATGTGAAAAAATTGTAGTAATTTCGCAGCCGATTTTACTAATCATGTAAAAAACAAAAGAAAACACTACATCTTTTTAATTACAAATTTATGAAGAAATTTTTCATGATGGCTATTCTCGCCATCGCAACTCTCAGTTTCAACTCTTGTGGTTACTCAGTCACCAGCGACTACGAAGTAAAGTATGGGTTCCTCATTGATGGAGAAATCTCGTTGGACAACATGAACTTTGCCGTTTTGGCCTATCCAGAACTTTTCGAAGCTATGCAGAAGGAATTCGAAGCGCTTCCTCACTTCTCTGAAACCGGCACAGCAAGATGGATGCAGCAGCAGAATCCTGTGTCTTTCAACGAGGCTAAGAGAACCGTTGTAGCTGCTACCGAGCGTGCTATCAAGAATGTGCCTGCCGACAAACTGCCTAAGGAGGAATACGATTTTGCAGTTGAACTGCACTTTGGTTTCTCCGGCGAGGACGCTAAGACGGAGATCGTTTATCAGAAGAACTGGAAATAATCTTTTTCCCATATTTTTAACTATCAAACCGAGGGGCACGTCTTCTCGGTTTGTTTTTTTATAGTTGGGCAAGACTGAAGAGCGGTTCCTGAGTGAGAGTTGAGTGAGAGTTGAGTGGGTGGTTTCGAAATTTAATTTTCTGCTGCATAAGTGTTTTTGATTTGCGTGCTCATAACTCGTTGATAATCAACAACTGCAATAGTGTGCTGCATAAGTCAAAAATTTGCATATATCGAAAAAAAGCAGTAATTTTGCAGTCGCTTTCTGAAAGCATTTACCGGACGCGGTAGCAGATTATTAAACGTACGGCTTCACGCGCTAAAGCCTTTTAATGATTATGAAAAAATTCATCTTGCTCCTGTTTTTTGGTCTCCTCGCATGGCCAATGGCTGCAATTGACGCGGAAACAAAGCAGCGGCACAGCCTTGAACTGACCGTTGGCGATCCATTTGCTATCAGTATCTCGCAGAGTTTCTATACCTGCGGCTGCGGACCAGAGCCTGTCGTTACAGAGTATCCGGATGGTTCCCATACCATGGTCACTCCGGATTACCTTGGCAATATAGCTCTTCCTACGTTCAACTTCGCCTATCATTATGCTGCCATTCCTTGGCTGGAAGTGGGTGTGAAATTGGGCTACAACTACAACGGTTGGGGGTTTCGCCTGCAGAAAATAACCGACATGCCAGGTGAAGAAAGAACGATAGATGATGTTCCAAACTCGGAAGGGCGCATGTTCCACCATAATGGCTACGCCATGGTTTCTGCTCGATTCCCCTATTTCCGTCGCCCGCTGGTTCAGCTCTATTCGGGCATCGCAGCCGGCGTATCGGTTGATTACCACAGCAAGGATCATGCTCCGATTGGTACCACCATTACCACGGTATTTCCGTCCTACCAGCTTACAGCGCTCGGCGCTCGCCTCGGCAACGATCGCGTCTATGGCTTGCTGGAACTCGGCTATGGCTATCAGGGTTTCGTAAACGCCGGCCTCGGTATACGCATGTAAAATATACGTTTTTTGCTGAAAAACTTGCATATGTCAAAAAAAAGCAGTAATTTCGCAGCGGAAATCAAAAACTTAGAATGGATGAAAAAGAATCTTTTATTTTTGGCCTTGGCGGGCCTTACGGCCTTGGTTATGATGGGTTGCAACGAACCCGATGCGAGCGTGCGCGATTATAAAAAGTTGCCAGAAATGCTGGAACATTGTCTCACGTTATCCGACGACGAGATTGTCACGTATCTTCAGAAAAACGGCTACTCGACCGCATGGTTCACAAACGAAGGCACGGCAGACCAGCCTCATAATTTCCTGGCGTTCTGCCCTTCTTCCGTCTTCGAGAAATATGCCGATATGGGAGAAGATATGATGGAAGCTTACTATGAAAGTGGCGACTTCTACGTTGGTATCTTCTTTGAAACGGGCAACAATTATATCTCAGGCGATATCGCTTACGCGGGCGATTTTGACCAGAATATGGCCCTATTCAAATCCTACTCTAAATGGGCGTACAAGAATCTGCCAGAGTTCTCTACCTATGAATGGCGCGGTTACATTAATGGAGAGGATTTTATAGAGGGCAGTCGCTTCGAGGAGACCTACGATCTTGGTGGATTTAAGGAGTACATGCACGCCCTGGATACCATCACCAGCAATAACGTCCGCACGCATAATTCAGGCCTTGGCCCGAACAACCGCACCACGGGCGTTATCCTGCCCGACTACGAGATCGCCTTCGACCCAGACGAATGTGTTTATTCCCGCGTTTGCTGGAGAAAATAAAAAAAATAAAAATATATGAAAAAGAATCTTTTATTTTTAGCCTTGGCGGCATTGGTGCTGGTGGGCTGTGACGACAAAAACAAGCCAGAAGATCTGAAGCAGAAGAACTACCTTCAGGTGGCCTACTCCGGCGTGGGCAAGACATCATCAGAGATCGAGGCACTCCTGACGGAGAAGGGGTTTACGTACGAGCCAAAAAGCGAACTCTACGTGCTCACCCTGCAAGACGAGCTGAAGGGCGACCCCGGTTTGGGCGGACGAGAAACGGCCGTGCTCCGATTGGAATACGAATACGAGGGCGGCAAAGCCAGCACGTTCAGCCTCTCGCTTCAAACCGATAACGCTTCGAAATGGGCGGAGCTCTACCATCCAATGTGGAGCCTCTATGCCAAAGATACCGTGCTGGCTCCTATCTCTTTATGGGGCGGCGCCGTCTTCACAAAATATGCCGACATGCCGGAGGTGTATATGGAAGGCGGTCTGAAAACCGTGCTCGAGACCTACCTCCTTGCGGCCTACACGAACGGACAGATCGACGAAGCCACCTATCTCGAAATGAAAGAGATGCTCAAGAGCAATTATGCCGACTATAAGGCCGCTCTGCCCGGCATTTACAAAAACTTCGAGGTGGAAGTGGACGAGATCTTCGTTCAATTGACCGACATGATGTCCGGCAAAGCTCGCCTGGGCTTCCTCACGCTGGAGAAAGTAGTGGAGGACGAGGATTGCTACTATGAGCTCCTCTTCGAATACTTGGGCGAAGAAGAGTTCAGCCTGGACGACATCTTCGACTTCGGCATGGCTCCAAAGCGCAAACGCGCCACACATTAATGCACTTCCCCATCAACAACATAAAGGCTGCCCCACCGGAGCAGCCTTTGTCTTTATTTTCAAAGAGCGTTTATCAGAACACCTCTTTATTCTTGCGGCAACGATACTGTTTTAAAGCGCTTCTGGCGTTGCTGCCAGCGTTCGCGAGCATATTGCTGCATATCGGTGAACTGATCGTTCTCATCCGTAATCTCGAATCCAAACACCGTTTCGATCACATCTTCCAGCGTAAGCACACCTTGCAGGCAACCGTAATCGTCGATCACGATAGAGATTTGCTCCTTATGCTGAATGAGTGCATCCCAGATATCAGGAATGGATGTTTCTTCATTAAAATACGGCAACGGACGCTTAATCTCCGCCAATTGCACGTTGAACTTATCCTCTGCCAGCAACTCGAGCGCGTCGCTTCGAAGGATATAGCCGGTGATGAATTCAGGCGAATCAGCATACACCGGAATACGCGAGAAATGGTCGTATTTATCCACCTTATAGAAATCGCGCAAAGTCATGCTCTCCGGTGCCGTGGCACACACCACGCGAGGCGTCATAATATCGTAGGCCTTTATATCATCCAACTTGATGATATTCTGAATGATCTTATTTTCATCCTCATCAAAAACGCCTTCTTCCTCGCCCACGTTGGCCATGGCCGACACTTCTTCGCGCGAGATGGTGGTCTCTTCCTCATCATCTTTCTTCACCATATTGGTGAGCTTCTCGATGCACCACACGATAGGGAACATGAGCCAAATCAGCATGCGCAACACGCGAGCAGTAAAGCCCGTGAGCGAACGCCATTTGGTTGTACCAATCGTCTTAGGAATGATCTCTGCAAACACGAGAATAAGGATAGTGGTGACAGCAGAAACAAGGCCAAACCAGGCACTTCCAAACACGAGTGTAGCCTGCTGACCCACGCCTGCCGCACCAATGGTATTGGCAATCGTATTGAGCGACAGAATAGCTGCCAACGGACGTTCCGGATCGGCTTTATATTTGCGCAACAGTGCCGCCCATTCGTCGCCCTCGTCCTCACGCATCTGCAGATACGAGAACGTGCTGGACATCAAAGATGATTCCAGCACTGAGCACAAAAATGAAACGGCTATGGCTGATATAAGAAAAAGAAATAATATGAACATTCGTATATATTGAAACCTTTAAAACTTTAAAATGATCTCTGCAGCTGTATCGGGAGCAGAGGATGTGCCGAGGAGGCGAGCTATTTCATCATAGGCAGCAAGTTGCTGTTGGCGATAGGCGTCATCGGAAAGCAGGCGAGAAAGCTCGTCGGCCACCAGTGGCACGCGAAATTTATTGGCGATACATTCATGCACAGCCTCTCGCTGGAGGATGATATTCGGCAGCGTAAAGAACGGCGACGGAAACACCAACGGCCTCAACGGCGTAAGGAAATCGCACGCGATATGATATACCGGCACCTGCGGGCAACGCAGCAAAGCTGCCTCCAATGTAGCCGTGCCCGAATTCACGATGGCTGCATCTGCTTCCGAGAGAAGACGATATGTTTCGCCAAACACCACAGGCAAATCGCCAGCATACTGCTGATAGAAAGCGGGATCAATACCCGGTGCGCCGGAGATAACAAGTGATGATGCATGGCCCTGCTTTTGAATGGCCATTCTTGCTGCGTCTATCATCTTCGGTAGGCAATGGGCAATCTCGCCCTTGCGTGAACCGGGAAGAAGAGCAATCATGTGGCCAGCTTGCTTTCGTCCGTTTGGCATTGTCTGATAGCGGCTGATGCTATCCACGGTTGGGTTACCCACATAAGTGCAATGGTAGCCCCGCTTCGCATAATAATCGTCCTCAAACGGGAAAATACCCAACACCTCGTCGCATAGCTGACCAATCTTATGTATTCGCCAGGCTTTCCATGCCCACACTTTCGGCGGTATATAATAAATAATACGAGTGGCGGGCAAATGTTTTCTGCAAAAGGCCGCTATCTTGAGATTAAACGATGGGTAATCAATCAAAATAAGTGCATCCGGACGCTCCGCAAGCAAGGCCTGCTCGGCTATGTGGAAATTTCGGCGTACCTTATTCATATTGCCCAACACGGCCACCACACCCATAAACGCCATCTCGCGATAGTGCTGAAAAAGATGACATCCTTCTGCCGCCATTAGATCACCTCCCAGACCTGCACAACGCAACTGGGGCTCTTTCTCCCGAAGAGCTCGAATCAAAGCCGAGGCATGCAAATCGCCCGAGGCTTCGCCTGCTATGAAAAAGAGTGAGCGCATCAGATACTAACTGCTATGGCGGCGAGCATATACGGAAAACTGCCGATAAGTACGCCTTTGGCAAGTTTCCACGTGTCGGTTTCGTAAAACAAAAACAGCATCGCCATATCGGGGAAAACCGACACTATCATCATCTTGGAAAGGATAGTACCTTCGCCAAAATTGAATGCACGCAGCACGGCCCAGAGATGATACGTTTCTACATAGGCGTAGCAAAAAAGAGCCGGACAAAGGAGACCTATCAAGATACCAATCCAATATTTATCAAATCTATACACAAACTATACGGTTAATCCAATCTATTCACGAACTACACAGTTAATCCAATTGGAGGATATGAGCGTGAGCATAGTCCGTCATATCGATTGTGGTGGGAGTGACGGCTATATATCCGGCACGATTAGCTGCATGATCGGTAGGCACTTCATCGGGTGCAAACTCATCCAACTGAAGTTTCTTCTCAGTAGGCACAAACTCGCCGGTAAGCATATAAAAAGTACGGCCCGTAGGATCGGTATACTGCTGCCATTCTTTCGTCCAATAACCTCGCTCCTGGCGCGTGATTTTCATGCCATGAATAGGGCCTACCGGAGCATTGATATTCCAGCAGAGGCACTCTTCGTTGGGCGTTTGAAGAATACGCTTCGTGAGCTCGATGATGTATGGTTCAAAAAAGGAGAAATCTGCATCTGGACTGTGATCATCTATCGACCAGCCAATGGATCGTATACCCTGTTCGCAGCCCACAAAAACGGCTCCCATCGTGCCTGAATAAAGCACATTCACCGTGCCATTATCGCCATGATTAATGCCGGAGCAAACAAGATCGGGGCGCTGATCGGCGCAAGCCACCTGCAGACCCATTTTAATGCAGTCTGCAGGATTGCCTGTGCACGTGTATACGGTCAGTCCCGGTTCCTCCTGCACCAAAGTAAGGCGCACGGGTTTGAGCACGGAAATGGCAGACGACATTCCCGAACGTGGGCCATCGGGCGCCACTACCACCACCTCGCCAAACTGACGCATGGCGCGAATAAGAGTGGACAAACCTTTCGATCCCCAACCGTCATCGTT
Source organism: Paludibacteraceae bacterium (assembly GCA_045600985.1). Taxonomy (GTDB): domain Bacteria; phylum Bacteroidota; class Bacteroidia; order Bacteroidales; family Paludibacteraceae; genus Colicola. The sequence continues at coordinate 14,403 of JAZRYY010000040.1, forward strand.
GCTAATTAATATTCTCATGGGGTATTCTATAAATTACTTGCCGCTCAGACGGGTGATTTCATCCATGATTGCGTGTGCAAACTTCTCTGCCTGCTCCATGGTAGGAGCCTCTGAATATACACGAATGATTGGTTCAGTATTGGATTTGCGCAGCAGCACCCAGCCTTGTGGGAAATTGATCTTCACGCCATCACGGCTATCTACATCATACATCTTATAGATGCCCTTGATTGCCTCCAGAATAGCATCCACATCCAAATCCGGCGTAAGCTCTATGCGATTCTTTGAGATGCAATAATTAGGAAATTCTGCACGCAGTTCGCTCGTTTTGCAGCCCTTATGAGCCAAATGCGAAAGGATAAGTGCAATACCCACCAATGCATCACGACCATAGTGCGACTCAGGATAGATAACGCCACCATTGCCTTCGCCACCAATCACGGCACCCACTCGCTCCATCTCGGTGGTGACATTCACCTCACCCACCTTGGAAGACGAATACAGGCAGCCATGGCGCTCGGTTACGTCCATGAGTGCACGGGAAGAAGAGAGATTGGAAACGGTAGCACCAGGTGTATGTGAAAGCACATAATCAGCCGCAGCTACGAGCGTGTACTCCTCGCCAAACATAGTTCCATCCTCATTGATAAGTGCCAGGCGATCCACATCCGGATCAACCACGAAACCTATATCTGCCTTGCCTTGCTTGAGAAGGTCGGCAATCTCCGTGAGATGCTCAGGAAGAGGTTCCGGATTATGTGGGAAATGGCCGTTAGGCGTGCAATTGAGGCAGATGATATTCTCTACGCCAAGCGCCTTGAGTACGGCTGGAATAGCCACGCCACCAATTGAATTGACGCAATCGATAGCCACAGTGAAATTGCGTTTACGAATCGCCTCTACATCCACGAGTTTGAGATTGAGCACATTATCGATATGATATGGCAGATAATCCTTGTGGGTGAGATGGCCAAGCTGGTCGACCTCAGCAAAATTAAAATCTTCAGCCTCAGCAATAGCGAGCACTTCCTTGCCTTCCGGATCGGTGAGGAACATACCACGATTGTTGAGAAGCTTGAGTGCATTCCATTGCTTTGGATTATGCGAAGCGGTAAGGATAATACCACCTGCTGCTTTCTCGCCAATCACGGCCAATTCGGTGGTTGGCGTGGTGGCCATGCCAATGTTTACCACGTCGTAGCCCATACCAAGAAGAGTAGCCGTTACGAGAAGGTCCACCATCTCGCCAGAAATACGAGCGTCGCGACCTACCACGAGGGTGTTGTTGTCTGGAAGATTACGCCTGCGTTGGGTTGCATAAGCAGCTGTGAAACGAACGATGTCAACGGGATTCAAACCATCGCCTACGCGTCCACCTATAGTGCCGCGAATGCCTGAAATAGATTTAACTAAGGACATAATATTATGTTTTTAATAAGTAAGTAAAATGCAAATAATCAGAAGCGCTTAATCATCATTTTGAGATCATAGCCATAAGGAATAACGGCCGTATTCTCCGTATTGAAGCCATAGCGAGAAGGACAAATGAGCTTACCCTCTGCTCCGCTATATTTGAGCTGAGGCAAGGCATAAATCCAGCCTTGGCACACATTATCCGACTGCGTGCGATACTTATAACTGATCGGCTCAGCCATCTCGTTGGTATTCCAAAACGATAGCGTGTCGGTTGGTTCCGTTAGTCCGTATCGGCGATAACGGATGAGCACTTCATCATAAGAGGCCAAAGGCTCTGTGGTCGTATCGCCCGGCTGAGAAAGATTGAAATAGCAATACTCCATCAGCTGCAGATACACGTCCTCCGGCCAATTCATATAATCTGGTGCCTCCTGCACAATCTTGATATTATGCTGCTTCACGTATGCATCAATAAGCTTTTTCTCCTGCTTGATTTGAGCAGAATAAGAATTCTGATTGCAGCTAGTTCCTGCGAGCAGGCAGGTCATCAGAGCCAAAAGAAGAAAAGATGTATGTTTCATATTAAAAACTGATTTTAGAGATTAGTACGATGCAGATTGGTGAGAACGATTATGCAATTGGTGAGGGCTGGCACTTTGCCGTCGCCATCGCGCCCGTACGCGGTATAATAAGGAGAAATAAGCGTTATTTCGTCGCCTTCCGCCAATTCGGTCAGCATCTCATCCACGGCAAAGAATATTTCACGTTTTCCCACTTGCACCTGTGCTTGCACATTCTCAATCATCACGCCATCCAGTGTATAGGTTTCGTAGCAGAACTCCACATGGTCGCCGTGCTTAATCATCTGCTCACCTCCGCTGCGACGTATATGATACCAAAAGCCATAATCCGATAACACATAGCTGACCTCCTGCTTCGCTGCAAAAGCGGTACATTGAGCCGCGGCCGCATCGGCAAGACGCACATTGGCAATCGTGGTGGCTATCTTCAAAGAATCATCCTGCTGGCGATTGGCTGGCGATTGTGGCTTCACGCGATGACAGGCCGTCACAGCGAGAAGGAGAAGCAATATGTAGCAAACCTGCTTGGTCATGACCGCGGGGGTATTTGTCCGTTCTTTTTCTTGTATTCCGAAGGTGTGACGCCGTAAACGGCCTTAAAACACTTGGAGAAATAGCGGGAATCATTCATACCCACCATATAAGTCACCTCAGTAATATTATAATTGGGGTCGAGAAGCATTTCTGCGGCACGACGTATACGTATATCGCGAATATATTCCACCGGCGAGAGGCCCGTAAGGCTCTTCAGTTTATTGAAGAAAACGGTACGACCCAACGCCATCTCACGCACCATATCCTCCACCGTGAGCGCATTATTATCAAGATTCTGCAGCATGTAGGTGTAAAGTCGCTCCAGGAAAATATCATTCGGAGTCTTCACCACCTCTTCTTTTGCCACCTCGGTCGGCAATATCAGCATATGGCGATAGTTCTCCTGAAGACGTTTCCGTTGGCGCAGAACATTATCAATACGAGCCAAAAGATACTCGGGAGAGAAAGGCTTGGTAATGTAATCGTCGGCACCATATTCCAGAGCCTGTAGGCGCGATTCAATAGCCGATTTGGCCGTGAGCAGCAACACCGGAATATGTGATGTTTCGATAGCCGATTTCAATCGTTGCGTAAGCTCCAGGCCATCCATATTTGGCATCATCAGGTCGGTCACTACCAAATCAATACTGTTGGCACCACTGATGCGTAATGCTTCTGCGCCATCCGCTGCCGTGAGCACATTGTATTCTGCCGCGAGAATAGAATGGAGGAAGACGCGCATATCATCATTATCGTCCACCACGAGAAGCGTATGGAGATTCGGATCTTGCGGCGTGGCATTCTCTGCCTCTTGCTCTTCGCTCACCAGTTGCTCTACAGGAGAATTGGTGTCATCGTAGATAATATCCACATCCTGCTGAAAATGGTCGCGACCGTGCTTAAACAGCACCGTGAAGGTTGCACCCTTGCCAGGTTCTGAATCCACCTCAATATAGCCGTGATGCAAATCCACCAGTTCTTTCACCAGGTTAAGGCCGATGCCCGTGCCTTGCTTATTGGCAGATGCATTGATCTCGTTGTTGGACGCAAAGCGTTCAAACAATACAGCCCGCTTATCCTTTGGAATACCAATACCTGTATCAGCCACCTCAACGATAGCATAATTAGGCGTATCTTTCACGCGCAACGTAATGGACTTACCCGAAGGAGTGAACTTAAAGGCATTGGAAAGGAGATTATAAATGATGGTGTCCACTCGCTCGCGATCCACCCATGCCAACACGGGGGCCGGAGATGGTTCAAAACTGAAAGCCACATGCTTATCTGCCGCTTCCTTCGTGAAATTGGCAAACGTAGCTTCACTCAAAATATTAAGATTCGACTCCTGCACGCGAAGACGCATCTTCTGATTCTGTATCTTGCGGAAATCAAGAATATGATTAATCAGACGTAGCATGCGGGATGCATTCGACGATACAATTTCAAGCTGCGTGCGTACCTCATTGGAAATATGCTCATTATGAAGAATATTCTCCACTGGGCCTGTGATCAACGTGAGTGGCGTGCGCAGCTCGTGCGATATATTGGTGAAGAAACGCAATTTGATATCCGTCACTTTCTGCTCTACCATCATCTCCTGACGCAATTGATTTCCCGTGCGGAAATTATGCACCAGAAGCCAAAGCAGCATTATCAGCAGCACCAGATAGATCGTCCATGCAAAGGGCGATGCCCAGAAAGAGGCATGCACGTGGATTTGAATGGTGCGTTCATTATCGCCCCATAAGCCTTGCGCATTGGTGGAGCGCACATGGAATGTATAGTCGCCGGGCGAGAGATTGGTGTAAGTGGCAGCCCGGAGATGGTCCACATATTTCCAATCACGATCCAATCCGTCCATCTTGATGGCATACATAAAATGCTCAGCATTCGCATAATCGATGGCCGTGTAGTAGATCGTAAAGACGTTTTGATTATGGCGAAGATCAATCTTCTCTACACAATTGATATTATCGTTGAGTGGCGAACCTGAACCTATCTTTGCAGATTGGTTGCCCACTATGAAATCCGTGAACTGCAGGCGTGGAAACTCTTTCGAATGGAAAATCTCATTTGGAGCAAACCAGCAAAAGCCTGAACTATAGCCGAAAAGCACTTCGCCCGTTGGAAACACCTGTGCTTCCGCCTCTCCGAAAGAGGCGTGCATATCAGGCGACAGCACCATGAAATGCTGGAAAGTCTGGCTTTGCAGATCATAGTGCGACACACCCTCTTCAAATACGAACCATAAATCGCCATCCGGCATGGCTGCCGTGGAGAGAACAATATCTGAGATCAAGCCATTCTTGGAGGTGTACTGATGGATATTATCATCAGCCAATACCTCTTCTTTTTCCGGAGAAATAACTTCCACCAGACCACCACCGAACGTACTCAACCAAACATGTCCATCTGGCGTTTGGGTGATATTGCGTATATCAAAAAAGGCGGTTTGCTGAGTAGCTAATGTGCGGGTGTTGACGCGCAACAGACCACTCGTACAGGCGGCCCAGATTGTAGTGTCATTCACCAAAGCCAAATCGCGTACCTTCTCGCCAAAATTGGTAGGATAACTATTCCATTTATTGGATGGATGAACGAACTCGCCATTGCGGAAGATATTGATACCACCGCCGTATGTGGCAATATAGAGGGTACTGTCGGCATCGTAGATAAGATCATAGATATCGCTGCAGGAAAGTGATGCCGGATTATTCTCCTCGTGTGCATACCGAAATTCCTGCTTGCCGTTTCGCACGATCAACCCCGCGCCTCGTGTTCCATACAGCATCGTTCCGTCGGCAGCTTCAAGCATAGCATAGACGCGCTGAGGGAGACGTTCTTTGCTGAGAACTTCACCCTTCGCTTTGACGCGATGTACCATGAAATCCTTCGTGCCGAGCAGAAGCGTTCCATCGCGTAGCAACAGGAAACTTCGCACTTCGCTCGCCACGCCCGACTGATTGCGTATATCATTCAAATGGAAATGCACGGGGCTCACATCCACACGATCCAAACCCAAATCGCACGTACCAAGCCAGATGCTTCCGCGCTTATCAATCATAGCAGAGTGCACCATGTTGGTGCAGCCGCCAAGAGGCGAGAGCAGTTTATCCTGCTCTTCATCGTAGTATGAAAAACCGCCGCCATTGGGATTCACCCAGATATGACCTTCTGTATCATAGCACGCAAAGAAATTATTGCCCAACTGATCCTGATAGCGAATATCAATCTCCGGCATGTAGTGGCGTAAACTTCCTGATGCGTGATCGTAACGCCACACTCCTTTCTGATGATTAAGCAGCCATGCCACACCCGTTTTTTCCACATATGGCGCTTCAAAAAGATTAGAAGTAAGACCCTTGGTATTGGCCACCGAGAACTGCTGATGTTCGCCATTTTGATGGTTATATACCACCACGCCATCGGCCTCTGTGGTGATAATCAAGCAGCTTTCATCCAACATTTCCACACCCGTAATGGCAGAAGAGACAGCCATGCGAGCACGTTCAAAACGCTGATTCTCTGCCACGTAATGCCAAAGAACACCAGCATCAGTGCCCAACCAAAGATCATTCCCCATTACTATGCCTGTTGTGAAATAGTTTTCTTCGGCGGAAGTACCGGGAAAATAGCAACTCTGTTCATCTGCAAAATGTTCAATTCCATTATTGGTGCCGGCCCATACCGTACCCTGTTCATCGCAAAGCAGGAAATTGGCATAGCCGTGGAGCGAGAAAAGCGTTTGCTTCGTTTGATCGGATTTGCCTCTCTTATCGTTTTCTTCCACACGCAGCAATTGCGTATCTCCCGACAGCCATACCACTCCCGGTATTTGCTCCAAAAGGAGATTCTTGATAGGCAGGCGGTTGCCAAAACGTGCGTCGTGGATCTCTGTAGGAAGAATCGTTTCTGTATGTTTATTCAAGCGATAAAATGCACCATCGTAGGTCCGTGCCCAAATAAAGCCAAGCGCATCTTCGTAAATAAAATCAATACGATTGGATGCAATACGCGCTCCAGAGAAAGAGGGCTTATACGTTTTAAAAACATTGCCGTCGTATCTGCAAAGGCCGTCCCACGTACCAATCCACATAAAGCCGTCACGGTCTTCCAAAATGGCACGTACCGTGTTTTGCGGCAGCCCATCCGCCACAGAATAGTGGTGGACGGAATACTGCAAATCTTGCGCCAACAGCGTGTGGCAGAACAGTACCAACAGATATATCAGGCAATTCTTTTTCATTAGCTTTTACTTATTTAGGCAGCATCACCACTTCAAACATATTGCCGGACTCTACGAGTTTCTTCAACGTAGCCTGCACGGTTTCTGCAGTAATGGCATTTACCGCATCCACATATTCAGTATAGCGATTCACACCCAATTTATAATAGGTATCCAAGGTGCTCAACCACCAGCTGTTTTCCTCAACATCTTCGGTGTAATCCTTGAGCATGGATTCTTTTTCCTTGGCCAAATCACTTGCCAACGGACCATCCTTCAGGATAGTTTGCACTTCTTCATGGATGATCTCCATAAGACGAACCTGCTTCTCCGGATCGGTATCAAACTGCATCAGCAAGCCAGCCTCAGCAACAGGGAAAGCACTCAAATAGCCGTGTGTTCCTACGCCATAGCTGCCGCCCTCACGTTCGCGGATAGACTCCAAATAGCGAGTAGATAGAATGCGGCCAATCATGGACATATTCAAGCTTGTTGCCAAGCAGTAAGGCATGTCGTAAGATGTATATTGAATACGGTTGCTGGCCGTCTTCGTTTGCATATCGCGAGTGAAATAGTTCTTCACGACACCCTTTGGTGCACGAATATTATTATCCTCGAAATGCTCACGCGTCTTCTTGGTCTTCAGGCCGCCTAACCAGGTAAGAATCTGTTTCTTTGTTTGCTTATCGTCCGGATTGATATTACCCACAAAGAAATAGGTAAAGTCGGCAGGATTGGCAAAGCGTTCCTTATAAACAGCCATGATACGATCAAGAGAAACTTTCTCAAGCGTTGACATATCCCAAAGAATGGTACGTGGAGAATAGTTGGACGTCATCATCTGAACGGAATCGCTGAAAGCAGCCTTTGGATTGGCATCCTTATTCTTGAGATAGTTCTTATACATATCAATCAGGCTGGCAAACGCCTCTTCATCGCGACGTGGAGCCGTGAATGCAAGATAATTCAACTGCAACAGGGTTTCAAAATCCTTGACAGATGACATGCCCGACACGCCTTCCGTATTGGTATTGATTTGCGCATCAAAACCAACTGTCTTGCCCGTAAGCGCTTTCGTCAACTCATTCATGGAGAAATTGCCCACGCCCATATAATTCATCGCACTTCCCGTCAGTTCGGCAGAAGGCAAATCTGCTTCCTTCACCAGGCTCATACCGCCATAAGAGAATGCACGCATCTGAATCTCATCCTGCTTGAACTCGGTAGGTTTGAACACCACGCGGATGCCATTCTTGAGCAGCCATTCGGTTGTGCCAAGCGTTTCATTCTTCGTTACTTTCTTCACCTTGCCAGCCTTAGGAGCCTTCTTCACCAACGTGTAGTCGGCCGTATTCTGCTTAGGTGCTTCAATCTCCAAATTAGGCATATTCTTGAGTGCAGCCAGCACCTCTGCCTCAGTAGGAAGAACCACCTCTGGCTTGGTAGGTGCCTGGATATTGACGATCACATTTTGTTCACGCACATAATTTTGAGAAAGTGGCGCAAGCATATCCACGGTAATATGTGGCAACACCTGCTTCACATATTCATATTCCCATTCAATACCAGGGATTGGATCACCTTCCAAGAAGGCACCAATATATTCGTTCACATAGCTGATATTGCGAGTTGCGCTGCGCTCGTTATAAGATTTCTCATAGCTGTTGAGCATATTCGTTTTTGCACGTTCCAATTCATCTGGTGTGAAGCCATAGCGACGCACTTTCTCAATCTGCTCGAGCAGCTGATTGAAAGCAACTTTTTCCTGACCTTCCTTGGCAGTACAGGTAGCATAAAAAGCATCAATTGCCGGATACAGATTGAAATAACTCATCCAGCCACCCACCATTGGCGAATTTGGATTCACAAAAATATCATCCATACGCTCGCCAATCATGTTGCCGATCAGCGAATGGCAGAGATTAACCACGTAAATTTGGTCGGTACCTTTATAGATTTCTGGCACAGGCTGATGCTTATAAATCACTTTGAAAGTGGTTTGCTGTGCTTCATCATCGGTAACGATAGCCACGATCGGCTCGTCGTTGTCGGCAATCTCAGCGATTGGGCGAACACCACGATTTTCGCGCTCTGGCACGTTGGCCCATAATGCCTTGATCTTCTTTTCAATCTGGTCTACGTCGATATCTCCCACCACGATAATGGCCTGCAAATCCGGTCCATACCATTGCTTATAATAGCTGCGCAAAGCATCGTAGGTAAAATTATTGATCACAGCCGTATCGCCAATCACGTCGCGTTTGGCATATTTGGAGCCCGGATACATCAAACGATTGGATTCCTTCCACATGCGACGAGAAGCCGTTGCACCCGTACGCCATTCCTCACGGATGACGCCACGTTCGTTGTCGATTTCTTCGCCAAGAAGAGACACTGCACAGCTCCAATCGTGCATTACCAACAAGGCTGAATCCACGATTCCTTCACGATAAGTTGGCACCTCTGAAAGACGATATACGGTACGGTCGAGAGAGGTGTAGGCATTAATATTGCCTCCAAAATTCACACCTACAGATTCGAAATAATTAATAATACCCTTGTCAGGAAAATGTTCTGTACCATTAAAGCACATATGCTCCAGGAAGTGAGCCAAACCGTTTTGGTTGTCCTCCTCAAGGGTAGCACCTACGGCTTGCGCAATATGAAACTCGGCACGCTGCTTGGGCAACTCGTTATGACGGATGTAATAGGTGAGACCATTACTTAACTTACCTACGCGAACTGCGCTGTCTATTGGCAATTTCTGAGGTTGTTGTGCGCCAGCCATCAAAGCCATGACCAGCAGGCACATACTAAGCATTACTTTCTTCATTATTTTCTATGTTTTCGTTATTTCCCTTATTTTCTGCCAATTCAGCAGTTTCCATGTTTTCAGTTCCCTCTGAACTCTCGCTCAGGTCGGCTTCAACTCTCGCGTTAGCCTCAATCATCTCATCGCCACGAGATTTCCATGGACGCGGGCCGAGAATAGCTTCCACATCTTCCGACGTAATCACCTCTTTTTCAATCAGCAATTCGGCCATCTTGTGGTGACCTTCTGCGTTCGCCTCCAAAATCTCTTTCGCACGAGCCATTTGTCCATTGATCATCTTGTTCACTTCTTCGTCGATTTTCTTAGCCGTTTCTTCCGAATACGGGTTATTGAAATACGACGCCTGACCGGTGGAGTCGTAATAGCAGATATTCTTCAGCGATTCCGACATGCCGTAGTATGCCACCATCGCGTAAGCCTGCTTATTCACTTTCTCCAAATCGTTTAAAGCACCCGTACTGGTTTGCTGCAGGAAGAGTTCTTCTGCTGCACGACCAGCCAGCGTTGCGCACATCTCGTCGAGCAAATGATTGGTGCGAACCAACTGACGCTCTTCCGGCAAATACCAAGCTGCGCCCAACGCCATTCCTCGCGGCACGATGGTCACTTTCACCAACGGATTGGCTCCTTCCAGCATCCAACTTACTGTAGCATGGCCTGCCTCATGATATGCAATAGAACGTTTTTCCTCGGCAGTCATAATCTTATTTTTGCGTTCCAAACCGCCAACGATGCGGTCAACTGCGTTCATAAAATCTTCCTTGCCTACTGATTTCTTTTCTGCACGGGCAGCAATCAAAGCCGCCTCATTACAAACATTGGCGATATCTGCGCCAGAGAAACCAGGCGTTTGCTTTGCCAGGAAATTCACATCTACCGTGTCGTCTAATTTCAATGGACGAAGATGCACATTGAAAATATCCATACGTTCTTTCAAATCAGGCAATTCCACGTGTATCTGGCGATCGAAACGGCCAGCACGCAGCAAAGCCGGATCGAGAATCTCTGCGCGGTTGGTGGCTGCCAGAATAATGACGCCCGTATTCGTACCGAAGCCATCCATCTCCGTGAGCAATTGGTTCAGCGTCGATTCGCGTTCATCATTACCACCACTCATCACGTTCTTGCCACGAGCACGGCCCACAGCATCAATCTCGTCGATAAAAATGATGGATGGCGCTTTCTCTTTGGCCTGACGGAAAAGATCGCGCACACGGCTCGCACCGACGCCCACAAACATTTCCACGAAATCAGAACCCGACATCGAGAAGAATGGCACATCTGCTTCGCCGGCCACAGCCTTGGCCAACAGAGTCTTACCCGTGCCCGGAGGGCCCACCAGCAAAGCTCCCTTAGGGATTTTGCCGCCCAACTCCGTATATTTGGATGGGTTCTTCAAGAAAGATACAATCTCCTGAATTTCTTCTTTGGCACCTTCCAAACCAGCCACGTCTTTAAACGTCACTTTGGCTTTGTTATCTTTATCGAACACTTGCGCACGAGCTTTACCTACGCCAAAGATGCCACCCATGCCACCTCCGGCTGCAGCACCACGGCTCATCCACACAAAGAATAGGATAAAAATCACGATTGGCAGCACGTTGATCAAAATAATCGACCATGTGCTGTGATCTGATTTGAAGCTCACGTCTATCTTTGGCTGGTTGCTTTCCAAACGGTTGCTGTTCACTGTTTCCACATAGCGATTAAATTCCACTACGCTCGGAATATTCACTTGAATCACGCCGTTCTCACGATCTTTGGCTGTCTCGCCAAACACCACAACCATCTGATCTTTGCGAATAGAAGCCTTCACCGTGTTATCGTCCACAATGATCATTTTCTCCACACAATCGTTCTCTACATAAGATTGCAATTGCGTGTATGAAATCTCCTTCTGCGCTTCAGCCAGTTTGGCAAAATCGCCCGTACCACTCGCCAGATAAGCTATACTCAGCACAGCAATAATGGCCAGGTATATCCACATCAGAGTGGGACGTTTCTTAGGATCTCTCTTAGGACCCTGCTTATTTTCGTTTCCTTGCATATTCATCTAATTCTTAATCGAGGTCTGCAATTTCAGTAAGCACACCGTCTTCCCACAAATGTTCAATATCGTAGAAAGCACGAGGCTCACGCTGGAAAATGTGTACGATAATCTGGCCATAATCCATAGCCACCCATTCGGCATTCTCCAAACCATCCACAGCAAATGGCTTCACGCGAATTTCTTTGCGTACGAAATCCTCAACTTCGTCGGCAATCGCGCATACCTGCGTAGAAGAATTGCCTTCTGCTATCACAAACCATTGGCATGGTGCTTCGCTCAATTTCTCAAGGTTTACGGTTACGATCTTGTGGCCTTTGCGGTTTTGAATACCTTCCACAATCTTTGCTACAATCTGTTCGTTTGTTACTTCCATATTAATACGTGTTAAATGTTCGTTTTGGGATAATTTACAAAAAGCATGCCCGTTCTCCTGCGTATGTCAAATTGGCAGATTTCCGCATACTATAAAAATAGACTGCAAAGATAGTACATTTTTTCGATATACACAAATAATTTCTATTTTCTTTTAGAAAATTGCGCATTTATTTGGTTATTCCATCAAAATTTATTAATTTTGTGGGCAAATTAACCCATAACATCTAAAAACATATGTTTATTATTGGCATTGCAGGCGGCACAGGCTCTGGCAAAACGACGGTAGTTAAGCGACTCACAGACAGACTCCCCAAAGGAGAGGTTGTGGTTATTCCACAGGATTCATACTATAAAGATTCTTCGCATGTGCCCGTGGAAGAACGTCAAAACATCAACTTTGATCATCCAAACGCTTTCGAATGGTCGCTCCTTGAAGAGCAGATTAAGCAGCTGAAGGAAGGGAAGGCTATCGAGCAGCCTATTTATTCATACCTCACCTGCACTCGCCAAAAAGAAACCATCCATATCGAGCCTAAAGAAGTGATTATCGTGGAAGGCATTCTCGCGCTTTGCGACCCTGATCTTCGTGCTCAAATGGATCTTAAGATCTTCGTGGATGCCGATGCCGACGACCGTCTCATCCGTGTCATCAAGCGAGACATCGTAGAACGAGGACGCACCACGGAAGCCGTTATTGATCGCTATCAAAAGGTGCTCAAGCCTATGCATGAGCAGTTTATCGAGCCATGCAAGCGATATGCAGATGTGATTGTGCCACAGGGCGGCCACAACAAGCCTGCTATCAACATGCTCGTGAAATTTATCAAACAACAAATCCAAGGCGACGAAGAATAATCTTGAACGCAGCACAAACATATAAACAGGCTCTCCATCGCAAGCGCACATACTTCATTCCGCTTGGGGTGGCGTGCGGCATGGGCATCATCATGATGCTTATCGGCATGGGTAAGGAATACTACGTTGAGCAACAGGTCACTATTTCCGAAGAAACCGTACTCTCCAGCGTACCTTATGCCGAGCATTTTATCACCTATGCCCCAGAATGCAATTGGCCATGGGAATTGCTGGCGGCTGTCGCCTACCACGAAAGCCGTTACAATCCAAACATCACATCGCCAAGTGGCGCACGAGGTCTGATGCAGCTCATGCCCGTTACCGGCAGAAAATTTGGCTTGAATGATTCTACGTGCTTTGTGCCGAAAGATAATATCGCAGCTTCTGTCAAGTATATTGCACGCTTGCAGAATCAGTTCCGTTTTGTGAATGATTCCACCGAGCAAATAAAATTTATTCTTGCTTCATATAATGCTGGTCCGGCACACATTCATGACGCTCGACGCCTCGCCAAGAAATACGGAGGAAGTCCATATCGGTGGTCTGATGCAGAAGAATATCTCAACCAACTCAAATACGAGGAATTCTATACCGACTCCGTGGTGCAATACGGCTATTTCAATTCAGATGCCACCACTCAGTATGTTCACGGCGTGCTGCGCACCTACCATCGCATCCTTGCAGAGGAAGCCAGGCTTTCTCAAAATCAATAACCTGCACAAGATGAACCGCTCGCTCAAACTTTTCACCACATTCTTCAAGATTGGCGCCTTCACCATTGGTGGAGGCTACGCCATGATTCCGCTTATCCAACGTGAGATTGTAGACGAGCAACATTGGCTGGAAGAGGAAGAATTTCTCAATATGATCGCGCTCGCTCAGGCTGCTCCGGGCGTTATTGCCGTAAATTCTGCCATTTTTCTGGGTTACAGATTGGATGGTTGGCGAGGACTCATACTATCCGTTTTAGGAGCTATTCTCCCCTCGTTTGTCATCATTCTGCTCATCGCAATGGCGTTTCGCAATATTCGCGAGATTCCGCAAGTGGAAGCCGTAATGAAAGGAGTACGCCCTGCCGTGGTAGGACTGCTGGCGGCTGCCGTTATTCGCATGGCAATCTCGTTTGCCAAGTCCGTTCAAAAACTCACCAAACACTAATTCCCATTTCGCAATTGATCTACCTCCAGCTTTTCATATCATTCGTTAAGATTGGCCTCCTCGGTTTCGGCGGAGGAATGGCTATTATTTCACTCATTCAGGCGGAAGTGGAGCGCTATGGATGGATGTCACAAACCGAATTTGTGGACGTCGTTGCCATCTCGCAAATGACGCCCGGACCAATTGGAATCAACTGTGCCACCTATGTAGGTTACACGTCTACCGGAAGCATTCTTGGAAGCCTTGTTGCCACCATGTCCATCATCCTTCCTTCGCTCGTTATTATGCTGATTATCAGCCGATTATACTTCAAAATTCAAGGACGTTGGAGCGAGAATAAATACTACCAGCACACCATGCTCATCATTCGCGCCTTGGTGATTGGCCTCATCGCCTCTGCCGCCATCAAACTGATGTCGCCAGAATCGTTTATCGACGCCTGCTCATGGATGCTTTTCGCCTTGGTTTTCGTCATGAGCCTCCTTCCTGTTTTCACGCAAAACGCAAAGTTGAGTACACATGGCTCGAAGCTCATTTCACAAATCTCCCACCCCATTTTTCTCATCGTTCTCACGGGCGTAATTGGCTATTTTATTTATGCCTGACCTACGGGGCATGGTAAAAGTTCCGTGGATTATGCATAGAGTTTGCATACTCGGTACAAGAAGAATGTTTCATCGTTCACGCCATGCATTAGTGCTCTAAAAGCTTTAAGTTTTGCATTAAGGGATTCTGCAGATGCGTTAGTG